>HF992500.1:109128-118207 GCA_000433455.1 Mycoplasma sp. CAG:877 | reverse complement strand
TTGCCAAGAATTTTTTTTGTGTAAAAAAGACTACTATTACTCAAATAATAGTAGTTTTTAATTTATCTCTAAATAAAAATTGTCAATTTCTATTAATTAATCAAAAAGGAGTTGTATAACTTTTTCTTTTTGATTATAATAAATTGTAGGTGATTAAAATGGATTATAAAATAACAACATATTCAGAAGAAGAAACAATAGAATTAGCACAAAATATTGAATCAGAAAAATTTCCAAATATGGTAATTTGCTTAGAAGGAGATTTGGGAACTGGCAAAACAGTTTTTACAAAGGGATTTGCTAAAGCAATGGAAATAGACGAAGAAGTTACATCTCCAACATTTAATATTATAAAGGAATATACATCAGGTGAAATGCCATTATATCACATGGATGTATATCGTTTAGATGGAAAAATGAATGGTCTTGATATAGAAGAGTATTACACTAAAAAAGGTGTAACAATCATAGAATGGGCTGACATGATACCAGACCTTTTACCAGATAAAAGATTGGATATTAAATTTAGAAGCTCTAGTGAAGATGAAGATAAAAGAATTATTACATTAATTCCACATGGTAAAAAATATGAAGAAGTATGTGAGGCAGTAGTATGAGAATTCTTTATATAGATACATCATCAAGTTATCTATACGCTGGTATTGTCACAAACAGAAAACTAACTAGTGAAGTAAAAAAAGAATTTGGACATAGTTTATCAGAAGAAGCACTACCAAGCATAGTTAGTTTATTTGAAAAAGAAAATTTATCAGCAAAAGATATTGATAAAATAATTGTAGTTAATGGTCCAGGATCATTTACCGGTATAAGAATTGGCATAACAATTGCCAAAGTATTTG
This sequence comes from Mycoplasma sp. CAG:877, assembly GCA_000433455.1. GTDB lineage: Bacteria > Bacillota_I > Bacilli_A > RF39 > UBA660 > CAG-877. The sequence goes on along the minus strand of HF992500.1, from coordinate 117,347 downwards.
CATGGGGATTAAACATACCAATAACTTCAGTTTCTGCTTTAGAGGCAATGTCATTATCAAGTACTTCAGATAAGTTACACGTACCAATTATAAATGCTAGACGCAATTATGTATTTGGTGCCATCTACAGTAAAGATAACAATATAATATTAAAACCAATGCACATAAAATTAGAAGAATTACTAGTAGAGCTAGCAGATGAAGACTATGTATTTATAAGCAATGATGAATTTGATGAATTAAAAGATATCGAGCCATATAATCCTGATATTGAAAAAATTGTTAATCATTTTGAAAATAAAGAATCAATAAATCCACATGCTATAAATCCTGAATATCTAAAGCTAACAGAAGCAGAAGAAAGTAAGAAAAACTAAGATGATTGAAACACTAAATTTTAGTCAAAATAACAACTCATTTGTAGATTTAAAAGAGTTAGAAAAAGAACTAAGTCAAAATCCATTTGGGAAAATACTTGTATATAAAAAAAACAATAGAATTATTGCATATTTATATTATAGTGAAATATATGAAAGAGTTGAAATAAACAATATTGAAGTAGAAGAACAATATCGTAATATGGGAATTGGTACTGAATTATTAAAAAAACTAACAGAATTAGTTCAAAAAAGTATTTCCCTAGAAGTAAGAATAAATAACTATAATGCAATTAAACTATATAAAAAGTTTAATTTTCAAGAAAAGGCAATCCGAAAAGGGTATTATCAAGGTATTGATGGAATTTTAATGGTAAGAGAGTAATTAAGTTAAGAGAGTGGTAAAATGAAAGATATGTATATATTAGGAATAGAAAGTAGCTGTGATGAAACTAGTGCTTCGATTGTAAAAAATGGTACTACAGAAATAGCAACCGTTATTTCTTCACAAATAGATATTCATAAAAGTTATGGAGGCGTTGTCCCTGAAATAGCTAGTCGTGAGCATGTAAAAAATATAACTATCGTTCTAGAAGAATGTCTAGAAAAAGCAAACATGACAATGGAGCAAATAGATGCTATAGCAATAACTTATGGTCCAGGTCTAATAGGTTCACTACTAGTTGGCCTAGAAGCTGCCAAAACATTATCATTTATATATAATAAACCATTAATACCAGTTCATCATATAGCAGGACATATCTATGCTAATAGTTTAGTGAAAGAGTTAGAGTTTCCATTATTAGCAGTAGTTGTTTCAGGTGGTCATACTGAATTAATAGAGATGCCACAACACTATAGATTTAACAAATTAGGTGGAACACTAGATGATGCTATTGGTGAGTGTTATGATAAAGTAGCAAGAGTAATTGGTCTAGAATATCCAGGAGGACCAAAAATAGATAAGCTTGCCGCAATTGGAAAACCAACATATAAACTACCAGTTCCATTAAAAGATGATAGTTATAACTTCTCGTTTAGTGGTTTAAAAAGTGCTGTAATAAACTTAGCACATAATGAAGAACAACGAGGTGCAGAAATAAATAAAGAGGATTTAGCAACTTCATTCCAAACAGTGGCAATTGAAGCTATAACTAGCAAAGTAAGAAAAGCTGTAATAGATAAAAATATAAAAACTGTTATAGTAGCAGGTGGAGTAGCAGCTAATCAAGGACTAAGAAATGCCATGGAAAAATTAACTAAAGAGTTGCACGTTGACCTATCAATTCCACCAATGAAATATTGTACAGATAATGCAACTATGGTAGCAGCAGCAGGTTATTATGCGTATTTAGATGGTAGAAGAGCAGATTTAACATTAAATTCTAAGTCACAAGACAAATTACGTTAGAAAAACAAACTAGTAATTTAATATCCAAGATTCAGATATTTAAAACTAGTTTTTTATTTTGCAAAATTTTAACTATAGATTAAAAAACATCCAACTTTAAATACTTCACATTTGTCAATCAACATAAAATTTACTAAAAGATATTTAAATATCAACAGAATATGGTATAATAACTAATATAAAGAATAGCAAAGAAGAAAGAAGGGTATATATGTTAAAATCATGTGTTGGCTACAGTACTAATATGGATAATATATTAGCGGGAATGGAAACTGCAAAAGGAGCTTTGAAAGAATTATCAAATGCTAAAGTGGGTTTTATTTATACATCTGAAAAAAATAATATTAAAGAACTTGTTCAAGGAATAAGAAAAATAACAAATATGCCAATAATAGGTAGTACTAGTAATGAAGCCATAATTGTTGAAGATGGTATAATTTCATCTGAATATGGTTTTGCTGGAATGCTAGCTATGGAAGATAAGAATATGGTAGTAGGAGTAGCTGCTCATGAAGCTGGAAAAGACCCTCGTGCTATAGGTAGACGTGTTGCTATAGAAGCTGTAGAAAATGCCAAGACAACTCGTGCTCCTGCATACTTTTATATGGTAGCAAGTCCTAAAGAAGAAGAAGAGTATCTAATGGGAATCCAAGATGTAATTGGTAGAGTTCCAATGTTTGGAGGAAGTGCTGCTGACAATAACGTAGAAGGTAATTGGAAAATAATTTGTAATGACAAAGTGTTTTCTGATGGAGTAGCTGTTGCTTTCTTCTATACTGATAATGAGATAATTACATCATTCTCAGGAAATTATAGAGAAACAAATAATATGGGATTAATAACAGAAGTAAAAGATGATAGAACACTAGTTAGTATTGATGGTATATCAGCATTAAGAAAATATGCAACTTGGATAAATAAAGCCCCATCTAGTTTAATTGGTTCAAAACTACTAGAAGCATCAGCTTCTAAACCATTAGGTATAAAAGATCCATTAGGAAACTTAACAATTATAAGACATCCAATGATTGGCAATGATATGGGTACAAAAACAACAACAGATGATACAATAACTCTAGGAAATAAAGTTGTACCAAGAACAGCAATCATTCAATTAGAAGCAACAACTGATGAATTAATTGACGCATCAGTTAACACACTAAGAGATCTAAGAAGACAGTTGTATACAGAACCAGCAGCATATATTCTTATTCATTCAGGAAATAGAAGAAAAGTTATTGGTGATAGATTAAATGAAGTTCATAAATTATTAGTAAAAGAAACAAAAGGTGTGCCATTTATAATGCCATTTACATTTGGTGAATATGGATATGATTCTCACTCTGCTAACATCTGTGGCGGCCTAATGTTATCATTTACAGTGTTTGGTAAAAATTAAATTAAAGTTTAAGCAAAAAGAAAAAGATTATGTAACTATCAATTGTCCAAATTGTGGAGATCTAAATGACGTTAATAGACATTCAAAAACAAGATGTGAATACTGTAAAACAATAATTGAATACAAAGAGGGTAAGAAAACGGATCACTGTCAAGCTGGGTATGTAGATGCAAAAAAGTAAAAAAACGTTATACAGTTAATATGTTTATACATTAACTGTTTTTTTTGATTTTAAAAAGAATTTTGCATAGAATAATTCTCCTTTTATTAAGAGAGTAAAAAGTCAATTGAGTTAAATAAAAATTATTAATAATAGCTTTAGTATTAGAAAACCTTTTTTAATATATATTCATCAATCAATACAAAATATAAAATTATAATAAATTTACTTATTACTAATTCTAAGTTATAATAAAATCATAATACAATCATACATTGTGCAAGTACATTAATTGGAGTTGATATTATGGAAACACAAAAAAATATAGAAAAGCTTTCTGAAGTAATGGAATTACAAGAATTACCTTTACAATATACTGGTATTACTCTTAATAATCAAGATATTGATTTAATGATGATAGCAACTTCTGATACTTTTGATGCTTTAGAAGAAAGCCTAAAAAAAGTTACTAATATTAAAACAACTATTAATCAAAATGCAAGTATAGAAGATGAAAGACAAAGAGTTTTTGACCTATATATGCATTCTTTAACACCCAAAGTCGATTATTTAAAAAAAACAGGACTCAGGTTATCAAAGAAAATTGAATATTTAAAGCAAAGTGGAATATTAAGTAGAGAAGAAATTGCAATGATTGATGAAATTATTTCTACAGGTAATACCCAACAAGAGATGATGAGAAAATTAATAGGCTCATATTCTCAAAATCCTTCAAGATTACATCAAATATATAAAACTTTAAGAGATTATACCCCAATTGAAAAGACTGGTATTATTGGAACGAGCATGGAGGCATATAGAAACTTATATAATCAAATTCAACAAAATTACAATTCCATAACAATTGATGAAGAAGCAAAGTATGGTTCTATTGTTTTAGGTGACGGAACATTTGATTTTGATCATCTAAAAAAATCATTAGACTTTGCGAAAGAAACTGGCAAACAAGTTAGACTAAACACTTTGATTTTTTATCAGGACTGTCCGGAATATTTGTATCAATTGCCAAAAAATGAGGAATCAAAACGACTAGTAAAGCAAAAATTAATGGACTATGTATCTGCTACAACAAAATTTATTGCTGAAAACGGTTATGGAGATGTAGTAAGAAGCTATGATGTTTTCAACGAATTATTAAATAGATTTTCCCTAGATGGTACAACGCCATATCAATATAGAGGAGATATTGATCAGAGTCCAACATTATATAGTGATTTTGATAATGTCAAATCTGGTTGGTTAAAGCATTTAGAAATATCAGATTTATGTGACATTATTACCGAAGCAAGAAGAAATTTACCAACAGCAGATTTTATGTTTAATGATGATAACTGGCTAGATCCAAGAAAAATAGAAGCAAATAAAAAATTAATATTAGAAATACAACAATATGAAAAAGAGCATGGTGTTAAACTGATTGATAGTATTGGAACACAGATGCATATAGATAATAATTCATCAAAAACTGATATTGAAAATATGCTGAGAGAATTATCTAAGTTTGGTTTGCCAATCGAAATAACAGAATTTGATATTGTCATGACAAAAGGCACTAAGGGACTTTCTGATTTTGAAATAGAAATACTAAGACAGCAAAAAATAAATGAAGTATATTCTACTATTGAAGAATTAAGAGAAGAATGTAATATTAGAGGATTTACTATATGGAGTAAAACAAATAGACAGAATTTTAGAGTAACCTTAGAAAATGAAAAAAGAATAAAAGCAGACGAACCAACAATAGAATCTTTACATGGTGGAGTATTTACTGAAAATATGGAACCAAAAAGCAAAGCATATAAGTTCTTATTAAAAAATAATTTTCAAACATTTAATTATCATACACATACGAATAGATGTGGGCATGCTGGTATTTCAGAAGATAGTGAGTATGTAGAAAGGGCTAGAGCCAATGGCATAAAGCAGTTAGGTTTCTCTGATCATATACCAGTCCCTGAATTAGCCTATCAAGACCCTGAACATCAAATGCATATAAGTGAAGTAGATGAATACATAGAAAGTATTAGACATTTACAGGCCCAAAATCCGGATATGAAAATAAATGTTGGCTTTGAAGTAGAATTTGATCCGATGAAAGAGCAATTTCTTGGCGAATTGAGAGAAAAAGTTGATTATATGATTTTAGGTCAACACTTTGTTCCTTGCAGTAAGGGTCTAATTAAAAAAAATAACAATCCTGATTACCCACTAAAATATGCCGAAATGTTATGTAAGGCAATGGAATCCGGCATTTTTGATATAGTAGCTCATCCTGATATTTTTATGGAACTTAGAGATAGTCTTGCATCAGAAGAAGCCAAAAGACAATTTGATGATAATGCCGTAGTCGCAAGTCAAATGATTTGTAATAAAGCAAAAGAAATTGGTATTCCAATAGAGTTAAATTTTGCTGGTATTGATAAAGGACAAATAATGAGTGATGGTAAATATTCATATCCGCATCCTACGTTTTGGAAAATTGCATCTGAAACAGGCGTACAATTTTTATATGGTGTAGATGCTCATGATCCAAGTCAATTTGATAAAATGGGATGGAATAAAAAAATTGCCGATCAAATAATTGATCCAGGAAAGTTAAATATTGTATCGCCTAATTATAATCCGGTTGAAGCACGAAAAAACAATTCAAGACTTCAAGAGTTATATACAAAAGGCCAAGAACATGCAACAACATATGAAACCAATTTAGCTACACAACTGGTATCAGGAATGTTATCCGAATTTCCAGATACAACAGAAATGGATGACTTGTTGTTAGTTGAAGTAGGTCAAAAGTTTGACCAGGTAAGTACCGCAATGAAAGAAGAGGCTAAAAAAAGAGAAATAAGTATAGCAGAAAAAATAGAAAAACTATCAGCAGACAAAAAACTATCACCAACTGAAATGAAATTCCAATTAGAAAGAGAAAAACAAACATTGCAACATACCGAGGAAACACATGTTAATAGACAAGACGTACTAAATAGAACAAAACAAGCCTTCCAGTATTCTATTGAGATTGGTTGCAAATCTGAACAGGATGTTATAAGTACAGTTTCAAAAATTACAGAAGCAAACACCACAAAAAATGAAAGTACCAGAGAAAAAATGCTAGCAAGTATCGAAAGAACAAAACAAAGTTCTAGTGAAAAGCCACTACAACAACATGATAAGCCAAAGGTATTTGTAAAAGAAAATAATACATCATCAAATAACAATGCCCCATCAGGTAATAAAGCACCTTCCAGTAATAGTGGATTTACAAATACCATTTCCCTTATATTTATTATTACTTTCATTATTGGAATAATTCTTTCAATCGGATACATGTTTTATAAAAACATAATTGGTTGATAAAAATACATATCAATTATGAAATCAACACAAACAACATATGTAACAAAATTAATCAAATAAAAGAAAAAAAACTTTAAAGGACTCAAAATATAGAGAACTTTAAAGTTTTTTAGTTTGTAGCAATTAATTTCTTTTCAATAAAATCAATAATAAAATACAATAGGTAAGAAATAATACCAAGTATCACAACACTTGTAATAACTAAATTAATATTAAATACTTGTGACCCATACATAATTAAATAACCAAGTCCGTTTTTAGAAGCTAAGAGTTCACCCATAATAACTCCAATCAAACTCATAGAGATATTTATCTTAAAGGCATTAATTATTGTTCCCAAGTTACTTGGTAAAACAGCCTTCATAAATATTTGCCATTTACTAGCCTTGAACGATTTTAAAAGTAAAATATAATTTTTATCAGTTGCAATAAAACCATTATATATATTAATAATCGTAATAAAAACACTAATCAAAAGAGCCATAAATATAATTGAATTTGTACTAGCTCCAACCCAAATAATAATCAAAGGTCCCAAAGCCACTTTTGGTAGAGAGTTCAAAACGGTAATATAAGGCTCGATTATTTTAGAAATAATTCTATTACTCCACAATATAACAGCAATTACAAAACCTAAAATAGATGCAATTATAAAACTAATAAGCACTTCATAAAGCGTAATACCTATGTGATTAAATAAACTACCAGTTTTAAAAAGAGAAATAGTAGTAGCCAAAACCTTGCTAGGAGAAGAAGAAAGAAAAGTATTAATTAAACTAAATCTTGCTAGGATTTCCCATATAGCCAAAAAGAAAATTATAATAGAGAGACGTGAAACACAAACAATGAGTTTTTCACGTTTTATTTTTTTCAAAAAAACTTTATGTTCTTCACTGTAAGTAGACATCTAAATCCCTCCAAATTTTTTCATAATAATCATTAAATTCTATACATTTACGATTATGAATAGGATTTTTTTTATCGCTCAATTTTATTTCATAAATACTTTTAACATTAGCGGGGCGTCTAGATAGGACAATAACTCTGTCAGACATACTTATAGCTTCCGCTATATCGTGAGTAATAAGAATTGCTGTCTTTTTTTCAGCCTTAATGATTCTGTACATATCATCGGACAAAGCAAGACGAGTTTGATAATCAAGTGCACTATAAGGTTCATCCAATAATAATAGAGATGGATTAATAGCCAAGGTTCTAATTAGAGCTACTCTTTGCTTCATACCACCAGATAAACTATCTGGATATTTATATTTAAATTCAGAAAGTCCATATTTATCTAAGAGTCTAATAACATTTTTTACAGATTCTGGATTTTTTCTTTTTTTAATTTCTAGTCCCAATAAACAATTATCTAGTATTGTTAACCAAGGAAACAGAGAATCAGTTTGTAGCATATAGCCAATCTCTTCTTTATCATGGAAAACTATTTTCCCATCACTTTTTTTATTAAGATCAGATAGAATAGAAAGAATT
>HF992500.1:27555-109114 GCA_000433455.1 Mycoplasma sp. CAG:877 | reverse complement strand
ATAGAAAGAATTGTAGATTTGCCACAACCAGAAGGACCAACAATTGCTAGAATCTCTTGTTGATACACATCAAAATTAACATTATCAACAGCTAAAGTTTCTCCCTGTTTATTATGATAAATTTTTTTTAAATTTTTAATCTCAAGTAAAATCTTTTTCATATATTTCTCCAATCTAAAGTATTTTATGACTAATAACTATAAATGGTATAGATATTTATACTTGAAATTATAAAATTAAATAGCAAAGTAAGTTTATATCATATTTTTGTAATAAAGTTTTGTCTATCTCAGTAGTGTAAGAGTTAAAATGGCAAATAACCAAGTTCAACTACTAGCAAAAGATGTAAAACGAAAGAAACAATTGTATTTTAAACAGTAAAATTTTAGACTAAACTTCGTTAAAAATAGACATTTAAATAAAAATTTACTTTTACAATTGAGATGAAGATAAAAGTCAAGATGAAATCTTGTTTAAATATAATAGCTATGATATAATCATAATGATAGGAGGATAAAAAAATGGAGAAAAATAGAAAAGTACAGATAATAGCAATCGTTGCCTTAGTTGTTGGTATCGTTGGATTATCAATTGGATTTGCTGCTTTTTCTAGTGTTTTAAATATTCAAACTAGTGCGAATGTTAAACCAGATAGTAGTACATTGAATGTTGATTTTTCTAGTGCTGAAGATAAAGTGGAAGTTGCCGAAATTACACCAACTGCTACACCTAACTCACTAGTAACAACCAATGGTGTTATTGATAATAGCGGTGATCCAACTATCTCAAATTTAAGTGCAACATTTACTGAACCTGGACAATCAGTTGTGTACAAATTTTATGCGTATAATGCAGGAGAATTGAATGCTTACCTAAAAAGTATAGTCTTTAGTAATGTTACTAATCAAAATGCTACTAAAATTTGTACAGCAGGTCAAGGAACTACTGATGCTCTAGTTCAAAAAGCTTGTGAAAAAATTTCTGTAAAAGTAAAAGTTGGAAATGAAATTGAAACAACAACTGGCAAGGCTTCTATTACAGGTCATACTTTATCTAAAGGTAACGGAGAATTAGTTACAGTTACTTTAGAATATGAAGCTGGTGCTGATAGAGCAGATGGAGACTTTACTGTTGCATTTGGCAATATAACTTTAAATTACAGTTCTGTTGATTAAAAATGGCATGTTGAAACAGATTTGTCTCTTTAAAGATGGGAGATAATAATGAAGAAAAGCTATATTAAAATAATATTATTTATCTTTACTTTCAGTTTTATTTTACTTTTAAATAGTTTAAAATTTAAAATGTTAGGACAAATTGGATTAGATATTGTACTTTTATTATCCTTAGTTATTGCATATTTTGCTTTTGGATTTGAAAAAGATAGACATCGCTACAGTAAAGATATCATTTTAGAGATTATTATTATTTTAATAGCTTTTTTTCTGCTTTATTATTTATCCGGCATTTTAATAGGCTTTGCCAAAAATATCAATTATTTTACAATAAATTCTTTCCAAAACATAATCTTTCCTATAATATTTTACACTTTTATAAAAGAGTTTTTGAGATATCAACTTTTAATGAAGTCCAGTGAGTCAAAAACTTTGATTATAATTACATGCGTTTTCTTTATTATAATTGATAATGTTATACCTTTTTCAGCTCATTCAATTGGTTTTAATAAGGATACTTTTTTGTTAATTGCATTAACATTTTTACCATCAATCTCAGAAAATATTTTGTGTTCATACTTATCTTTAAATCTTGGCTATAAACCTGGAATTGTATACTTATTAATTATGGGCCTATATAAATATCTTCTTCCTATAATTCCAAACCCTAATGAATACCTTTATTCTTTGATTTTTCTTATTTTTCCATTGATTGTCCTTATAAAGATAAAAAATTGGTTTAAAAAAGATAGAACTGAAGAAGTTGCACTTGACAATTATAGTCATAAAAAAAAGGAGATTCTATTTTTTATTCCTTTAACTATTTTAAGCTGTGTTTTAATTTATGTAGTATCTGGATATTTTAGATATTATGCAATTGCAGTTGCTAGTGGTTCTATGGAACCTAAAATCTCAAAAGGTGATGTAGTTATTGTTGATAAAAAATATGATGAAATTAAAGTTGGGGATGTACTAGCATATAAGCATGATGGAAAAATGATTATTCATAGAATTTATAGAATTGTAAAAAATAATAACGAATATTTTATATATACTAAAGGTGATGCTAATAGCGATTATGATAAATACAAAGTTACAGAGGATATGTTTGTTGGAACTGTTAAGCTTAAGATTCCACTAATAGGATATCCTACCGTATTACTTAATGAGAGGTGGTAAAAATGACAAAAAATGTACATTTTACTGAAAATAAAAAGAATAGTAAAAAGACAAAAAAAGAAAATCTTTTATTGAAATTTAGCCTATGTATATTCTTTTTTTGCTTATTTATTATAATAGGCTTTAAATTTATTACTAACTCATTAAGTATTAATAATGATGAAAAATTACGCTTTCAAGAAAAGGGCAATGTTAAATATTCAGTGTGCTTAAAGGATAATGATTTCTTTGAGGATGAATGCTTAGATTCCGATATGTCTTATGTAGCTAGTTTAATTAAGAACATTCCACTAGAATTTAATTATCAATTTAATGGTAACTCTAATAATTTAGTTAGTTCCACTGATTATGAAATTGTGGCTAAACTTATTATTGAAAATAATGATACTAAAACAAAGTATTATGAAAAAGAATATGTTTTAGCTCCTAAAACCACTGATTCCGTAAAAAATAACGGAACATTATATAATTTAGATAAAAAAGTAAATATTGATTATGAATACTATAATAGTATTGCAACTAATTTTAAATCTCAATATGGTATTGATTCACAAAGTTATTTGGAAGTGTATTTAAACACTTATAATAATGTTAATTCCAAATACAAAGATATTCCAACCTCTGCACAAATATCAGTTCGAATACCACTATCACAAAAAGCTATTGAAATAAAATTTAATACACAAGAAATAAATAAAAGTATAGATAAATATATTTCATCAAAATCTATTGCTATTAATGAGCAACTAAAATTTATTGTTGGTATAATTTTTCTTTTCCTATCACTTGTTTTACTATCATTTATTTTTGTAATAATAAAAAAATATACCAAAACAATAAGTAAGTATGATAAATTTATTAATAAAATATTAAAAGAATATGATCGTTTAATAGTAGAAACAGCAACATTTCCTGATGAAAAAGATTATAATGTTCTAATAATTAATAACTTTAATGAATTAGTAGATGTTCGTGATAATTTACATTCTCCAATTATGTTCTATAATGTTAAAGACCATAAAATGTCAAAATTTTATATTCTTAATGATAATAATTTATATTTATATATAGTAAATTCAAAGGACATTGATGGTGGTGATAAGAAATATGAAACTAAGAAAAATTCAAAAAAATAATAATTTAATTTATTTTGGTTCCATAATAGTTGTTTTAATTGTTATATTCTTAAGTGTTGGATTTTCTGCTTTTCAGAATGAATTAGCAATAGAAGATATAAGTGCTGCCGTGCGAATAGATAAAGATGTAAGAGTGACAAAAGTTTGGGTTGAAAGCGTAAAAGATGCTACTAGTTACTATGAAGATTATAATGTTTCTAATATTTCTAGTAGTATTAAATTAAATAATAGTAATTCCTATGTTATTTACGATGTTGAAGTTTATAATTTAGGTAATGTTATTATGGGAATAAGTGATGCAACAATTGATAATGAAAATTTAAAATTTGAATTTTTAGATTATAATTTAAAAGATAAAATTTGCGATAATAATCAATGCTCTTTAGGAGTTAAAAAAACATTCAAAATAAAAGTGTCATATAAAGATAGCACAAATATCAATAATGTTGAAAATAAATTTGTGCTAAATTTTAAATTTGGAAGAATTTTTAATATTACTTATTATAATATTTCTAACAGCGATATATTTCCTACAGAGATAATAGAAGGAGACACATTAAATTTGAATATTCCAAGTAAAGAGGATTATCTTATAAAGATATTTATGAATAATAAATTATTATACAGTGGCAGTGATTATCAATATACAAACGACAATCTAATCATTCCAAATGTGTTGGGGGATATTCAAGTTCATTATAAAATGCCGATATGTCAAAGAGCAACCCTTCTTCATACAGAGGAATGTTTAGGTGGATATTGCTCTGGGATGGGTTATAAAGAAAATGGCGAAAAAGGCTCTTCTACCATTACATATGGTTCGTTAGGAACAGCTAATATACTTTCACCTGGTGATGCATTTGACTGTGACGTTAATGGTGATGGAATTTATGATTCAAATACAGAAAGATTTTATTATGTTACTGATATGGAAAAAAATAGTAATATAGCCGTTTTAATTTATTATAATAATGTTAGTGCTGGAAAGCCCGACAACGAAAAATATTATCCATATGATAGTTCTAAAGAAAATTGGCACGGACCTAGAAACGCAATAGAACAACTTCCCACTACTAGCCAATGGAGTAATGTACGTCTATCAAACACAGAGAGAAAGATAGTTAATGAATATAATACTACCAGCACCAAAGATGGTCATACTTTTCCTGAAGTATTTAGTTATTCAAATTATGCAGCACGATTTTTAACAATGGCAGAAGTAAAAAAACTTGTTGATTTTTATATTCCAACTTGGAAAAATGGAGAATTAGATGATCACCTTTACCTTGTTGAAAATACTAATTTTTCAAAAAAAGATAATTCTAAATTTGATGGATATTGGTTAGAAACTCCAAGAAACACTATGTCAAACCATAGTTGGATAATTTATGCTACAGCAAGACGTGTTCATAGTATAGAAGTGCAAAGAACAGATGTTTTGGTTGGTGTTCGCCCTGTAATCGAAGTTTCTAAAGAGGAAATTTCATACAAATAATTCCTAGCACTTGATAAATATATAAAAATGGCAGTATTTAAAAGTATTGCCATTTTAATTTGTTCTTTTCCAAATAGTGTTGGTGACAAAAAACGACTTTAACAATCAATAAACTTTACTTATAAATTTGATTGTGGTATACTCAAAATATAATAGATAGTAGGGTGGGAGAATATGAAAAAATTAAAAATACTATTACTTTTAACAGCAATAACAACACTACTTTTTACTGGTTGTGGAAAAAATGAAAATGAACTAGTAATGGTAACAGAAGCAGGTTTTGCTCCATACGAGTATTACAAAGATGGTAAAGTAGTTGGAGTAGATATTGATATAGCAAACGAAATTGCTAAAGAATTAGGAAAGAAATTAGTCGTAAAGGATATTGCTTTCGACTCAATAATAAATGAATTAAAATCAGGTAAAGCCGACTTTGCAGCAGCAGGTCTAAGTATTACAGAAGATAGAAAAAAACAAGTAGATTTCACTATCGAATATACTACATCTAATCAAGTTGTAGTTGTAAAAAAAGATAGTCAAATAACAGATATAAATTCTCTAAATGGAAAAAGAATTGCTGTTCAACTAGGTACAGTTGCTGACTTATATGCAACAGAAAACTTTAAAGATTCAGAAATTAATCGTCAAAAGAAATTCCTAGTAGCAGCAGAAGCAGTTAAAAATAACAAAGCTGACTGCATCATCATGGATCAAATACCAGCAGAACAATTAGTAAGTGAAAATAGTGAATTAAAAATATTGGATGGTATCTTATTTACTGATACTTATGGTATGGCTGTAAAAAAAGGTAACACAGAATTATTAGAAAAAATCAACACAGTACTAGAACGTTTAATGTCAGAAGGAAAAATTGAAGAGTACGTTATAAATCATAGTAAGTAAAGAGGTACAAAATGAATCTTATCAAATGGCTAATACAATTTTTTAACAACTTATCAGAAGAATTTTACCAATCAATTATCGAACAAGATCGTTATAAGTTCATTTTAGAAGGTCTAGGACGTACAGTAATAATTGCTATATTTGCTGTAGTAATTGGTGTTGTCCTAGGTGTATTACTTGCTTTAATTAGAAACTATCATGAAGAAACTGGTAAGGGTAAATTTCTAAACAAACTAGCTGAATTATATGTAACAATTATCAGAGGAACACCAGCTGTTCTACAATTAATGATAATTTATTATATTATTTTTAAAACAGTAGATATAAATCCCGTTTTAGTAGGTATAATTGCATTTGGTATAAACTCTGGAGCATATGTATCAGAAATAATACGATCTGGAATTAATTCTATTGATAAAGGTCAAAAAGAGGCTGCATCTTCTCTAGGATTAACATATAGAGAAACAATGAAGTCAATAATCCTACCTCAAGCTATAAGAAATGTCTTGCCAGCATTAGGTAATGAATTTATAACTTTACTAAAGGAAACATCAGTAGCTGGATACATTGGTATTGTTGATTTAGTAAAAGCCGCCGATATAATTGCTTCTGGAACATATAATTATTTCTTCCCACTAATTATCATTGCTATAATATATTTAATATTAACAATAGGTTTATCAAAACTATTAACAATATTTGAAAAGAAGGTGTTAAATCATGCTAGAGGCTAAAAATATTGAAAAGAGTTTCGGTAAACTAAAAGTTTTAAACAAAATAAACTTAACAGTCGAAAAGGGTGAGCGCGTAGTAATCATCGGACCATCAGGCTCTGGAAAAAGTACGTTCTTACGTTGCTTAAATTTATTAGAAAAGCCAAACAAAGGAGAAGTAATTTATAATGGCAAAGTTATAACTGATAATAATAAATTAGAAATGCGCAAAAAAATCGGTATGGTTTTTCAAAGTTTTAATTTATTTAAAAATTTAACCGTTCTAGAAAATTTAACTTTAGCTCCAGTAAAAGAAAAAATTCTTACTGAAAAAGAAGCTAATAAAAAAGCTACTGAACTACTAAAGGAAATATCTTTGCACGACAAAAGAGATGCCTATCCAAGTAACTTATCAGGTGGTCAACAACAACGTGTTGCCATAGCAAGATCTCTAATGATGAATCCTGATATTATTCTTTTCGATGAACCAACATCAGCCCTAGATCCAGAAATGATTGAAGATGTTTTAATTCTAATGAAAAGAGTAGCAACTGAAGGTATGACTATGATAGTAGTAACTCATGAATTAGATTTTGCTAAAGATATAGCAACAAAAGTTTTATTTGTGGATAAAGGTGTAATTCTAGAAGAAGGAACCCCAGATGAAATATTTAATCATCCAAAAACAGAACGCTTAAAAGAGTTTTTGTCAAAAATAAAATAGGTTATTTATGGAGTAATCCATAGAAATAAACGAGTTTCTCGAGATCTCGTAAAAAAAATCGTCAAATAAGGAGGAGAAGAAATGGAAAAAATACATGTAACAAGTGAAATTGGACCATTAAAAAAAGTTCTATTGCATCGTCCTGGTAACGAATTATTAAATTTAACACCAGACACATTATCTAGACTTCTTTTTGATGATATTCCATATTTACCAGATGCAATTAAGGAGCATGATGAATTTGCTGATGCCCTAAGAGCAAATGGTGTAGAAGTAGTATATTTGGAAAATCTAATGGCCGACGTTCTAGACCTAAGTGATGAAATTCGTGATAAATTTATTAAACAATTTATTTACGAAGCGGGTATTCGTACACCAAAGTATAAATATTTAGTTTTTGATTATCTAGATCAAATAACTAATAGTAAAAAATTAGTATTAAAGACAATGGAAGGTATTCAAATTAGTGATATTCCAAGAAGAAAAAGAGAAATTGAAAAATCGCTAGTTGACTTAATTGAAACAGAGGATGAGTTCATTGCTGATCCAATGCCAAATTTATATTTTACAAGAGATCCATTTGCAAGTGTTGGTGAAGGTATAAGTTTAAATAAAATGTATTCTGTAACTCGTAACAGAGAAACAATCTATGCTGAATACATTTTTAAATATCATCCAGATTATAAAGACCAAGCAAGATTATATTATGATCGTTATAATCCATATCATATTGAGGGTGGTGACGTTTTAAATATCAATGACCATGTTTTAGCAATTGGTATTTCACAACGTACAACTGCCGAAGCAATTGATCAAATTGCTAAAAATCTATTTAAAGATCCAGAATGTAAAATAGACACTATTTTAGCATTCAATATCCCAGAGAGTCGTGCTTTCATGCACCTTGACACAGTATTTACACAAGTTGATTATGATAAGTTTACATACCATCCTGGAATAATGGGAACATTACAAGTATTTGAAATTACTGAAGGAGATGATCCTAATAGTGATGAAGACCTAACAGTAACTGAAATCAATGCTCCATTAGAAGAAATTCTAACAAAATATGTTGGACGTAAAGTAACCTTAATTCCATGTGCAGGAGGAGACAAAGTTTCAGCAGAACGTGAACAATGGAATGATGGTAGCAACACATTATGTATTGCTCCAGGTGTAGTAGTTGTTTATGATCGTAACAACCTAACAAATGCTGTACTTCGTTCATATGGATTAAAAGTAATTGAAATTCATGGAGCAGAATTATCTCGTGGACGCGGAGGTCCAAGATGTATGAGTATGCCATTAGTAAGGGAGGACATTTAATGAATTTACATGGTAGAGATTTCTTAAAATTAATAGATTATACTCCAGAAGAAATAAAATATCTAATCGATGTTGCTATTGATTTAAAAAAGAAAAAACATGCTGGTATTCCTCATGATGAATTAAGAGGAAAAAATATTGTTTTATTATTTGAAAAAGACTCAACAAGAACTCGCTGTGCTTTTGAAGTAGCAGGATTAGATTTAGGTATGGGTGTAACTTATCTAGGACCAACAGGTTCTCAAATGGGTAAGAAAGAAACAATTGCTGATACAGCAAGAGTTCTAACAAGAATGTATGATGGTATTGAATATCGTGGTTTTGATCAAGAAATAGTTGAAGAAATAGCACGTTATGCTACAGTACCAGTATGGAATGGATTAACTAATGAGTTTCATCCAACACAAATGTTAGCCGATTTAATGACTGTTTATGAAAACTTCGGTAAGCTAAAAGGTTTAAAACTAGTATTCTTAGGTGATGCTAGAAACAACGTTGCTAACTCTCTAATGGTTATTTGTTCAAAACTAGGTGTAAACTTTACTTGTTGTTCACCAAAAGAACTATTTCCATCTGCAGACTTAGTAGAAACTTGTAAAGGTTTTGCTGAAGAATCAGGCGCAACAATTACTTTAACTGAAGATGCTATGGAAGGTACTAAAAATGCTGATGTATTATACACAGACGTTTGGGTATCAATGGGTGAAAAAGAAGAACTTTGGGAACAAAGAATTAAACAACTTCGTCCATATCAAGTAAATAGCGAAATCATGGCTAATGCTAACTCTAACGCAATATTCCTACATTGTTTACCATCATTCCACAATACTGGTACAACAATTGGAAAACAAATCTATGAAAAATATGGCTTAAAAGAAATGGAAGTAACTGATGAAGTATTTGAATCAAGTCAATCTAAAGTATTTGATCAAGCAGAAAACAGACTTCATACTATTAAAGCCGTAGTATACGAGACATTAAAATAATGAAAACAATCGTTATTGCTCTAGGGGGAAATGCTCTAGGAAAAAGTCCAAAAGAACAATTAGAGTTAGTAAAAGAAACTGCTAAAAGTATAGTTGATTTAGTAGAAGAAGGAAACAATGTAGTTGTTTCTCATGGTAATGGTCCACAAGTAGGAATGATTAATTTAGCAATGGAAGAATCTCATAAAAATATAAACTCTCCAGAAATGCCATTTGCTGAATGTGGAGCTATGAGTCAAGGTTATATTGGTTATCATCTACAACAATCAATTCAAAAAGAATTAGCCAAAAGAAATATTAATAAAAACTGTGCAACAATAATTACACAGGTTGAAGTAGATAAAAATGATAAGGCTTTTGAAAATCCGACTAAGCCAATTGGAAGTTTTTATACGGAAGAAGAGGCTAAAGCAATTTCTGAAGAAAAAGGATATGTTATGAAAGAAGATGCCGGTAGAGGTTATCGCCGTGTTGTAGCAAGTCCAAAGCCTATTAAAATTGTTGAAATCATGACTATTCATGATTTAATAGAAAAAGGCAATATCGTTATTGCATGTGGAGGAGGTGGAATACCAGTAGTAAAAGGGAAAGATGGCTATGAAGGTGTTGATGCTGTTATTGATAAAGATCGCACTAGTGCTAGATTAGCTCTTGAATTAAATGCAGACGTTCTTCTAATACTAACTGCTGTAGAGCAAGTTTATATTAACTATAAACAAGAAAATGAACAAGGTCTAAGTAGTTTAACAATTGAAGAAGCTATGGATTTAATCAAAAATAAAGAGGTAGCAGAAGGTAGCATGTTACCAAAAGTTGAGGCTTGTTGTGAATTTGCTAAAGATTCAAATGGCTATGCTCTAATAACTTCATTAGAAAAAGCCAAAGCAGCTTTAGCAGGTCAAACAGGTACAATTATAAAAAAATAAAAGGAGAGTAAAAAAATGGCAAAGCGAAAGAAGAAATTTAGTCTTGCACTATCTTCATTCACAATAATTATCTTACTAATATTCGTATTAGGAATAATTTCACATTTATTGCCAGGTGCTAAGTTTGCTAATGATACAATCGTAAATGGTTCAGGTGTAGTAGGAGCCAAATTATCAGAAGTGTTACTATCACCAATCTTAGGATTTGCTGATGCAGTAGATGTAAGTGTATTCGTAATGATTTTAGGTGGTTTCCTTGCTGTAATCAATTCAACAGGAGCCCTTGAAACAGGAATACAAGTTTTAATTAAAAAATTAAAAGGAAATGAATTAGCATTAATTCCAATATTAATGTTCATATTCTCTGCATGTGGTAGTACATATGGTATGCTTGAAGAAACAGTTGGTTTCTATGCTTTACTTGCTGCTACAATGGTAGCTGCTGGTATGGATACAATCGTATCTTCAGCAATCGTATTACTAGGTGCTGGATCTGGTTGCTTAGGTTCAACTATCAACCCATTTGCAGTAGGAGCAGCAATATCTTCATTACCTGAAGGTACAAAAGTTAACCAAGGTATCATTATCTTAATAGGTACATTATTATGGTTATCAACTTTAGCAATTTCAATTTACTTTGTAATGAAGTATGCTAAAAAAGTTAAAAAGGATAAAGGATCAACTATCCTAAGTCTAAGAGAACAACAAAAAATGGAAAAGAAGTATGGCAAAACAGAAATTGCAGATGATGTTAAATTAACTGGAAAGCAAAAAGTAACATTAATCTTATTTGCACTTACTTTCTTAATCATGATTATTGGATTCATTCCATGGGGTGAATTTGGTATAACTTTCTTTGATGGATTCACTGGTTGGTTAACTGGTAGTTCATTAGGAAACTGGTACTTCAATGAATCTGCTCTTTGGTTCTTAATAATGGCAATTGTTATTGGTGTTGTTAACGGAATGAAAGAGAAAAAATTCGTTGATACATTCGTAGATGGAGCAGATGACATGGTAGGAGTTATCTTAATCATTGCCGTTGCTCGTGGTGCTAGTGTATTAATGAAAACAACTTACTTAGATAATTATATTATTTACAATGCTGCTGAATTATTAAAAGATGTACCTGGATTCTTATTCGCACCAATGAATTATATAATTCATATTATATTATCAGTATTAGTACCATCATCATCTGGTCTAGCAGCACTATCTGCACCAATCATTGGACCATTAGCTGGTCAACTTGGACATAGTGTTGAAGCTACAATAATGACTTTAGTAGCAGCAAACGGACTAGTAAACTTAATTACTCCAACTTGTGGAGCAATCATGGGTGGTTTAGCACTTGCTAAAGTAGAATATAGTACATGGGTAAAATGGGCAGGAAAAGTAGTTTTAACAATTGCTATTGCTAATATTATCCTATTAACATTATTCACACTAATATTTTAATAGTTAACAAAAAGGCTCAAAAACTTGGGCTTTTTTATTTGTAAGAAAAATGGTATAGTAAACTTATAAAATAGCATAAGGAGAAAAATATGAAGACATGTAAAAGTATCTTAAAGAATTTATTAAAAATAGAGAGTCTTATACTTCTA
This sequence comes from Mycoplasma sp. CAG:877, assembly GCA_000433455.1. Lineage (GTDB taxonomy): Bacteria > Bacillota_I > Bacilli_A > RF39 > UBA660 > CAG-877. The sequence goes on along the minus strand of HF992500.1, from coordinate 96,944 downwards.
ATATCAACAATTATCTATACTAGCCTAATATCAAACATTTCATTTAATGGAGGAACAATTCTAATGCTTATGCTTATGTTCACTCTAGATATAAAGAATTTATATAAGACAAAAAAACAAACAATTAATAGTATGAGTTACTATTTACTAAACATTCCTCTATTAGGTATAGTTACATTTTATATAATCAAAAGTTTTATCTTACTTTTTACTAGTTCTGAAAACACCTCCTCATTATTCTTTTATAATCATTTATTAATATCATATATAATTACCTTAATTAGTATCATTAGTCAGTATTTTTATAAAAAGACTATAACATCAGACTTTCCGATTACTATTAATAAAGTCTTATTCATTACCATATTGCTTTCAATGATACCGCTCTTCAGTAACAGCACAACTATCATGATGGTAGTAAATATCGCTATAATAGTTTTTTCTATTATAAAACTATTATTCCTAAAATTTGCATCATCAGTAGAACTAGATATTATTTATCTAATACTATTAATACTATGTATAGTTGTTGCTAATCCAGTCAGTGTAGTTCTATTCATTAATTATTTTATTGAACAAACTATGGCAAATTAATCTTAAAACTAAAACTCAACCTGAACTAATCAAGTTGAGCTTTTCTAACTATATCATCAATTGAAAAAAAGATTAAAGCATAGTATACTAAACTCATACAAAAAGACCCAAGAGGAGAAAAAGTATGGACCAACAAAAAATAGGTAAGTTTATCTGTAGTTTACGTAAGAAAAAGAATCTCAGTCAAACTCAATTAGCCGACATGATTCCTATAAGTAGACAAGCAGTAAGTAAATGGGAACGAGGAATAACTATTCCGGACTCTTCCGTATTAATAAAACTAAGTGAAATATTCGCTGTATCAATTAATGAAATATTAGCCGGAGAAAAAATTCCAAAAAAGAGCATAAAAACACTCGAAAAAGTAACTCTAAATATATTAGACGAAACTAACGAAGAAAGTAAAAAAATTAAGAAAATATCTCTTACTTTTACAGCGGTAATATTAATACTACTTATCACCTTTTTATCATATTATTTTCTTAACTCCTATAATTCTATAAAAGTTTATAGAGTAGATGGCGAAGGAAAAAACTTCGCAACTACCAATGGTATTTTTATCACAACAAGACAAAAGACATATTTTAGATTAGGTGAAATAACTCATGAACCAAATGTAAAAATATCCAAAATAAAATTATATTACAAGATAAAAAACAAAGACTACTTACTTGTTGAAACAGAGTCGGAAAGCCTTCTCCTAACTGACTATTATGGTTATGATGCTTATTTCCCATTTAACAAAGTAAACACTATAATTAAAAATTTATATCTCCAAATAACTTTTTCTAACTCCCAAAAAGAAACAATAAAATTAAATGTAACAAAAGACTTTTCAAATAATAACATTATCTTTCAAAAGAAAACTAAAATATCAGATGGTACTTCTTCAAAAACTACTAAATCAGAATTAACTCCAGAGAAAAAGAATATAATTGAAAGTATCAAAAATAAAGGCAAAAAAGATAGGGATGGTTATATCTATGAAACTGCTAATCTTATCTTCGTATATTTTGAAGAAGAAAAACAATTAGAAGTCATCAAAACAGAAGATAATCAAAAAGAAGAGTGGTTTTATTTCTTAGAAACAAATCATTTGTTTTATCAAAAGTCAACTAATACAAAAATTACTTCTAAAGAATCTTCATCTGATAAAGATGACACTCTACATCGAAATTTTACCGATAATTACCTAAATAAATACCTACTATCCTGACTAGAACTTAACAAGTTCTAGTCTTTTCTTTTATTAATATATTAAAATAAGGACAAGAAAAGAGAATATGAAAAAATCAAGAAGTTACAAAAAAACAATAATAGGTAGTAGCACAACAACAAGAGGAAGTATTCATACAACAGTAACAATCAATTAAAAATAGCATCCTCATGCACAAGCATGTATTATGTTTCTGCCACGTTAACATGGCTAAGTAATACAAGTGTAAGAAGTTATGATGTCATTAGTGCATACTTTAATGGAAGTGGTTTAAGTTTAAATATTACTCCAAAAATATCATCTAGTAACCCAACTTTAGCAGTCAGCCAAAATTCCAGCTTTTCATATCTTGGATATGGTCACGTATTTTTATTTAATGGAAGCACCCAAAATATTTATGATGCAATGCAAGGTGTAGACATAACAATTTAAAAGTAAGAAGAGTGAAGTATTATGTACTACAGTGCATGCGTAAGGATTTGCATCGCACAATAGAAAGGAGGTAAAAGTAGTACTATTTAATAAAAATAAGAAAGGAAAAGAAAAAAATGAAAAGAAAAATAGCAATATTAGGAGCAACAATTATGTTGATTCCTATAATAACATTAGCAGCCGCAGCATCGTATACAAGTACATTATATATTTCACCAGGGTCAACACATACAGGAGCTGTAAGAGATTATACGAACACAAATCACAAAATTAGTATAAGAGCAGATTAATTTCCAGCTCCTGAACTTTCACAAAAATTAGTAATCAAAATTGGAACAAAAGGAATATTTGGAGATTTTAACAGCAAGGCAACTAAGGTAGCAAGTTTGTCACTTGGAAATACAACAACAACCTATATGGGAAATATAGGCTCTGGTAAAAAGCTATATAGTTTTAGTGCATTTGAAAATGCCGCAACTGGTAGTGGTGGTACTGGTGCATATTACTCAGGAGTAAATTCCGATTATGTAAAAATGCAAAGTTACTAAAAAATATAATGTAAATAAATAGGCCGATATAAATTCGGCCTATTATTAAATCGGAGGTCATAATGATTAATATTGAACTAAATTCTTGCACTAAAACATATATCAAAAATAAAGAAGAAATAACAGCCGTAAACAATGTAAATTTTAAATTTGAATCTGGTAAGTTTTATGTAATTACTGGAAAGAGTGGTTCTGGCAAAACAACTCTCTTACAATGTGTAGGAACTATAGATACCTTTTCTTCTGGAACACTAAAAATAAATAATAAAGATGTAAGTCATTTATCAAGTAATCATCTTGCTGATATTAGAAAAGAAAATATTGGCTTTATCTACCAACAAATATATCTTAATTCTAATTTAACAGCCTTAGAAAATGTAATAGTACCTTTATACTTATCTAAAATGTCAAAAGAAGAACGTTTACAAGAAGGAGAAAAATTACTAGAACAAGTAGACATGTTACATAGAAAAAATCATTTTCCAAAAGAGTTATCTGGAGGAGAACAACAACGAATTTCTATTGCCCGTGCTCTTGCCAATAATCCAAGTATAATCTTAGCCGATGAGCCAACTGCCTCTCTAGATTCAGAAAACGAAGAAAAGATTTATCAAACATTTAAAAAGATAGTTAAAGACGGTAAATGTGTAATTGTAGTAAGTCATAATAGTAAGGCCCTAAACTATGCTGATGTAGTTTTAAAAATGAAAAATGGAAGTTTGGAGATTATAAAAAATGCATAAGGATATTTACAAAGACTACGTTTTAACAAATACTCTAAGAGAAAAAAGGAATACTAAAACAATAATTATATTATTTTTTCTAGCCCTTACTATAATCTTTATTTTTTCATACAAAAAGACTATTGAAACATATTTCATTGCTGGTATTGAGAAAGATCCTGGTTATAGAACAATATCAGTACTTAGAAACGAAGATACAGAAGAAGAAACTGCCATTAATGAAATAAAAAAGATAAATCACGTAGATGCCGTATTTAGTGATACTGCTTATTACACAATCTTAACTACCAAAAACAAATATTTTTCTGGAGACTTTTCTCTAACTGGAAGTACTAATAAAACTCATCCACCAGTAACAGCTGGTAAAAGTATTCAAAATAAAAATGAAATAGTTTGTCCGGAAATATTTTATCCATCAGAAAATATTGGTGCCAATAAAAATCTAAAAAAGCAAGACTTCATAACTATGAAAAAACTAATAGGCCAAGAAATAGTAGTAGAATATCCTAAGATAATAAATGAAAATACAGATGAACTAGAAATGAAAACAACAAAATTAAAAATAGTTGGAACCTATAAAAACAGTAAAGCCTATCTTGACGAATCAAGTTGTTATGGCGACTATAATTTATTAGGAGAAATATATAATGATACCTATGAAAATGTAGATTTATCAAATCAAATTGACTCAATAGTAGTTCAAGTAGATTCAATAAACAATGTAGATTCAGTAATCAATGAGTTAAACTCTCTAAGAAAATATAATAGTAGCCGAATTTTAGAATTTGACTATTCTCTAATAGATATTTTAAATACCATAGTCTATGTAGTAACAATACTATGCCTAATCTTTTCTTTTATAACGATTATTTATATAACTGAAAAGAATCTTAATCTACTCATAATAAATACCAATATTTTAAGAACTATTGGATACAAGAACAAAGATATAGAAAAATTAAATTATCTAAATACTAACTTTTTAGTCCTTATAATTTTTCTTATAATTATTATATCTATTACAATATTTCAAATTATCTATAAAACAATTATTTATTTTAGACCATTAATATTTTCTAAAATACCAATTTGTATAGACTGTAGTTCTATAGTTTTATCAATTCTAGTAATAGCTCTTACATATAACATTTCTACAAGTATTTATAATAAAAAAGTCTTTAATATGAACATAATCGAAAGTATAAAGGAGTAATATGCTAAACATTATCACAAGAAAAAATAAAAGTAATAAAAAATATTATTTTCTCTACATCTTCACAAACATAATTTTAATAGTACTACTTACTAGTCATTATTATACTAACAATATATATACTTCTACTATTAAAAACAAACTACAAAATAGAGTTTTAACTATCGGCTGCACTACAGAAAATATTAATAGTCTAAATAAAATAAATCACATCACTTCAGTTTCAAAGTACTACCCAAGTACTATAATGTTTGATACTAACAACAGTAAATATGTCTTAAACTACTACAATTTAAACTTTGCGAAAGTACATACATCAAACTTATCGTCTAATCAAGTTATAGTCTCAAACGACATAAAGTCAAATTCAATAATACTTTACCTAAATAACGAAAAGTATATCTTCAAAGTAGTAGGTAAACACGATAATAAATATCTTAATACAAATGAAATAATTGTATCAGAAGAGTTTATGAAAAAGCTAAATAAAGGACTTTCTAAAAATGAATTTAATATTATAGTTGATGATTATAATAATATAAATTATGTTTCTAAAGAACTGTCAAAAAATAACTGTGAAGTACTAATTCAAAATGACTCAAACCAACAAAATATTAAAATGTATAATCTTATCTTAAAAGTATTCTTGATAGGGGAAGTACTAATAATTTTACTAATAATAAACACTCTAACACTTCTAACAAAAGACTTAATAAATACTAATAGTAAAGATATAGCTCTCCTAAAAATATATGGTTTTCATAATTCAAAAATTTTAAAATTACTAGTCTTAAGTATAAGCAAAGAAAATATAAAAAATTCACTCTTAATATATATTATTCTAAGTATAGTATATACATTTTTAACCAAGTTTCACTTAATCTCAAAGACCTACTTAAACCACCTTGAATTTATGGTGATAATACTATTAATTATAATTCCCATTTCTATACTACTAATCATAATTTGCATACTAAGTTTAAGAAAACAAAATCAAAAACCTATTATTTCTCTCCTAAAAGAGAACTCATAAATAGTACTATATACCAGTGAACTGAACTCAAAAAGTTGGACAGTTTATAAAGTATTAAATACAAATAGGTAAATATAAGAGATTACTAATATTGTTTAAAATAAATTTCTATGCATTTAAAAAATATTGGTACAAGCCAATATAGCAAAAAACATCACCTAACTAAAAAGCCCGTCTCCATGTTTTAGAAACGAGCTTTTCTATTTATAAATCAATCTAACTTTTCTTACTTCTCACTATAAATCAATTCATCGTATGAAACTTTACTATTTAAAACACCATTATCTATCATAATATCTTGTAAATGGTCAAATGATTCTTCACTAAATTTAGTAGTCTTAGGCCAAGCATCTATCTTTCTATATCTAGCAACTACTTTTTCTAAATCATTTAGTGAAGTATCAGGAAATTGACTAAGTATTGCTTCTGCCACTTCTTTATCAGAACTATTATGTACAAAGTCTAATCCTTTTTGAATTGCCTTTGTAAAATTACTAATCAATTCACTATTTTTCTCAATATAACTTTCTCGTGCTGAATAAGATGTATATGGCACAACTCCACCAAGTTCTCCTATACTAGCAACAACATATCCATAGCCTTGTTGTTCTATTTCTAAGGCATTAGGCTCAAATAATGTAACAAAGTCTCCTTGACCAGAAATAAATGCTCCACCCATTGCTGCAAAAGCAATAGAAGTATCTATCTCTAAATCATTTTTTGGATCAATTCCATTCTGTTTAAGTGCCCATTCAAAAGTCATCTCTGGCATACCACCAGCACGTCCTCCAATAACACTTTTTCCTTTTAAATCATTCAAAGTAAAATTATCAATTTTTTCTCTAGATACTAAGAATGATCCATCTTTTTGTGTAAGTTGTGCAAAAGTCTTTAAATAGTCTTTTTCTTTTGCATTATAAACATAAATTGTTCCCTCACTTCCACAAAAACCAATATCAGCATCACCCGATAATACAGCCGCTGTAACCTTATCAGCACCAGCAGTTAAGATAAGATCTATATCAATTCCAACTTCCTTAAAATAACCTTTTTCAATAGCAACATACTGTGGAGCATAGAAAATTGTATGGGCAACCTCTGCCAACGTCACTTTTGTTCTTTTATTCTCATTTTTCTTAGAATGGTTAAAATCTAAAAATAGGGAACCTACCATTAGAAAAACTAAAGCAAAAAACAAACAATAATATAAAATATTCTTTTTCATAAATCTCCTTTCAACTAAAATATTATATGAATAATAGTCGTTTTGTGTTATATTATTAAGTAGAAAGAAAGGAGAAAATATGAAAGTATTAGTAATTTCAGATATACATGGTATCAAGACAAATTTACCTTTAATTAAAGATAGATTTATTGAATTAAAATGTGAACTTTTAATAGTATTAGGGGATTTATATTACAACTACGGAAGAGAAGATGCTAAGGATTATGATCCTGAATATGTAAGAGATTTTTTAGACTCTTTTTCTGACAAAATGATTTGTATGAAAGGAAACTGTGATGAGTATTTAGATATTCATGAGGAACCATTTGATATTATTCCTGGTTATTTTAGTACTAAAATAAATGATAAAACTATTTACTTAACTCATGGACATATATATAATAAGAATCACTGGTCTAAAGAGAATTCCATTTTACTTCTAGGCCATACCCATATTGCTGAAATTACAACAATTGGTACAACTACCTATATCAATCCTGGTTCTATTTCACTACCTTTAGGTAAAGAACCAGCAAGTTATATGGTTATTGATGACAATAAATTTACAATTGCTGATATTAATGACCGTATAATTTATGAAAAAGAAATATTATAGGCAAGATAAACTTGCAAAAAAATAGCAAATGTGGTATAATATAGCCACATTTGAGGGGAAAGGTGAAAATTATGAAATCAATATTGAAAAAGTTAAAATTATTAGCTGTTATAGTTTTCTCTGGAATTATAATGGCAACAGGCATTTTAAATGTTAGTGCCGTAGCACAAACTATTTCACTAGGTTCAGGAACTAAATTACCTGCATACTTAGCTGATTTATCATTTAAAACAAAATTATTATCATCTGGTGAATATGTATATTGCTTAGATTATCACAAATCAACAAGTCAAAATGTAACAGCAACATTAGTTGGAGAACTAGATGCTGGATTTGCTTACTTAATGGAACATGGTTATCCTAAAGCAAGTATAACAGGAGACTCATCAAAAGATTATTATATAACACAAACTGCTGTTTGGTGGTATTTAGATGATACTACTGGTTCATCAAACTTAACAAGAGCATTTAAGGAAACAGCAAGTGACCCTAACAATATCCGTAAATATGTAAAAGAATTAGTAGCTGGAGCTAAACAAGCAAAAGCTAATGGATATGCTAAAACAAGTATTTCATTATCAACATCAAATAGTGAAATGCAATTATCTAGCGATTCAAAATATTTTGAATCAGAAAGTTTTACAGTATCTTCTACAAATATTAGTACTTACAAAGTTTCAGTAAGTAATGCTCCAACAGGAACAATCGTAACAGATGCTAAAGGAAACTCAAAAACAACTTTCAATAAATCCGAAAGTTTTAAAATAAGAATTCCAGCATCAAGTGTAAAAGATACAAACTTAAATATGACAGTTACTGTAAGTGCAACAGGAACCGTTAATAAAGCATATGAATATAAACCAACAAATAGTAAGATGCAAAACTGTTATCCATCAGTTTTAACTCCAGAAACACAAAATGTTTCAGCAACAGCTAAATTAACTCTATCATCATCAAAAATTACAATTATTAAATTAGATAGAGCAACAGATAAAGCTTTAGCAGGAGCAACATTAGTATTAAAAGATTCTAATGGTAATGAAATAACTAGATGGAAATCAACAACAAATGCACACGTAATTAGAAACTTAAAAAATGGTAGTTATACAGTTGAAGAAATAGAAGCTCCAACAGGTTATAAAAAATTAAAAGAACCAATATCATTTACAGTTACAGATAGTAATAGAAATATTACCGTAAAAGTATACAATGATGCTAAATCAAATGTTGTAACAATTACAAAGATTGATGGTTCAACTGGAAAAGCTTTAGCAGGAGCCGTACTAGTAGTTAAAAATGCTCAAGGAGAAGAAGTAGCAAGATTCGAAACTACAGAAGATCCAAAAGTATTTACAGATTTAACTGATGGTACATATACAATTGAAGAAGTACAAGCACCATCTGGTTATAAGAAAAGTAATGATGTTATCACAATAACAATTGATGAAGATCATGCAACTCATCAAGTTACATTCTACAACTATCCAGAAGTACCTGTACCAGATACAGCAGCAACAAGTTCAATTATTATGACTATAATAGGTATATTATTAATAGGTTCTACTGTTGGATTTGTATATAAGAATGCAAAAAAATAAAAAGAAGAAATCAAGAATCTCTCCTAGTGTAACTACTACAATTTGTGCGTTAGTCATACTAATTGGGGGATTCTTTCTTTCTTATAACTATATTCAAGCAAAAAAAATTATGGCCTACGATTATATGGCCAACGTCTTCTACACAAGTAATACTAATAACATAATAGTAGATGACGGAACTCGTAATAATGAAGAAGAAACAGTAGAAGAAGAAGTAACAGATGAATACATTGGTTACTTAAATATACCTAAGATAAATTTAACAAAAGGTTTCTACAGTAAAAATTCTAAAGAAAACGATATAGATAAAAATATTTTAGTAATAAAAGAATCATCTTATCCAGATGTAGAAAAAGGGAACCTAATAATAGCAGGTCACTCAGGTAATAGTTGGAGAGCCTTCTTCAATGATTTATACAAATTATCAAAAGGTGACTATGCTTACGTAACATACAAAAATAAAAAATATGCTTATAAGATAGTTAATATCTATAAACAAGATAAAGTTGGTACAATAGGAATCTATCGTGATTATAATAAAACAACCTTAACATTAGTAACTTGTACTAACTATGAATCAACAACACAGACTGTATACATTGCAGAGCTTCAAGAAGTAACAGATAATTAAAAAAGTAAAAAGAGGGTGAGGTTATGGCAAGATTGACATTTGTAGAAAAACTAAGTGTCTTATTCAATTTAACAAAATCATCAAAACTATATCTTGTTATCCTTTTAGCAGTAATTGCTTTAGGACTAATACTTTTAACAAGTAATAGAAAAAGTGCAAAGCCAGTTAAATTTTTCTACGTTTTAATTTATATGATACTGATAGGTATAGTACTATATGTATATAAAGATAATCTAAGTAACATGATGGATTATATGATGAATAATTTATTTATAATCATCTATTTTCCAAACTTAGCAATCTATCTAGCAGCCATACTCACCTCTAATGTAATTTGCTTAGTAACTGTCTTTAGTAAGAAAATGCCTAAGATAATAAAGAAAATAAATATTTTAATGTATTGTGTAATTAGTTATATCTTAATCATAATTTTAAATATAATTAATGAAAACAATCTAGACGTTTTTAATCAATCATCAGTTTATGGAAATACAACAGCTCAAGCCCTAATCGAATTAACAAGTACTATATTCATAGCTTGGATTTGTTTTCTAATAATTTATAAAATCATCAAACCATACTTCTTTAAAGAAAAGGTACCTACAAAAGTTATAGTTAAAAAGGTCGTAAAAAAACCAGCAAACTATAAACCAATTGAGGCACCATATCAAGTAAAAGCTGTTAATAATACAATTAAAGTAGAAAAAGAGCCAAAAGAAAATACTGCTAAATATGATGACTTATTAACAATAGATGACTATAAATTATTATTAAATATCCTAAAAGAACAAAAAGAAAAAGAACGTCAAGAAAAAGAAAGACAAGAAAGAATAGATAAAGAACAAGCAAAATATAGAGAATTACAAGAATTATATAGAAGTGTTCAATAACACTTCTTTTTCTTTGCCTAAACCTAAAATATAAGATATAATAAAAAAAGGAAGTAGGTAAGAAAATGAATTTAGATAATTTGAATGACAAGCAAAAAGAAGCCGTACTATATAATGATGGACCACTTCTTATAATAGCAGGTGCTGGTGCTGGTAAGACTAAAACTCTAACAAGTAAAATCGCATACATAATAGATGAACATCTAGCAACACCATACAACATTCTAGCAATTACTTTCACAAACAAAGCCGCAAAAGAAATGCGTGACAGACTATACTTATTAATTGGTGATGAGGCTAGAAAATTACAAGTATCAACATTCCATAGTTTTGGTTTAAAGCTTTTAAGAGAAAACTATGAACTATTAGGATACGACCGTAACTTTGTTATTATGGATAGTGATGATTCCCTAACAGTAGTAAAAAAAATAATAAAAGACTTAGATTATGATCCAAAAGTATATAATCCTAAAGCCATAAGAAATAAAATAAGTAGTTGTAAAAATGAATTAATATCTGCCAAAGCCTATGAAAGATATGCTGTAAGTGACTATGAACAAGTAATTCAAAAAGTATATGAAAAATACGAGAAAAAACTACAACAAAATAATTCTGTAGACTTTGATGATTTATTAATTCTTCCTATAAAACTATTTAGAGAACACCAAGACGTTCTAGAAAAGTATCAAAACTTATATCAATATGTTTTAATAGATGAGTATCAAGATACAAATCAAGCCCAATATATTTTAACTAAGATGATTAGTGAGAAAAATAGACGTATAACTTGTGTTGGAGATGACTCTCAAAGTATTTATAGTTTTAGAGGAGCAAACTATAAAAATATCTTAAACTTTGAAAATGATTATAGAGATGCTAAAACAATTCTTTTGGAACAAAACTATCGTTCAACAGGTAACATCCTAGATGCTGCCAACCAAGTAATTAAAAATAATAGAGATCGTAAAGATAAAAATCTATGGACTAATAAAGGACCAGGAGAAAAGATTAAATATTATCGTGCATATAATGAAAGAGACGAGGCACAGTACGTTATTAGAAAAATAAAAGAACTAGTTAATAGAAATGTTGAATACAAAGATATTGCTGTTCTTTATAGAACTAATGCTCAGTCTCGTGTCGTTGAAGAAGAAATGCTAAAAGAAAATTTACCATATCGTGTAATTGGAAGTTTCTATTTCTATTCTAGAAAAGAAATTAAAGACTTAATTGCATACTTAAGATTAATTCATAACTCTAAAGATAATATCAGTCTCCTTAGAGTAATAAATACTCCAAAACGTGGAATAGGTCTAAAGACAATCGAAAACTTAACTATAAAAGCTGATACTGAAGGTATAAGTATCTATGATGCGATTGAATCAGGAAAAGAACTAGAGTTTAAAAAGACAATTGAAAAGTTAAAAAGTGTCGCTGAAGACTTAACTTTAACTGAATTGATTGACAAAGTATTAGATGCTTCTGGTATGAAAAAAGAATTAGAGAGTGAACAAACTTTAGAAGCCGAAGTAAGACTAGAAAACCTAGAAGAATTCAAGTCAATAACTAAAGCCTTCGAAGAAAAAGAGGGATTAATCTCTCTAGAGGATTTCTTATTAGAAATTAGTTTAGTAAGTGACGTTGAAGAATATAAAGACGATCCAAATCGTATAAGCCTAATGACCGTTCACTCTGTAAAAGGACTAGAGTTTGATCATGTCTTTGTAATTGGTATGGAAGAAGGTTTATTCCCACATATGAATTCTCTTATGGAAAATATTGCTTTAGAAGAAGAAAGGCGTCTTTGCTATGTTGCTATTACAAGAGCAAGAGACGACCTACATTTAGTAAATGCTCGTCGTAGAACCTTATTCGGAAAAGAACAAGTTAATCCTGTAAGTCGTTTCATAAGTGAAATTAATCCAGATTTACTAGAGACAAATGTTAAGGATGAAATACCTAAAAAAGAAGAAAAAATTGATACAAAAGAAATGTTTAGAGAAGAAGACGTTGACTATAAAGTTGGTGACTTTGTTTACCATGAAACCTTTGGTACTGGTAAAGTTGTTGAAGTTACTAATACTCTAGTTAGTGTTGCTTTTAAACATCCACATGGTATTAAAAAATTAATGAAAAACCACAAAAAATTATCAAAAATTAATAATTAATAATAGATTTTAGGAGGGTAAAATGAAAGATAAAACATTATTAATTTTGGCTGCTGGTATGGGTAGTCGTTTTGGAGGACTAAAACAAATTGCTCCACTAGGACCAAATGGTGAGTTCATTATTGATTACTCAGTATATGATGCCATCAAAGCCGGTTTCAACAAAATAGTTTTTCTAATCAAAGAAGAAAACTATGATGTATTTAAAGAAACCATTGGAAAAAGAGTAGAACCATACATCAATGTAGAATACTGTTTCCAAAAAAATGACAACATTCCAGAAGGTTACTCAGTTCCAGAAGACCGAGTAAAACCTTTAGGAACAGCTCATGCTATACTTTGCTGCAAAGACAAAATAAATGAACCATTCGCGATCATTAATGCTGATGATTTCTATGGAAGAGATGCTTATTTAAAAGCAGCCAACTTCCTAGAAAGTATGAATGATGAAAGACCTTACAAATATGGATTAGTAAGTTATCTTGTAAAAAACACACTAACTGAAAATGGTTCTGTAAAAAGAGGTGTTTGTGAAGTAACAGATGGCAAACTAACAAAAATAACAGAAAGTGTTATCGAAAGAGTAGACGATAAACTAATCGCCTCACCATTGAGCGGTAAAGAACCATTCGAAGTACCACCAACTGATAAAGTATCTATGAACTTAATGCTTTTCTCACCAAGTATATTCTCATACATAGAAGAAAAGTTTCCAGAGTTCTTTGATAGAAATAAAGATAATTTAGAAAAATGTGAATATTTAATACCAGATGTTTTATTTGAAACAATAGAAGACGGCTACGCAAACGTAGAAGTTTTAGAAACAACTGCTGCTTGGTACGGAGTAACTTATAAAGAAGATGCTGATGCTGTTAAAAAAGCTCTAAAAGACTTAGTAGATAGTGGAGAATATCCAAGTAATCTTTGGGAAGAATAATTAATAAAAAGCAAAAATGAAAGAGACAAACTACTAAAAATAGTTTGTTTTCTTTTCTAAAAATACTACCAATATATGATATAATAAATATAGTTAAAACATTTGTAAGGAGACTAGTTATGAAAGAAAGAATGGAAGAGTTAATTGAGATTATTAATGAAGCTGATTATAATTATCACACTCTAGATAATCCAACAATTACTGATCAAGAATACGATAAATATTTACGTGAATTATTTGAAATAGAAGAAGCCCACCCAGATTGGGTAAGAGAAGACTCTCCAACTCAACATGCCGGTGGCAAAATAATAGACGGTTTTAATAAGGTTACTCATAAAATCCCCATGATGTCCTTAAGTGATGTCTTTTCTGAAAGTGAGGTTATAGCCTTTGATGAAAGAATAAAAAAAGAAGGTATAACTCCTGAGTATATGTGCGAATTAAAAATAGATGGTCTTTCTGTATCATTATTATATGAAGACGGAAAACTAGTAAGAGCCGCAACAAGAGGAGATGGAACAACAGGTGAAGATATTACTCATAATGCTAAAACTATTAAGGTGATTCCTCTAAAGTTAAAAGAAAAAGTAAATATTGAAGTTCGTGGAGAAATCTTCATGAATAAAGAAACTTTAGTAAAATTAAATGAAGAACGCAAAAAACATAATCAGCCATTACTTCAAAATTGTCGTAATGCTGCCGCTGGATCAATTAGACAACTAGATTCCAAAGTAGCAGCCTCTAGAAAACTAGACAACTTTATTTATCATTTACCAAATCCTCTAGATTATAATCTACATACTCATGCTGAAGCCATAGATTATATGACAAGACTAGGTTTTAAAACTAATCCAAATAATCGTCTAGTTAAAAACATTTCCGAAGTAATCGAATATATTGAAGAAAAGGCTAAACAAAGACCAACTCTTCCTTATGATATAGACGGTATTGTTATAAAAGTAAATAGTATCGAGCAACAACAAAAACTAGGCTATACTGCCAAATATCCCAAATGGGCAACTGCTTATAAATTCCCAGCTGAAGAAGTATTAACAAAACTAACAGATATAATCTTTACTGTTGGAAGAACTGGTCAAATTACTCCAAATGCCGTTCTAGAACCAGTAATAGTAGCCGGCTCGACTATCTCACGAGCAACTCTTCACAACGAAGATTACGTAAAAGAAAAAGATTTAAAAATAGGTGATATAGTTTCTATAAGAAAAGCCGGAGACGTTATTCCAGAAGTAGTCGAAGTAAAGAAAGAAAGACGTACTGGTAAAGAAAAAGACTTTGAAATGATTACAACTTGTCCAATGTGTAATACTAATCTAGTCAAAAAAGAAGGCCAAGTAGACTATTATTGTCCTAATAAAAAATGTCCTGCTAGAAGTATTGAATCTCTAATTCACTTTGCTTCACGTGATGCCATGAATATAGATGGCCTAGGGGATAGAATAATGGAAGACTTCTATAACTTTCACTTTATAGGAACAATAGCCGATATTTACTCTCTAAAAAATCATGAACAAGATTTAACTAGACTAGAAGGCTATGGTGACAAGTCTGTAACTAATCTTTTAAATGCCATCGAAGATAGTAAAAAGAATTCTCTAGAAAGATTATTATTCGGTTTAGGTATTCCTCATGTCGGAGCAAAGACTGCTAAAATTCTTGCTAAAAGATATAAAGAACTAGATAATTTAATGAATGCAACTGAAGAAGAGTTAACAACTATTCCTGATATAGGTGGCATTATTGCTAAAAGTGTAGTTGAATACTTTAATGATAATCATCATCGAGGTATTGTCGAAGAACTAAAAGAAATTGGTCTTAATACCAAATATTTAGGTCAAGAAGTAGAAGAAAACTCTGAATTTAATGGCAAGACCTTTGTCTTAACTGGTTCACTACAATTATTTACTAGAGAAGAAGCCGAAGAAAAAATAGAACAACTAGGTGGTAAAGCCTCAAGTTCTGTATCTAAAAAAACTAGTGCTGTAATCGTTGGAGCAAATCCTGGTAGTAAATATGAAAAAGCTAAAGAGTTAGGTATACCCATTTGGACAGAAGAAGAGTTCAAAGCAAAATTAGGAGAATAAACTTATCATCAAAAATAATATATTAAATAAAATTGAAAAGATGAAAAACTGGAATTTAAAAAAGGTCCAGTTTTATTTTAAGACAAGAAATCAGTAGTTGACCACTATAAAAAATTGACTATTTAATAAAAAAATGGTATTATATATCAACAAAACTGAGGAGATGGTTGCATGTTAAAAAGAGGTAAAAAGGGCATTAAAGCAATAAAAGCCGATGAATATCATGAAAACAAACAGTTAGAAGATTTAGAAGAAATAACCTATGAAGATTATGATGAGTCTATGGACTTAGATAACATCGATGAATACGAAATAATTGAAGATGATGACAATTCATATGATGAGCCTTCATATGACAATAACACCGATAATGACAATTTAGATGACTATGAACTAACTAATAAAAAAAGTCATAAGTATCAAAAAACTAAACTAACTAAAATTTTAAATATCATTTTCTATACACTTATAATTCTAATGATTATGGTAACGGTAGATATAATATCAGTTTCAAGATATAATCGTGGTCCATACTTTGCTATAAAAACTGCTACTTTAAAAGATGGTAGTACCAAAGTATATTATGGACTTGGCTACAAAGTAATAAAATATAACCAATTACAAGGAAGAAGAGATACAGAAATTGGTACTTGGTCAATGCCATATAATGTTGAACCAACTGAAATATCTGCACTAGACTTAGCCATTGAATATAAAAATAATCCTGTAGAAACTTATCAAAAATATAATAAAAAGTTCTTACGTGTAACAGGAGACTTTATAAGTTATGACAAAAAGAAATTAACATTTGGTTATACTGATCCAGATGGTGCCTATACACTAAATATTGTTTGTAAAATGTCAAAAGACTCTGAGAAAAAAGAATTTTCCAAAGACCAAAAAGTAACCATAATTGGTTCAGTAAGTAACTATAAACAAAGTAGCGAAAAAAGTCCTAATACATTATATATAAATGACTGTTTTGCAGAATAATACAAGTGCTCCAGTAGCATTTGTTTTTCTTACTTACTAAAAATTTACATCTTAAAATATCCATGATATAATAATAAAGTTAAAGGAGGTCTTTCTGTATGGAAGATAAATTATCAAGAGAAGAAGTCTTACATGTTGCTCATCTAGCCAGAATTGAAATAGATGAAGAAGAAATAGCCATGTATCAAGTAAAATTAAAAAAACTTTTAAATGAAATAGAAAAAATAAATGAAGTAAAAGTATACGACGAAGATATGTTAATTTGTCCAACTGAAAATAAATGTGTTTTACGTGATGATGTAGCTGGAGAAATGCTAAATCCTAAAGAGGTTCTAAAAAATGCTCCTCGTCATAGTGGAAACTATATTTCTGTTCCAGTAGTAATAAGTGAAAAGGGTGGTATGAGTGCATAATTATTTAGATTTATCATTAATTGAAATTAATAAATTATTAAAAGAAAAAAAGATTACACCTAAAGACTTAGTAGAAGAAGCCTTTGAAAGAATTGAAAGTAACAAAGACTTAAACTGCTTTATTACTCTAAATAAAGAAGAGGCCTTAAAACAAGCCGAAGAATTAGAAAATAAAGAAGTAGATTCTCTAACATTTGGTATTCCAATAGCTCTAAAAGATAATATTCTAACTAAAGGACTACGTACAACTGCTGCTTCTAAAATTCTAGAAAATTTTGACCCAATCTATGATGCCGATGTTGTCGAAAGAATAAAAGCTGCTAATATGATTATTATTGGTAAGACTAACATGGACGAGTTCGCCATGGGTTCATCTAATAGAACATCTTTCTTTGGACCAGTAAAAAATCCTTGGAATGAAACAAGAGTACCAGGTGGATCATCTGGAGGAAGTGCTGCTGCTGTAAGTAAGCGAATTATACCTTTTGCCTTAGGAACAGATACAGGTGGTTCTATTAGACAACCAGCCTCTTTCTGTGGCATAGTAGGACTAAAGCCAACTTATGGTCGTGTATCACGTTATGGACTAATTGCTTTCGGCTCAAGTCTAGATCAAATCGGTCCTATGACTAAAAATGTTTATGAAAATGCAGTACTTTTAAACACAATCTGTGGAAAAAGTGAAAAAGACTTAACATCTGTTGAAACTAATGAAGATTTTACAAGACTAATTGGCGAAAAAATAGATGGCATGAAAATAGCAATTCCAAACTTCTATGTAAGTAATGCTATTGATAAAGAAATAAAAGATAAATTAAATGAAGTAATCGAAATACTAAAGAAACATAACTGTACAATCGACTATGTTGATATAAATTATATCGATAAAGCCGTTCCCCTATATCAAATTATTGCTATGGGTGAGGCTAGTTCTAACTTAGCCAGATTTGACGGTATTCGTTACGGTTACAGTTATGAAAATCCTAAAGATATCGAAGACTTATATCTAAAAACTAGAAAAATTGGTTTTGGTGACGAAGTAAAAAGACGTATCATGATTGGTAGTTATTTATTATCTGGTAAAAATGCTAAACTATATTACAACAAAGCCCTAGAAATAAGAGATGATATGCGTAAGAGTTTCTTAGAAACATTTAAAAACTACGACTTAGTCATTGGCCCAAACAACACAACAGTTGCTTATGAACTAGATAAAGGTCTAGATGATGCTATAAAATCATTTATGGATGATGTCCTAACTATACCAGTAAATATGGCCGGACTTCCAGGTATGAGTATCCCAATTGGCTTTAACAGCGAAAACTTACCAATCGGTATGCAAATAATTGGTGCTCCATTTGAAGAAGCAAAGATGTATCAACTAGCTAGTTTCGTAGAAAAAGAACTAAATTTAGACTTAAATCCTAATGGAGGTGAAAAACATGACTAATTACATTCCAACAATTGGTATCGAAGTCCATGTAGAATTAAAGACAAATACTAAAATATTTTCAAACTCCCTAAACGGATATGGTCAAATGGCTAATTCTTTGACTAATGTAGTTGACTTAGGTTATCCAGGTACATTACCAACATTAAATAAAGAAGTCGTAAATCTAGCTATAAAAGCAGCTTGTGTTTTAAATTGTAAAATAAGAAAAGAAATGCACTTTGATAGAAAAAATTACTTCTATCCAGACAATCCTAAAAACTTCCAAATTACTCAAGCTAGAACTCCAATTGGTTATGACGGTTATGTAGAAATAGAAGTCGATGGAACAAAAAAGAAAATTGAAATAGAAGAAATGCATATTGAAGAAGATACTTGTAAGAGTACTCATCGAGGTGACAAAACTCTTCTAGACTTCAATAGAGCCGGAGTTCCACTAATTGAAATAGTAACTAAACCATGTATCAGTAGTAGTACTGAAGCCAAACTATATCTAGAAAAACTAAAAGAACTACTATTCTATACTGATATAAGTGATTGTAAAATGGAAGAAGGTTCAATGCGTTGTGATGCCAACGTATCAATTAGAAAAAATGAAACAGATCCATTCGGAACTAAATGTGAAATCAAAAATATTGGTTCAATTTCTAATGTTGGTATAAGTATTGAAAAAGAAATTATCCGCCAAACTGAACTATTAGAAAAAGGTGAAACTTTTAAAGAACAAACTAGACGTTATGATGATAAACTTGGCGATACAGTCCTAATGCGTATTAAGGAAACTGGTAATGACTATCGTTATTTCCCAGAACCAGACATTCCATACTTATATTTAACAGATACCATGATCGAAGAGGTAAGAAACACTATCGAAATGTTACCTGATGAAAGAAGAAGTCTTTACATAGAAAAGAATGTATCTGAAATTAATGCCAAAAAACTTGTTCAAAACAAGTCATTAAGTGACTATTTTAATACTCTATTAACTGAAGATATAGATTTTAAAATCGCTAGTAACTTACTTTTAGGTGATATTTCCGCTTACTTAAATAAAAATGAAAAAGCAATTACAAATACCACTCTAACTAAAGAACGTATGGTAGAGTTAGTAAATAAAATATCTGATAATACTTTAACTAGTAAAAACTTAAAAGATATTTTAGATAAAGTTCTAGAAGAAGATAAATCAATCTCTGAAATTATTAAAGAATCAGGTATTGAAAATATAACAGATGATACTGCTCTAAGAGAAATAATTAAAAAGATTGTTTCTGAAAATAGTGAAAGTGTTACTGACTACAAAAATGGTCATGACCGTGCCATTAAATTCTTAATGGGTCAAGTAATGAAAGAAACAAAGGGTAGTGCAAATCCTAAATTAGCCATGAATATACTTATAGAAGAATTACAATAATTATTAAGTAAAAGTCAAAGTACCTAACAATAATTTGCTAATTGAAAAAGGTACATATATGATGTATAATTAAAATACTAGGATGTGATGATATGAAATATATTGAAAAAAATAAAAAGATGTTTATAGCGATAGGAATTTTTCTATTACTTGTAATATTATTAATTCCAGTAAAAAATGCTTTATTTCCAAATACAGGTAAAGCAATCTATGGAGATCGTCTAGATGGTATTGATAAAGTAAAAATATCTAATAAAACACTAGCAAGTATTGAAGATAAATTAAAGGAAGAATCTGTTACTAAAGTATCTTCTCGTATTTCTGGAAAAACTGTTGAAATAATACTTACAGTTTCATCAGATGTATCTTTAGAAGTAGCTAAAGGTTACGGAGATAAAGCTTTAGAAGTATTTAGTGATGCAGAAAAGAAGTACTATGATTTCCAAGTATTCATAACTAAAGATTCAGAATCAGAAGAATTTCCAATTATTGGATACCGTCATCATAGCAAGGACAGTATTACATGGACAAAAGATAGAACAGGAAGTGCCGAATGAAAAAGAAATTTTTAATAATTCTAATTCCACTTCTAATCGCAAGTTTTCTATTTGTTGTAGTTTATCGTCATTATAATAAAGAAGATAAAACTACAACTCTAACTGTATCTGAGAAAAGATGGGTTCAAAAAAATAAAGATAAAACTTATGATTTTGAAGTAGTAAATGACTATCCATTATATGGAATGAATGGTGAAGGAGTAGTTTTTAACTTCTTAGATGACTTCCAAAAAAATGTTGGTATTGAATTCAATAAAATTCCATACTTAAAAGCATCTACACCTTCAACTAATAGTTATCGCATTGAAATATTAAATAATGATGCAACTTTAAAAGAAAATAACTTATTCTTATTTAATGATAATTATATTGTAGTTGGAAAAACATACGAAAGAATTAATAGTACTAAAGATATGCGTAATACTATCTTTGGAGTTTTTGAAGAAGACGCCGATGAAATAAGTTACTACTTAAAAGGTGGAAACAACTTATCATATAAATCTTATAAAGATATTACAAGCTTATATACAGCTTTAGATAATGATGAAGTAAATATGATAGTAGTACCAAACATTATGTACTTAGATTATACAATTGAAAAAGACAAGTACTTCATTAATTATTACTTAACAGAGATGAAAAAACAAATAGTTCTAACTCTAAGTGATGATAATAAAGAACTAAACAAAATTGTAACAAAGTATTATAACAAATGGCGTTTAACTGCCTACACAAAAGAATATAATAAAGCTTACTTAGACTATTACTTATTAAAGAATAATCTAAGTGCTAAAGAAAAATCTTCCCTAATATCTAAAAACTATACTTATGGTTTTGTTTCTAATACTCCATATGAAGTATTAGTAAATGGAAAATTAGCTGGTATAGCTGGAGAATACATCGAACGTATTGCTCGTTTAGCTGATATTAACTTTAAGTATAAAGAATATAAAACAAAAGAAGAATTACAAAAAGCTATTGATAAAGGTGAAATAGATGTTTACTTTGATTATTATAACTACAACAACGATAAATACTATGCAACCTTATCAACATTTATAGAACAATACGTTGTATTAGGATACCAAAAAGATAATCATATTGTTAACTCATTTGAAAGTCTAAAAGGTCAAGACTTAGTTATGTTAAAAGAAGATTCACTATATAACTATTTCTCAACTAATTCACGTGCTAATATAAAAGGTTACGACACTATTGATAAATTATTAAAGAATGCTGGTAATAAACTAATAGTTTTAGATAGAGAAATTTATAATAATTATCAAACAACTAAGTTTAAAGACTTTAACTTATTATATTTAGATAATATGTTAAATGATTATAAATTCATGGTTAAAAAGAATAATGAAGCCTTCTATGACTTATTTAATTACATTATTAATACTAATTCATATTATAATTACAGAAATGCTGGAATTGAAAACTTACATGCTTCAATTCTAGAAGGTTCAACATTCCAACAAGTATACACTATAGTTTTAGCAATTGTCTTTATTCCACTAGCAGTACTTTTAGTTGCTTACTTAATTCTAAAGAAAAAGAGAAAAGTAAAGAAAGTAAAGACAAGTGAAAGACACAAATATACTGATATGCTTACATCATTAAAGAATAGAAACTACTTAAATGCTAAAATGCCTGAATGGGAAGAATGTAATGTATTCCCACAAGCAATAGTAATGGTAGATTTAAATAATGTAAAATATGTTAATGATAATTTTGGTCATGAAGAAGGAGACCAATTAATCATAAAAGCCGCAGGAATTTTAGTAAATACTCAATTAGAAAACAGCGAAATCATGCGTACCGATGGTAATGAATTCTTAATTTACTTAGTTGGTTATAGTGAAAGACAAGTAGAAACTTATACTAAGAAAATTGCTAAAGAAATGAAAGGTTTACCACATGAATTTGGTGGAGCAGTAGGTTATAGTATGATTCTAGATAAAATCAAAACTCTAGATGACGCTATAAATGAAGCAACAATCCAAATGATAGCAAATAAAGAAGATTTAAAATAAGAGGTTGATAAGAATGGAGCGAGCAAAAGGTTTCTTAAGGAAAGTAATTAATTTAATTAAAAAGCCTGAGATGAGAATTTTACCTGGAAATCTCGCTTTTTTCTTTGTCTTATCCCTTATTCCAATAGTAGCTCTTCTAGGAGCTCTAGCAACTAAATTTTCTATTTCTTTAGAAATAGTAAAAAATGCGCTAAATATTTCTATTCCTTCAGGAGTAGAAGACTTTATCAAAGGAATAATCTCTGGTAAAGGTTTAAGCTTTAACATAGGAGTATTCTTTTTCTCAGCTTTCCTTCTAGCATCAAATGGTACTCATTCAATCATAGTAGCGTCAAATGAAATATATAAAATAAAACCAAAAGATGTTATAAGTCGTCGAGTAAAAGCTATTCTAATGACTCTAATCCTAGTAGAAGTAATGTTCTTCTTACTAGTAATACCAGTATTTGGAGATAGTATATTTAATTTATTACGTACATCATTTGATAATTCTGTAACAGTAGAACTATTATATAGAATATACAAGCTATTAAAGTATCCAATAAGTATCATTATAATTTATTTTAATATTAAACTAATATACGTAATAGCACCAGATGAAGAGATAGGAAGTAGAACTACTACTAAAGGTTCTATCTTTACTACAATAAGTTGGATATTATGTTCAGAAATATATTCATTTTACCTAGATACATTTACTAAATATGATATTTTTTATGGAAGTATTTCTAATATTATAATTTTATTACTATGGGTATATATGCTATCTTATATATTTGTCTTAGGATTAGTAATAAATGCTGGTAGTTATCAAAATGAAAAAAATTATTTAAAAGAGAGTACTGACTAAAAAACAGTACTTTTTCTTCTTTAATACAAAAATATCAACTCTGTTGCCTAATATAATTACATAGATTGAAAAAAACTAATCATAATGCTATAATATATACTAGTGAGGTTGAAATATGAAGAGAATTAAATTTAGATTAAAAAATACAATGAAAAAAGTAAAAAACTCAATAACTAAAGCCAAGGAAAATCATATTATTAGGGAATATATAAAGAACAATCAATTATTCTTAGTATATGTAATAACTTGTTTAGTAAATGCTACTATGTTAAGATTCTTCTGTATTCATTCAATGGCTAATTATTTGTCAATAAAAGCTATTATGGGAGACTTAGCTGTAATAGTAATTTTAGGTTCATTTGGTTACTTATGCCATCCTAAAAATAGGTTTACATATTACCTAATAATGGATATATTCCTAAGTGCTATATGTATGATTAACTCTGTATATTATACATTCTATTCATCTTTTGCATCAGTATCAATGTTATCACTAACACAATATATTGGTGATGTAGGAGATGCAGTTGTAGAAAATGTTTTACAGTTAAAAGACTTAGTATACGTTATTGGACCACTTGTTTTAATTTTTGTCCATGTTAAACTAAAAAAGAAAAACTACTATAAAAAGATTGAGTCAAAGTCAACCCGTAAAAAGAAAATGACTGGGACTTTAATTTCAGGATCAGCAATATTAGGTCTATTTATTGTAACTCTAACATCTCTAGATGTTTCAAGATTTGTAAAACAATGGAATAAAGAATATATAGTTACAAGATTTGGTATTTATATTTATCAAAGTAACGACTTAGTAACATCACTTCAACCAAAATTAAATTCAATGTTTGGTTATGATAAAGCTAAGAAAACATTTAATGATTACTTTGCTAATAGAGAAACACCTAAAACTAATGAATATACTGGTATATTTAAAAATAAAAATATTTTAGTAATTCATGCTGAAAGTATGCAAAATAATGTAATAGGTCTAGAATTTAATGGTGAAGAGGTAAGTCCAAACTTAAACAAACTAGCTAGTGAAGGAATGTATTTTTCAAATTATTTCTCACAAGTTAGTGTTGGTACAAGTAGTGATACAGAATTAACTTTCTCTACATCTCTAATGCCAACTAAGTCTGGTACAGCATTTGTTTCATACTCTGACAGAACTTATAATTCTATTCCAAAATTATTAAGTGAACAAGGCTATTACACATTTAGTATGCATGCCAATAATGCAGACTTCTGGAATCGTCGTGCTATGCATAATAGTCTAGGTTATCAAAGATTCTATAGTAAAAAAGATTATACTGTAACTCCAGAAACTACTATTGGTTTAGGACTATCAGACAAAGAATTCTTTAAACAATCAATTCCAAAACTAGTAAAGATAAATGAAAAGTATGATAACTGGTATGGTCTAATGATAATGTTAACTAACCATACACCATTCTCAGATACTGAAAAGTATGGTGAGTTTGCCGTTGACATGAAAGAAATAATTACTAATGAAGATGGTACAACAGGAGAGGTAGTTCATCCATATATGGAAGGAACAAAACTAGGAAATTACTTTAAATCAGTTCATTATGCTGATAGTGCTCTAGGTCAATTATTTGAAGACCTAGATGCTAATGGTCTATTAGATAATACAGTAGTAGTATTATATGGTGATCATGATGCAAGACTTCCAAGAAAAGATTATGACTTATTATATAACTATGATAAAGAAACAAATTCTATTCTAAGTAAAGATGATCCAAACTATAAAGAATATGATTCATACCAATATGAATTAGGTAGAAAAGTACCATTCATAATTTGGACTAAAGATATGGCTGGAACAAAGTATAACATGGAAGTAACAGAAGTTATGGGTATGTATGATGCTATGCCAACTCTTGGTAATATGTTTGGTTTCTATAATGAATATCAACTAGGACATGATATATTTAATGTAATAGGTAGTAACATAGTATGTTTCCCTAATGGTAACTGGGTAACAAATAAAGCTTATTACAATAGTCAAAAAGTAGAGTACTTATCATTAAATGGTGAAGCTATAAGTGAAGAAGAAATAAAGAAAAATACTGAATACACTAATAACTTACTAGATGTTTCAAATGACATAATTGTCTTCAATTTATTAGAAAAAAATGAAGAAAACAAAGTTACAATAGAACAAGTAGAGAAAGGAAGTTAATATGAAATTAAAAAAGAAAGTAAAAATAACCCTTATCGCCATAATAGTAATATTAGTAGTTGCAGTAGCAGGAATATTTACTTATAAAACATTTTTTAGTAAACCAGTAATAAAAGAAGCTAAAGTCCTAAAAGAAATAAAAGACTATGGTTATGTCTTAAAGGATAATAAAAGTAAAAAGTATCAAGAACTATTTAAAGACTTAGCAAAAATCCTTGAAAGTGATAAAGTAGATTATGAAGCATATGCATCTAAACTAGCTGAAATGTTCATAGTAGACTTCTATTCACTATCAGATAAAACAGCTAAAACAGATGTTGGTGGAGTAGATATAGTTCAACCAGATATCTTAAATAACTTTCTAGAAAATGCTGAAAATACTTTTTATAAATATGTAGAAAGTAATATTTATAATAATAGAAAACAAAATCTACCAGAAGTAAATACAGTAGAAGTAGAAAGTGTAGAAAAGACAACATTTACTTATAATAATACTATCGATGAAAATGCATATGAAGTAAAAGTAAAATGGGATTATACAGATAGTGAGTTTGCCAATTACCAAAATGAAGCAACACTAATATTTGTTAATCAAGATAAAAAATTATACTTAGTAGAATTAAAGTAACAAAAAAAGGGCATCTCTATCAGATGTCTTTTAATTTATCTATTAACGATGAAGTAATGATATATTCTTAGTAGGTTTTTATTACACAATAAAAGAACATTTCGTATAGTTTGAAATGTTCTTTATTTTTATTATTCTCCAGTACCTTCTGAATCTCCTCCGGTACCTCCGGTATTATCTTTACCAGGATCATCTTTCTTACCATCATTATCTTTTTCATCACCAGTAGTACCATAATCATCTTTCTTGTCATCGTCTTACTTGTCATCGCCTTTTTTATCATCATCTTTAACAGTAGGTTTTTTACTACTATTAGTTAATGTTAATGTAATACTACCCTTGATTAAATCAACACGTTTAGAAGCAGGATAACTTTGAGCTGTAACTACACCAGTTGAATCTCCATCAAACTTAACAGATAATCCAACTCTACTAGCCATAGTTCTTGCTTGAGCTTCTGTAACACCTATAAAGTTAGGAACTAAATTATATAAACTAGAACTTCTATAAGGTCCTTTACCAATAACTTCTTTTTCATAAGGACTATTAATTGAAAAACTAAATTCTGTAATAGGAGTATGTTCAACTAATTCTAAGTTTTCTTTCATAGCTTGAACTATATCTTTACGACTATTTTCATTAGGAATGAAATCATATAAAACCATTCTCATTCTCTCATCATAAATCATTTGACCATTACCAGATAAATATAATTGTTGAATATTAATTAAATCAGCTTCATCTGAAGATAAACTCTTCTTAATTATATCTTTTATTATATTATAGAAAGATAACATTTGTTGAGTAGTTAAATTAGTATCTAAACTATTAGAAACTGTATCTAAAATCTCCATAAACTTAGAAACACTATTAACTGTTTTAATCTTATTAGCTAAAGCAATAACAATTTCTTGTTGATGTTGATTACGACCAAAGTCACCATTAACTAAAGCCTTTCTATTTCTAGCATAAACTAAAGCTTGTTCACCATTTAAAGTTTGATAACCTGGATTAATACAAATATCTCCACCACGAGAAGAATCATCAGTACAAAGAGTTTGTTCAACATTTATATCAACACCACCAACAGCATCGACTAATTTAACCAATCCTTTAAAATTAATTTTTGCATAATAATCAATATTAATATCTAAGTATTGTTCAATAGTATTCATCATACAATCATTACCATATCCAGCAGCATGTGTAATTTTATTTTCCGCTTTATTAGACCAACAAGCAATAGGTACATAACTATCTCTTGGTATAGATAACATTGTAGCATTCAAAGTCTTAGGATTAAATGTAACAACTATTAATGTATCACCATTCGCAACTGCATTCTTTTCAAGTACTTCATCTGTAGAATCAATACCCATAAGTAACATTGTAAATGGTTCAGTAACTTGCTTACCAGTTGATTCTCTTTCAACTACACTAGTTGCTGACTTTTTCATCTTCTTTTCTTTAGTAACAATTATCTTTGTATCTGTACCAATCTCTTCATATCCACTAATAGAAGAAAACATAGAAGGATAATTAGTAGGTAAGATAATTGCATCAATACTCTTAGCATATAAATCAGTAACCATAGTTTGATAATCACTATAATCAACTAATTCATTATCATCATATAATTTATTCTCTTTAATAATTTCTTGAGGAATTATATAACCATCAGGAGAATTTTTATTAGTCTTATCTAAAACACCAATCTTATAACTTTTAATATCATTAATACTACTAGCCTCATTATTAGCCATAACAACAACACTAGAAGAGTAGATAACAGTATTTTTATTCATATTACTTAACTTACCATATAAGTAAAATATAATAGAACCAACTATAATACAAATAATAGTATATAAAATCATAAATATAATATAACCAATTCTTTTAGAATGTTTATTCTTAGGCCGCCTCTTTAAAATACCTTTAGTCTTAAATATAATTGATATATCGAGTAGTACCAAGATTCCCATAACTATATATCTAATAGTGTTTTCTATTGTTGCTAACATAAATATTTCATATATTGCAAAACAACTACTCAGTACTGCAATAATAGATAGTATCAAAATAATGATCTTTAATATTGGTTTCTTTTTAGTATCTTTTTCTTTAGTCATATAAGCCTCCAAATATCCAAATTATACAACTACTATTATACTCAAAATTTTACAATATATCAAGTTATATACTATGTAATCTCTAAACTTTACAATACTAAAAACACTGTAAAATAATGTCAAAATATAATAAATAACTTCAAAGAAATAAAGTTATCACTCTAAAAATGCTATAATATAATAGAGTTAATATAATGGAGGTAGAATATCATGAAAAGAATTTTTTATTTAACACTTTTTATAACATCTTTATTTTTTCTAAATACAATTAATGTTTCTGCCTTTTCATCAGAAAATTATAAAAATCGTAACTTATGTGGTAATTTTGAATTAGCCAGTTTTGCCTCTGATGGTACCATTACCAATGTAGGTTGCTACAACACGTATGAAGAAGCAAAAGCTGCTATGACTTCTAATGGAGCAATTGAACTTGCTATTATGACAAAACTTGATGGTATAACTAGAATACTTGATGCCAACATGGCGTTAGTAGATTTAAGTATTTCTGGTAACAGAACAGTTAGTTATTATGATACTATTGATTTAAAATATGATTATACATACATGAATAACTATGGTTCTTATGGTGGTAGTGATGGAGTCTTAGTAGATGTAGCTTATTCTCAAGCTAAAAATGTTTGGGCTGGTAAAGTTACTATTGCTAATTTTACAGGTTGGATTACATATGGAAATTATGAAATAGTCCCAATAACTTGGGTAAAATCAAGTAGTTCATATACTATAACTAATGATTATATAAGACATAATTATATAACAAAAATTCAAGAGTATTATAATGGTTCCCTAGGTACAACAATTGGTCCTAAACCAGATATGTTAAGTGCCGGTACTTATTATAGTTATGATGGAAATTACTTTTACAAAGATTTACAAACTCTAATTAAAGATTATAAAGCTAATAACAGAAATAACTCTGTAAATAAAAATAACCCATATTATAATTACTATATGTATTTATCAAATCATAGTAGAACAACTTACTCATCAGCAAATATTGATGAATATATTCGTAACAATTTAGGTATTACTCAAGATGCATATGGTAAAGCAACTAATAAAGGTAGTTCAAGGTTATATGGTAAAGGACAATTTTTCTATTATGCTCAAGAAAAGTATGGTACCAATGCCTTATTAACATTTAGTTTAAGTAGAAATGAATCTGGTAATGGCCGTAGTAAATTAGCAATCAATAAAAATAATGGTTTTGGCCTAGACGCTGTAGATTCAAATCCAATAGAAGGAGCTAGATATTATGCAGCTTTTGCTAGTAGTATCCTAGGGTATAGTTCTACTTATGTAACTTATGGCTTTGCTCATCCTCGTAGCTGGAAATACTTTGGTTCACAATTTGGTAATAAACGTCTAGGTATGAATGTAAAATATGCATCAGACCCATACTGGAGTGAAAAAATGGCTGCTAACTATTATAGTTTTGATAAAGCTAAAGGTATGCAAGACTATAATTACTATCAGTTAGGAGTAGTAACAGCATCAGTAAATGCTATGAGTGATGCTTCAAACACCTCAAAATTTGTCTATACTTATACAGAAGCCGGAGATGCATTAATAATTCTAGGTGAAAAAACTGGTGAAAATGTTAATGGTAATACAACTTGGTATAAAGTAACAAGTGATTTAAATATTGATGCTAACTTTAATGAAATAACATCAGGAAATTATAATTGGAATAGCTATGTCTATGTACCAGCAGCTTATGTAAAAAAGATTAATACCGGTAAAAATGGTTATACATCTCCAAATGATGTAACTGAATATCAAGATAAAAATTATATTTATGACTTATATGATGCAGGTAATACTCTAAGTCCTAAAGTTGCAAAAACTACAAAAAACTCAGACTATTATTATGACTCATCTCTTCAAACCAAAAAAGGAATTAGTATTTTAAAAGATAAATATGTAATGGTCTATGCTGCAGCTTATAATAATGGTAAAGCAGTCTCTTACCTTATCTCTTCTGATTATAGATATGATCAAAAAGACTGGGTAAGTGCAGATACATTAGACTTTATGACATTTGATTACGCTAATGTCTATACTAATTTAACTGGTCTATATTGTAATGAAGTAAACTCTGAACCTATCGAATTATCAACTAATGTAGTATCTTGTTTATTCCATAAGACTTATATCCCAGTAATGGAACATAAAACAGTAGATGGTCGTCTATGGTATAAAGTTCCTCTAAATTTATCAGGAACATCTAATTCTTATGGTTGGGTACTTGCTCAAACTAGTGACTTTACTCTAAATCTTACAACTTATACAACTGAAAATAATGCTCCAGTCATAACTGCTTCTAACAGAACCATTGTTCAAGGTACTAAAATAGATTTATTAAAAGGAGTAAGTGCAACTGATAAAGAAGAAGGTACTGTTGCTGTAAAAGTATTAAATTCAAACCTAGACATTGATAAAGTGGGAACATACCAAGTAACATATCAAGCAACAGATAGTAAGAATAAATCAACTGAGTTAACAATAACAATAACAGTAACAGAAAATAAAAAACCAGTAATAACTGCTAACGATATGGTAATAACTCAAGGTCTACCATTCGATCCTAAAAAAGGAGTAAGTGCAACAGATGAAGAAGATGGCGTACTAGAAGTAGTAGCTGTAGATAATAAAGTTGATATTGATAAAGTAGGAACATATCAAGTAACATATCAAGCAACAGATAGTTATAATCAACAAGTAGTAAAAACAATAAATGTAACAGTAGTTGCTAATCAACTGCCAACTATAATTGCTTCTGATAAAACAGTTTATCAAAATGAAGACTTCAATAGACTTGATGGAGTAACCGCAACTGATCCAGAAGATGGAGATATTACAAAAAATGTAAAAGTAATTACTGATACTGTTGATATAACAAAAATAGGTGAGTATAAAATAACTTACGAAGCAGCAGATAGTTATGGTAATAAAGTAACTAAAGAAATAAAAGTAATTGTTACAGAAAAGAAACTAATTAAAACAACAGGAAACTTCTATTTTGACTATTTAAAAGAAGTAGGTAATAATCTTCAATTAAGAGGTTATTTAACAGTAGAAGGTATGGATAATACTTTAAATGAAAAGATTAGTTATAAAATTCAATTTGTTAGTACTGATGGTACAACATATGAACAAAAAGCAACAAGAATAACCGATTTAACTGGTATAACAAGACCAATTCCATCCCCTGACGGACATAAATATACTCATCCTTGGTTCTATATTAATATCGATACAGATTCTCTTCCAAGAGGTACTTATACAATGTATGCAGTTGCAGAATCTAACAAAACATATAGTAAAGTATTAATAACAAATAAACTATATAAAACAGAAATAACTGGTTATAAAACAACAAAAACAACAACAACTATAAAAAATAATTATGGTAATAAAACATCTGCTGTAACATTATATATAAGAGATGAGTTTCCTAATAAAACAGTAGGTAGTTACTATAACCAATTCGATACTTGGAGGACTCTAGAATTTACAAATGGAAAACTACATATAAAAGGAGTTTCATATTCATATGGTATGGACTTATCTACAAATGCTAAAGTAGAAAGAAAAATAATATTTGAAAATAAAGATACCCTAAAGCTATATACATTTGATTTAGGAAGTATAACAAAAGGTCTATATCAAGTAGCTTTACCAGAGTCTGATAATCTAGATAAGACAAGAGCTTGGTATGATGCCAATATCGATATAAGTGAATTAGAAAAAGGAACATACTCAATCTATGTAACAACAACATCTAATAAAACTGATATATCAGAGTTAACTGATAATTTAAGAAGAGACTTAAGTGCTAGAAAAACTACTATAAATAAGAAAGATTACCAACTAAAACTAGATACTAAAAATGGTAACAATATCGAATTAATAGTAAGCTAGAGCCTAAGGCTCTTTTTATTTTTACTTTCTATAAGATCAAAAAACGAGATTGTAAAAAAATTATTTTATGTTACTATAAATTTGTCAGGGAAACTTGTACAAAAAGAGGAACATTTCGTAAGTGAATGTCACCTCCAATAATGGGTTTGTGACACTCTAACTTAGAGTGTCTATTTTTTTATCGCTAACACCAACAAGGTAGAAAGTAATAAAATGATACTAATGTATCGTAAAACTTTAATAATAAAAGTCTTAGTCCTCATAATATCTACCTTCTTTCTAAAAAAGAACAAGAGGCGACACTCAAACAAAATGTTCAGAAGGAGAGTATATATTATTATAAAAACTAAAGCAAACGACCAAAAATAAAGATTCATACCATCCAAAGTATGAACCTTTTTAATTTACTAATTAAATTTATCAAATTACCAAATCAAATACTTCTAAAATACTTATTTAACAATAGTTAAACTAATTGTATTACAAGTAGAAAGTGTTCTACCATCATAACTACCAGCATTACATACTGTACCAGATACTGAATCTCCATTACTACAACTATCAACGTAGTTAGCAACTATTGTAAACATTGGATAAGCAGCTTTAGTAGCACTTAATGTTTGAGCTCCAGTATTACCTGTAAGAATATAAAACTCCCTATTCTCGCAAGTTGGAGTAGAAGGCTGATTATTATTACCACCGCCATTATTATTGTTACCGCCACCATTACTATTACTTGGAGCCTTACCATTACTTATAGTAAGTGTAACAGTTGTACCATTAGATACCTCAGAACCAGCACTAATAGATTGACTTATAACTTTACCTTTTTCAACAGAACTACTATATTTATATACAAAACTATAGTTAAGTCCAGCACTCTTTAATTTATTAGCTGCATCATTTTTACTTAATCCTTTAACATTAGGAACACTCATCTTTTTACCATCAGAAATAGTAGCAATTATTGTGTCTCCATTCTTAATAGTTTCACCTTTTTTATAAGAATATCTAATAACGTCACCAGCAGCAACATCATCACTAAACTCATGTTGTTCTTCATATTTAATATTATATTTATCTGCCCATTCTCTAAACTCATTCAAATTATTAAAACTAGGCATTGTTAATTTTCCCTTAGAAAGAGTAATTGTAATAATAGTACCTTCCTCAACTGCATCTCCCTTACTATGACTAGCCGAAATAACAGCATTTTCTTTAATAGCCTCATCGTATGAATCCTTAAATTCAACTTTTAACTTATTTTTAATAATCCATTCAGTAACTTCATCAACACTCATCTTCTTAAAATCAGGAATTATAATCTTAGGCCCCTTACTAATAACAATCTTAACAGTAGTAACATTATCACCAGTTATAGTAACCATTTCACCTGGTTTAACATTTTGACTAATTACCTTATTTCTACTAATCTTATCAGAAAATTCATATTCAATCTCATATTTAATACCATGTTGTTTTAAATAAAATATAGCTTCAGTCTTACTCTTATTAGTTAAATCACTCATTTTAACTTCAGTATAGCCACGTTCTTCTCCATATGAGAAAGTAAACTTAATCTCATCACTTCTCTTAACATTACCAGATTTACTTTGCTCAATCAAAGTATTTTCTTTAGAAGAAGATTGAACAAATTCAAAAACTACATTACTTAAATGATTCTCTTCAATATACTTTAATACATCTTCACTTTCCCAACCAATCATACTAGGAATAACAATTTCCTTATCTGGATTAGGACCTTCACTAATAGAAAGAACTAACTTCTTAACATTCTTCAACTTAGTACCAGGTTTAACACTCTGATAAATAACATGATACTCAGAAACAACATCACTGTACTCATAAACTTGTTCCAAAGTAACATCATTATCCGTAGTCCATTTAATAGCACTACTTAAACTCTTATCAACCAAGTTTTCCATTACTTTAAGAGTAGGTAAGCTAATTATATTAAACATAACTAAAATACCAAAAACTTGATAAATAAAAAGTACAACTAACGCTAAAATATTACTACCTTTCTTCTTACTAGAATTAGTAATACTAGAAGATATAAAGAACACTGTAAATAAAAGTAAAAGTAGAGCAAACACTATATCTTTTAAACCTTCACCCTTAAAAATAGTACTTCCAAAATATCCTAAACAACTAATCATTGTAGCGATAGATAATATATTAATTAAACAACTATTTCTCTTATTACTAGGTTTCTCAATTTTTTTAACAAAGTCTTCATCTTTTTTCTTACGTATTTCTTCTCTAGTATTAACATCCTTTAAAGGAACATTCTTCTTATTACTTTTAGCCAAATAAACCACCTCATCTTCTTATATAATTATATAATAAATATTGTAAAATACAAACACTAACAAACCCTTAATATGTCAAAGAATGTCTATATATCAATATTTGACTAACCAATTCATAAATGATATTATGTAAATAGAGGATGTTTAATACATTAATCTATTTACATCAATAAGTATAAAAATCCACATACGGTAAGAGGTATATTAAAATGAGTAAAACAATAAAAAATAATTTAAGTAAAATAATAAGTATCTTTATTTTAATTCAACCAATATTAGATCTTATTACTGGTATTTGTTTACATGAATTTAACCTAAATTTAACTCTAGGTATTATTATTAGAATGTTATTTTTATTCTTTATAGTCTTAGTAACTACTTTTATATATAAGAAGAAAGTACCCCTAATATATTACTTAGTATTTTTTATCTATAGTATTATTTATTTACTAGTACTTGGTAAAAGTAATTTATTTGGTGAAGTACAAGGTCTTCTAAGAGTATTTTATTTTCCATTATTATTAATATCTTTATATGAATTAAAAGATGAAATAAGAATAAGTAAATTAACTTTATTCACAATTTTATCTCTTTATTTAATTTGTATTTTTATTCCAATGATTTTACATGTTGGTTTTAAAAGTTACGAAATAACTAAGTCAGGTACTCTAGGTTACTATAATTCTGCCAATGAAATATCTGGTATTATTTCTATTTTAACTCCTATAATATTTATTATATTTATGAATAAAACTAATGATAAAAAAGGTATTATTTTAAAAACCATTTATACATTACTATACTTAGTAGTAATACTAACTATTGGTACTAAAACACCATTACTATCTTTATTAATCACAATCGCTATGACTTTTATTTGGATTATTATCAAGTCCTTTAAAAATAAAAAGTATAAAACTATTTTTACCTCTTTTTTAGTAATAGTAATTGGTATAGTATCTCTTTTAGTAGCAATACCTAAAACTAACTTTTATAAAAATATCAAAGTCCATCTAGATTACTTAAAAATAAAAGATGTAACTGATATTATTGATAATGGTAATTTAATTGATCATTTTATCTTTAGCCAACGTGTAACTTTCTTTACTGATCGAAAATATACTTACGATAATTCTAATATAACTAATAAATTATTTGGAATAGGTTATTATGATAGTAATAAACAAGCTAAACTAATAGAAATGGACTATCTAGATATTTATTTTAATCATGGTCTTATTGGTTTTATAATTTTCTTCTCTGTATATATTTATATCTTAATAAAGTCAACTACTACTAAAAAGAGCCTAGATTTTAACTCTTACATGTTAAATGTAAGTATCTTACTAGTATTATTCTTATCACTATTTACTGGTCATATAATAACATCTCCATCAGTAAGTCTTTTAATAATAATTTTACTTCTTTATTTATTTCCAAGAGAAAAGAAAGACTTATTATTTGCTATAAACAACTTAAAAATAGGTGGAATAGAAACTGCTATTATTAATTTATTAAATAATATTAATTACAATAAATATAATGTAACTTTAATTATGGAGAAAAAAGAAGGCGTACTTCTAAAAGATGTAAATAAA
This sequence comes from Mycoplasma sp. CAG:877, assembly GCA_000433455.1. Taxonomy (GTDB): domain Bacteria; phylum Bacillota_I; class Bacilli_A; order RF39; family UBA660; genus CAG-877. Next base: position 60,446 of record HF992500.1, on the reverse strand, counting down.
AGTGTTAAAGTAGAGGAGTTAAAAGTTTCTACTAATAATAATGTTATTATTCGAAAAGCACTAAACTTCTTACGTAAGTTAAATTATTCTATACTAAACTATCATAATTATGATTTTAGTTGTTGCTACACAACATATAGTTTGTCATCTGATAAAATTGCAAGGACTGCATCAACTAATAATGCTTTTTATGTTCATAGTAATTACAAGTATATATATAAGGATAAGAAAGAGTTTATGAACTTCTTTGATAATAGACATATAACTGAATATAGAAAAATAATCTTTGTTGCTAATGAAGCTATGAAAGACTTCTTAAAAATATATCCAAATCTAAAAGACAAATGTCTAGTTCTAAATAACTTTATTAACCCAGATAAAATACTAAAACTAAGTACTGAAAAAATATCTGAAAAACATCCTAAAAATAAAAAGTTATTTGTCTTTATTGGTCGCTTAGATGACTCTTCTAAGAAAGTATCAAGAGCAATAAACTTAGTAAAAAATTTACCTGATGTAAATCTATTAATAGTAGGTGATGGACCAGATAGAAAAATGTATGAGGATCTAACCATCAAAAGTAACTTATCAAAACAAGTGATATTCGTAGGGCAAAAGAAAAACCCCTATCCATACATCGGTCTAGCCGACTATATAATTTTAACATCTGATTATGAAGGATTTCCGGTTACTTATCTAGAAGCAATTACTCTAAACAAAAAAATTCTAACGACGATAGATGTTTCAGATGATTCTATTAATATAGGAAAAGACTATGCTACAATAATTTCTACAGATGAGAAAAAAATGTTAAAAGATGTTGAAAATGAGTTGAAAAATCCTAGAAAAACAAAAACTATAGATATTAAAGAAATTCAAAAGTCAAGGATAGTTGAATTTGAAAAATTATTTGATGGGGTGATATAATGCCAAAGTTCAGTATAATAATACCTGTATATAATGTTGAAGAATACATAGAAAGATGTCTAGATAGTGTTTTTAATCAATCGTTTAAAGATTTTGAGGTAATACTAGTAGATGATGGTTGTACAGATAAAAGTATTGAAAAAGCAAAAAAATACGATCTAACTATAATCAAATCTGCCCATGAAGGTGTAAGTGAAGCTAGAAATATTGGCGTAAAAAAAGCTCACGGACAATACTTACTTTTTCTAGATAGTGATGATTACTGGGAAAAAGATTTGCTTAAAGAACTAGATAAATCAACTGAAAATAATCCGGACGTAATAAGATTTCAAATTCAAACTGTTAATGATAACAAAGAAATTACAAAATATGAAGAAGAAACATTTGAAAATTTAACTGGTAAAAAAGCTTTTGAAAAAATAGTAAAATTTCATTTCATAGATAGTTGTTGGTGTTACGCTTATAAAATGAGTTATTACAAAAAAGAAAAGTTTGCCTTTAAGAAAGGAACTGTTCATGAAGATTTTGGCTTAGTGCCTTTAATAATTCTAAAAGCTAAAAAAGTAAACTCAATCAAATATATTGGTTATGATTACTATAGACGTAGTGGTAGTATTATGAATAATAAAAACTATGACTGGACAAAAAGAAAAGTAGACGATATGTATTATCACTACAACAATCTACTAGAAGAATCCAAAGAAATAAAAGGTGATTTGAAAATCTTCAAAAGTTATATTGCTAACTGTATGATATTAAAAATAACTGAACTAAACAATAAAGACTATCGAATATATCTAAAAAAACTAAAAAACAACAAAGTATTTGATAATCTTTTAACAGACACACTTCCTAGAAAAGTAAAGAGAGTATTATTAAAAATAAGTCCAAAGGTTTATTATAAATTAATAAAGAGGTAAGTTTTATGGTAGATATAAGTGTTATTGTTCCAATTTATAATGCTGAAAAGTATTTAAACAAGTGTATTGATTCACTAATTAATCAAACAAAAAAAGAGTTAGAGTTTATCCTAGTAAATGATGGTTCAACGGATAAAACCGAAGAAATAATAAAGTCATATAAAGATAGCCGGATCAAGTATTTCAAAAATAAAAATCAAGGTATTGGTAAAACAAGAAACTTTGGTATTGAAAAAGCAACAGGTAAGTACATTATGTTCTTAGATAGTGACGATTATCTTAAAAATAATGCCTGTGAAATTCTTTATAAAAACGCTGAAAAAGCTGCTGCTGACTTAGCAATCTGTGATTTTTATAAAATATATGATTCTGGAGAAGAAGAAAAAATAAAATTACTAAGTTTTAAACCAACAACACTTAGAAAAACTCCGAGTCTAGTTAATGAAATAAATCTAGCACCATGGAACAAATTATATAAGAAAGAACTAATTACCAAAAATAAGATTAAATTTGTTGAAAACTTAAAATATGAAGATGCTCCATTTGTAATAGAGGCATTCTCTAAAGCAGGAAAAATAATTAAAGTTGATGAGTATCTAAATTATTATTTAATTCATGGTAATAGTGAAACAACAGTTAGAGATAAACGTTGCTTCGATATTTTAAAAATAATTGATTTAATTAGAAAAAATACTAAAAATGAAGCCTATTTACAAGAAGAAATAAATAAATTAACAGTTAGAATAATTACTAATTACACAATTCAACAAAGAAATCAAAAAGATAAAAATGTTGGCTTGGACTTCATTGATGAAGCATTTTCTTATCTAGAAAAAGAAGTACCAGATTATAAAAATAATAAATATTTTAAAAATAGAAGTATCTTAAAAAGAACAATAGAAAAAAGTAAATTCTTGACAAAATTATATTGTAAAATATATAGAAAGTAGGAAAAACATGAAAATAAAAAGAGAAAAAGAAAAGAAGAATAAAGAGTTCAAATTAAATAACTCTATGCTTTTATTTGTAATGTTGGCTGGTTATTTTTTACTAGTTTTATCACTATTTACAGCATTTGAATTATTAAAACTAGCAAATACTTTAAGCCTTATTCAAATATTAAGTATAACAATTCCAATTATCGTATTACTATATAAAAAGAGTGAAAAGACAAAAGATATCCTAATTGTAATTGGAATATATTTATTCATATTATTAGTTGTACCATTTATTTATAATAAGACTTACGATTTAACAGTTGATGGTAATTCTTATCATAAAACTGCTATAGCTTTTATAAAAAATGGTTGGAATCCAATGTATGAAACTAGTAGAAAGTTCCAAGAAAATAATGATAATGTTGTAAAAATAGAAAAAGGCGTAAAAATAGATTTATGGATTGAACATTATCCAAAAGCCACTTGGATTGTAGCAGCAACAATTTATAATATGACAGGAAATATTGAAAGTGGTAAATGTATAACCCTAATTTTATCTATTATGTTATTCATTATTAATTTTAACATTCTAAGAAAAATTCTAGATAAAAAATGGTCTTATATAATATCCAGTTTAGTAGTATTAAATCCTATTGTTTTAGCTCAATTCTTTACATACTATGTTGATGGTATTATGGGAATTTTATTCCTAATAGAAATCTTACTATTATTTCTAGTAAATCCTAAAGAAAAGACAAATATTTGGATTTGGTTATGTCTAGTATCAATTTGTACAATCTTTACTAATATTAAATATACCGGTCTATTATGTTCAGGTGTTATAGCCGCAACATTCTATTTTTACTGGTTAATAAAATATCGTAAAGATAAAGACTTTGTTACAATCTTTAAAAGAGTTACTATTAACTTTATAATTGTCTTTGTAACAGCAATCTTCTTTGTAGGTTTAAACTCTTATGTAAAAAACACTATAGATCATCATAATCCATTATATCCAATCATTGGTAAAGATAAAGTTGATATTATAACTACAATGCAACCTAAATCTTTTAAAAATAAAAATATGGTCGAAAAATTTGTTGTATCTTTATTTTCTAAAACAGAAAATGTTGTCTATGGAGATAGGGAACCTCAATTAAAATTACCAATAAAAGTATACAAATCAGAAATTGGTGAATTATATGCACCCGATGTAAGAATAGGTGGATTTGGTCCATTATTTGCCTTAATTGTAATAATTACAACCCCAATACTTATATATTCAGTTGTAAAAATAATAAGAAAAGAAAAATCTTTTGCTCCATACATTTATTTACCAGCAATAGCAATTATCATAAGTTCAATTTTAGTAGGTGAAAACTGGTGGGCAAGATATGTTCCTCAACTATACTTATTCCCAGTAGGAGCAATTCTTTCCTTAGTATATATAAGAAAATATAATGAAACAAAAGTAAATAAAGCCATAACTATTTTATCATTATTACTACTATGTCTTAACACTTTAGCTTATGCTTATATTAATGTAAAACAACTAGAAACATTTAGCCAGATATCAAAAGATATAAAAGAAATGAAAAATACAAAAGACTTAAAATTAAAACTTACTGGTATGCATGACTTATATGGTTATTACTATACCTTAAATGACAATGGTGTAAACTATACCATCAAAGAAGACATTACCACAGAAAATATGCGCTATAAATATAGCTGGAGAATAGGAGTTGAAACAAATGAAAAAGTACATTAAACTTATTAGAGCAAAACATTGGTTAAAAAATGGTTTAATTTTCTTACCAATCTTCTTTAGTTTAAATCTTTTTAATCTAAATTATTTATTAACATGTTTACTTGCCTTTATAGTATTCTGTTTTACATCATCAATAGTATATATTCTAAATGATATGAGTGATATTGAAAAAGATAAATTACATCCTGTAAAAAAATTTAGACCTCTAGCATCAGGAGAGGTTAGTAAAAAGCAAGCCTATATAGTAATGCTTTTACTAGCTATCGTAATTGCTATTATAATGGTCTTCTTCTTCAAGACTACTAAAAATATCTTTGTAATATTAATTCCATTAATTTACTTAATTCTAAATATTTTATATAGTAAAAAGTTAAAGAATGAACCTATCATCGATGTCGTAATACTAGTATCAGGTTTCGTTTTACGTGTTATGTATGGTGGAGTAGTTGTAGATGTAGAAGTTTCTAAATTCTTATACTTAATGATTATCTTTGGATCATTCTACTTAGGCTTTGGTAAAAGAAGAAATGAAATTATTAAAAATGGTAACAAGAGTAGAAAAGTTCTAAGTTTATACAATAAAGAATTCTTAGACAAGAATATGTACGTTTGCTTAGGACTAGCTATAGTATCTTATACATTATGGTGTGTTGATCCAGCAACAGTAGCAAGAATAGGTAACGATTACTTATTCTGGACTATACCACTAGTAATGATAATATTACAGCTATATAGTCTAAACATTGAAGGAAACTCACACGGTGATCCTATCGAAGTGGTTTTATCAGACAAAAAACTAATAGCGATCGTAATTTTATATGTTTTAGTAATGGGAGGCTTATTGTACTTGTTATAATAAGCCTATAACTTTGTCAAAATACTATGTTAAATAGCTTAAAAAAGGTCAAAGAAACGACATTTTTTTATGAAATAATTACTTAATATGCTATAATTGTAAATAGTTATATCGAACTACCAAAGAAATAAATAAGTCGTCGATAAATACAAAGATAGAACTTATAGGAGGAAAAAAATCTATTATGCTAAATGTTTATGATTTTGATAAAACAATATATGATGGAGATTCGTCAATTGATTTTTACCTATTTTGTTTAAAAAGAAAAAAATCAATTATTTTACTATTACCAAAACAAGTATTTGCTATGATTTTATATAAATTAAAAATAAAAGATAAAGAATATTTTAAATCACAATTCTTTTCATTTGTAAAAAAAATAGATAATATTGATAAGACTGTAGAAGTATTTTGGAAACAAAAAATAGTAAAAATAAAAACTTGGTATAAAAAACAAAGTAAAACAAGTGATGTAATTATATCTGCATCTCCTGAGTTTTTACTAAAACCATTAGAGAAAAAATTAAAAATAAAAATTATTGCTAGTAAAGTAAGTAAGAAAACAGGCACATTCTTAGGTAAAAATTGCTATGGTGAAGAAAAAGTTCATCGCTTTAATGAAGAATTTAATAATAAAAAAATAACGGGCTTTTACTCAGATTCAATGTCTGATTTGCCACTTATGAAAATAGCAGAACATGCTTATCTTGTAAAAAAAGAAAGTGTAGAAGAAATAAATGTAAAATAGTAGTAGGAGAGTTAAAATGAAAAAAGCAACTAGAAATAATAATATTGATTTTTTAAGAGGTTTAGCAACCATCTCTATAATTATAATTCATACTGCTTGGTGGTCTGGAGAAGGATATCTACCAAGATGGTTTAGTAGTCTAACCTTACTAGTTGATGTTCCAGTGTTTATGTTTTTAGCCGGATTATCATTTAATTATGTTAACTCTATAATTAAAAATATAAAAGGAATAATAGGTCAGTGGAAAAAGTGGTTATACTTTTTAGTATTTTTTACAATCATACTACTAGTCTTTTTCAAAAGTCATATAAATCTATCGGAAGTAATATCATGGCTAGCTTATACATTTAAAGAACCAAAAGAATTACCAATCGTAGCTGGTTCAATTTGGTTTATGAAAATGTATATTGCAGTATCTGTAATATGTTCAATAGTAATCTGTAGCGTCAACTACTATTTAAAGAAAGATGCCTACAAAACTTTAACTAAAATAATACTTCCATTTACTCTTATGTTATTTTTATACGTAAGTGCCCAAAATGGTTCAATGGTACGTTTACAATATATAACATTCTATTCATTTATATATTTACTAGGATATATCTCACATGAGAAAAAGATAACCTCATCTAAAAAATTAATTATTTTAGAAACCAGTAACATTCTCATATTATTACTTACATTTTATTTCCTAAACATTGGTATAAATAGTATTCAAAATATAAAATTCCCACCAAGTGTTCCATATCTAATCTTTTCAAATCTTTCTATTATGCTAACTTGGTATTTAAAAGATAAACTAAAAATAATTGATAATAATAAAATAAACTATATAGGTAAAAATGCTATATTTTACTATTTTGCTCAAGGAATATCATCATCATTACTATACGTAATAATTGCTCGTTTTCCACTACATAATAGTATAATAAAGTTTATTTGTATGTTAGTAACAAACTTTGTCTTAGCAACCATTATAGCAATTTTCCTAGAAAAAAGTTATGCCTATGTTACAAGTAAATTAAAAAACAGTACAATTCTTAACAAAATAAAAAAGGAGATTGATTAAAAATGATAACCGATACAACAGATAAAAACTACAAAATAATTATCAGGTTAGTTATTTTTTTAATAGTTATAACAATCATATCTCTAGGACTAATATTAATAGAAAGAATGGAACCATATACAGGTATAGAAAATCCAAAGAGTAATAAAACAGATAAAGATAAAAAGATAGATTATAAATATGAAAATATTGTCTTTATTGGTGATTCTATTACTGACTTTTATAATGTAAATACTTTTTATCCTGACATACCAGTTGTAAATTCTGGACATAGTGGAAACTCTGTAGGCGGAGTATATGGTAATCTTGAAGATGACTTATATAAATACAATCCTACTAAAGTATTCCTATTGATAGGAACTAATAATCTAACTGGTTCAAGTAGTGATGAAATTGTATATGGAATATTAAAAATAGCTAGAGAAATACATAAAAACAGACCAAATGCTAAACTATATATTGAGTCAATTTATCCTGTAAATAATAAAACAGATAATGATGTAGTTATAGATTGGATGGTTGGTAAAAGAGAAAATAAAAAAATAATGGAAATAAATAAAGAATTAGAAATAAATGCTAAAACATATAACTATGAATACATTGATATGTATGATGAATTAACCGACTCTGATGGCAATCTAAACTTAGAGTACACAATAGATGGTCTACACTTGTCACCTGAAGGTTATAAAGTCGTTACAGCTAAAAGAATGAAGTACATTGTACAACCATCAAAGTGAAAGAATATTGATAAAAATGCAATACTTATGTATAATATAGATGTTTGAAATATAACAAGAAATGAGGTAGAACTGTGGAAAAAGACGTAGCGATAAAAGTTACACATGTTTCAAAAGACTTCAAACTTTATTATGATAAAGCTAATACTTTAAAAGAAAAAATATTATTCTTTTCTAAGAAAAATAGAAGTAAAAATAATGTATTACATGTTTTAAAGGACATTAATATAGAAATAAAAAAGGGTGAAAGTGTAGCGTTAATAGGAACAAATGGTTCAGGTAAATCAACATTACTAAAGTTAATGAATAGAATCATTTATCCAACAAAAGGAAAAATAACCAAAGATGGTAAATTAACATCCTTACTTGAATTAGGTGCTGGATTCCATGATGACTTTACTGGTAGAGAAAATATTTATTTCAATGCCTCTATCTTTGGGTTAACAAAAGAAGAGATAGATAAGAAACTAGATCAAATAATTGAATTTTCTGAATTAGAAGAATTTATTGATAATCCAGTTAGAACATACTCATCAGGAATGTATATGCGACTTGCTTTCTCTGTTGCTATAAACGTTGAAGCAGATATCCTATTGATTGATGAAATACTAGCAGTTGGAGATCAACATTTCCAAGATAAATGTTTCAATAAACTAATAGAATTAAAAAATGCTGGTAAGACAATCGTTATTGTTACTCATAGTATGGACCAAGTTAGAAGATTCTGTGATAGAGCAATTTGGCTATATGAAGGAGAAGTTCATAGAGATGGTCAAGTCAAAGAAGTACTTGAAGAGTACTTGAAAGTGTGCGGGTGATTATAATGAACGTATTTAAAGAATTATATAACTATAGAGAATTATTAAAAACAAATATTAAAAAAGAAATAAGAGGTAAATATAAAGGTTCATGGCTAGGAGTAATTTGGACATTCTTAAATCCATTACTAATGCTAGCTGTATACTCATTTGTATTTCCATATATCTTAAGAGTAGATGTAGATAATTATACTATTTTTATGATAGTAGCCTTAATACCATGGAACTTCTTTACAACTGCTATCCAAACTGGTACAGGTTGTGTTGTTGCTAATGGTAACATCTTAAAGAAAGTTTATTTTCCAAGAGAAATAATTCCAATCTCAATAACAACAAGTCAATTAATAAACTTTTTAATAACAATGATAATCGTTTTTATATTTATAATATTCTCAGGAGTAGGCTTCTCAGTACACGTCCTACTATTACCATTATTAATATTAATTCAATATATCATAACTTTAGGATTTAACTTTATCTTATCAGCAATCACAGTATTTGTAAGAGATGTAGATCACTTTGTAAGTGTTGTAATGATGTTAGCTTTCTATGCAACTCCAGTAATTTATAAAGCTGATATGTTACCAGAAAAATTCCAATGGGTACTAAAGATAAATCCTATGGCTCAATTAATAGAAGGATATCGTTCCATTCTTTATTATCATACACTTCCTGATATGATGATGATATTATTATGGGGCTTATTATCAGTAGTAATACTAGTAATTGGCTATCTAATATTTAAAAAATTAGAAAAGTCATTTGTAGAAGAATTGTAAAAAATTCTTTTTTTTACTTTTTCTCCTAAAAATCAACAATTTAGTCCAAAAATTTGTATTAAATAAACTAATTTGTTATAATTAATTTATAAATAATAATAAAGGTTGGGCAAGGTATGAATAAAGAAAAGAAAAAAATATTATTATATGGAATAGGTTCACTGCAAAATAAAGGTTGTGAAGCTATTGTTGACTCTGTCATAGAGCAAATTAATGAAGCGGAAATTGTTTTAGCAACATTTGACTACGAAAATGATAAGAAAATAAAAAAAGAAAAAATTAAAAAATACATAAACCATCATAGACAAAATTATGATGAGTTCACTGAGAGCGAAAAAAAGAAATTAGAAAAGTATCAAAATATGCCTTTTGATTATAATAACTACGAATTGCTTTATCAAAGAGATGTAGTTAAAGAATTAGAAAAGTCAGATCTTGCAATTCATGTAGGTGGTGATAACTACTGTTATGGTGTTAATGAGTGGATTTATTCTATTAACACCAAAGCAAAACAACTAGGTAAAAAAACAGTACTATTTGGTGCCTCACTATTTGATGAAATAACGGATTTAGATCTTATAACAAACTTAAAAAAATACGATTTATTGATGCTTAGAGAAAAGATTAGCTATAATGCTATAAAGAAATATATACCAGAAGAAAAACTTATGTTAATACCAGAACCTGCTTTTTCTCTAAAAAAGAAAGAAGTAAAATTAAACTCATGGTATAAAAATAGAAAGATAGTTGGTCTGAACTTAAGTCCTTTAACAATAAAGTCAGAAGAAAATTATAACGATATAAAGGAATTAATAAATTACATTTTAAAAAAAACTGACTATTCAATATGCTTAATACCACACGTTATGGTAGAAGAAGTAAGTGACTATAAAATTCTAGATAGAATAGCAGAAGATTATAAAAACGAAAAAAGATTATATTTAGAAAGAGGTAATTACGATTGTAAAGAACTTAAATACATTATCTCTAAATGTAGTTTACTAATAGCAGCTAGAACTCATGCCTCAATTGCCGCTTATTCAACCTGTGTCCCAACCTTAGTACTTGGATATAGCGTAAAATCAAGAGGAATTGCTGAAGACATCTTTGGAAACTACAAAGATTATGTTTTACCAATAGAAGATATAAATAAAGATTCATTAATTGAAAAATTCGATTATCTAAACAAAAATCAAAATAACATTAGAAAAATTCTAAAAGAGAAGATGCTAATAATTATTAAAGAATCACAACAGCTATATGAGAATATGTGTTCAAGACTAGAAACACTAGAAAAAGAAAAAATTTGTAAAAAAACAGATTGTGTAGGTTGCCAAGTTTGTGCAAATGTCTGTCCTAAAAATGCTATTACAATGGTTAAAAATGAAGAAGGATTTTTATATCCAAAAATAGATTTAAAAAAATGTATAAATTGTGGTCTATGTAGAAAAAAATGTTGCCGTAATATTGAAAATATCCAGCAAACAAAAGCTTTAGAGTGTTATGCAGCAAAGTCAAAAGAAAAAGATATTTTACAATCAAGTTCATCTGGTGGAGTATTCTACTATTTAGCTAAAGAAATACTAACTCATCAAGGTATCGTCTATGGAGCAACAATATCATCTTTAAAAGTTGAACATATTAGAATAGACAATGTTAATGATATCAAAAAAATACAAGGCTCAAAGTATTCACAAAGTAACGTCAAAACAATTTTTAATGATGTAAAAAAAGACTTAGGAGAAAATAAAAAGGTATTATTCTCAGGAACTCCTTGTCAAATACTTGCACTAAAAACTTACTTGGCCAAAGAATATCCTAAATTATATACAGTAAGTGTTATTTGTCACGGTGTAATTAACGATAATATTGTAGAAAAAAGAGTAAAAGAAATAGAAAAAAATTTTGAAACAGAAATAGAAGAAATAAATTTTAAAAGTAAAGTTAATGGTTGGGATGTAGCTAGTATTGAATACAAAACAAAAAGAATAAATAAGGCCTATAAGTTTGCAGACGATCCAATGATGTCTTTATTTGTAGACAATTACATATTAAGAGAAAGTTGTTATAACTGTCCAGCAAAAGGAAAAAATAATGTTGCTGACATAATACTTGGTGATTATTGGGGAATATATAATGTTCATAAAGAATTCTTTGATAAAAAAGGAACATCAGCAGTAATCATAAATACAGATAAAGGTGCTAAGCTTTTTAATAAAGTTAAAAATAAGTTCTTATTACAAGAAACAAAATATAAGTCTATAGAAGAATATAATCAAGCTTTAAAAACCTCAGTGAAAAGACCAATAGAAAGAAATATAATTTTTAGTGAAATAAATGAAAATACATTTAAATTGTTAGAACAAGCATATAATACCCAGAAATTAGAATTAGCAAATGAAAAAATCATGATGCTATCTCAAAAATTAACAAATATAAGTAATAGTAAAAGATATAGGTTTATAAATAAACTAGCCAATATAAAAAGTAAGTTAGATATTAGAAAAAGGAGAAAAAAATGAAAAATGCACTTGTTTGTTTAGAGCAATTAGGAATTGGTGGAGTTGAAACTTTTACCTTAACGCAAGTTAATGAATTTAATAGAAGAGGAATAAAATGTTATATTCTCTCAAGAGATGGTATATTACGGGAGAAGCTAAAAGGAAAGAAAAACATTGAATGGATTGAATTTGACTTTAAGCTTCAAGATACTGCTGTTGATTGGGAAGAAATATTGAAATTAGAAAGAATAATACTTTCTAAAAAGATTGATTTTATATATGTACATCAATTTCCATGCATACCATATATTCTTCCTATCGCCTTAAGAAATAATATTAGATATGTGGCTTATTTACATAATATAATTCCAGGAAGTTGCGAGTGGTTTATGGCCCATTACAGAATTTTTTTAACATTATTTCCAATATATTTTCAATGTGCATCAAAAATAATTGCTATAACATAAAATGTTAAAGAAGAACATCAATATTTATTTGAATTACCAGATTCCAAATATATGGTAGTCAGAAATAGTTTAGACTTTTCAGATTATAAGGATAAAAAAGTTAAAACAATAAATATGAAGTTTGATAACTTACTTTGGTTTGGAAGAGTATGTGAACATAAAAGAGAATCAATATATACTGCAGTTAAAATCTTTAGGCATATAAAAGAAACACATAATAAAGATGTCAGACTAACTATACTTGGCGATGGAGAAATACTTTCTGAAATAAAGGAAATGTTTAAAGAGGAAAATATCGAATTTATAGGAGCCGTTTCCAATGTAAAACCATATATAGAAAAAGCAGACATTTTATTAGGAGTCGATCGTTGTGCCTTAGAATCAGTAGCATCTAAAAAGCCAACAATTATATCTGGATATAAAGGAAATATGATTTTTGTTACACCTGAAAATATAAAGAAGATAGTGGAGGAAAACTTTTCGGGAATAAATGTTGATAGTAATGAGAATGAATTATTTAAATATAGTGAACAAGAATTAGTAGAAATTGTAGAAGAAAATTACAAATATATTAAAGAAAATTTATCAATTGAAAATAGTATCTTTTTAGATATACCAGAAATGACTAAAGATGATTTAAATCCAATTGGGATAATTGATAGTGCCAATGCTTATATAAAACAAATTAAGAAGTTAGAACAAGAAAATAAGGCATTGTATGAAGATAATCAAAGATTATATAAAGAACTTGAACTTAATATACCTAAAAAAGTAAATAGCAAACTAGATAGAATAACAAAGAAAATAAGGAGAGTGAAATAATGGATTATAGTAAAAGACCAGGAGATAAAATAGAAAAAATAGGGGAATTAGTAAAGAAAAGCAAACCAACAATTAGTATTGTAACTCCATTTTATAATGGTGGAAAAACTTTAATAGAAACAGCCAATGGACTATTTAGCCAAACATATCCTTATTTTGAATGGATAATAGTAGACGATGGTTCAAAAGATAAAGAATCACTAAAAAAACTAGCTGAATTAGAAAAAATGGATGATAGAATAAGAGTCTTTCATAAGGAAAATGGAGGACCATCTATGGCCAGAGACTTTGGTATTGAAAAAGCCAGTAAAGATACAAAATATGTTTTCTTCCTAGATTGTGATGATATCCCAGATAAGACCATGGTGGAGTGTCTATATTGGACACTAGAAACTCATCCGGATGCCTCATTTGCTTATACAACAATGGTAAACTTTGGTGATAGAGAATTCATCTGGGAAAGATACCTAACTGTTGAACAACAAGTAATAGAAAACTTAATTTGTATTGCTTCTATGGTAAGAAAAGAAGATTTACTAGAAGTAGGTTGCTTTGGCATAAAAGAAAAAGCTATGTATGAAGACTGGAATCTTTGGTTAAAACTTCTAGCAAAAGGTAAAAAACCAATTAGAGTAGATGCTCCTATATTCTGGTATAGAACAAGTTCAACTGGAGAATTATCAAGAGCTAAAAAGAATAATACCAACGCTATGCGCTACGTTAATGAAACTGCCGCAACTATAAAAAAAGATGTTGAAATAATTCAATTTCCACATGAATGTAATAAGTACGCAACCGTTAAAACTTATAAAGATATGGTTTTACCAGAATATAAAAAGTCAAAAAAGAAAAAAATCTTATTCCTATTAACTTGGATGGTAGTAGGAGGAGCAGACTTATTTAATCTAGAATTAATAAAACGTCTAGATAAGGAAAAGTATGAAGCTATAGTTCTAACAACTCTACCAAATGATAATCCATTAAGACAACAATTTGAAGAGGCTGCAACAGAACTATATGATATGTCAACTTTCCTAGAAACAGTTGATTATATTAACTTTACAGATTACATGATTTCTTCCAGAAAAGTAGATGCTGTAGTTGTAAGTAATACACAATATGGTTATTACATGGTTCCATATTTAAAGGGAAAATATCCACAAATACCATTTATAGATTATATTCACTCAATAGATTTAAAAGATCCAAGAGAAGGATTTGCTAGATGTTCAATGGATGTAGATAAGTACCTAACTGGAACATATTGCTGTAATAACTTTACAAAGAGTCAATTAGTAAATAATTATAATAAGAAAACTGCTGAAACTTTATATATTGGTACTGATGAAAAAAGATATGATCCTAAAAAGTTTAATAAAAACAACTTAAAAGAAAAATATCAATTACCGATGGATAAAAAAATTATAACTTTTATAGCCAGATTATCAGAAGAAAAACGTCCAGAAATGTTTGTAGAAATATGTAAAGAGCTTTTAAAAGTACGAAACGATGTCTTCTTTGTTATTGCTGGAGATGGACCATTAATGAATAATGTAGCTTCTGTTGTAGATGAAAATTTCAAACTTCTTGGAATGGTAAAAGAAACAGAAGAAGTATATGCAATAAGTGATGTAACTGTAAACTGTTCAACATTAGAAGGTCTTGCTTTAACATCATATGAATCTCTTTCAATGGGAGTACCAGTAGTATCAACTGATGTCGGTGGTCAAACTGAACTAATCAATGATAAAGTAGGTGGTATAGTTCATTGTAATATAGATGCTACTCCTGAAGTGCATAATAAAGAAGTAGAAGAATATGTAAATGAAATAGATAGAGTCTTAAATAATTTAAAAGAAATTAAAAAGAATTGTCGTAAAAGAATAGAAGAAGGCTTTACTCTAGATATAATGGTTAAAAAATTTGAAAAGATTATTGATGAAGGTATAAAGAAAGAAGAAAATACTAAACCTATAGATAATGGTTATATAGACTATAACTTTGCAGTAGAAACAATGAATGATGCTTATTATTACTATTGTAAAGCCTATATAGAATCAAAATTTGGTATTAATTATGAAGGTAAAGATAAAGTTAAAAAGAAAAGTAATTGGTCAGAAAGAAGAATGAAAATAAGTATAATGTTAAATAGATGTTATGCAAAAGAAGATGCTAAAGTTATACTTGATTTTCTAAGAGCTATAAAAAGAATGTTTAAAGAACTAATCTGTTCTATAAAAATGTTCTTTAAATCAATACCAGCAGGTCTAAAACTAATCTATAAATTAATAAGAGGAAACCAATATAAATAAAAAGTTTAAGTACTTTAATACAACCTAAAAGAATGACAAAAGTCATTCTTTTATTATCTTTATCGCTAAATTTATATATATAAATTCATTTTAAAACAACCATTTTCCAATAAATTTTATTTTCTTAATTAAGTAAACAATTACTAAAGATATAACAAATATCAATATAGAAATAATAGGTACAGATAAAATTGTATTAAAAGATCTAATTTGAATAAGATTACAATCAAATAATATATACAATACTAACATATGAATCACATAAATACCTAACGTACAATTCGCAATATCTGCGACTCTTTTACTAAAAACACTTTTACTATCAAAACTATGATTCTTAAAAAACAAGAATAGTCCTATTGCTTCAATAACTGTAAATATAGAAAATCCACTCATTAAATCAGAATTATTATAACCCAAATATCTAGATAATATGTAACATCCTATAAAACATAGAAAAATACTAATTACAGAAAGAATATAAATAGTTTTAGTGAATTTTTTTGAAACATCATAATTGTATAAGAAATATCCTAATATAAAATAACTATAATGCTTACAAATGATATCTATAGGTAATAACCCTAAAAATAGTGTAATATATTCATAACAAGGCAAAAATTGTAAATATGAAATAGTCTTTAATAAAGTAGCACTAATAAAGATAATTAAAAAGTACTTAAAAATTTTCTCATCACTATTTTTTACAAATCTATATATAAAGGGTGAAATAATATAAATGCCTATTATAATAGGTATAAACCATAAATGAAAATGTCCTGCTATAATAGAACCTAAAAAGTTATTACTATCAATTCTTTTAGTAAAAACACAAAATGTAGCATATATAAAAGACCAAATAACAAATACCAAAAACAGCTTAAAAATATTTTTAGTATATAATTTTTTCAAATTATTTTGTATTTTATCATTTAAAAAGAATGCCCCAGAAATCATTAAAAATATAGGAACCGCGCTTCTAACTATACTATCATACATATCATAACTAAGCCATTCTATACTTTTAGTTGGTATATCAAGGAAATTGTAAGCAGAAACATGAATAACAATAACCATAAGAGAAGCAAGTATTCTAAGTAAGTCCATATTATAGTCCCTTTGACTATTATTTTTATTTATCATAACAAACCACCCTCTATAATAAAGTATATCAAACAAAAACTATAATTAAAATACTAAAATATATTAAATAAAAATTCCTTAGCAATCCACCATAAATAATAAATATAAATAAGTGTAAAACAAAACTAATATGTTAAAAAAGTATCAAAAACTTAACATATCAAACTAATATGTTAAAAAACGTCAAAAACTTAACATATTAGAACATTCAACTAACCAATACTTTCTTCAAAAACCTCAACTTTCTTATACCACTAGTAAATTTTTAAATAAATGGTATAATATATCTATCGAAGGGAGATGAACCTATTCATGAAAAAATGTGCTATTATTATGAATCCTGAATCAGGTAAAATAAAAAGCATTGGTAGTAAAAAGAACTTTTATGATATTTTACGAAAATATGGTTATGACGCCGAAATAAAATACACAAAACAACCTAAAGATGCTACAGAAATAGTAAAGAATCTTCCGAATGACATAGATCTAGTAATAAGCGCCGGTGGCGATGGTACGTTAAATGAAGTTGTTACTGGAAATATGGCTAGAACTAAAAAACTAACTTTAGCAAATCTTCCTATGGGAACAACAAACGATGTAGGTCACATGTATGGACTAAATAGTGATTATATAAAAAATTTAGAATTAATTTTATCAGGAACTATAAAAACAATTGATATCTGCTACATGAATGATGAACCATTTATTTACGTTTGCTGTCTAGGAGACTACATTGATATGTCTTATAATACTCCAAGAGAACTAAAAAAGAAGTATGGAAAAATAGCCTATATCATCTATGGTTTAAAACAACTTAGAAATAGTATCCATACTTATAACATTAAATATAGAATAGAGGGTAAAGAGTACACCGGAAATTATGCTTACTTTTTTATAACAAACTCATCACGTGTTGCTGGTATGAATGATATTTATTGTGAAGATATAAAACTAAATGATGGCATGTTTGAAGTAGCCTTAGTACCACTAAAAAATAAAAAAGATATGTTAAAAGCCTTCTTTGAATTAAGTCGTTATGGTCTAAAAAATATTTCTAATGTTACATATTATCAAACAGATAATTTTGAGTTAGAATTTCTTGATCCACCTAAAGTGTCATGGTGTATAGATGGAGAAGAGTATAAAACTTCAAAGCATGTTTTAAACTTTAATGTAACAGGAAAAATGAAAATGTTATTACCCAAAGAAAATATAAATAGATTATTTAAGGAAGAGTAGGAAGTAATATGAAGTTAAAAAAGAAAATTAATAAACCAAAACAAACTCTTATAACTTATCTATTATTAAGATTTTTAGTAATTGTTTGTATGGTTGCTCAAGGTATGAAAGGTAACTGGGAAAACGTTTTACTGTGTGTTCTAACTTTAGTATTATTTACATTACCTGGTCTAATATCTGAAAAATTTAATATTGAATTACCATCAACTCTAGAAATAATAGTTTATATGTTTATCTTTGCCTCTGAAATATTAGGTGAGATTTCTAATTTCTATGGACTTATTAAAGAGTGGGATAGTATGCTTCATACTATAAATGGTTTTATCTGTGCTGCTATTGGTTTTTCTCTAATTGATATTTTAAATAGAAATAAATATGTTCACATGGATATGTCAGCATCATTTGTAGCCCTAGTATCAATTTGTTTTTCTATGACAATTGGTATACTTTGGGAATTTTCTGAGTTCTCAATTGATAGAGTTCTAAATAAAGATATGCAAAAAGATCGTATCGTAACAAAAGTCTCATCAGTAACCCTAAACCAATCAGGTGCCAATATCCCCATAGTAGTTGACAATATAAACAAAACAATTGTCTATAGTGATAATAATACCAGAGAAACAGTAATAGAAAATGGTTATTTAGATATTGGACTAATAGATACTATGAAAGACCTATTTGTAAATTTTGTAGGAGCAATCGTATTTTCAATAATAGGATATCTATATATCAAAAATAGAGACCAATACAAGTTAGCTGAAAAGTTTATCCTAAGTCCTAAAAAGAAAGAACAGAAGAGTTAATACATATCGAGGTGTAGTTAAATGAGTAAAAAAAAGAACAAAAAGAAAAAGAGTGAAAAAAGAATATTCATAAAACTGTTTTTATGTTTAGTCTACCTAATTGCCATGACAGTCTTATCAGTATGTGCCTATAAAATATTCCAAGAAAAAGAAGAGATAAAGCCTTGGGAAAAAATAACTAAAGCTGATGAATATTCATACATTGAAGTATCAAGAATGTCTGAAAAGTTTGCTTACTATTCCACAAATAAAAAATCAATTCACTTTGTAATTGAAAAAGAAGATACTGGAGCTTGGCATACATACTTAATATCTATAAATGATAGTGACTATTCTAAGTTTAAAGACATAATTGACTATACTTATGAAAGAACAACAAAAGAACCAACTCCTATCAAAGTGTATGGGTACCCAGTCGTAATAAACACAGAGTTAAAAGCTCTAGCAATCAAAAACCTTCCTAACTTTATGCCAGCTGAAAATGAAATAGTTATAAATGAAGAAAACTTTGACAACTACTTAACAAATAGTTATCTAGATACAACAATTGCTAGAACTGATACTTTCTCTGTTCCATTATTTATAATACTATTACTAATTTTTGTCCTACTAGGACTATTTGTATTTACTATTTTTGATAAAGACAAAATAGTAGATGATGTTGATGATATAATTGATGATGTCTTAAAAAAATATACTAAACCAAAAACAGAATAAGAGGAGTGTTAATATGAAATACAGTTATAAAACAAAAGGTACATGTTCTACTAATATAGATTTTGATATTGAAAACGATCACATCTATAATGTAACCTTCACTGGTGGTTGCAACGGTAACTTAAAAGCCGTAAGCAAACTAGTAGAAGGAGAAAAAGTAGAGGATGTTATAAAAAAATTATCTGGAATAAAATGTGGTTTTAGAAACACATCATGTGCTGATCAATTTTCTAAAGCTTTAGAAAGTGTTAAGACTAAAAGTGAATAAAAGAAAAAATAAAGATTTTGATTATAACTATCTTATAATAACTATTCTCTCTATACTTTTAATTTTCCTAGTAATACCAGATAATTCTATTTTTGGAAGTAGTATCGATTGGTCTACTCAACATATAATATTTCCAGACTACTTTAGAAAACTCTTTTATAAAACTCTAAACTTATTTCCAAGTTTTGCTCTCTCTATCGGAGCCGGTCAAAATATTTATAACTTTTCTTATTATGGTCTTTTAAACCCCTTACTTTTAATATCTTACTTATTACCATTCGTAAGTATGAAAGATTATATAATAACTCTAAATGGTATTATTTTTATAAGTGCTGGTTTAATATCATATTATTTTTTTAAAACAAAAACTACTAAAAAAGTAGCTTTTCTAACAACTATGTTTATTATTTTTTCTGCTCCAATATTATTTCACTTACATAAACACTTTATGTTTGTAAACTATTTACCATTTTTATTTTTAGCCCTAATTGGAGTAGATAAATATTTAGAAAAAGGAAAGATGTCTCTAGTAGCTTTTTCTATTTTTATGATAATTATGATTAGTTACTATTATTCAATACCAAGTATTATAGTAATTTGTATCTATGCAGTATACCGCTACTTAGAATTAAATCCTACAGTCAATCTAAAAGACTTCCTAAAGAAAGGATCTCTATTTTTAATTCCAATCATAATTGCTATAGTATCAGCTTCAGTCTTACTTTTACCAACTTTCTATACTTTAAAAACTGGACGTACTACAAAACTTCCCACCACAACAAACATCTATTTTTTATCAAGATTAATTCCTAAATTTAACGTTGATGCCTACTTATATAGTAACTATACAATGGGACTAACTATTATAAGTGTCATCTCAGTTATACTAGGACTATTATCCAAAAAGAAACATAACTTATTTCTAAGTATTACTTTAATAGTATTACTAAATATACCTATAGTTGTCTATCTTTTAAATGGTAACTTATATTTTAGAAATAAAGTATTTATTCCCTTTATCCCAATAGTATGTCTTTTACTATATCAATTTATTGAGGCATTATTATCTAAAAAAATACCTCAAAAGAATATTTTAATCATATCTATAATACTAGTCATATTATCTATAATCACAAGATATGATAATCCAGCAATTTACTTAGACTTACTTTTATTTAACATCACAATCTACTTATATAACACTTCAAAAATAAAGGAAAAACTAACTATATTCTTACTAATACTAGTACCGATTATTACCTTCAACATTTCAAATTACAACGATACTTATGTTCCTATTCAAAATCAAAATACTGAACTAACAACCAATATAAAAAAGATTCTATCACAAGAAAAAGACATAGTTCGTTTTAATAATTTAAACAACACTCTTCAAAATATAAATGAAATATATGAAATAGGTTATAATCAAAACTCAGTATATTCATCAGTATCAAATCCTCTTTATACAGAGTTTTATAAAAATACTTTTAAAAATGCTCTATCTTATAGAAATAACTTAATGCTTGCTCAAAATAATGATATTTTATTTCAAGTATTTATGGGTATCAAGTACATCTATTCTGAAGACAATGCTCCTGTAGGCTATGAAAAAATAACTAAAAACTTCTATAAAAATGATAATGTCTTACCACTATTTTATGGTACTAATAAAATAACTAATGAAGAAGAGTTTGATAAATTATCATATCCAGAAAATATTGAAAAACTTTTATCTGGAGTAGTAACCAAAGATAAAACAAATTATACTAAGTCTAAAATAACTAAAAAGATCAATTTAGAAGCAACTATCTCTAAACAAGAAAATCTAACTATAAAACAAAAGAAAGATTATCTTTTAATTAAAAGTAAAGAAAATGGTAAATTAATCTTAGATTTATCTTCTCCTCTAAAAGATGATATCTTAATTTTAAATATTGAACTTCTAAATGAACAAAGTTGTAAAGAAGGAGATCTTCGTATAACTATCAACAATATTAGTAACGTAAGAACTTGTAAAACATGGACTTATAAAAACAACAACAATATCTTCCATTATGTTATATCAAGTAATAATGATCTAAATAGTCTAGTTCTAAAATTCAATAAAGGAACTTATAAAATAGGTAGTATTGAAACATACAAACTAAATTACAAAGATATCTCTAAAGTAATAGATAAACAAAGTACTTTTGTAGCAAACAAAGATAAAAGTTTAGGAGATAACATAGAAGGAACTATAGATATGAAAGAATCTGGTTACTTTGTTACAAGTATTCCATATGATGAAGGCTTCAAAGTATTTGTTGATAATAAAGTAGTGGACAAGCAAATTGTAAATAAATCTTTCTTAGGATTTAAATTACCTAAAGGTAATCATAATATAAAAATAGTATATAAGTCCCCATTACAAAAAGAAGGACTAATCCTAAGTTTCCTAGGTCTAATTAGTTTTATATCTTTATTAATCATTGAAAGGAGAAAGTAATATGTCTACTATTTTATTAATCATAAGCATCGTTCTAACACTCTTATGTTATATCTTGATATTTATCTCATCTCTAACTAGCAAAAATGGTCAAGAAACAGCTTCTGAAGCCGTAATAAGATTAACTAAAGATGATAATGGTCTTCGTCTTGTAGAAAGTAAAGATAATCCTTTAAACAAGTATCAATTAAAAAGAAAAATAATAAAATTAAAAGAAAAAACTTATTCTTCTAAATCATATTTTTCTCTAAGCATCGCTTATTTATTATCAGGTTATTCTAAATTAAAAGAATCATCTCTTGAATATCTAAGTAAAGTAATACCATATTTTTACTATTTAAGTTTTACTCCTATAATTTCACTTGTTATAACTTTAGTAATAAAAACAAGTATGGATGCGAAAATTGGTATTATTATATTCATAATAATTTTAATATATCAAAATATCCTATCTAATCTAAATACTAAAGCTATAGACTTAGTAAAAGATGATAACAAATACATAACTAAATACTTAAATAATATAATGTTTATATCAAAAGTTTTTATTCTATCAACTATTATCCAACTAATTAGAATGATAATTTTACTTTAATATTCATATTTACGTAAAATGTCCAATAAAAAATATTGAAGAAACCAAAAAAAATTAGTATAATCAATATAGATAAAAATACCAAAGCAAAATCAGGATATAGTCTTGCCCCAACAACATCAATGAAAGTAAAGATATCGGGCTCAGTAGCAAGCACAACAGATGGTTATTACAAAGTAGAAATAGAAGTGCCAGAAGCAGGAAGTCTACCTTTAACAGGAGGCTCTGGAATTATTATTCATATCGGAATAGGTCTATTACTAATAACAATATCTACAATAGCTTTTGTAACATATAATAAAAAACATAACTGCAAATAAAAGACTAACTATACGTAAAGTATCCATTATGATACTTTTTTTCTTGACTTAAACATATACATATATTATTATGAATGTATGAACAAGTAATCATATATAGAGGTGAATTATGAAACTACATAGTAAAGAACTTTTATATGGTCTTAGCGAGTTCTATAAGATATTTGGTGACCAAACTAGGTTAAGAATTTTAGATGCACTCTTAAATAAACCCTTATGTGTAAATGAAATAAGTGAACTACTTGACATGACTCAATCAGCAATTTCACATCAATTAAAAAACTTACGTACATCTAATTTAGTAAAAACTGACAAAATAGGGAAGAATGTATATTATAGTATAAGTGATGAACATATAAAAATAATTTTAAAATATGGCTTGGAGCATATATCGGAGGTAATGTAATGAAAAAAATTTTAAATGAAGACTTAATAAGAATAATAATAAGTATCATACTATTTATAATTTCTATTTTTCTACCAAGTCCTATAAAAGAAATAATATTAGTAATAAGTTATATAATTATAAGTTATGAAATATATATGGAAGCTTTTGAAGGATTAAAGGAAAAAGATATTTTTAATGAAAACTTTCTTATGATACTAGCAACTCTAGGAGCTTTCGCTATTGGTAGTTATATGGAAGCTGTCATGGTTATGCTCTTATTTGAAACTGGTGAATATTTATCAGATGCTGCTGTTGCTAGTAGTAAAAAGTCTATTACTAAATTAATGGACCTACGTAGTGAAACTATTAATTTATTTAAAGATGGTGAAATAGAAAAAGTATCTATTAAAAAAGCTAAAGTTGATGACATATTTGTTGTCTTACCAGGAGAAAAAGTTCCACTAGATGGAATTGTTATTGAAGGAACAAGTTACTTAGATACATCTTCTCTAACAGGAGAATCAACGCCTAGAAAAGCAACTGTTAATGATCAAGTTATCTCAGGATCAATTAATAAAGATTCAATACTAAAAGTAAAAGCAACTTCTACTTATAAAACATCTACTGCTAGCAAAATAATTGATTTAATTGAAAACTCCAACAACAAAAAAACTAATACAGAAACCTTTATACGTAAATTTTCCAAAATATATACTCCAGTAGTAGTTATATCAGCTTTAATAATTGCTATAGTTCCATCTCTAATAGTAGGAGATTTTAAAACATGGGTTTATAGAGCACTAGTGTTTTTAGTAACGTCATGTCCTTGTGCCTTAGTTATCTCAGTACCACTAGGTTACTTCTCTGGTATTGGTAGAGCTAGTAAAGAAGGAATCTTAATAAAGGGTAGTAGAGAACTAGAAACTCTAGCTGATATCGATTATCTTGCTCTAGATAAAACTGGTACTATTACTGAAGGTGTCTTTGAAGTAACTAAAGTCGAAAGTAAAACTCTAAAAGAAAACGAATTTATAACTCTAGTCGCATCAGCTGAAGCAAATTCTATTCATCCTATTGCTAAGGCTATAGTTAATTACTGTAAAGAACCATTAGAAAAATCCACTAATCATAAAGAATACTCTGGTAAAGGTATCTCTTGTACTATAAAAAATAAAGAACTATTAGTTGGTAATAAAAAACTAATGGAAGAAAACAAAGTAGAACTACCTAAAGAAGAAGCTATTGGTACTGTTATCTATGTCGCAATTGATAATGAATACGCTGGTTGTATTGTTATATCAGATCGTATAAAAAAGAGTAGTTATGCTCTTAGTTCCCTAAAAGAAGACTTCAAAGATATCATGATTTTATCAGGAGATAATGAAGATATAACTAAAGAAATAGCTCATGAAGTAAAAATAAATACTTATTACAATAATCTTTTACCAATCGATAAAGTAGAAAAAATAAAAGAATATCAAAAACAAGGACTAGTAATGTTTATTGGTGATGGTATCAATGATGCCCCAGTTATTAAAACTTCTGATATTGGTGTATCTATGGGTAGCCTTGGTAGTGATGCTGCTATCGAAGCAAGTGATATTGTTATTATGAAAGACGACTTATCTAAAATAAAAACTGCTCATAATATTTCTAAATTAACAAAACGTAAAGTAAAAGAAAGTATTATCTTTGCTCTTATTGTAAAATTCATTGTCTTACTACTAGGAGTATTTGGTATAAGTACTATCTGGATGGCTGTCTTTGCTGATGTAGGTGTAACACTACTAGCTATTCTAAACGTTTTAACTATAATGTGGAAGAGAGTCTAATTAGACTTTCTTTTTATAAAACTACAACCATTTTTCTTAGTATGCAATAACTAATTATTATGTTATAATAAAGTAAATAAAAAGATAGGAGAAATTTATGAAAAGAAGTATTATTTGTGCAGTTTTATTTTTTCTAGCAGGTCTATTTTATTTACTTGCTGGACTAAAAGGAAATATTCCACTATACATTATCTTTGGAATACTACTAGTTTTACTAGGTGGCTTATATGTAAAAAGAGCTCTTACTGAAAAGAAAAATGAAGAAAAAGAAGCTAAAATCAGTGTTCCAAAAGTAAAAACTGAAAAAGTAAAAAAAGCCGAAAAAACTAAAAAACAAGAAAATAAAAAGGACAAAAAGTAATGCCCATAATTGTAACTAAAGAAAATATTGTAGATTTAGATGTTGACATAATAGTAAATGCTGCCAGACCATCTCTATTAGGAGGGTCTGGTGTTGATGGAGCAATCCATAAGAAAGCTGGACCTGAATTATTAGAAGAATGTCGTAAATTAAACGGTTGTAAAACTGGTGAAGCAAAAATGACTAATGGTTATAATTGCAAAGCCAAAAAAATAATTCATACAGTAGGTCCCATCTATCTAGGTGGCAATAATAATGAGGGGAACCTATTAAGTTCCTGTTACAAAAATAGTCTTTTACTAGCCCAAAAATATCTAAAAGAAAATAACTTAGAAAAAGTATCAATTGCTTTTCCTTGTATAAGTACTGGTATCTATCATTACCCTAAAGAAAAAGCTATGAAGATTGCTATAAGTACAGTAAAAGAATATCTATCTGAAAACATTGATGTTATATTTTCTTGTTTTACCGAAAAAGACTATGAATTATATTCAAAAGCACTAAGTAAGAAAAATTAATTTCTTACTTTTTTTAAACTATTTTTTCTCTTTACATAAACTATATATGAAAGGAAAAATATCATGAATTATTATTCAAATAATTATAATAATCCCTATAATTATTATAATTCAAACTATCATAACCCAAATAACTATCGCAGCAATACTATCCCAACCGATCTAGGTCCAACACCTAGTACTATAAATCTAACAAAACGTACTTTAGAAAATCCAAACTATAGAACAACTCTTTGGACTGGTAATAATCTTCAACTAACTCTAATGAGTATTCCACAAAAAGAAAGTGTTGGTCTAGAAGTTCATCCTAACATAGATCAATTTATAAAACTAGAAGAAGGAAATGCCCTAGTTGAATTAGGAACTTCAAAAAATGATTTATCTTTTAAAAAAGAAGTAAATTCTAACTATGCTATTTTAATACCAGCTGGTACTTATCATAACATCACTAATATTGGAAATACTCCATTAAAATTGTATTCAATATACGCACCCCAAAATCATCCAAAAGGAACCATAAATATTACTAAAACATAAACTCAACCTCATGTTGAGTTTTTTTCAACTTCAAGTTTATTGAAAAGACCTATTTTTCTTAATACAATTGAAATATAAATAAAAAAGGAGAAGTAATATGAAGAAAAATAGTTTATTAATAATTGCTTTAGTAGTTATAGTTATTTTAGGAGTATTTTGTTTCTATCCAAAAAATAGTAAGAAAGCTGATACTAATAATGATAACAAATTAACAGACAGTGAAAAATTTGCTAAAGAATATAACTTAAAAGATGAAGATGGAAAGGCTTTAGACAATGTTTTTGTTTATCGTACTCCAGAACAAATCATAAATATTTTAGAAAAGGGTACAGGTATTGTTTACTTAGGCTTCCCAGAATGTCCTTGGTGTACAGCTTATGTTCCATATCTAAATGAAATAGCAAAAGAAAAAGAAGTAGAAA
Source organism: Mycoplasma sp. CAG:877 (assembly GCA_000433455.1). GTDB lineage: Bacteria > Bacillota_I > Bacilli_A > RF39 > UBA660 > CAG-877. The sequence goes on along the minus strand of HF992500.1, from coordinate 33,147 downwards.
AAATCTACTATTTAAATATTTTAGAAGAACGTAAAAATAATACAGATGCCTACAAAAAAATAACTGAAATTTTATCTGACTACTTACAAAATGATGAAGAAGGTAATAAAAGACTTTATGTACCTGCAGTAATAGCAATAAAAGATGGTAAAATTGTTGGTTTTGATGATGAAACTGCTTGGGATACAAAAGGTTATGAAAAACCAGCTGACTACTGGGCTAATGAAGATTTAGAAGGATTAAAAAATAAATTAAGATGTATGATGCAAGATTGTAAAAAAGATATTTGTACTTCAACTTGCAATAAATAATAAATAAATGTAATAAAAAGGTAAAGGTAAAGTAAAAAGACTTTATCTTTTTATTTTCTAAATGTTATAATGATAATAGGAGTGATACTATGGCAAATTTTATTGACTATTGTAAATATTATGGAGATAAAGATTTTAATGAAGTTCCATTTAATGATGTAGATGCTTTAATACTAGCAGAGCTATCATACTTAAATTTTAGTGAAGTAATTAGTATTTTACCTAATACTATAGAAAACGTTAGTAAAGCTTATTTTAGTGTTATTACAAATGAAAAAATAAAGAACAAACTAAATGTTTATAAGTATGCTCATAATCTTTTTGGTAATGTAAAAAACACTTTACGCTTTAAAGATATATTAATGACTAATTATTCAAGAATAGTTGATACTGAAAAACAATTTGGAGCTATAACTTTTGAATATAATGACTGGATTTATATTTCTTATGAAGGAACCAATGAATACATGTCTGGTTGGCGTGAAGACTTTGATTTATCTAACAAGTTTCCTGTACCAAGTCAAACTCTTGCGATTGGTTATTTAAATAAGGAAGCTAAGAAACATAAAAAAATCTATGTAGGAGGACATTCTAAAGGTGGAAATCTAGCTGTTGCTGCAGCTATGGAAGCAGAAGATAATGTCAAAAAAAGAATTGTTACTGTCTATGACTTTGATGGTCCAGGTATGCGTGAAAAAGAATTTTTAAGTAAACGTTATCAACAACTAATCCCTAAAATAAAAAAGTTCACCCCAGAAATAAGTTTAGTTGGAATGTTACTATATTCAACTCCAAATTATTTTGTCGTTCAAAGTAATATGAAGGGTATACTACAACATCACGCTACATCATGGCAATGTTTTGGTAGTTATTTTGTACCTGCTACACAAAGTGAAAGTAGTATAGTTTTCTCAGAAGAAACTAAAGATTTCATGAAAAATAACTCTGAAGAAGATATTCGAGAATTTGTTGCCTCAATTTTTGAAATCTTAAAAAAGTCTAATATAAATAATACTGAAACTGTTACTCTTAAAAAGATTGTAACTTGTATTAATTTAGTTAGAGAGTTACCAGCAACTTCAAAAACTAAAGATAAATTATTTAAATTATTTAATATTTTATTAGGATTATACATGCCTAACAATTTAAAAAAAGAAAAGAAAAAAGAAGTAAAGAAAAAGGAAACATCACAAAAACAAAAGTAACAAAAGGAGCTTACTATGAATAATAAACTAACTATTGGAATATTTAATGATTCATTCTATCCTATGAATGATGGAGTATGTATGGTTGTTGATAATTATGCGAGAAGACTAGTAAAATACGCTAATGTAATAGTCTTTGTTCCTAACTATATTTCATCTCCTTATGATGACTCCATCTTCCCTTATAAAGTTGTAAGATGTAATTCTATCAAAGCCTTATTTTTAGATTATTCTCTTCCAACTCCTAAACTTGATCCAAAGTTTAGAAAAGAATTAGAAAAGTACAAACTAGATATTGTTCATATTCATTCTCCATTTACTCTAGGAGAAGCTGGTCTAAAGTATGCCAAAAAGCATAATATTCCTTGTATTGCTACAATGCATAGTCAGTTTAAACAAGACTTTCTAAAAGCTGTAAAGTCTGAGTATTTAGCAAACAGACTAACTAGTAAACTAATAAAAGTCTTTAATAAATGTGATGAGTGTTGGGCTGTTAACAATGAAGTTGCCCGTATTTTTTATGAGGAATATCATTATAAATGTCTACCTCGTGTAATGAATAATGCTACTGAAATGGAACCAGTTCAAGATGTCAAACAAGCTCATAAATTTATAAATGAAAAGCACAAATTAAAGGAAAGTGAAATTATCTTCTTATTTGTAGGAAGAATTAACACTTTAAAAAACATTTTCTTTATCGTAGACTCTCTAAAATTATTAAAACTAAAAAAGCCTAGATTAAAATGGAAAATGTTATTTGTTGGTTCAGGTCAAGATGAAGATAAACTAAAAAAGAAAATATCCGAACTTGACATGGAAAAAGAAATTATTATGTGTGGTAAAATAACTAATCGTAAAGAATTAGCTTATTATTATAGTAGATCCGATCTTATGCTATTCCCATCAATTTATGACTCTTCATCTATTGTTCAAATAGAAGCTGCCTCTCAAAAAACACCAACTGTATTTTTAGAAAATACCGCAACAGCTGCAACTGTTACTAATAATGTTAATGGGTACTTATCTAAAAATTCAATTGAAGACTACACTAATAAAATTATTGAAATTTTAGAGAATAAAAAACTATATAATGAAGTAAAAGAAAATGCTTATCGTGATTTATATAAAAGTTGGGATAGTATGGTCGATGATGCATATTATCTTTATAAAGACTTAATTGAACAAAAATCAAAAAAACAAAAAAATAACAGGTGATTATATGGAACTAAAAAAATGGCATAGTACAGATACTAAAGATGTACTTGAAATCTTAAAAAGTAATGAAGAAGGTCTAACTAATGAAGAAGCCTTAGCTAGATTAAAAAAATATGGTAAAAATGAATTGCCAAAAAAAGAAAAAGATTCTATTCTAACTATCTTTTTTAGAGAATTAAAAGATCCAATCGTTTTATTACTTCTTTTTGCCAGTATTGTATCTTTTTTAATAAATGAAAAGATAGATGGCATAGCCATTCTCTTTATAATTTTTGTTGATTTAATTTTGGGAACTTATCAAGAATGGAAAGCTAATAAAAATGTTGAAGCTCTAGCTAAGTTAATAGAAGAAAAAGTCAAAATATTAAGGTTCGGACAAACTAGAGAAATAGATGCCGGTGACTTAGTAATAGGAGATATTGTCTTACTAGAATCTGGTGACAAAATAAGTGCTGATATGCGCCTTATTGAAAGTAATAATTTATCTATTGATGAATCTATCTTAACTGGTGAAAGTACCAGTGTTGAAAAAGATAAAACAACAATAACTAAAGATGTTATTTTAGCAGAAAGAAAAAATATGCTTTATGCCGGTACTAGTGTTCTAACAGGAAGAGCTAAAGCCATTGTAACCGCAACAGGAACTAATACCGAAATAGGAGAAATAGCTAGTAGAGTAAATAATACTGAAGAAACAAAATCTCCTCTAACTATTCGTATGGAGAAGTTTTCTAAACAAATAACTTATTTAGTAATTGTTGTTGCTATTATAATTGCTATAGCTTTATATTCTAAAGGAACGACTGGTAGTGAAATTTTCTTATCGGTTATTGCTTTATCTGTATCAGCAATGCCTGAAGGTCTACCTCTAGCCTTAACAATGGCCCTAACCATAGGTTCAAATCGAATGAGTAAGGAAAATGTTGTAGTTAAAAGACTAAACTCCGTTGAAAGTCTAGGAAGTTGTACTGTCATAGCATCTGATAAAACGGGAACACTTACTGTAAATGAACAAACCGCAAAACGCATAGTTTTACCTGATAATAGTATTTTTGATATTGAAGGAACTGGCTATAATGCCTTTGGTAAAATAATTTCTAGAGAAAACTCTAATTTAAAAGATGCTAAATATATAAGTAAATTAGGTGTCTTAAACAATGAAGCTATCCTAGAAAAAATAGATGATTCTTACAGAAAAGTAGGTGACTCCATTGATATAGCATTCCTAGCTTTAGGACTAAAAGCTTCTGTAGATATAAAGAATATTGAAATAACTGATCGTATAAATTATGAGTCTGAGAAAAAGTACTCTGCTGTTTTCTTTAAAGAAAATGATAAAAACTATTGTACCATAAAAGGTTCTTTAGAAAAAGTTTTAGAGTTTTGTACTACTATGACCGTAAAAGATAAAAAAGTAAAGATAGATAAAGAATCATTGAAGAAACAAAACGAAGATCTAGCAAGTTCAGGTTATCGAGTAATTGCTATTGCTGATGGTACTTCTAAAGATAAAAATAATTTAAAAGACTTAAACTTTGTAGGTTTAGTTGCCTTTATTGATCCTATTAGAGAAGAAGCTAAGGAATCTATAAAAGAATGTAAAACAGCAGGTATAAAAGTTATTATGGTAACAGGAGATCATCCTCTAACTGCATATTCTATTGCGAAAGATTTAGGTCTAGTAGAAGACTATTCAGAAGTTACAACAGGTCAAGAAGTAAATGAATATTTAGAAAAAGGTAAAAAAGCTTTTGACAAATTTATTAAAACTAAAAAAGTTTTTACTAGAGTAACTCCTCTAAATAAATTAGAAATAGTTGAATCACTAAAAAGACAGGGAGAATTTGTTGCTGTAACAGGTGATGGTGTCAATGATGCTCCAGCTATCAAGTCTGCTAATATTGGTATCGCTATGGGATCAGGAACTGATGTCGCTAAAGAAACATCGTCTATGATAATTCTAGATGATAACTTTAAATCTATTGTTGTAGGTATCAAAGAGGGAAGAAATGCCTATAGTAATATTCGAAAAATCAGTTATATGTTATTATCATGTGGAGTTGCAGAAGTCTTATTCTTCTTGCTAGCTATTATTTTAGATATGCCTATGCCTTTAGTTGCTATTCAGTTATTATGGTTAAATATTGTAACAGATGGTCTTCAGGACTTTGCTTTATCTTTTGAAAAAGCAGAATCAAATATTATGAAGGAACCACCTAGAAATCCAAAAGAAACACTATTTAATAAAGTCCTAGCAAAAGAAGTATTAATATCTGGAATATCAATAGGTTTAATAGTATTTATAACTTGGATGTATCTAATAAATAATCTAAATATGCAAATATCATCTGCTAGAGGATATATAATGACACTAATGGTATTTATCCAAAATATGCATGTACTAAATTGTCGTAGTGAAAAAGAATCAATATTTAAAACTCCACTAAGAACTAATCCACTAATTATATTTAGTATCTTATCAGCTTTAATACTACAAATCATATTTAGTGANNAATACTACAAATCATATTTAGTGAAATACCATTCCTAAGTAGTTTCTTACAAACAACTAGTATTCCAATACCTCACATGTTATTACTATTTTCTATATCAACAATAATTATCTTAATAATGGAAATATACAAATTAATAGAAAAACAAAAAGTATTAAAAAGAAAATAAAGTACAAAGAATAGTCTAAAAACTATTCTTTTTCTATGAAAAAACACCACATAAATTAAATATAATGGTATAATATTTAAATAAAACAAATAATTATAAACATGAGGTGTATTAAAATGAATGAAAGACAATCAATCTTAGAAATAAGTACTAGTGCTTTTAAACATAATGTCAATGAA
>HF992500.1:5281-27548 GCA_000433455.1 Mycoplasma sp. CAG:877 | reverse complement strand
TTTTAAACATAATGTCAATGAAATAAAAAGACTAATTGGTCCTAATAAAGACATTATGTATGTCATGAAAGCTAATAGTTATGGAACATATTTAAATAAGAATATTTCTCTTATAAAGGACTTTAAGATAATCGCAACTGCTATTGTAAAAGAAGCTATGGATTTAAGACATGATGGTTTTAAAAATGAAATATTCGTCTTAAACCAACCATACTTAGAAGATATAGAAAATATTATTAAATATAATGTTACAGTAGGTGTAGCTGATTTAAACTTTATCAAAGAACTAAGTAATCACAAAGAAACATTTACTATTCACTTAGAACTAGAAACTGGTATGGGTAGAACTGGTTTTAATATCAACGATTTAGATGAAGTATTAAACTATTTAGAAACAACTACTAATATTATTGTAGAAGGAGTATATACTCATTTATCTACTGCCGATAAAGACAAAGAATTTACTAAACATCAAATGTCTTTATTTGAACAAGGTGTTACTAAAATAAAAGAGCATTATCCTAACATAAAATATATTCATGCAGAAGCATCTAATGGTATTTTAAATGTTAATTCTAAATTCTGTAACTTAGTAAGACCTGGTATCTTATTATATGGTTATGCTCCAACTGATACTATTCAAACAAAGATAGATTTAAAACCAGTTGCTAAATTAAAGTCTCATGTTTTATTTATAAAAGAAGTACCAAAAGGAACTAGTATAAGTTATGGACGAACTTTTATAACTCCAAAGAAAATGACTATCGCAACTATTGGTATTGGTTATGCAGATGGCATTCGTCGTAATCTTTCTAACAAAGGAAAAGTTATCATCAAAGATAAAATCGTTCCAATAGTAGGTACAGTCTGTATGGATTCTTTTATGATTGATGTAACTAATATTAAAGATGTAAAAGTAGGAGACTATGTCTATATCTGGGATAATAAAAATATAACTCTAGAAGATGTTGCTAGAGAATGTAACACTATTAATTATGAAATATTATCAACTATATCTAATCGTGTCCCAAGAGTATTTATTGATTAAAAGTAGTAAGGAAGTGACTATATGGATCAAGAAAAAATCGGAAAACTTATCAAAGTAATACGAAAGAAAAACAACTTAACTCAAGCTGAGTTTGCTGAAAAATATGGTGTAACTTATCAAGCCGTAAGTAAATGGGAAAATGGTAAAAATATCCCAGATGTAAGTTTATTAAAAGAAATAAGTAAAGATTTTAATGTCAACATCGAAGATTTACTAGAAGGAAGAGTTTCTTCAAAAAATAAATCTAATAAGAGTAAATTAATAATTATTATAATCTTATTATCTATTATAGTTGTCTTATCTTCTTTTATTATTTACAATAATTATCTTCATAATCATAATTTTGAATTTAAAACTTTAACTTCTAGTTGTTCTAACTTTAAAATATCTGGAAGTATTGCCTATAATGATAAAAAATCATCTATTTATATTTCTAATATTACTTATTGTAATGGTGATGATATAACGGAATATAAAAAGATAGAGTGTGTTTTATATGAAAGCAATAATAATACTGAAACCAAAATAGGTAATGATTCTTATAAAGGAAAAAATCCTATAAGATTAGAAGACTACTTAAAAGATGTTCGCTTTAATATTGATAATTATTCTAAAACTTGTATCAATTATAAGAAAAATAGACTATATCTCCAAATAAGTGCTACTGATGCAAATAATAAAGTAACTCTTTATAAAGTCCCTCTAACAATGACTAATAATTGTTAATAAAACCGATAGACCTCCAAATAATCTATCGGTTTTTCAATTAAAAATAAATTGCTAAGTATAAATAAATTCTAATAAAACTTATTATTTTTTCAAAGCCTCTAAATATTTCTTTAAATACAAATCTTTATTCTTAGAATTATATTGCATTATAAATCTAGGATGTTCCAGTGGAATAATCTCTTTAAAGAAATTATATTTTCTATTTAGTTTTACCAAATATTCATAATTTTTCCCACTACCAATACAATAACATATCGAAGTATCTATATTAAATTGAAGAATTTCTTTAATTGATTTGATAATATACTCTTCAAATCTTTCTTCATATTGCTTAACATCATAATAGTTGTAATTAACTTCATTTCCCTTAGAATTAATTTTAGAAATACCTAAAGGAAATACAAAATTCATATAAAAATCATTATAAAAATTTTCACATCCTCCATATTCATCAATAACATCATAAAGAAAGTTAGAAGAAGATTTATTAACATAAAAGTTATCGATGAATATTCCTGTTTCTTTTTGTAAATGAATTGCATCTTCAAAGGGAACTCCTGTAACCGCAGAAGCCCTTCTTGCTGGATTACTTCCTAGTATTAATCTTCTTTTCTTTTTATCATTATAAAACCTAGTGTAAAATTTAGTTGTAATAACTTTTATTTGTTCCTTATTACAATCATTATATGGATTAATAATTTTATAATAATCAAATGAATCTATTTTTATTTTAGATAAATTATCACAGTAAGTTAAAATTTTTTCTGAATTTGTTTTGTTCATTGCATTTCACCATTCATAATATTTTTTATAAGTTATATTATTATTTTAAACCTAAATTTTCTGATATTCTATAAAAAAAAATAAAATGATATATTTTTTATAAACTTTGGAAAAACTCTAGTTAAATTTTTTAAATATAAATTAGGTAATAATGAAGATAAATAGTATAATAGTAGTAGGAGGATGTATGGAAACAAAAATAATTTATTATGTACATGGTACAACATATGATAATGCAACAAAAAAATGTTCTGGTTGGAAACAAGTAGAATTAAATGATTTAGGCAAAGAACAAGCTGTTAATTTAGGAAAAAACACTCCCTATAAGTTTGATGTATTATTCACGTCTGATTTAATAAGAGCAAAAGAATCAGCTAAACTAGCTTTTCCTGAATTCAAAGCTATAGAAGATAATAGACTTAGAGAATGTAATTATGGAGATTTAGATGGTGGTGATAAGAACCAAGTAATTTATGAAGAACATATCGAAACTCCCTTTCCAAATGGAGAATCTTTACAAGATGTTGAAAAAAGAATTAGAGAATTCTTAAAATATGTAAATGAAAACTACCAAGGTAAAACAATTGGTATTATAGCTCATAGAGCTCCTCAACTAGCAATAGAAGTAATTACAAAACATATCTCTTGGGAAGAAGCTAATGCTAACGACTGGAGAAAAACAGGTGCTTGGCAACCAGGCTGGGAATATAGCTTTAAAGATATTGACTTAGATTAATATCTTTTTTTCTGAGTGGAATTTAAATAAAATATATAAGTATATTGTCTACTAAAATCTTGAAAAACTTCCCAATAACTTATATAATTAATATAGAATAGGAGGAGTAAAATGAATAAATTAAAAATCAATAATGGCTTAGCTGCTATTATCTTATTAGCATCTTTATTTGCAGGATGGCAAACTTTATTATTAGCTGTAATTTTAATGTTAATATTCTGTGAGGTAAATGATAAGGTAAGAAACTTAATGGTAAATGTAATTGCTTTCTTAGTAGGTCTTACATTAATATCATTTGCTTGGTCAATTATTTCTGATGGAGTTAGCTTAGTATTTAAAGGTATTGAAAGTATTGTTAATGTAATTAATTCTTACTTATCATATGGTAACCAAATTAATATTGCAACTCTACAAACTAAGTTTATGAGTCCAGTAACAACTTTAATTTCATTCTTAGATTCTGGTGTTGATTATTTACTAATGTTAACTAAGTTCTTATTTGTTGTTTCTACATTAACTGGACATGCTATGAAAGAAAATCCATTTAGTAAAAAGGTAAGTGAATATGCTTCAAAAGCTGTAAATTATGTTTCAAGTTTTGAGCAACCAGTACCAAATAATAACTACAATGGTATGCCTCAAAATAATAATTTCCAAATGAATAACATGCCACAAAATAATAACTACCCAGGAAATAACCAACCAAGAAATAATAACATGTATCCAAATAATAATTTTCCAGGTAACAATTCAAACGATGTTTTATAAAAACACAAAAAAAGATTACAACCCAAAAGTTGTAACCTTTTTTATTTTGTCTAATTACTTAACGATGTATTTTAATTCTCCCATCCTAGAAGTAGGTACAAATCCAGCCTCAGCTTTAACTACATCTGGAATTCTATTTACTATTGCTGAACAAGTAAGTTCAACTGTACAAGGTCTAGTAATAACTAAATTAGTATTAGGTTCTCCTTCAACTGTCCAATCATTTCTATCACAATCTTCCTTGCTGTAAACTTTACCAATACATTCAGTCTCTAAAATAATTCCTTGTTTAGTAGTCGTTGTAACAACAGCACTCATACCAGTGGCAACTCCTGCTTTAATATCCATATCTAATGTTGTAGAGTGAATATCCTCATCACTAAATTGTGGAACACATTTTTGTGTTTGACTAACTACATCTAAATGTAATTTATCACATAACCATCCATTAACATTCCACATATAACTTGGTGTATAAGTACCAGAGTTAATAATATTTTGACGTTCTTCATCACTCATTCTATCAACACTAGCAACATCTCTATCAAACTCTTCTGGAGTAAGACCAGCACCATGTGCTTTTGCAAGAGCAATTCCATAATCTTCTACGTTATAAGAAGAACTTCCCTTAATCTTAGTAATTCTTTGAGTTGTACCAGCTAAAGTACTAATTAAATTACCCCAGAAAGCATCTTGATAACCAGAACCAGTAATAGTACAGTTATTTTCTTTTGCTAACTTATCAATTTCTAAAGTAAGGGTAGGATTAGAATTCATTGGATAGAAAGCTTCCTCACAAGTAGTAATTGCGTTAACTCCATGCTTAGCACATAAAAGTAAGGCATCACGACAGTCAGCAAGTAAACTCATAGTAGTAACAATACAAACATCAGCTTTAACTTCACTAAATAAAGTATCAGCTTCATCTACAGAAACTACTTTAACACCAATATTTTCTCCTTCTATAATTTCTCCAACATCCTTACCAATAACATTTGGATTAATGTCAACAGCACCAACAATATCCCATCCATTTTCAAGGACATAGCGTATCGTATATTTAGCCATTTTTCCACAGCCATATTGAATAACTTTCATTTTATCATCCTCCTAATTTTATCTTACCATAAAATAAAATATCTAATCAAAAAACTTATGAAACTAGTCAATTTTTGACAAATAAAAAATAATATGCTATATTTAAGTTGCGTTGAAAAGGAAAAGTAAACAAAAGAACTTATTCGAGTGAGTTAGGTATAGTGAGAACTAATAATAAGCTTTGTTGAAAGAACACCTTGGAGCAAACTACCGAAAGAAATATTTTAGTAGGCTAGTTCGGAAGCAATCCGTTATCATATTGCTAGGTTTGTTAGAACTAAAAAAGAGTGATTATTGAAAACAAGCCATTATATATAATGGTTTTTTTAGTAATAAATTAAGGTGGCACCACGGATACCCGATATTCGTCCTTATTGTAGGATGTATCGGGTATTTTTATATATAAGGAAGTGGTTAAATGAAAGAAACTAATAATGATAATAATGACAATTATAATAATATAAAAACTAAAATAAAACTCTAAAAGATATTTCCTACAAGTATCTAAAAAATATATTTGAAAGGAATAAATAATATGGAAATTAAAAAAGTATATGATGATTACAAATCATTAATTGAAAAAGAAATAACTATTAAGGGATGGATTAGAAAACATCGTAAACAAAAGGAAATAAGTTTTATTGAACTATCTGATGGAACTTGTTTTAAAAGATTACAAGTAATCTATGATAAATCTCTAAAGGATTATGATACTATTACTAAAATTCACTTTGGTTCTGCCATAAAAGTAACTGGTATTTTAAAACTATCTCCAGCAAAAGATCAAGTAATTGAACTACATGCAACAAGTATAATTCTTTTATCAGATTGTAGTGAAGATTATCCAATTCAACCTAAACCACATAGTAGAGAATTCTTACGAGATGAAGCATACTTAAGACCAAGAACTACTTTATTTCAAGCAGTATTTCGTATAAGAAGTATAACTGCTATGGCAATACATAAGTATTTTCAAGATAACGGTTACATCTATCTACAAGCTCCAATATTTACTGCTAGTGACTGTGAAGGTGCAGGAGAGATGTTCCAAGTAACAACACAAGATCTAGAAAAAATCGCTAAAACAGGTAAAGTAGATTACTCAAAAGAGTATTTTCAAAAGAAGGTAGGCTTAACAGTTTCTACTCAATTTGAAGCTGAGACATTTGCTCAAGCATTTACAAAAACATATACATTTGGACCAACATTTAGAGCTGATCCATCTCATACCCCATACCATGCTGCTGAATTCTGGCAAATAGAACCAGAAGTAGCTTTTTGTGACTTAGAAGGAATAATGGATATTGCTGAAGACTTAATGAAATATGTCATAAAGTACGTTTTAAAACATGCTAAAGAAGAATTAGAGTTTTTAGATAAATACATTGAAAAAGACTTACTAAAGAAATTAAAAAAAGTAACCAAAGAGTCTTTCAAAAGAGTAACTTATAAAGAATGTATTGAAATACTAAAAAAAGCTCCTAAAAAGTTTGTCTTTGAACCAAAATATGGTTCTGATATTGCTAAAGAGCATGAAAAATATTTAACTGAATACTTTAACTGTCCAATGTTTATTATTAACTGGCCAAAAGAAATAAAAGCTTTCTATATGAAACATCTAGAAGATGGTACTGTAGCTGGTGCTGACCTAGAATTACCAGGCATAGGTGAAGTATTTGGTATGAGTCAAAGAGAAGATGACTACAATACTCTTCTAAAAGCCATGCAAGAAAGAGATATGAAAATAGAAGACTACGATTGGTACTTAAAATTAAGAAAATATGGTGGAGTACAAACATCAGGTTTTGGTATTGGTTTTGAAAGATTATTAATGTACATAACTGGTATCGAAAATATAAAAGATGTAATTCCATATCCTAGAAGTGTTTCTAATTGTGAATTTTAACTTTAAATAATTAAAAGTATTAGTTATAATATAACAAGAGGTGAGGTACATGGAACTAAAACAAGTAGGTGAAAAAACATATTACATTGAAAATCCAACTAATATTGGTATTTATTTAGTAGATGATAAACATGTTTTTCTAATTGATACTGGTAATGATAAAGAATCCGGTAAAAAGATTTTAAAAATAGTAACTGAAAAAGGTTGGGAAGTAGTTGGTATAATTACCACTCATTCTAATGCTGATCATGTAGGTGGAAATAAACTAATTCAAGATCGTACTAATTGTAAAATATATAGTTATGGTATTGAAAAATGTATTACTGAATATCCTCTAATAGAACCATCTTTCTTATATGGAGCTTATCCATTTGACTCTATTAGAAATAATAAATTTTTAATGGCCAAACCATCAGTAGTAACAGATATTGATAATAATCTACCATCTGGTTTAGAATACATTGTTTTAAGAGGTCATTTCTTTGATATGATTGGTATAAAAACATCAGATGATGTTATCTTCTTAGGAGATTCTCTTTTTAGTGAAGAAACAATTACTAAGTATCATATCTTCTTTATCTATGATGTATCTGAATACTTAAATACTCTAAATATGTTAAAAGAACTACCTGCAAAAATGTATATCCCATCTCACTGTAAAGCTACTGATAATATTACTGATTTAATAAAATTAAATGAAGATAAAATAAATGAAATTCTAGATTACTTATATAATATTTGTAAAGAAAAAATGACTTTTGAAGATATTCTAAAACATGTCTTTGATGATTATAACTTAGTAATAAATATTACTCAGTATGTTTTAATTAGTTGTACTATAAAATCATATCTTTCTTATTTAAAAGATCAAAGTAAACTAACTTATGAGTTTATTGATAATAAAATGTACTGGAAACAAATAGAGGTATAAGTATGGAACACATTATGAAACTATATGCTTCTAATTTTACATCACTAGCAAACAATAATAAAACTAGAGAATATCGTCTAAATGATTCTAAAAGACGTCTTATAAAACCAACTGATACTATTAGATTTCAAAAATTACCTGACTATGATGAAGAAGTAATTGCTGAAGTCTTAAAAAGAGAAGATTTCCCTAACTGGTATTCTTGCTACGAAAAGTATTTTGACGAAGACTTTAAAGAGCGTTACAGAGATGTAGAAGAAGTAGTTCAAAATACCTATAATGGTTACTATACCGAAGAAGAAACTAAAGAAAATGGTTGTGTAGTTTTTACAATCAAAGTCTTACAAAAGATAAAGAAATAATTCCAAGTACTTATTTCTTTTTCTATGTAACAAAACTGTAAGGTTAAATTTTAAATATATCTGTTATAATACTACTGAAAGAAGGATTACTATGCAATATATATCTACAATTAAAACATCTATAATATTTTTTCCAATTATAGCTCTTATCTTTACAATTCCCTATATTTTAAAACAATATCATAAATATGGATCCATTAATAAGTTAAGAACAGTAATTGTCTATTCTTTTATTCTTTACATGATGACAATCTATTTCTTAGTAATTTTACCATTACCAGATATTAATAATCTTCCAACTGATAAAACAATGTATAATTTAATTCCTTTTAAATTTATAACAGACATCATCAAAGAAACATCATTTAATATTTCAGTTCCTTCTACTTACTTAAAAGCATTAACAGAAAACTGTATTTATGTTGTAATATTTAATATCTTTATGACTATTCCTTTTGGTATGTATTTAAGGTATTACTACAAAGCTAGTTTTAAAAAGGTTCTAATTTTATCTTTTTCTCTAAGTCTATTTTTTGAACTAACTCAATTAACTGGTCTATATTTTATTTATCCTCGTCCATATAGATTGTTTGATGTTGATGATTTAATTCTAAATACAACTGGAGGTGTAGTAGGCTACTTATTATTTGGTCTAGTTGAAAAATATTTACCATCTAGAGAAAAGATTGATAAAGATTCTCTTGAACAAGGTAAAGTAATTTCTGGCCTAAGAAGATTAACATACTTCTTCCTTGACTTATTTATCTATTGTATCTTTCATATGACTATCTCTATATTTATAAATAATAATTATCTAAACTATATAACCTTAATAACTTACTACATATTAATTCCTTATCTAACAAAAGGTTATACACCAGCTGGTAAATTTTTAAATATAAAAATATCTCCCGAAAATAAACCATTTCTTAGAATAAGTCTAAGAGCAATCTTCATCTATCTTTATTATTATAAGATAGTCTACTTCCTAACACTACCAACCTTAGTATTTAAATATTTTAGTCTAAATATATTGACAACTCTCTACTTACCAACATCAGCTTTAATACTAGTTTTATTCTATTTTATAAATGTAATTCATTTATTAAAAAACAAAACTATGTTTTATGACTCATTATTAAAAGTTAATTTAGAAAGTACTATCAAGACTGAATAGTTAACGTCAATTTACATAAATTTGACAAAATAGTAAAAGTATCATATACTATTAGCGTAGTAATTTAATTCGACCATTCGCGTTTTACTACCAGATAAACTATTAATAGTTTAAAGGAATAATGAAGAGCCTTAAGAATCTCCTCATGAATGGCAACAAACATGAAACAATTATTTTTGTGATTGTTATTTGTTGCATGTTCATGAAAGGAGGTTCTTTTTTCTTTACAATCACGAATGAAAGGAAGATTACTATGAAATTATTTAAACAAGTATTAGAAAAAAACAAAAAAATATTAATTTTATATTTATCAATTGGTATATTACTAACATTTTTAGAATTATATCAAGTCACATATTATCAAAAAATATTAGATGCATTTCAGTACCAAACTCTAACTATAAAACCCATAATTATTTATGGAATTTTATTATTAATATTAACTATCCTAGGCTACATTGATAACTATCCAGAGCAAAAATTAAAACATGGTCTTTACCTAGATTTTAAATTACAATCTCTAAGAAAAATGAAGACTATAGATTATTTAGAATATCAAAAACTAGGAACTGGTAACCTAATTCAAAAAATAGAAGAGGGTGCCACCTCATCAACTAACATCATAATGAATTTTTATTTAAATGTTTTTAGAAAATTACTCCCCACATCTCTTTTTAGTTTAATCTTTATTTATCAAGTAAAAAAAGAATTAACACTATTTATTTTAGTTGGCTACCTCTTTGTAATTTTAATTACCAATTTAATATTAAAAAGACTCTATAACTTAAAAGAAGACATTCTAGTAAACAGTGAATACTTAAATAAACACTTAGTCCGTGGTTTCATGGAACTAGTAGTTTTTAGAACCAATAAAAAGTATGACATGGAAATAGAAATAACAGAAAGTGGTATTAAAAACATTGTAAATAATAAAGTAAAAATAAAACTAGTTCATGAATTATTCTTTACTTTATTTGAACTTCTAGTTTCTATTCTTCAAGTTTTAATATTATCATTTTCAGTTTTAAAATCAAATCTTTCAGTCGGAGCAGTAGTAACCATAATTGCTTTAATTGGAAAGTCTTATCAACCAATTGCTATTTTTAATGTTGAATATGTAGATTACAAGTTAAATAAAATTGCTGTCAAAAGATACTTAGATTTTCTAAATTTAAAAGATGATTCTAATCTAACAACAGGTAAAAAGTTAAAGAAATTTACTCCTACAATAACTCTAAAAAATATAACTTACAAGTATCCTGATTCTAAAAAGATCTTAATAAATAATCTAAATCTAACTATTAAAAAGTATGAAAAACTAGCAATCGTAGGAGAAACAGGTTCGGGTAAATCTACTATTATTAAATTAATAATAGGTCTCTTAAAAGACTATCAAGGAGAAATATTAATATCTAATGAAAATCTAAGCAATCTAAATTTAAATGATTTATACAACAACATAACTTATATTTCACAAGAGTCACCAATCTTTGATGGAACTCTTCGTGAAAACATCGTCTTTGATAAAAAAATATCAGACCAAGAAATTATAAAAGTCCTAAAACTTGTATCCCTAGAAAAATTCTATCAACATTTAGAAAATGGTCTTGATACTGAACTAGGTGAAAAAGGTATTAAAATGTCTGGTGGAGAAAGACAAAGAGTTGCACTAGCAAGACTATTCTTTGAAGAAAGTAGTATCGTAATTTTAGATGAAGCAACATCTGCTATGGATAATATTACTGAAAAAAACGTAATGACTAATATAATGAAAAATGCTAAAGATAAAACTCTAATAATAATTGCTCATCGTCTAGAAACTATTAAAAATGTTGATAAGATATTAGTCTTATCTAATGGAGAAATAAAAGAAGAGGGAACTTATCAAGAATTACTAAATAAAAAGAATTATTTCTACAACTTAGTAAACTCTAAAAAATGAGTTAGTCAAACGTTAACAAAAAATGTAAACTTACACACTTTTTTCGACATTTACTTATATTTTATTAATACTATTTTTATGATAGAATTAATATCAGATAATAAATAATAAGAAGGTGTATTATGAACAAAATAAAAAATATTATTTATGCTTTAGTAGTAGTATTTATTCTTACTGCTACATTGGATGTACACGCTCTAACACTAGGAGCGATAAAGGGTACAACAGATCCAAATAGTTATATTGTAATAGAAACAGCAACCCTAACTATAAATAAGGTCTCAAGTTCTGACTCATTTGATGCTTATAAAATTATTGATGTTTTCTATAACACGACAACTAATGTCATAACATATGAATTTACATCAGATTTTAAAACCTTCTTAGCCCAATCAGATGTGTATAAGTCATTAACACTTACCGATTATTATAATTTAACATCAGGCAATATTACTTCAGGTTCAACTCAAACATCATCAACCTTGGATAAGCTAGTTAGTAAGTATGCAAGTTACAAAGGAAATTAAAAATTTAGACAAGTTAACACCAGATAAAATCTCTGCAATTGTAAATTAAATACCAGACGAATTATTGACTAATAAACACAAAGAATTTATAATAAGGTACCTAAAGGAACGAAAACTGCTTCTTGAAAGTATAATAAAAGGAAGGTAATAGTATGCTAGAAGAATTACTATTGATTTGGAAAGCACCAGTTAGTAGAAGAAGATTTATTATTGGTAAACTATCGAAAAATGAAAATACATATTATTTTAAATATACTAATCCAGAGTTGGAAGATGCAAAAAAAGATGGATTTAACTACTTTCCAGGATTTAATGACCTAGATAAAGAATATACATCAAACACACTATTTACAAATATAGCAACACGACTTCCAAATCCATTAAGACCTGACTACTTAGAAATTTTAAACTCATACAACCTTGAAACAGACTCTACTAAAATGGAAATCTTAAAAGCTACAAAAGGTAGATTACTAACAGACAATTTTGAATTTGTTCCACCATTTGACAGAAATAATAAAATAGAATTTGATATTGCCGGAACAAGACATTACTTATTAGAAAAGAACATTATAGAAAACTTAAAAATAAATGATAATTTAAAACTAGAACATGAACCTGATAATAAAGAAGACCAATATGCAATAAAAGTGTTATACGAATGTGAAGATAAAATGGTTTTATTGGGATATGTTCCTAGATATTATAGTAGGGAATTAACAAATCTATTATCTAAAGGAGTAAAGTATTCTGCTAAGATTGAAAGCTTAAAATTAGAAAGTGACATCAGAGATGAAGATGTAACAGCAAGTGTTAAGCTAATTTTTGAAAATGAACAGAACTAAAAATTCAAAATGTAAAAAAAGAATCACCGAATTGAGTGATTCCTTTTATTTGTACTTTTCTAAAACCAACTTAACCAAGTCCTCTGCCGAATTTCTATTTATATATTTCTCCTGATTCCTAATCATATTCTCTTGCAAACTAGTATCATTTAATAACTTCGTTGTATTTATAATTATCTCTTCTTTAGTATCACATTTTAAACTCATATCTCTAACTTTAAAAAACAAAGTATTATAAGTTTCTATTCCTGGTATTGGAAATATATGTATCAAAGGCTTTCTCATAACAGTAATCTCAGTAGAAGAAATACCACCAGGTTTAGATAAAACTATATCAGATGAATATATTAAATCATTAATATTATTAACAAATCCAAGTACTATTAATTTATCATTATTAATTTTTAAAAGATTATTATATAGTTCCTTATTAGAACCACATACAACAATTATCTTTACATCTTTCTCTTCTAAAAGACCATTTAGTATTTCATCAATTCTTCCAAATCCCATACTACCAAGCATAATCAAAATAACTTTTTTATTCTTTATATTATATTCATTTCTTATATTCTTAGCATTCTTAACAAACCTTGATGAAATAGGAATACCAGTACTAACTAAAGACTCTCTCTTGATACCCTTATTAATAAATCTTTCTTCTAAACCTTTCTGAATTATAAAAAAGTCCGGTTTTGCCTCTTCAAAAAAAGGACAAGGTTCATAATCAGTCGCAACAGCTATAAAGTTTATTTTTTTATAACCATAGCTCTTATTAATAGCCGTCAAAGTCAAAGCAGGAAATAGGTGAGACACTATTACTAAATCAAAATTATTATCTTGTATATATTTATATACGACTTTTTTATGTAATTTATTAGCCAAGTAAACAGGGCTCTTAATACCAGTATTACTATAAGCCTCTCCAATCTTATAAACTCTTTTAAATATTTCTCCATCTTTGCCTAAAGTAGACAAATATATTTTAGAAGATAATTCCTTAGCCTTATTATTAACAATATCAAAGAAATCCTTAAATTGACATTCTATATTATTACTAACTAATTCTTCTTCAATATATTTAGCACAAGAATTATGACCACCACCTGTACTACATGATAATATTAATACTTTCATCTAACCACCATTAATACTATTATAAGCCCTTTCCCTTAAATCTCTAATTTGATCCTCAAAATCTAACTCAGTATTTGGATATATTGGATCAAGTACAACTGCTTGAATACATTTCTTTCTTTTATATAATTTATATATTCCATAAGGCTCTACAAATACAAATTTAATTGGTTGTATTGCTACATTTGCCTTAATCGCCATCTTAAAAGCTCCGTACTTAAACTCTCTTACTTTATCATAGTAAGGCCACATTGATCCTTCAGGATACATATGTATAATTTCATTATCATTTAAAGCTTTATTAATCTGTTCATAAAACCTTTCCTTTTCCTTACTATCTTTTGGAATTGGAAAAGCATGTAAAATTCTAATTAAATGTCTAATAAAAGGAATCTTAAAATTACTTTCCAAAGTAGGATAATATATACCTTTAGGAAAATATATAAGTCCTGCAAAAGTACAATCCATTGGATGAATATGATTTGAAATAGAAACAAATCCCTCATCATCTCTAATTTTCTCTCTATCGATAACTCTATATCCAAACATAATTTTATTAAAAACAATTAGTATTAGTCCAACTGGTATTAATAAAACATTAGAAACTAAGTTGTAAAGAGGAGAATTAGAAATATAAGCATAATTCTCTTTAACTTTAAAATGTAATGGTTCCCATAAATGAAACACATGTGTATCTTCATTTAAACCTTCATAATTATATTTTTTCATACTACCACCAAATACCAAAATTATAGCATAAAAACTAAACTTGTAAAACTCCTAAACACAATAACATACAGATTAAAGAGTTATGTTGCTTCTAAAAACCTTCCAGTAGTAATAAATAAAAAGTTGTTAAAAAATTATCTATACAAATAATGTATCATATGATACAATATATCTGTAATCTAAATGAGAGAAGGTGAAATATTGCCTACCACAACAAGAATAACTAAAGAAATGATTTTAAATGCAGCATTTGAAATAACAAGACATGAAGGAATTGAAAAGGTTAGTAATAGAGAAATTGCTAAAAAAATGAACTGTTCAATTAGACCAATCTACTATCAGTTTAAAAATTCCGAGGGATTAAACAAAGAATTATATAATAAAATAGACAGATATTTCTATGACTTTATAATGAAAAATATGATTGGAGATATTCCTCCCTATAAGCAAATTGGTATTAATTACATAAAATTTGCTCAAGAAGAAACTAACTTTTTTAAGGTCTTATTCATGTCACCGGCAAGAGACGTTCCCAATACTTTTGTCGCAACTGACAAAAATGGTTTTGCTGGAGTTATTGATGCTATCAAGTTAAGCACTCACTTAAGTGACAAGGATATTAAAAGTTTCCACACTAAAATGTGGATATTTGTTCATGGCATCGCAACCCTAACTGTCTCGAAAAGTGTTAAGTTTACTGAAGAACAAATTAGAGATTTATTATCTCAAGAATTTCAAGCACTCATGTTACTTGAAGAAAATCTAGATAATAAATGGGTACTAAAAAATATTGATGATTGGAGAAAATAAAAATGAAAAATCATAAAAACATAATCCTAGGTTTAATTCTAATTTTAATTGGTATCGTAGTTGGTACTAACTCCCTAGGTATAACAAACATAAATATCTTTTTTGCTGGCTGGTGGACTTTATTTATAATAGTTCCTTGCTTTATTGGTCTATTAAGTGAAGATGAAAAAACAGGAAATATCATTGGTTTACTAATTGGTATATCTCTATTATTATGTTGTCAAAATGTCTTAGACTTTGAACTAATTTGGAAATTAGCTTTACCAGTAGCTCTAATTATTATTGGTCTATCATTTGTCTTTAAAGATACTTTTGAACACAAAATTTCATCTAAAATAAAAGAGTTAAATAGTAATGAAACTTCAGAGGGTTATTGTTCAACTTTTACAGGTCAAAATATTAAATTAGGTGCAGAAAAGTTTACTGGTACCGATCTAACAGCAATATTTGGAGGCATCAAGTTTGATATGACTGCTGCTAAATTAGAAAAAGAGTCTGTTGTAAATGCTTCTAGTATTTTTGGTGGAATAGAAATCTCTGTTCCAGAAAATGTAAATATAAAAATAAAATCTTCATCCATATTTGGCGGTGTCAGTGATAAAAGAAAAAATACATCCCAAGATGAAAAAAATAAAACAATATATATAAATGCAACTTGTATTTTTGGAGGAGTTGAAATAAAATGACACAAACTCAAAAAATAATAAAATATCTTGCTCTTTCTCTAGCAATCATTCTAATTATAACGATATTCTCAGCTATCATAACTGGCATATATGGTATATCTAACTTCCTAGGACTAAATCATAAACAAAAAGTAGGTGAGTTAAAAGAATTATCTTGTCTAACAACAGGAACAGAAACTATTCCTACAGATTTAAAAATAGATTTAAACTATACTGATTTAATAATAAAATCTGGTGATAAATTTAAAATTGAAACGACAGACCCATCTATTAAATGTAAAAGTAAAAATTCTACTTTAGTAATTAAAGATAAAAAGAATTATTTTAATGTTACTACTAAACAAAAATTAGTAATTTCACTAATCAATACTGAAACATTTTCTGATATAGATATTTCAACTGGAGCTGGTAGTCTAGAAATTGACAAACTAATAACTAAAAGACTTAATCTAGATTTAGGAGCTGGTAAAACTACTATTAATGAATTAATTTCTAATGATACAGAAATTGATACTGGAGCTGGAGAATTTACTATTAAATCAGGAACAATAAATGACTTAGACTTTGATATGGGAGTAGGTAAAACTACAATTACTGCTAATATTACTGGAAATAGTAAAATTGACTCTGGAGTAGGTAGTCTAAACTTAAATATCCTAAATTCTAAAGAGAATTACAGACTAAAACTAAGTAAAGGAATTGGTACAATAAAAGTTGATAATGAAGAAATAAAAGACAATGAAACTATTGGAAATGGATTCAACTCTCTAACTATTGATGGTGGAGTTGGTGAAATTAATATAAAATTTAAAGGATAATAATATGAAAGAATTTATACTAGCTGCCTTACCATATGTAATTATAGGATTATCTATAGCTGTTATTTGTATAAATAATAATAAAACTAAAAAAGACAAAACAAAAGCTAAAGATAATGATTATCTATTAGAAGGAATGGTTGTAGGTATTACTTTAGGAGCCTCTTTCGCAACAACTTTAAAAATTGACTTAGGATTAGGAATCAGTTTAGGTATGCTTATAGGTGAGGCCACTGGTTCTGCCTTAAAGAAGGAAAAATAAAATGAGTAAATATTTAAAACTATGGAAATACATAAAGGAAAATAATAAAAGAAAAAGACTAAATAAAAAGGAAAGATTAATATGAATAATGTAATATCTGTAAAAAATCTAACTAAAAAATATAAGAATCTAACAGCAATCGATAACTTATCTTTTGACGTTCATGAAGGAGAAATCTTAGGACTTTTAGGACCTAATGGTTCTGGTAAATCGACAACTATTAATTGTCTTTTATCTCTTCTAAATTTTGAACAAGGAACAATTAGAATATTTGATAAAGAAATGACTCCAGAGTCTTATGATATTAAAAGAAATATTGGTGTTATCTTTCAAGAAGTTGCTGTCTTCGAAGAATTAACTGTCTATGAAAATATCGATTATTTCTGTGGCTTATACATAACTGATAAAAAACAAAGGGCAGAGTATATTGAAGATGCTATCAAACTAGTAGGCTTAGAGGAGTTTAAAAAGTTCTATCCAAAACAATTATCAGGTGGTCTACTAAGACGTCTAAATATTGCTTGTGGAATTGCTCATAAACCTAAACTAATATTCTTAGATGAACCAACTGTAGCTGTAGATCCACAAAGTAGAAATAATATCTTAGATGGTATCAAAAAACTACGTGATGAAGGAGCAACCATTCTCTATACTACACACTACATGGAAGAAGTTGAACTTTTATGTGATCGTATAATTATTCTTGATAAAGGTAAAATAATTGCTCAAGGTACAACTGAAGAATTAAAAGAATTAGCCAAGATAGAAGAGAAAATAACTGTTGAAGTAGAAAATATTAGTACTGAGACAATCGATAAAATAAAAGAATTTAAAACAGTAGAGGAAGTAACACTAAATAAAAATATCCTTCTAGTTACTTATAAAAAAGGCAATAACAATCTACGAAAACTAATTGATTTCTTAGAAGAAAACAAAGTAACTTACAACAAAATCTTCTCAGAAAGACCAACTCTAAATGACGTCTTCTTAGAGTTAACTGGAAAGGAATTAAGAGACTAATGTTTCTTCATAATTTTAAGTACTCACTAAAAACTCTTCTTAGAAATAAAGGCCTAATCTTTTGGACTTTTGCCTTTCCCATTATTTTAGGAACTTTATTCAATCTAGCCTTTAGTGACATTGAAAACAAAGAAACTCTAGATATAATTGATATTGCCATTGTAAATAATGAAGAGTTTAAAACCGATACTTACTTTACAGAGTCTTTTAAAGTCCTAAGTAAAAAGAAAGAACCAAACCAATTATTTGATACTAAATATACTGATCTTTCCACAGCCCAATCTTTACTAAAAGAAAATAAAATAACTGGTTACTTATTATTTGAAAATCATGAAGTAAAAATAACTGTCAATGATAAAGGCTATAATGAAACAATTTTAAGATTTGTTGTAGATGAATTAAGTAGTCAAAAAGAAATGTTAGAAACCATAACCACTAAAGAAGTAGCAGACTCATATAAGTCTGGTAACCAAAATGTTAACTATGAAAAGATCTATCAAGATACTCTAAATCTAATAAATAATACTACTCCAAAGTTAAATAACATTTCTAATTCTAACCTAAGTTATACAATGATTGAGTATTATACTTTACTAGCCATGGCTTGCCTTTATGGAGCCTTAATAGCAATGTTTGTAACTAACAAAAAAATAGCTAATATGAGTAGTGCTGGTAAAAGAACAAGTATTTCTCCAGCTCATAAGAAAACACTTTTACTAGGAAGTTTTCTAGCTAGCTACTTAGTTCAATTGCTTGGTATTTTAATTCTTTATTTATATACAATTCTTGTAATAAAAGTAGACTATGGTAATAATACATTCTTAGTATTCTTACTTCTAATGGCTGGATCTTTAGCCGGTCTAACACTAGGAATTGCTATTTCAACAGTTCTAAAGTCTAATGAAAATACTAAAACTGGTATCTTAATATCTCTAACTATGTTAGCATCATTCTTATCAGGTATGATGGGTATTACTATGAAATATATTATTGATACTAATATTCCAATTCTAAATAAAATAAATCCAGCAGCTATGATTACTGACGGTTTCTATTCACTATATTATTACAGTACCCTAGATAGGTTTTGTTTTAATATTATTAGTCTTATAATATTTTCTATCATTATGTTAGTTATATCTTATCAAGGATTAAGGAGAGAAAAATATGACAGTATTTAATACATTTTGGAAAGTAATTAATAAATATAAAGGTACAATTATTTTATTTACTGTTATGTTAGTAACTTTTGGTGGTATAAATACAACTTCAAATAATAGTACTGTAGACTTTACAAATAGTAAACCTGATATAATAATTGTAAATAACTCTGAAAATAATGCTCTAACTAAAAATTTAATATCTTATCTAAAAAAGAATACTAACGTAAAAAATATTAAAAATACTGAAGAAGCTAGAAATGATGCTTTATTCTACCGTGAAGTAAATTACATTGTTTATATTCCTAAAGATTATCAAAAGGATGTCTTATCCGGAAAAACTCCTGTAATTGATATTAAAACAGTAGGAGACTATACTTCATCTTTAGCCGAAATGCTTCTAACTAGATATTTAAAAATTCAAAGTATTTATGCTAAAAACATTTCTACTGAACAAGAACTAATAACAGCAATCAATAAAAACTTATCTAAGACATCTGAAGTAACCATAACTTCTAAAGTAGATAGAGCTAAGACTTCTAGAGTATCTCGTTACTTTAACTTTTCTAGTTATAGTGCTATGTTCATCATAATATTTGTAATTTGTATGGTTCTATCTAGTTTTCATGCAAAAGCTATAAAAAAAAGAACTATCATAAGTAGTATGAATTATAAAACTCATAATAAATATCTTCTAAGAGCAAGTTTTGTTTATTCAATAATAGTGTGGCTTTTATTTATGTTACTAGGAACTATCCTCTTTAGTAATACCATTCTTTCCTTAAGAGGATTAGTATATGCTATAAATCTACTTATCTTTATTTTTACTTCTCTAACCTTAGCTCTTCTTTTATCTACATTAATTGATAATAAGGATGCAGTTAATGGCATTGTAAATGTTATATCTTTAGGTTCTGCTTTCCTATGTGGAGCTTTCATTCCCACGGAATGGTTACCAGAATCAGTTATTACTATATCACGCATCTTTCCAACATATTGGTATGTAAATTCTAATGACTTACTAGCAAGTCTTCAAACTATTAATATGACTTCTCTAAACCAAGTAATAATTAATATGATTGTTATGCTAGTATTTGCACTTATCTTTATAATTATCAACAATATAGTATCTAAAAAGAAGCAAATAGTAGGTTAATAATAAATGTCAAGAATATAATAAGAAGGATAAACATCCAAATTTAAAACTAAGTAAAAAAACTTGACACACGAAAAAAATCGTTGTACTATGTAAAAAACGAAAGGAAGAAAAACTATGTTAAACAATCAATTAGTAAAATCTAGCAAGAAGAACAATAAGTCAATAACTAATATTGATTGTTTTAGTGTATCTTCAAAGTAGCTAAAAAATATTGAAGAAATAGAAATAAAAAACGGCCTAGAACAATCTTATGTTTTAGGTCGTTTTTGTTTTACATGAAAGGAATGATTAAAATGAATTGGGCAAGAGAAGTAGCCTTAAGAATTATTAGAGAAAGACCAAATGAAGAAGTTTATACTGTTGCCTCTGGAGTTAGTCCCTCAGGCTATGTCCACATCGGTAACTTTAGAGAAATCGCAACTCCATATTTAGTTGCGGAAGAGTTGAAAAGACTAGGTAAAAAAGTTCGCTATATCCTATCTTTTGATGAATATGATAGATTTAGAAAAGTACCAGGAAATATTGATAAAAGTTATGAAAAATATATTGGTATGCCATATACTGATTTACCAAGTCCTTGTACAGAAAATGAATCTTATGCCACATACATGGAAAATAGATTCTTAAATGAATTAAAAGAAATGGGTATTGAAGTAGAGTGTATTTATCAAACTAAAGAATATCAGTCCGGTAGATATAATAAATATATTAAAATAGCCATGGATAGAAGAAAAGAAATATTTACTATTATTGATTCATTTAGAACTCAAGATGCAACTATTGAAGAAATAGAAAACTATTATCCGATAAGTATTTATTGTCCAACTTGCCATAAAGATTCAACTAAAATACTTTCCTACGATGAGAAAACAGGCAATGTATCATATGAATGTACTTGTGGATATTCTTCTAATCTAAATGTTAATACAGCTACTAATATTAAACTTCAATGGAAAGTAGATTGGCCTATGCGTTGGATGGTTGAAAAAGTAACATTCGAAACTGCCGGTATGGATCATTCTGCAGCTAATGGTAGTAAAGCTGTATCAGAAAGAGTAGTAAAAGAAATTTATAATTATAATCCCCCAGTATTTACTCCTTATAACTTTATTGGTATAAAAGGAGGAGGTGCAAAAATGTCTTCATCTAAAGGAAATGTCCTAACTCTAACAGACCTTCTAAAAGTCTATGATAAAAATATTATACTTTGGTTCTATGCTAAATACGATCCAATGCATGCCTTTGATATAGCCTTAGATAATGATGTTATTAGATACTACGGTGAGTTTGACCGTTATGTAAAAATGTATTTTAATAATACAATTGATGATAAAAATAGAGCTATTATAGAACAAACAGGAGTAACAAAAGATTATCTAAATAATCCAAACTTTAGTTATCTAGCAACCTTCCTTCCTATAGTAAATTACAATGAAGATTTATTAAAAGAACTTCTTGAAAAAGAAAATATTAATTGTAATACCAAAGAGTATGCCGAAAGACTAGCTCGTGCAAAATATTGGGTTGAAAGTTATGGTAAAGACTATCAAGTAAAATTATTAGAGGAGAAAAATACTGAAGTATATAACTCTCTAACTTCCGAAGAAAAATTATGGTTAGAAAAAACCAAAAAA
>HF992500.1:0-5218 GCA_000433455.1 Mycoplasma sp. CAG:877 | reverse complement strand
AAGATCTCCAAAAAGAATTGTATAGTGTTGTAAAAACAAATGATTTATCTGAAGAAGAATTAAAATCTACTCAAAAAAGATATTTCCAAATCTTATACAACCTTCTCCTAGGTACATCTAAAGGTCCAAAATTAGGTTTATTCTTATTAGCTCTTGATAAAGATAAAGTAAAAGAGTTAATATAGAATTATAAAAAAGTAGAGGAGAATGCTATGAAAGTTTTAAGTATAACTGAACCATACGCTAGTCTAATAGAAGCCAACATTAAACATATTGAAACCAGATCCTGAAAACATCTTATTGCGGAGAATTATATATCCATGCTTCTCTAACTAAAATTCCCAAAGCTTGGAGAGAAAATAAAGAACTAATGGCTCTGGCTGAAGGCATTTTTCCCTAAATTATGGTTATATTATTTGTAAATATAATTTAGTTGACTGTATCTATATGACGGAAGAGTTTATAAATGATATTAAGAAAAATAATAAGACTTAGTACTTACTAGGTATCTATGAAGTAAGTAGATATGCTTGGATTCTAGAAAATATAACTCCTGTAGAAAAAATTAAAGCTAAGGGAAAGTTAGGTATTTGGACATATTAAAGACTTAGGAAAATAATCTTAAGTCTTTTTATTTTTACCAGTCAAAAATATGCTATAATCATCTTAGGAATACTATATGAAGTAGGTGTAAACTATGCGAGAAAAACCAAATGTTCATCTTTTTGTTGCTAATACAAGATATGACGATTTTTCGAGACTAATCGAAGAAGAAAAAGAAACAAGTACTAATAAGGAAGATGGTGTAGTCCGTTGGAAAATTGGTAATCATAAAGTAAAAAAAGGCGATATCTGTTACTTTTATTATTCTAATTTACCAGATTTAACTTCTAGAATTATTTTAAAAGGAATAGTAGTAGAATCAGATTATCCACTCAAACAAACTCCCTTAATTTATGATAATGAAAAAGGTCTTTTAGGTATGAAAGTAAAACTAAGATCTATCGCTCTAGAAGATAAGGAAAAATATAGTAGTAAAAATCTAAAAGAAGTATATGGTTTTAATGAAGCCTATCATTTTCAAGGCTATGTAAATTTAACAGAAAACTATCAAAAACTAACAACTGATTTAGAAAATGATCAAACTCCAAGAAGCAAACTAACAACTATTAATGATTACTTTAATAATGGTTATTGTCTATGCGAATTTAGTAATGATAAGAAAAGAAATCATAAAACTTTTATTGAGAAGAATGGTTTTTACTACATCGAAAGGCATCACTTAGTTGAAAGAAATCAAATAAGTAAAAATATTGCTAAACATCCAAGCATTGCTGCTACAATTGAAAACGAACAAAACATCTTCAATCTCTGTCCAACTTGCCATAGAGAAATTCATCATGGTAAAGATTCCATAAAAAAAGAAAAAATAGCTTATCTTTACAACAAAAATAAGTCCTACTTTGATAACAACTTCACTGAATTAAAACATGGTCTAGCTACTTTAGAATGGTTATACGAAATATATAAAATAGACCTTTAAAAACGCAAAAAGACATTTAACCTGAATGTCTTTTTTCTTAGTAATAAACTAATTATTTAGAGAAAAATATTCTTCATACATTATCTTAAAGGATAGTGATTATATGGAAATATTAAATAAGAATACTGCTCTAGTTGAAACTAGTGAAGAGTTAAAAACCGCTTTAGAGGAAAATAATGAAATTACTTACATCTATTTAAAGAATGATATAACTCTAACATATTCTAAAGAAAAAGGCCCATTACTAAATCTTAACGATAATCCTTTAGAAATAAATGAAGAGTACTTTACTAATATCTATTTTACAATTGAAGAGTAATTTAATATTAAATTATGAAACTTATATGATAAAATAATTTCATGGAGTTGAAGTAAATATGAACAAAATAGGAATAATTTTTGCTATGAAAGAAGAACTAGATGCCTTAAAAGAATATTTAGAAATAACTAATGAATATAAAATATTTGAATTAAATTTTTATGAAGGTATCATTAATAATATAAAATGTATTTTAGTTGAGTCTGGCGTTGGTAAAGTAAATGCTGCTCGTACTACTCAAATTTTAATTGATAATATGGATGTTGATTGTATTTTTAACATTGGAGTAGCCGGAGGTCTAGCACAAGACTTAAATGTTTTAGATATTGTCGTTGCTGATAAACTAGTTCAACACGATTTTGATATAACAGCTTTTAATCATGAAAAAGGCTATATTCCTAATGTTGGCAAATATATAAATTGTGATGAATACTTATTAAGTATCGCCAAAAATTCCAATAAAGATAACACCATAAAAATAGGTACTATTGCTTCAGGTGACATCTTTTGTACCGATATTAATATGAGTACTAAAATAAATAAAAAATTTAATGCTTTAGCTGTTGAAATGGAAGGAGCTAGTATTGCTCAAGTATGTTTCCTAAATCATATTCCATTTCTTGTTATTCGCAGTATTTCTGATATTCCTGGTAAAAATAACACCATGGTCTATGAAGAGTTCTTAACTGAAAGTTCTAAAAAAGTTGCCAATATGATGAATGAAGTTTTAAAAAATATAAATCTTAATTAGCTTTACAAAACTATGTCAAAAAAAAACACCTCTTATAAAAATAATTAATTATATTAATACTCTAACTATTGTTAGTATGATAAAATTAAGAAAAATAAGAGGTGTTTTTAAATGTATGATATTGATGTAAAAAATGTAAAAAATGGAAAAAGTAAAATTAAAAGGTGATCCAAGACACGATCGAAAATTAATTGATACTGATGGCATGGTTGATTTAGTTATAGATGAATCTAATCCAAGTAATTATTTCATTGATTTTGAAATAAATCGTTTATCTGGTAATCAATCCACTGACTATTATAATCAACCAATCCAAAATGCTCTAAACAATAATATGTTTCAGTCTTCAACAATCATAAATAATATGGGACAATCCTTTACACCAACAAACATTGATATGAGTAGTGTACCAGTTCAGCCTAATCAAAATATACAAACTGTTCAAAATAACATCCCAAATCAACAACTTAACAATGTTCAATCAGTTCAAAATAATCAAACTCAAAACCAATAATTATCAATGGTGCTAGTGTCAAATTTGACAAATAAAATAAAAGATGTTAAAATCTAAGTACTTTTGAAAGGGAGAATTTAAAATGAAAAACAATCAATTAATAACGACAACTACTACATCTACATTAAAATCAATTATTACTATTGATTGTTTTAGTCTTGTTTAATAAGAATTATTTGTATAATTTCAAATTAAGGAGTCTACTATAATTAATAGTAGACTTTTTTAATAAACAATAATAAAATAATATAAAGACTATGATATAGGACACGATTATTAAGTAAATATTTTAAAGAGAGTTATCATTTGGTGTAAGATAATAAATATTCTTAATAATTACTACCTATTAAGTTGAGTATGAAAATGCTTCCCGCTACAACGGTTAAATAAATTAAGTAAAAGAAGAGGATGGTACCGTGCTTTGCACTCCTATATGGTATCATTCTCTTTTTCTTTATAAAGGAGATGGTTAAAATGACGGAAACGGAAACTAACACGAAAAACTCACTTTCAAAAGTAAAATAAAGAAAGAAGGAAAAACTATGTTAAATAAAAAAGCTGTTCTATTATTAGAACAAGTATTAAAAAATAATTTAAAAGACCTAAGTCTTGATAAAAAATATTTTGATGAAACTGAATTCTATTATGAATTTAAGTCAAATAAAAAGATCAGTGAAAATGACTTTTCATCTTTAGAACAAGAAATAAACAGTCTTGATAAAAATTGTTATGTAAAACTATTAAGAATATCAGGAGTCTATTTAGATGGTAACTCCAATAATGAAATGATTTCTAGGATTTCTGGTAAAGCCTTTTCAAGTATGGAAGAGTTAAATAAGTATCTAGAATTTCTAGAAGAGGCAAAATCTAGGGATCATCGTAAGATTGGTAAGGATTTAGATTTATTCTGTTTTTCAGACTATGTTGGTGGAGGACTACCTTTATATACTCCAAGAGGAACTATTATAAAAGATGAGTTACAAAAAGAAATAGAAAAAATCTGTCGCAAATATGGTTTTCAAAAGGTAAGTTGTCCAGCTCTTGCCGATATTTCTTTATTTGAAGTATCCGGTCATGCTAAGAAATTTAATGATGAACTATTTAGAGTCTCATCACCTAAAGGCCATAACTTTGTCTTAAAACCAGTTCAGTGTCCGCATCATACTCAAATATTTGCATCAAAACTAAGAAGTTATAAAGACTTACCAATAAGATATATGGAGTCCGACAAACAATATAGAGCCGAACTACCAGGAGCAGTCGGAAACAGTTTATCGCGAGTTTATGCTATTACTGTTGAAGACGGTCATTCATTCTGTAGAGTAGACCAAGTAAAAGATGAAGTAATTAATATTTGTAACCTAATCAGAGACTTTTATTCTAGAATGAATCTATGGAATGATGTTTGGGTTTCACTATCTGTAAGAGACTATTCACATCCTGAAAAATATATTGGCGATAATGCTGACTGGGATATCTGTGAAAAGATGCTTCAAGAAGTATCTGATGAACTACACTTGAACGCTATAAGATGTGAAGGTGAAGCTGCTCTATATGGTCCAAAATTAGACTTCATGTTTAAAGATGCTTTAGGAAGAGATGTCCAAATACCAACTGTTCAACTAGATTTTGCCTTACCTAAAAGATTTGACTTAAACTACATTGACGAATACGGAAAAAAAGTTCATCCTGTTATGGTTCATAGAGCAGTCCTAGGCTCTTATGAAAGATTTATCGCTCTAATTCTTGAACAATTTAAAGGAGTTTTACCAGTTTGGTTATCTCCAGTTCAAGTGAATATTGTTCCAGTTAATATGAAGTATCACGATGAGTACTGTCAAAAAATATTTAATCTTCTAAATAATGAAGATATAAGAGTCTCATATGATGATTCTAAAGAATCGTTGGGTAAAAAATTAAGACAAAGTAATCTTATGAAAAATCCATACACTCTAGTCATTGGTGATAATGAAAAAGATAATAATATCATAAGTTATCGTAAATATAATAGGGAAGAAATGAATTCTTTATCAATCGATGACTTTATAAAATTCATTAAAGAAGAGATTAAAAATAGATAGTTAAAGAATA
>HF992499.1:193201-256531 GCA_000433455.1 Mycoplasma sp. CAG:877 | reverse complement strand
AATTATATTTTGTTATTTTAAATTAATTAAATAATATTTTTATAAATTTATAGGAAGTTATTTTTTAAATTTTTACATAAAAAAAATTATACAATAGAACAAACGTATTATATAATCTTTTCTTTTTAATTTACTTCCCTACTACTCTACTACACATTATACTTTTCGAGATTGAATTTCGGCAATTTTTTCTAATACTTCTTTAGCATTATCTTCATTTATTTCTGTATAACCTAACTCTTTTAGAGCTTGAATTTTAGCAGTATTTAATTCTTGAGTACGAGATAGTTTTTCTTCATTCTTATGTTCTATATCCTCTTCAAAACGTTTATGAGAAGCAGCTAGTCTTGTTTTAGAAGCTCCCCCATTATTATATAGAGTCATAGCACTGAACATAATACTTTCAAAAATAAATTGCTTATCCCCGTTGAAAGCAAATTCCATAGGTGGTGTAAATCCAAGGGATTTTGATACATATCCTAATATATATTTTAATTCTTGATTAGTTTCCATTGATTGTAGAAAGTGATATAAATATAAATATGTATTATAAGTATCTTTAGTTTTATCAGATGATAATTTTTCTTTTAATAAATTAATAATATCAGATAATAGTTCTTGTTCCTTTTTATTGAAACCTTTTAGGTCTGCGATTATATCTTTATTAGAAGTGTCTTTTACACCTTCATTTAACCTATTCTCTACTTCAATAATATATTCACCATTTATTTTTAAAGAACCTAATTGTTCTATATTCTCAATATTTAATAGACTTAATAATTTTGCTGCTTTTTCTTTGGGCCAATTATTAATATTGTCGATTGCTAAATAATTATATAGCATTTGTCTTGAAACTCCTAGGTATTTTGCTAAACGAACTTTGCTAATTCCTAATTCTGTTAGGACTACGTTTAATTCTTTCATATTTTTACCCTCCTAATATAATTATAGACAGGTTTGTGTAAATAATCAAGTGTAAATTGACACTTTATAAATAAAAAAATATATAGATAAACTATATATTTTTTTTTAGAGAGTTTTTTCTATTATTCCTCCACCTAAACAGGTGTCAGATTTATCATAAAAGACTATTGATTGACCTGGGGTTATGGCTCTCACTGGTTCTTTAAATGTTACTATTAGTTTGTCATTTATTTGTTCTATTTTTACTTCTTCTTTAGGACCTCTAGACCTTATTTTAGCTAGTGCATTTGCTGGTAATTTATCTACTAGTATATTTATGTTAGTTGCTTGTAATTTGTCTTTAAATAGGCTTTTATTTGGCCCTACAATTAATGAATTATTTTCTGTATCTATTTTTAATACATATAGTGGTTCTTTATAACTTATGTTAAGACCTTTTCTTTGACCAATTGTATAATATATTAGACCATGATGCTTACCAATTAAACTATTATCTTCTAAATAGATATTTCCAGGTAATGGTTTGTTTTTTAAATTATTTTCTAAATACTTAGCATAGTCATCATTTGGAATAAAGCATATTTCTTGACTATCTTTTTTATTACTGACATTTAACCCAGCTAAGGCAGCAATGTTTCTTACTTCTGTTTTATCATGATAGTCTTTTAAGGGAAATATTACTTTATCTAAGACGTTTTTATCTATTCCATATAAGAAGTATGATTGATCTTTATTTAGAGTGTTACAAGCCTTTAATTTAGAGTTTTCAATATTGGCATAGTGACCTGTAGATATATAATCAGCTTTTAATTCTTCTTTGGCTTTATTATAGAAGATACCAAATTTAAATATTTTATTACATAATACACATGGATTTGGGGTTAAACCTTTTTTATAAGAGTCTATAAAGTTTGCTATTACTATTTCTTTAAACTCTTTTCTAAGGTCAAATACATAGTGCTTAATACCAATAGTTTTAGCAACTTCTTTAGCATCTTTTATAGCTTGAAGAGTCTTTTCATCATCTAAAAGTTGCATAGTTGCACCCACAACGTCATATCCTTCTTCTTTTAATAAGTATGCAGCAGTAGATGAGTCTACTCCTCCACTCATCGCAACAACAACTCTTTTTTTATTTTTCATAGTACTTCACCAGTTAAAATTATACAGTATTTTTAGTATTTTTAAAAGATTATGTTAAATAAAATAGTTTAGGTAAAATAAAAGTTTCTATTACAGAGGTTAGAATAGATATTAGTAGTGATAATATTAGTAATTTTAAGTATCTATTTACAATTAATTTTTTATTATATTCTTTTTTTCTAAATAGATAGTTAAATAACATTAAAGAAAAATTTATAGAATAATATGTTAAGACAAATAAGACAAATAAGTTTATTATATTAGGAATTATGTATATTATTACTTTGATAAGACCATTTAATTTATAAGTATAGAGAATACTTGAAATAGTAAAGCCTATGGTAAGACTTTTAAAACCTAAGATAATTAGAACTATAGGTAGTCCAATTATAGATATACCTAGTAACCAGACTATAATATTAATTATTAAGTTATTAGTTATACTTTTATAGAGTAGTGTTTGAGTATTTAATTTGTTTTCTTTGATATTATTAAAGAAGGTAGTTAGACTTGTTGTTATTAATTCTTTATTATCTTTTGATTCAATACTTACTAAGAGTATTCCTATTATGAATGCTAGAAGTGTTACTATGAAAATTATGATAAATACTTTTTTAGTTTTTAGTTTTTTTAGTAGTTCTTTCATTATTATCATCCTCAGTTAAATATATTAGTTATTAGAGTGTTGTATGTGAAAATATGTTTTACTTTTTATGACAAATAATTTATAATTAATAGTGAGGTGGATACTATGAATAAAAAAGTTGTTAAAGTTGTATCAATTATTTTAGTTTTAGCTATGTTAATTGGTTTTCTTAGTGTTTTATTTTACCTATAAAAAATAAAGTCATCGGTTGATGACTTTTTATTTTGATATATATCCTTCTATTTCGGGATAAATATTTTTTATTACTTCATTATTTAAATTATATTTATTAGCAATATCATTTATCCTTTTATAGTCTTTTGCTAGATATAGTAGTAAGATTCCAGAAATACGATTAGCTGTATATTGACTCATTTTTGCATAGTCATTTTCAGATATATTGTATTTTTCTTTTACTTCGGCTGCTGGACCGTAAGCATATAAATAATTGGTTAGTGATCTACTTACTAATTCTATTTTTTTATTTTGGTCTTTTAGACGTACTTTTGTCCATACTTTCATATTATCCCTTCCCTTTTCTTGACTTAGTATAATAACATAAGATAAGAAAAAAAGAAAGAATATCTTTCTATTTTAAGTATGGATTGTGTTCTTTTTCATATTTTAGAGTAGTCTCATCATCATGTCCTGGATATAGAGTTATACTTTCGTTAAATGCTAGTAGTTTATTAAGACTTTCTTTCATATCGTTATTGTCTCCACCAGGTAAGTCTGTTCTACCAATTGATTCTTTAAAGATAAAGTCTCCTACAAACATACAATTATTTTCTTCAAAGAAGAAACTTACAGAGTCTTTAGAATGACCTGGAGTATAAATACATTTAAATTTAAAATCTCCAATAGTATATTCTTTTTCTTCTAGACTACTTTTTTTGAATATTTTTATAGAGCGTTTTGTTAAGAAGTTTCTTAAAGCTCCGATGTGATCAAAATGAGAATGAGTTATTAAGACTGCTAAAACTTTATTTTCACCAATTGCTTCTTTAATGTCTAAATAGTCATCTCCTGGATCTATAATGATTGCAGTATTATTTTTAATTAATACATAACAATTCTCATCTAATACTCCTGTTATTACTTTTTTTATTTCCATAATTTTCACCTTATTTCTATTGTTCTAATTCTTTACTTAGTAATACATAATTATAATTTGTATCTAGTTTAAATGTATATTTATATGTTCCTGATAGTAACTCTTCTGGTAGTTTTTGACCTTCACTACCTAGATATTTTACTTTTTCGTATAAATAGATTGTTGATTCTTTAGAGATGGCTTTTTCAAGTTCTTTTTCAACATAGTAACTTGTAGTTGGAGCTTGGGCACAGTAACCTGAGACGTATTCTCCTCGACTAGCAATGTATTGGTATCCTCCTAGACAAGTTCTACCAAGTTGGATATTGGCATTTTGAAAATTAGCTTGTTCTCCAAATAATTTTTTGTATTCAATTTTTAAACTTTCTTCTTTAAATGCTGTTGGAGTTATTTCTTCGGTGTCTAGACAAGTAAATAGTGGCATAGCTGTATCATTAAACTGATTACAGTTAGAATTATATATTTTGTCATGAGAAAGTTGTCTATAAGCTAGGTACATTTTTATGGAATCATTAAAAGTTGGATTTGCAGTATCTTCTTTAATATTAGTTACTACTTTACTATATAAGTCTTGGACAATAGTTGAATTTAAATCAAGTTTTTTCTCACCACTAGTAGTAGAAACTGGTGTACATTCATCTTTTAATCTAGTTATTTCATTTTGATGAAGAATGTACTCATAATATGTATAAAAACAAAAGCCAGAAATGACTAAAAGAAGAAATATTATTCCTACTGAACCTTTACCATATTCAGTCAATTTAGTTTGCTTTTGTGTGGTATTTTTTTCCATTATCATACACCAACCTTACTATTTAATTTTAATATATAATTTCTTTTTTTACAATAAAAAAGTGTCTATCGTCAGAGATTAGACACTTTATTTTTAATTTGCATTTTGATCAAATTGAGAGTTATATAAAGTAGCATAGAAACCATTCTTTTTAATTAACTCATCGTGATTACCTTGTTCTATTATATCTCCTTCATTCATTACTAGAATTAAGTCAGCATTTTTAATAGTAGATAGACGGTGAGCAATAATAAAACTTGTTTTCCCTTCGGTTAATTTATCCATGGCTTTTTGAACTAACTCTTCAGTTCTAGTATCAACATTTGATGTAGCTTCGTCTAGGATTAAGAAAGGTGCATCTTCAATCATACCACGAGCAATTGTTAATAATTGTTTTTGTCCAGCAGAGATACTTTCGTTATCTTCTAAATTAGAGTCATAGCCATTAGGAAGTGTTTTAATAAAATGATCTAGACCAATTGTTTCACATACTTCTTTTACTCTTTCATCAGAAACGTTTTTATGGTTATAGACTATGTTTTCTTTTATTGTACCACTAAATAACCAAGTATCTTGCAAGACCATTGTAAATAGATTATGGATGTTTTCTCTAGTTAATTCTTTGATAGATGTACCATCAATTAGTATGTCACCAGAGTTTATTTCATAGAACTTCATTAATAAGTTAACCATAGTAGTTTTACCGGCACCTGTTGGACCAACTATCGCTATTTTTTGGCCATTTTTAGCTTGAGCACTAAAGTCTTTTATAGTTGGTTTATCATTACCATCATACTTGAAAGATACATGTTTAAATTCAATGTTACCTTTTACTTTGTTTTTATTTAGTTTCTTTGTAAGTTCTTTTTCACTACTCATTTCAGCTTCATCAATGAACTCATAAACTCTTTCACTAGCAGCTGCTGTTGTTTGGACTTGTGTCATAGCTTGAGCTAATTGTGATAATGGTGATGAGAATAATCTAACATATGTAATGAAAGCAATAATAACACCGAAACTGATTGTATTGTTCATAGTTAAAACTGCTCCTACTATACAAACTGCTACATAGCCAAAGTTTCCAATAAATTGCATCATTGGAGGCATTAAGCCTGATAGGAATTGACTTTTTCTATTGGCGTCATATAACTTTTTATTTAATTCGTCAAACTTTTTATTAGACTCCTCTACTCCATTGTATGTTTTTACAACATTTAGTCCAGAATATATTTCTTCAATATGACCATTTAAATTACCAAGTTCTTTTTGACGAGCTGTAAAGTACTTTTGAGATTTTCCAAGTACTATGGCCATAAAGATGAAACCAAATAAACTTGAAAATATTGCTGTTAGAGCTAGAATCCAGTTTGTTATAAACATCATTACTACTGTTCCTATTAAAAGAGTTGCAGCACTTACTAAAGTAGAAAGAGATTGGTTCATAGCTTGAGCAATAGTATCAATATCATTTGTAACTCTAGATAGGATGTCACCAGTTGCATGTTGATCAAAGTACTTTAATGGTAATTTATTAATTTTAGTTGAAATGCTACTACGTAATTTTTTAGCAAATCTATTAGCAGCTTGAGTCATAGTAATTGATTCAAAATAAGTAAATATTGCACTAACAACGTAAAGAATTACTAATAAAATAGTAATATTCTTAATCTTTTCTAAGTTCATGTTTGGTTCTATTAGTTTTTTTATTGATAAAGGCATCTTATCTATCTTTTTATATAGAGTGGTTGCATCAATATCTTTTTTATTTTGAAGACTAGACATTAAACTTAGATATTGTATTTGTTCTTTACTAGTTATTTTTTGATTTTTTATAGTTATATCTTTTAATAATATATTTTGAAGATTTTCACTAATATTTATTTTATTGTCTTTTAGCGAGTTTAATAGATCTATTTTTTCTCGTGTTGAAATGGTTTTTTCTTGGTATGTTGAATCTTTTAAGACTATTTCTAATATAGAATTAGGTAGTGTAGTTAGATTTTTTAGGGCTTCTTCTTGATTTTTGTTAATACTTGTTAAATAGTCTTGAAAGGCTTTTTTATCTGTTTGAGAAATATTACTATCTTGCATTATAGTTATTACTGTTTCATTTGAAAGATTAATATTTAATATTTCTTGAATTCTTTGTTGTTCTTCGTTTGAAGAGAAGTTTGTTGTTATTTCTTTTGTTACTAATTCTAAGTTTTTACTATTTACAACTAGTCCTTTAGAAATTTCATCTGTTAGATCCTTTATTATATTTGGAGTAAATATAGCAAGAATTGAACCTGCTGCTGCTAGAATTAGGGATACTAGAATTAGAAGCTTGAAATCTTTTAAGCCTTGAGTTAGTCTTTTAATAGCTTTTTTTAGATTTTTGGGTTTTTCCATTCCACCATGCATTCCTGGAGGACCATGTCTTCTAGATTCTTTTTCTGTATGTTCTTCGTTATTCATTTTCTAGTTCCTCCTTTGATAATTGAGATAAAGCAATTTGTTTATATACTTCACATGTTTTTAATAATTCTTTGTGTGTACCTATTCCTACACAGTGACCATTGTCTAAGACTACAATTTTATCGGCATTCATTATTGTTCCAATACGTTGAGCAACTATTAGACAAGTAGCATCTTTAGTATATTTTTTTAATTCTTTTCTTAAAACGGAATCTGTTTTATAATCTAGCGCTGAGAATGAGTCATCAAAGATGTAGATTTCTGGACGTCTGGCGATGGCACGGGCTATTGCTAGACGTTGTTTTTGACCACCTGAGACATTTGTTCCGCCTTGAGCTAGATGAGTGTTGTAACCTTTATCCATTTTCTCGACAAATTCTTTAGCTTGAGCTACTCTGATAGCTTCTTCAATATCTTTTTTAGTCTTTTTCTTACCATTTTCGCCATAAGAAACATTGAAATTTACACTACCACTAAAGATTACAGCTTTTTGAGGAATGTATCCTAATTTATTATTTAGAATTTCCTCTTTATATTCTTTTACATTAATACCATCTACTAGAACTTCTCCTTCAGTAGCATCATAAAATCTTGGTACTAGGTTTATTAGAGTTGATTTACCTGAACCGGTTGAACCTATAAAGGCTATTGTTTCACCTTTATTTACTTTAAATGAAATATTTTTTAATAAATACTCTTCAGCATCTGGGTATTTGAAAGAAACATCTCTAAATTCTACTGTACCTTTCTCTTTAGTATCAATATTATCAAAAGTTCCTTCTTTTATAGAACTATCTTTTTCTAAAACTTCATTGATACGTTCAGCTGATACTTGGGCTCTTGGCATCATCATGAAAATCATTGCTAGCATAAGGAATGACATTATTACTTGCATTGAGTATGATGAAAAGACTACCATATCTCCAAATAAAACTATTTTATTAGCCATTAGGGCATTATTAATTAGTGAAGCACCAATAAAGTAGATTGCTAGGGCTAGACCATTCATTACTAAGTACATTACAGGAGATAAAATAGCAAACATTGTTTGATTAAATAATTGCTGGTTTGTTAGTTTGTTATTAACTTCTTCAAATTTATCTTCTTGATACTTTTCTGCATTAAAAGCACGTACTACTCTAATACCAGTTAAGTTTTCTCTTGTTACACCATTGATTTTATCAATTAATTTTTGAACTATTTTAAACTTTGGCATGACAATTATTGTTAGCATTCCAATTACTGATAGTAATATAACTACAGCTACGGCAGTAGAAACACTCCATTGCCAACTCTTGTTTAGTATTTTTAAGATAGCCCATCCTGCTGTTATTGGGGCTTTTAATAATAATTGAAGTCCCATACTTATTACCATTTCTATTTGAGTTATATCATTTGTTGTTCTAGTAATTAAACTGTTAGTTTTAAATTGTTTAATCTCATTCATGGAAAGACTTTCTACTTTATTAAAGAGGTCTTTTCTTAAGTCCATAGAAAATGATGAGGCTACATTAGCAACGATATATCCTACTATTATAGCGGCTGTTAAGCTACCTAGAGCACAACCTATCATCCAGCTACCGTTTGTTATAATGTCAGCCATTTTACTGCCTTCTGTTTGAACGAGTTTTGTTATTTCTGACATGTAGTCAGGCATTTTTAATTCAAGCCATACTTCGACAATTATTAGTAGTAAGGCGATAAATGATAAGAACCATTCTTTCTTTTTAAATTTTTTCAGTAGTTTTAACATATTTTGTCTTTACCTTCTTCCTTTTTTATATTTTCTTTCATTATATTTAATACTTTTAAAAATGTTTCTAAATCTTCTTCAGAAATATTTTTTATTAGTTTTTTTTCAGTATGTTCAATTGTTTTACGCTTTTTTTCAAAAATTTCTTTAGTTTTTTCATTTAGAATAATTTTTTTAGTTCTTACATCTTCTCTATTAGTTACTCTTTTGATGAGATTTTTTTTCTCCATCGTTTGTAATACTCCAGAAATGGTTGCTCGACTTAGATTTAGATGCTTTTCTAAGTCTTTCTGATTTATTTCCTGGTTTTTATTTTCAATAATGCACTCTATTATTTGAAATTGTGTGGGAGATGGAAAAATGTTTTCTGGAATAGTAATATCTTTATTATTGATAAATGCACGAACAATTTCTTTTTCTAAAGATTTTATTTCATATAAAACATTTATATCAGACATTTTTTACTTCCTTTCTATAATTGTTAGCTGCCTTACATTTATTCATTTTAGTCGTTATTAGACTTTTTGTCAATGGAGAAAAATAAAAAAAAGTAGTATCCTACTTTTAGTTTACAATATGGTAGCCTGTACGGAATTCGAATCCGTGAATGTTGCCTTGAGAGGGCAATGTGTTAAGCCTCTTCACCAACAGGCCATATAGTTCGTTCTTTTTTCTAGAACAATAATATTTTAGCATGGAATATTTATTTTGACAATAGTAGATTTATATTTTATTTGTTTAGAGTGATACTAATGTATAAGTTGTTAGCTTTACTATTTAAATAAAATACTTTATACTAATATTAAGGGTGATTGTATGGGTTTATTTGATAAGAAATTTGATATTAAAGATGACTTTTTAATGAGAAAGTTTAGTCCTGATAAGGGATATTATTATGTTAAATCTGATGGAAGAGAATTTCATGAGATTGGAATTGATAAGTTAAATAGACGTTCATTAAAAGAATTAAAAAGAGCTAATAATTCTCTACAGGAAGATAGAGAACTTTTAGAAAAAGAGCTTCATCAATATAAAATATCTAAGAGATTTGATAAATTAAAGTCTTTAGGCTTTTCTACTATTGGTTTTGAATATTTAGGACCAGTTAATGGTTCTATTTCTCCAATGCTTAGAGATGAACTTGAACAACTTGTGTCTGAGGAAAATGTTTTAGTTGGAATACATAGAACTAAACACGATACTTCAGTTGAGGCAATTAGTGACATACTTAATAATGGTTTAAGAATAGATGGACATATGGGTGGAATGGTTGCTTCTGAGAAAAAACTTAGTGATACTGTTAGTTATTATCCAGATAATAGTACGGTAATTAAAGAGGCAATGTATGCAAATGCATATAAAAATTCATCTGGGTCAATTATAATTAGAATTCCGGATGAGGATTTAGCTGATACAAGTAAGATTTATATAAGCGATGGAAATGATGTAAAAGTTAATCCTAAATATATATTGGGATATATTCCTGTTACTGCTGATCATCATATTGATAGAATGTATACAAAAAGTGATATAGATGAACTTGGTAGGCAGACTGATAAACCTACACAAAAATAATTATGTAAAGAAAAACTCGTTTTTAATAACGAGCTTTTTATTTGTTATTTTCTATTACTTTTTTGTAGGCAGATATTAAGCCATCTACATAAGCACAACCCATGAAACATACTACTGATGAAGTTTCATTTTTTAGTTTATCCATGGTATCAACTGATACTATTTCACTATCTTTTAAATTATCTGTAATTATATGAGAAGTTATACCAGGATAATCTTCTTGTTTTTCTCTATTACAATCTATTTCTGTTAGATAAGCTTTATCAGCTACTTTAAAGGCAGCAATAAACTCATTTTTAAAGTCTTTTGTTCTAGAATATGTATTTGGAGCAAAAACTACTACAAGACGTTTATTAGGGTATTTTTGCTTAACTGCTTCTAGAGTTACTTTTATTTCTGTAGGATGATGAGCATAGTCATCAATGATAATACTATCCCCTACTCTTTGTTCTTCAAAACGTCTTTTGGCATTATGGAAAGTTTGTAATAACTTTTCGATTGTGTCTTTTTCTAGACCTAGTTCTTTGGCAATTATAATAGCTGCGGTTGCATCCATTACCATGTGTTTTCCAAATAGAGGAATATTAAAGTGACCATATAATTCATTGTTAATAAATAAGTCAAATTCAGAAGACTTTTCTGTTAAATTCATATTTTTGATTACAACATCATTATTTTCATTAAAACCATAAAATAATACTTTAGTTGCATAGTTGATTTTTCTTATTTCTTCATTATCACCGTTTGCTACAACTAGTTTTTTTGTTTGTCTTGCAAATATTTCAAAAGTATTTCTAATATCATCTAGATCTTTATAACACTCCATATGTTCTCTTTCAATGTTTGTTATAACGGCGTATGTAG
Organism: Mycoplasma sp. CAG:877; assembly: GCA_000433455.1. Classification (GTDB taxonomy): domain Bacteria; phylum Bacillota_I; class Bacilli_A; order RF39; family UBA660; genus CAG-877. The sequence continues at coordinate 245,262 of HF992499.1, read as the reverse complement.
GATGATAAGCTGTAAAATGACGATTGAATTCATCACTTTCAACAACATAGTACTTGTTATCTTTTGTAGCATAACCATCACCAGCACCGATAAAGTAATTGCAACCTACTGTTTCCTCTAGGAAATGTCTTATTAGGGATGAAGTTGTTGTTTTACCATGAGTTCCAGATACTCCAATGGTTTCAAACATATCAATTACATCACCCATAATTTCATTATATTTTTTTACGGTTAAACCTAGTTTTTTTACTCTTTGAAGTTCTGGATGATCTTCTTTAAAAGCAACACTATAAGTAACGATTGTATCTTTATCTAATTCATGATTGCCATCATAATAAATTGGAATGTTTCGCTCTTCTAGTCCATCTTGAGTAAACTTATGACCTCTAGCGTCATCATAGCCTGATACTTGATTTCCTAAATCACTCAATATTTGAGCTAAGGTTGACATTCCTGTTCCTTTTATACCAATACAATAATATTTCATTTATCCCACTCCTTGCACATACCAAAGTATATACTATTTTCGTTGATATGTAAAGTTTTCAGTATTTATTATATGTAAAGTGTTAGTTATTTAGAAAGAAAAAAAGTTGAAAAATCAACTTTTAGTTTTCTTATTTAAATTCTTTGTTTTCTCTTGCTGCTTTTCTCTTATCACGACATTCTTTACATCTTTTTGGTTCATTATCTAAACCTTTTTCTTTGTAGAATGCTTGTTCACCAGCAGTAAAAGTAAATTCTTTACCACAATCTTGGCAAACTAATGTCTTGTCTTCAAATTCCATATTCTTGACCTCCTTATTAAAGATTGGACTTTTAGGTAAAAAGATATAGTTTCCAAATTTAATAACGAGGAAAAATATTATCCAATTTTATATCAAAATCCAGTGATAACTCACATTAAATAATATAACATCTTTAATAATAATATGCAACGTGTTAAAGATTACTTTACATTTCTACTTTACTTTTTGATAGGCTTTTTTACTCTCTCCTATAGTTTTTATTTCTTGATTTGTTGTATTTTCTAATTCAGTAATCATTAAGTCGAATAGTTGTTCAAAGTTATCACTTTCACCATTTCTTAAAGATTCTCTTAGAGCGATAATTTCAGCTGTTTGAAAATTATTAGCTACTTTAGAACCTATACTATTTAAGATAGTACTATTTAGGATTTGATTCATAGTTTTTGAATATAGATAGTCAAAGGAAGCATCTTTTGCGACTAGACTTAGTTCTAAGTCAATTATACTCATGTGGTCTGATAATAGGATATTGTCTCCACCGATATCTTCTGTTTTAATACCTTGTTTTGCTAATTCTTTTATTTCTGGTTTGATTCCTTTTAGAGATTCTCTTATTAGAGATAGTTTGGTGTTTTCTGGTAGTTCTTCTAAAGAGATACCTGGCATTATTTTAGATGTATAACCAAATAGTTGTTCTTTACTACAATAGATAGTAACTGGTATTGCGAGTGAAGGTGTTTTTACTTGTTGTAATTCTAATAAGGTTTCTAGTACTTCAACATTTTCTGGTTCATATAGATCTCTATAATCTTCATTTAATAGTTTAAAATATTCATCTGGAGCTACTTTATATATTTTACTACAACTTCCACCATTAATTGGTGTTGTTAGATTTAGTCCTGATATTGAACTGATAATTTTTGACATATAGTCATCCCCTTTTTTATGGCTCCATATTATAACATATTTTTAGAAAAAAATAAAGACATAATGTTTTATGTCTTATTTAGTTTGAGTTTTTAAGTTAGGTGTATCTGTTTATTTTTCTCTTCTTCTCGTTCTAGTTTTGAATAGATACAGCCACAGTAATCTTGACGATACAAATTATATTCTTTTGATAGCTCGATACTTCGTTTATAACCATTTTTCTTTTTAAAATCAGAATATAAGTAAGAAGTTTGATATTTATTAGATAGGTTTTCTCCTATTTCATTAAGCCAGTCAGTTTTTTTATAAGGACTTAGAGTAAGAGTAGTTGCGAAAAAGTCAAAGTTATTTTCTTTAGCAACTTTAGCTGTTTCTTCTAGACGTAATTCGTAACATTTGTAACAACGTTTGCCACGTTCTTTTTCTTTTTCTAGTCCTTTAGATATTTCAAAGAATTCTTTTGGATCATATCTTGTATCTATTATATTGATTGGGTATTTTACTTTAATTTTTTGGATAAAGTTTTTTAGTTCTTCTAGACGTTTTAAATATTCTTTTTCTTCAGTTATATTGGGATTATAGTAGATAATTGTTATCTTAAAGAAATTACTTAGTCTTTCTAGACAAGCTGATGAACATGGTGCACAACAAGCATGTAATAAAAGTGTACTGCCTTCTTTAGTTGATGACATTTGTTCTTCCATTAATTTATCGTAGTTCATATGATCACTTCTTTTCTTTTTAATTATTTGGAGTTTGATACGTATTTAATTTATTTAAATGAATTAATACTGGAGTAAAATCAATATCAATAAATTCTTCTATTTTACCAGTTTTAATATGAGGAGTTTTTAAATTTAGAATTCTTTTCATGTATGAAGTTATTGAACCGTGGGAGATGATTAGAATAGTACTATTGCTGGAGTTTTCTGTTGAAATATCTTTTAAAAATGTAGATAGTCTTAATTCTATTTCGAATTTATTTTCTCCGTAGTCCCCAAACTTAGTGAAATAGTCTCCATTAATTTGTTGTAGACGAATGTTATCTAGTTCTTCATTGTTTTTCTTACCAGAATATTTTCCATAGTTTATTTCACGTAAACGGTTATCTATAATTACTTCGGTAGTTTTATATTTTTCGTAGACTAGATGAGCAGTTTCAATAGTTCTTGGTAAGGGAGAGACATAAATTTTATCAATACTTTTTGGTAAAAGGTTTATTGAGTCTTTTACTTCTTTTATGCCTTTTTCAGTTAGAATAGACCAATATATTTCTTTGTCTGAGAAAAACTCTTCTTTATTATTAGTGGCTTCGCCATGTCTCATAAAAATTAGATTCATTTTATATACCTCGTTTCATTATAATAATATACAAGTTAATGTTTTTCAATATAGAATTTGGATTAGTTTTTTGATAAAGTCATATTTTTTTGATTTTATGTATATAAATTAGTATGAATAGAATTATATTTAGTTTTTTAATTACAACTTTAGCTGGTTTAGCAACACTTCTTGGTATTATACCATGTTATTTGCATAAGTCTAGAGAAAGTATTATTAGCAAATCTTTGGCCTTTTCTGCTGGAGTTATGATTACTATTTCTCTTACTTCTTTAATACCAGAGTCTGTTAGTCTACTCTACTTTGATTATACAAAAGTTTTTGTCTTTTTGATAGTGTTTATTTTTGTAGTTTTAGGAATTATGTTTTCTAGTTCTATTGATCAAAAGATTGATGAGCATTTTTCTAATAATAATCTTTATAAATTAGGACTTATTTCAGTAATTGCTTTAGCACTTCATAATATACCAGAGGGAATTACGACTTTTATTTCGACTAATAGTAATCTTTCTTTGGGTATTACTTTGTCTTTAGCTATTGCTCTTCATAATATTCCAGAAGGTATTTCTATAGCGGTTCCAATATATTATGCGACTTATAACAGAAAGAGGGCTTTTTGGTATACTTTTTTATCTGGATTTTCAGAGTTGTTTGGAGCGATACTTGCCTATTTATTTCTTGCTAGATACATGAATGATTTTATTTTAGCTTTGATACTTGGAGTTACAGCTGGAATAATGATTCATATTAGTATTTATGAATTGTTACCTAATTCTTGGCAATATAAAAAGAGAAAAGCAACAATATTTTCTTTTCTCTTAGGTATTATGACGATGTTAGTATGTGAGATGTTATTTTAATCATTACTAGTTGCACAATAGAATTTTATAATTTGACCTTTTGGAGTATCTATTTTTTCTTTTTTACCTTCACACCAACTAGGACAAGTTAGAGTATCTGTTGCGGCACTGTAGTATGCAGAACAACCTTGATCATCTTCTTCTAAACGAAACTCAACATTAGAAATTTTATAACCAGTTTCAGTTTTTTCTTGTTCAAATAAATATAGTTTAGAAAAGTTAGTCATTAATTTATTAATTGTTTCTTCATTAGCAATTAATTTCATACTATTATTAAATTCACTAGTAGAATAATCTCTAATAGTATTTTTCTTTAGGTCGTCTAAGAAAGTTTTAAATTGTTTTGGAAAATTATTAGTGCTAGTCAAATATGTATCATATTCACGCATATCATAGCTGTAATCTACACTATAAGATATTTTATAGTAATCAGGGTTATATTTATATCTTACTTTTATATCATTTAGACTCATGGCGTTATCTATTATAATTTCATAGTTATGTTCCCAAGTATTCATAATTAACATATTGTCTTTATAAGTTAGGTCTATTTCATTTTCTTTTATACTTTTTTCGTCAAAACCTATAAAATCAATATTTTTAAAACCAAGTAAACCTATACCTAAACCTATTCCAGCTATTGTTATAGCGACTAAAAGGATAGTTATAGGTATTTCTGCTTTTATTTTTTTATTTATAATAAAATTTACAATTAAAATTAAGACTATTATATTAGCTATTATGATACCAAGTGAAGTTAGGGTTGCTCCAGCAAATATTAAGGAATGTAGGGATAAAGATAGACTTATTACTAAACTAATTAGAGATAGTGTTAAAGTAAAGACTAAGAATAAGCCGATAAATGCGATAGTTATTTTTACAAAGAAAATTACTATTTTTGATAGGAGACTTAAGAAAGCAAATGGTTCATGATTAGGATCTCTTAAGATTATTTTTTCTTCATCTTTTCTTTCAAAACTAGTTGTAGTATTTGTTTCTTCTTTTTTATTTTCTTTAACTTTTCTTGAGGATACATTCTTTTCCTTTTCAACTATTTCATCATAGTAATTTAAATAACGAAGTTTAAAAATATGAATAATAGCAATTATAGATATAATAAGCCAGATAGTTTGACATAGACCTTTTATTACATTATAGACAGTATAGTAGCGTCCTGATAGGATAAAGTTTAGAGTTTTACAAATTACATTAGGAATAATTGATGATATTATCATACCAATGAATGCTAGAAGTAGAACAATAATTACTTGTTCAATAAAACATTTTAAGATTGATGAGAATTTCATTCTAGATAACATGTTTATTGTTTTAGTAATAAATTCTAATAGAGAGTCTAGAACAATATTTAGATTGTTTTTTTCTTTTCTTTCTACTTCTTCTATATCTGTAACTTTGTCATTGATTAAGTCATCCATACTACAATTAAAGATATTACAGATTTGAACTATTTTATCTGTTTCAGGATAAGTATTATTACTTTCCCATTTAGATACTGATTGTCTTGAAACATTTAATTTGTTGGCTAAGTCTTCTTGAGATAAGCCATTTTTCTTTCTAAGTTTAATTAGTTTGTCACCAAACTTCATAATCTCACCTCTTTCGCTATTAATAGTACGATAATTAACGGTTGCTTTCTACCAACTTTGATTGGAAATTTGTAAACTTTAGGTTGCATGTACCTATATAATAGCATATTTAAAGTAGATTTTAGTAAAAATGTTTTTCTTTTAAATGAAAAAAATAGACTAATGAACTTAGTACTATTTAGTTCCATATAGTCTATTTTTATATTTCAATTATTACTTTGTTAATGATTTTATCTTATAGATAAATGTTGAGTTATTAGCAGTAGATGTTTGGTAACCATTATACTCTTTTGATAATTTTACTAGAGATTTTACTTTAGAAGAGTAATTAGATACTGTATTTGTATATGAAGATAATTTATTTATTCCTTCGTTATTTATTTGAGTAAGTCCTTCTTCTAGAGCTGTTGTTCCAGTTAAAGCTGAATTTAGACCAGTTGATAATTCTTTAGTTCCTGCTTCTAGTAAGGCTAGTCCACTTTTTAATTCATCTAATCCAGCTGTTAGACCAAGTGAACCATCTTTTGCTTCTTTTAAGGCTTCTTCTAGAGTTGCTATCATGGTGTTGATTGTTGTAACAGATGAAGATAATTTTGCATTTAAAGTAGTTATAGCTGTACTATTATTTTCAATTAATAATAGATATGGAAGTGCAGATATTTCTTCTGTAGTTAAGCCATGTTTAATTAAACAAATACCTAGTTTTTGTTCATCTGTTTCAGTAGTTAAATTACATTCTACAGCAGCTTTTTTAGCATTTAAAATTCTTGTTTCATCATTATTAAATGCAACTTTTAATTTTGTTAACATTTGAGCATTTGAAGCTTGTAACTCTTTTAAAGATTCTGCTTGAGCAATTGCTTCAGGACTAGTTTGTTCAGCTACTAGTTGTTTTTTTACAGCTTCTAGAGAAGCAATAATTTGTTCAATGCCAGAAGTTAAGTCAATTGAACCATTTTTTATTCTTTCCACTCCACCTAATACTTCACTATATTTACTAGTTAAAGTAGAAGCACCTACTGATAATTTTTCAGTACCAGTTTTTAATTCAGTAGTACCAGATACTACTTTATTCATACTATCTTGTAGAGTATTAATTGAGGAAGATAGATTATCCATCTTATTGAATACAGATAAATCACTTTCAGATAGTAGTTTTGGAGTTGCTACTAAGTAGATATTATTTAAAGTAAAGTTAGTTGTTGTATAGTTAATTTCAACATTATTTAGACTCTTTAAATCCTCTAGACCAATACTTTCATATAATCCAGGTGTAGCAAGAGCTACTAACATACTCTTATTACCAGTTGATGTTACTTTACCATTTGTTACAGTAATATTAGAATTATTTTTATTAGAAAGTGTTGTTCCTACTGTTACAACGAATGGAGTGTATTGTTTATAATAAGTATTATAAGAGTTATTAGTTAAATTTAATTTAATAGTAATATTACCTTTTTTACCAATTAAATCTTTTACTTTAGTTTCTTTACCATTTAAATAGTATTTAGCTTCTACTGTAATTGGTAGACTTTCTTTAGTTGTTCCTTGATAATAAATATCTTTACCAGTTGAGTTCCAACTAATTATACCATTATCAAGACTATATTTTTCTTTACCATTAATATTTAGAATTTTTTGTAAATCTGTATCATCTTTAATTGTTCCTTTATCTAGATTAGATAAATGATTATTAACAGTAGTCTTTTCTACTTTACCATCATAGTTTAAGTTAGTATAAATTGTTTCCTCTTTTGTTAAGGCAAAAGTAGAAATTGGAGTTAATAACATACTAGATATTAGGATACCTGAAATAACTTTATTCATATTTTTCATATTATTTTCCTTCTTTCTTAACATTTTTATTTTTTAGAATTATCTTATCACATAACATTAATAATGATGGTAAGATAAAGATAACTGATATCATACTAATTAGAGAACCTCTTGCTAGTAAGTTACAAATTGAACCAATCATATCTATTTTGGTATAGAAACCAACGCTTGCTGTTGCGGCAAAGAAACATAAAGCTGAAGTTATGATAGATGGGATTGTAAACTTAAGAGTTTCTTCCATACATTTTTGTTTATTGGCACTTTTTTGTCTTTCTTCAATATACTTAGTAGACATTAAAATAGCATAGTCTATTGTTGCTCCTAACTGGATTGTTCCTACAACGATTGAAGCTATAAATGGAAGTGATGTTCCTGTATAGTAAGCAATTGACATATTTACGAAGATAGCAAATTCAATTACTAAACTTAAGACTATTGGTAGACTTAATGATTTTAATACTAGTACCATGATTATAAAGATTACAGCAAGTGATGTGTAATTAACCATGTTAAAGTCATGATCTGCAATAGTTATTAAGTCTTTCATTAGAGCACCTTCACCAGCAACTATAGCCTTTTTATTGTATTTATGAACTATTTTATTTACTGTTGCTAGTTGATTATTTAAGTCATCTGATGCTATTTCATAAGTAGAATTAGTTAAGACTAATTGATATTTATCATTATTTAGTATTTCTTGTAAGTTATCTGGAATGATTGTTTCTAGACCATTATTTACGAATTCACTTGGTGATAAGACTAAGTCTATTCCTTCTACTGATTTTAATTCATCAGTAAGAGATTCAATATCACTACTTGAAACATTTTTATCCATAATAATTATTTCTGGAGATGTTATACCAAACTTTTTAGCTAAGTCATTGTTTGCTACATTAAAAGCTAAATCTTTTGGAAGTGACTCATCAAGTTTGTAGTAAACATCATAATTACTATTACCAATATATGCTGGTATCATTAATAGGATAAAAGCTATTAAGATAAATTTTTGTTTTGAAATTATAAATTTTGGTAATTTTTCAAATTTAGGTAATAATACTTTGTGCTTTGTTTTTTCTATTTGTTTATCAAAGATTAGTAAGAATGATGGGAATATTGTAACAACACATATTAATCCACATAAAACTCCTTTTGCCATTACAATTCCAATATCTTTACCTAATAATAAGTCCATAGTACATAGTGCTAGGAAACCAGCAAATGTAGTTAAGGATGAACCTAATATTGATTTAAATGTTTGAACTATTGCATCGGCCATGGCTTTCTTTTTATCTTTAATTTTCTTTTTAGAATCTTCATATTTGTGATATAAGAATATTGAGAAGTCTGTTGTTACTCCTAATTGTAGTACAGCTGAGATAGACTTTGTAATATAACTTATATTTCCTAGAAAGTAGTTACTTCCCATATTATAAATGATTGCTATACCAATATTTCCTAGTAATAAGAATGGTATTATGTAAGAATCTGTTGTTGCTAAAAGTATAAGTAAACAGAAGATTACAGCTATTGAAACATAGGCTACTAATTCACTATTTGATAAGTCCATGGTATCAATTACCATAGCGGTCATACTACTTACTTTGTTAGCATCTTTTACAACTTCTCGTAATGATCTAACGGCATCTATTGTTGAGTCCTCTGAAGTTGAACCATTAAATGTTACAAAGATTACTGTTTCGTTGTCGTTATATAATTTATCTTGTATTTCATCTGGTAACATATCATATGGAATTGTTGTTCCTAAGACATCAGCTACGCTACATACTTCTTTGACGTCCTTTATATCTTTTATTTTATCCTCTAGGGCTAATATTTGTTCTGAATCTTTATCATTTGTCATTACAAAGGCATATGAACCAAGACCGAACTCATCTGTTAAAATGTTTTCTCCTTTTATAGTTTCAATAGTATCTGGTAGATAAACTAGAATATCGTAATTTACTCTAGTATTTACATAACCAAATATTGATACTATGAAAAGAAGTAAACTTATCACTAGAACTATAACACTGTTATTGGTTATTTTTTCTGCGATTTTTTTCATACTCTTTCCTCCTCTTCGCATAATTAATTCTATGCTTTAAAAGAAAAAAGACCAGTAAAATATAATCTTTTATGTTTGATAACCGACAGTTGTATGCTAAAAGTAGTATATTTAACCAACTTTGTGTTGTTTATCTTTACATTATAAGTTTTAAGTATATAATAATGTATAGGTGATGGAAAATGGATAAAAAGGAAGATTTACGTGTAATTAAGACAAAAAAGAGTTTATATGACGGATTATTAGTCATGATGAAGGATAAACCTTTTGAAGATATTAAAGTGGCGGATATATGTAGAGTGGCTTTAACTAACAGATCTACTTTTTATGATCATTTTAATGATAAGTATGAACTTTTATATGCTTTAATGAAAGATATGGAGGTTGCTTTAGTTGATAAGTTAAAGTCTAATACCAATATTTCTAATACAAAAGATTTTTATATGAAAATGATTGAGTTATTATTTGAACATATTAGTGAGAATGTATCATTCTACTCTTCTATTATTAAGAATAACAATAATAGTGTTGCGAACGACATGATTAGAAATACTTTATTAATGGATGTTAGAAGTCATATAGAGAGTGAGAAGAATTATAATAGTGAAGTACCAGCTGAAGTACTTACAATGTTTTATGTAAGTGCGGTTCTTAATGTTTGTTCTATGTACCTTAGAGAACCTAATAAGTATACAAAGGATAATATTTTGAGTTATTTAGATAAGCTATTACCTGATAATTTATATTAAAAAAGAAAGAGACTAGATTTTAGTCTCTTTTAGTTTGATTGTTCTTTTAGATAAACTGTTGTTCCTGATATTAGTATACCAATTACACAAAGTGTCATAATAATTGGATAAGCTGTATCGGAATTTGTTATCATGTCTTGGGTTACTCTTAAGTGAAGTGTGTATTCTACTCCATCTGCTGTTGCGATAATATCTACTTCACCTACTTTTAAAGGTTTAATATTTCCTTCATTATCTACTTCAGCAATACTTGTATCTAGGACTCTGTAGGAAACTGTGGTTTTGGTGCTTTCCAAGCCTTTGAAGTAGCTTTTCATTTTGATGTTTTTATTTCAAGATTGTTTAAGTATGAAAAAAGACATCTAATGATGTCTAATCTATGTTAATTAATTCGTATTCTGTTGTACCAATACCTAGTTTTTCAGCTGACTCTATAGTATGATATCCGTTTCTTGATTCAATTCTTTCTATTAAATGATGTTTTCCTGGATCATTACTGTTATATACCATATCAAGACAAGCTTTGTCGATAGCAACGGGATCTGTTGATAGGACTATGCCAATATCTTTCATACATGGATCTTCTGCTACACTACAACAGTCACAATCTACTGACATGTTTGCTAGAATGTTTATGTAGACAATTTTATTATTAAATAATTTTACTACAGATGAAGCTGCATCGGCCATAGACTCTAGGAAACTATCGTGGTCAGCTGTCCATAGATTTTCTGGTATTCCTACACCATGAATATATGCTTTACCATAGCCAGATGCACAACCAATAGATAGTTGTTTTAAAGCTCCACCATATCCTCCCATAGGATGACCTTTAAAATGAGATAGAACTAACATTGAGTCATAGTTTTTGATATTTTTACCAACGTGGTTTTCTTTTATCTTTTTACCATTTGGAATTGGTAAGACTAAATCTGGTCCTTCAGCATCTAATAAGTCAACATCAAAATGCTTAGTCCAACCATGATTTTCTAATAACTTCTTATGCTTTTCAGTAGTATTTCTAGCACCATCATAGGCAGTATTACATTCTACTACTGTACCATTTACATAATCAATAATATCTTTAAAATACTCTGGATGTAAGAAGTTTTGATTACCTTCTTCACCTGAGTGAACTTTAACAGCGACTTTACCTTCTAGATTACAATTAGCTGTTTTATATAAGTTTACTAAACTTTCTTTGGTTAAATTCTTTGTAAAATATACTTTCGCTTGTTCCATTATTTATTCCTCCTATACTTATTATAACAAAAAGTAGATAGTTTTAGTTATCTACTTTTTTAATTTTACATTTAATCTAAGTCAGTTCTAGCAAGAATAGCAGCTGGTGTTTTACGTAGAGTAGCAAACACTGGAATTAGTCCTACTAGGAGATTAAAACCATAACATATTATTATTGCGGCTAAAATAGTTGGGATATTTACCATAATAACTCTTTGCATGTATGGTACTGTTGTTAGAACTTTCATTATGTAAGCACAAATTAGAATTCCTGTTAAACTTGTTAGAGTTGTTATAGCGATTATTTCACCTGAGAACATAATGTAAATATCTTTTTTCTTAACACCTATAGCACGATAAATTCCTACTTCTTTTACTCTAGATAAGAATGATGATCTACTCATTAAGAATATTTCGATTAGAGATATAGCTAGAACGATTGTAGCACTAGCTAGCATTATGTTATTACTTTTTTCATAGGAGGCAATATAATTTTCTCTATCTTTTTGATAATTATCATAAATATTTATTTCATAATTATTTCTAAAGTTTTCAATCGTTTTATCTTTGTCGTTAGAATAAATTGTTAGTTTTTTTGTTTTTAAAATTAAACTTGTTTTTAGAGTATTGGTGTTTACAAAATAATTATTTATTTCATCAGGTGATGTATAGTAACCAACTACTATTAATTTACGATCACCTATTTTAGTTGAAATTTCTTTATTTAATTTCATAGACTCTTCATTACTTACGTTGACAATAGTTTCATAATCATTTGCTGGTTCTCTACCTTTGGTAATAGTTATTTTATCTTTAAGTAAATCATAATTTTGAATACCAGTTGTTCCTTCGTTTCCCTCTTCATAAGCATCGTTTACATTTTTTGAGTTATATAACATATCAATAAACATATCTTCACTTACATATATTGAAGGTGATACTAGGTCTGTTATTCCTACTATTGTAAAGTCATCCATAGAGGTTATTCTGGCTTTTCTATTTAGGACATCTTTAATAGTCTTAACATTGGCCATTTTGTTAACTCCGTCGCTTGATGAATACATCTTTTCGATAGTTAGTTTGTCTACTACTATTTCATAATTATTTTCTGGCATTCTACCATAGATTAAATCATCTTTTGTAATCATATTAATTGAAGACATTGAACCTTTTAAAAGCATATTTTGTTTACTCGTTTGATAATAGTCACTTAATGGTACTCGCATACTTATTGTAGAACCTCCTGGTAAGATGTAGTTTACTCCTTCTACTTCTGTATATTTTTGATATGTAGATGGATCTGTTTTATTAGATTCAATAGTTATATAGTTTTTATTAGTTTCAACAAATTCTTTTTCATTTACTCTTGAAGCTGCTCCCATACTACTAGTTGAAATCATTATAAAGATACCAGATAGGAAAAAACCAATTAATAGAATCTTTTTAATTAGAGAATAAGCAAATACTTTTTTAAAACCATTAGTTATAAAAGTAAGAGGATTAAATATTGAAGAGTATCTTAATTTTCTACTTTTATCGATAACATTTTCAAAGTCAAATTCATATTTTTCCAGTTCATTTTTATCAAGTTTATGATAATGGTCATTGATAAACTCAATACTAGAGTCTTCGTCCACTACTTCAATTGAATTATTATTTTTACTACGAATATAAATATTATTATTTTTAATTACTATTTCTACTTGTAGTTTTTCATCATTATCATGATAGATTGTTATATCATTAGTTTTGTCTTTAAAGTTATCTTCTTTTTTAAAGTCTTTTAGATAGAATCTATTATCGATAGCGTAGTCTAGTTCATTAGTATGAGTGTTTTCATAGTCTTTTACGACTTTACCATCAGATATTTCAATAATTCTACTAGCGTAAAAGTTAGCTAAATTTGTTTCATGGGTTACTAGTATTACTAATCTATCTTTAGATATTGCCTTGATAATATTCATTATTTCAACAGAATTCTTACTGTCCAAGTTACCTGTTGGTTCATCTGCTATGATGATATTGGGATTTTTTACAATTGCGCGAGCAATACCTACTCTTTGACGTTCTCCACCAGATAACATATTAGCTGGTCTTTTTCGATAACGATACATTCCTACTTTTTCTAGGACATAAGTTACTCTTTTATCTATTTCTTTTTTATCTTTAATACCAATTATTTTTAAACTTAAGGCAACATTATCATAGACAGATAAATTATCTACTAGTTTATAATCTTGGAAAATGTAACCAATATTTAAGTTTCTTATTTTATCTACTTTGTAACTAAACTTACTAGTAATCTTTTGATCATTTATGAATATTTTACCTTTTTGTACCTTGTCTAGACCACCTATAACATTTAAAAGAGTTGTTTTACCAGAACCAGACGGACCAAGTAAAGCTACTAGACCAGTATCTTCTAAAGTAAGAGAGGTATTATCAATTACATGAATTTGGTTTTTCTTATGACGATTAAAATACTTATTAATATTTTCTATTTTTATCATTATTACACCTCTTCTCTATAAGAGTTCATGACACTCTTTTTAAATATTTTAGCAGCATATTTTTCGCTTATTAAGAATGATAATAAGACTAGTATTAAATATATTAGACCATAGTCATTAAATGTTAAGTATTCATTTATAGTTTGAAGAGTTGAATTTTTTATAGTACCTAGATGATTTAAATATACACATAAATCAAAAGCAAAATATGCGATATTAGCAACAATAAATAATTCAATTATTAGTAGTTGTCTAGCTACTTTTTTAGGAGCACCTAACATTCTAATGGTTGTATAGTAAATATTTCTAGATTTTAAGATTAGTTTTATAACAAAATATGTGATAAAGAAAAGTGTTGCGACTAAGATGATTGTAACTATTATTTTTAAGACTCTAATAATTACTGAGGCAGTTGGTTGAATTAGAGTGTTTTTAACGACTAGGGTTTTATAATCTAGTTTGTTTAATTCTTTTTCTGTTTCAGCAATTTTGTGAGCATCTTTTACGTAAACACTCATTTGATAGGTGTCTTTGTTATATAAATTATTATAGTTTTCAGGATTTATAAATATGATGCCATTATATAAATCAAATTCTTCTTTGTTGTAGTTTGGTAATTCTAGAATGGAAGATATGTTTTTAGAATTATAATACTTAGTTACATGAACATCTATTTTATCTTCATAATATAAGTTACTTATATGGATATTTATGTTTTGGTTTAGACAATTTTCTTTAGGACACTCGTATTTATAATCTTCAGTAATATATGCTTCATTTAGTGGTACCCAGTTATTTGGGACTATTTTATATGCTGGCTCCCAACTATTTATTTTATGATTTTTACCTAAGAAGTTAACTATTGTTGTACTGTAGGATTCATTACTTTGTACTTGAAATTTATCAATAGCTTTTTCTGTAAAATATAATTGATATTGGTAGTCTTCAATATCCTTTTTATATTTAATACCTACTATTTTATAGTCCTTTATATCATCTTGAATAAGAGATGAAGAGTTGTTTTCTATATTGTAGGTTTTACTCATTAATTCATCATATTGTTGTCCTAGGTAATAGTCTTTTTTACTACCAACAATAACTATCTCATTATCAGATTCTGGCATTCTACCAACATCTAATTTACCAGATAATTGCTTAATACTTTTTGGAGTTCCATCTATATAGTAACTATTATCTGATGATGATAAGTAGAAAGTTTGGTCGACAATGGAGTCGTTTTTCATAATATGTTTTATATTATCTAGGGAAGCAATTTTATTTATTTCTTCTTCAGAAATACTAGATTTATCTTTTTTATTTACTATGATACGACTTTCATCTAAGTCTTTGAATAAGTAATTATAGCCTGATTTAGAAGACTCGTATTCACTCTTTTTAAATGATGAGTATTCTGTCATTAAAGCAACAACAATAAATAAGTAAACTATTAATAATAAAATAAATTTAGGAGCAACATTAAAGGTATTTCTAAAACCTAATTTTAATTTATTAAATAGATTAATATTTTTATAATGGTTTTCTTCGGCTACTCCGTATTTTACTTCTTTTAGTTTTTTATCTTCTAATACTTTGCCATCGTGCATAGTTATTTTTCTTGTAGCATAATCACTTATTTGTTCATAGTTATGAGTAACAACAATAACTAATTTATCTTTTGATAGTTCACTTAGAAGTTTAATAATGCTTTCAGCTGATCTTTTATCTAGACTTCCAGTTGGCTCATCAGCAATTATAATTGGAACATCTTTTGCTAGAGCTCTTGCTATGGCTACACGTTGTTTTTGACCACCTGATAGTTTAGATACTTTAGTCTTGCGGAATTTAGTTAGACCAACTTTGTCTATTAAATCTAAGACTTTAGGTTTAGCCTCTTTTTTAGTTAGACCATTTAATATTAGAACTAATTCAATATTTTGATAAACGGTGTAACTATTTATGAGGTTGAAGTTTTGGTAGATGTTTCCGATATATTTACGACGGTAATCTTCCCAATCTTTTTCTAGGTAATGGCTAGTTTCTTGACCATTAATGTACATTTCTCCTTCTTCGTAAGTATCAAGACCTGATATTACATTTAATAATGTAGATTTACCAGAACCTGATTCACCAGTTATCGCAATAAATTCACCTATTTTAAACTCAAGATTTACTTTAGTGAAGCCTGAGGCAATAACTCCTTTACTATAATAGAATTTTGAAACATTTTTTAACTTTATCATATACTGTTTCCTTTCTTTTAATTAAGATAATTATATGTATTTAGTTGGTTGCATACAAGCAATTTTACTTGGAATTTTGGTAAGTTTACTTTACATTTTTGATTTTTTCTAACATAAGGTCTACTACTTCATCAACGTTTGATGTTGAGGTATCTATTTCGATAGCGTTTTTTGGTTTTAAAAAATTAAGAGATGCTATATCTTTTTGATCGTTTTCTTTTATAATTTCAATTGCTTGTTCAAGAGTTAGTTCTTTTCTTTTTTGAAGTAGACGTTTGGCACGTTTATTAGTACTAGCATATAAATAGAACTTTATGTCAGCGTTTGGCATAATTCTTTCTGAGATGTCTCTTCCTTCCATAATTAAGTTTTTGTTTTTACTGATGAACTCTTTTTGAATAGTTCTAACATACTCTTTTATCTCTTTAATAGTAGAAAACTCTAAAACATTTTGAGAGACATCTTTGTCTTCAAGTCTATTAGTTACTTTTTTTTCATTTAAATATAGTCCTTGTGGAGTAATATTTATTTTTATATTTGGTAATCGCTTGATTAGTTGTACTTTATCTTTTGGAGTAATGGAGTTTTCTAATAGATCAAGAGTAATTAGACGATAAATATTTCCAGAATTACAGACTGAATAATTTAGTTTTTCTCCTAGTTTTTTTGAAATACTTGTTTTTCCTACTCTAGTTAGGCCATCTATCGCTACTAACATATTACTCTCCTATTCCTACTTTTTCTTTTAGTTCTTGTTCTATTATCCAGTTTATATCCTCGATTGATTTATCAATATTGAAACGCCCATTACCTATTGGATAATAGACCGGATATGTTTTGTATGTTTTATCTTTTATTTTTAAAGGGTGCATTTCTTTTCTAGAAGCTGATACAGATATCTTTTTGTTTAAAACAATACTACTTACTTGGTTACCAAATAGGATAATGACTTTAGGATTTACTATTTCTATTTCTTTTAATAATAAATCTAAATATTCTTTATAGACTCTATCTGGTAAGGGTCTTGCATCTACTTGAGTACATTTACCAAGATTAGTTATAAAAACTTTATGCTTTGCTACATCATCGTAGACAAGAGTGGCAAACTCTTCTGTCCAAGATGATCCTGGTATTTTCTTTATTGTTTTATATATTTCTTCATCAATTAAGTTAACGGCAGAAAATAAGTCCCAGATGTTTTTAGTACCAATCCAAGGAGACTTTAAACCGTGCCAAGTTTTTTGTGAGGCTATATTTCTACCAGTTGGATTCATAAAAACAAAGCAAATATCAGGATTAGTTTCACAGCCTCCATTATAGATAGAATCTAAATCAGGAGAACCGTATTCTAGTTGAAGTTTGTCATAGTACTTTTGTAAGTCTTTTAATTTCATTGATGTCACCTACTAATATAAGTATATCATAGATGTAATTATTATTTGTTTGTTTAACACTGTTTTTTTAAGACTTTACATAGAAAAAGAATAAAAGTAAAACTATTTTAAGCTTAGCTTTTATCCTTTTAATTTATTATTTAATTTTTTTTTAACTTTTATCTTACTATTTTAGCAGTGCCACCAGCAAATTTAGTAGTTAATTCAATTAACTTTTCAGCAACAATTTCTAATTCTTCATCTTTAGTTTCTTTATTACCAATGATTAGATATAAAACATTTTTAGATTTTTCCGTTACTTTGGTCTTATCAACTTGTCTAATATCTAGCCAGCAGGTGACATCATTATCGTCATCAACGAATGAATATTCTCCAAGATTAATTGGTTTTAATAGTTTACCATTTTCAATACGGGCATAGTGACCAGTTGCGATGTAGTCTGCTCCTAGCTCTTTTGCAGTTTTAGCAAACATATCAAATTTTATATACTTATTACACATAATATCAGGATTTGGAGTTCTACCTTTTTTTAACTCATCTAAGAAGTAAGTAAAAACATAATTCCAATACTCATTTATAAAGTCTTTACGATGTAGTGGAATACCCAATTTATCACAAACAGCTTTAGCGTCATTATAATCTTTTTCTTGAGGACAGATGCCTTCAGATGTAGTTTGAATTGTATTATATTCTCCAGCAGCAAGGGAATCCCAATTACGCATGAATAATCCAATTACATCGTAACCTTGTTCTTTTAATTTTATGGCAGCAATAGAAGAGTCTACTCCTCCTGACATACCTATTACTACTTTTTTCATATTATTCCTCTTTTATTTTACAGATACAAATACGTATCCTAGATTTTCAATAATTTCTTTTATTTTATCTAGTTCTAATTCTTTAGAACTAGTAAATGTTACAGTATTGGTCTTTAAATCTACTGATACTTTTTTTATGTCTTTTTCTTTTTCTAGAGCACTTTTTACACGAGAAGCACAATGCTCACAGCTCATGCCTGATACTTCAATTATAGTTTTTATACTTTTAAACATATTCATATCTCCTTTTAATTTTTTCTTATTTTTATTCTATTTAATCTTAGAGCATTTAACATAACGGTTAGACTACTTAGAGTCATGGCAATGGATGCTAACATAGGATTCATAGTTATATATTTACTAAGTAGTCCTGCAGCAACTGGAATCATACAGATGTTATAGAAGAAAGCCCAGAAGAGATTTTCTTTTATATTTATGACTGTTTTTTTACTGATATTTAGTAAGTTAATTATACTTACTAAGTTATTATTCATTAAGATGACATCAGCTGAATTGTTTGCTATATCAGTACCGGATGATAATGATACACCAATAGTTGCTGTCTTTAGTGATGGGGCATCATTAATACCATCTCCTACCATTAGGACTTTTTCACCTGATGTGATTAATTCTTTTATTTTAGTGGTTTTTTCTTGCGGTAAAAGACTAGCATATACTTCATCAATTCCTAGATCTTTTGCAACAACACTAGCAGTTATTTCATTATCACCAGTTAGCATTAAAACTCTTTTATTTTGATATTTTAACTCTTTAATTATTCTTTTAGCGTTATCACGTGGAGTATCTTTTAGACCAATTAAGGCAATTACTTTGTTATTTTCTAGACAATAGATAATACTATTACCTGATTCTTG
Organism: Mycoplasma sp. CAG:877; assembly: GCA_000433455.1. GTDB lineage: Bacteria > Bacillota_I > Bacilli_A > RF39 > UBA660 > CAG-877. The sequence continues at coordinate 226,049 of HF992499.1, read as the reverse complement.
AAGGGACTTTTCTTTTTCTTTATGGTTGTTATCAATAGATAGTTTTTCTAAGAGTTTACCGTTACCAAGATAGTAGTCTTTATCGTTAATAGTTGCTTTTACTCCGTAGCCAGAGATGTCTTTAAAGTTAGTTACTTCAAGAGATGAATTTATTTCTTTAAAGGCTTTAGCAATAGGATGAGATGATTTATTTTCAATACTAGCAACTAGTTCTAGAAGGGATTTTTCACTATATGAACTATAGTTATAAATCTTATTTACTTGTAATTTACCATAAGTTAAGGTTCCTGTTTTATCGAAAATAATAGTTGTTACTTTATGGGCGTTTTCTAGTATTTCACTTGACTTTATTAAAATACCATTTTTAGCAGCAAGACCTTCACTTATTACTATCGCAACGGGTGTTGCTAGACCTAGTGCACAAGGACAAGCTACTACTAAGACTGTTACAAAATAGATTAAGCTACTAGATAGTGAATTCTTTAATACTAGATGAATTATAAAAGTTAGGACTGCTAAAGCGATAATTACCGGTACAAATACACCTGATACTTTATCGGCTATTTTAGCAAGTGGAGCTTTAGTATTTGTTGCTTCTACTACTAGTCTTACTATTTCAGAAATGGTTGTATCTTTACCGATTTTTTCAGCTTTATACTCTACTGTACCATCAATATTTAGACTACCTGCTATTACTTTTTGTGATGGACCTTTCTTTAATGAAGCACTCTCTCCAGTTATGAATGACTCATCGAAGTGCGATTTTCCTTTAGTAATTGTTCCATCTACAGCTATTTTCATACCTGGTTTGCAAATTAAAATATCTCCTTTTTTTACTTCGTCTATTGTTACTTCTTTTTCTTTATTTCCAATTTTTAAAAGAGCAAAACTAGGAGTTATAGTAACTAGTTCTTGAAGTGCTTCTTTAGTCTTTTCTTTACTCTTTCTATCAATATAACGACCTAATTTTATAAAGTAGATTACAGTTACTACCGATTCATAATAAATAGTTTCCATATAGCTTGTTGATTTGAATAGTACTAGGAAGGTTCCTACTAAACTATAGATAAAACTAGCTAGGACTCCTATAGATACTAATGTATCCATATTAGGAGACTTATGAAGTAAGTTTTTATAACCAGATTTAAAAATGTCAAAACCATATATTAGAAAGGGAACTGTTAATACTAGTAATGATATGGTGTAGTTTATGGGATGATGTTTCATACCTAGAAATGGTATTTCTGGAAGACGTGCCATATGAGCCATAGAAATATATAAAACTAAGATTACTAAAAGTGTGAAAATTAGTAAGATTTGTTTGTTGTTTTCTTTTTTTGTTTCTTTCTTTTCATTATATATTCCTAGACTTTTGAAACCAGCTTCTTCAACAAACTTATTTAAATCAGCAATAGTTAGGGACTCATCATACTCAATTAAGGCTTGAGCTAAGACGAGATTTACTGTAGCGTTTTTTATACCCTTTTGTTTGTTTAGATATTTTTCTAAGCTATTGGAACAAGCACTACAACTCATACCAGAAATACTTAAGATTACTTTTGCCATAGTTTTCCTCCTTTCATTTTAATTTACTAAATAAATCTATAATATCATCTACTACTTCGTATTTTTCATCTTTTATATCTTTTATCATACATGTTTTCATATGACTTTTTAGTATTTCATTACCTAGACTTTTTAGTGCGTTTGTAGTTGATGAAATTTGAATTAAGACATCATCACAGTAACGATCGTTTACAATCATTTGCTCTATACCATTGATTTGGCCTGAGATAATACGAAGTCTTCTTATTAAAGCTTTCTTTTCTGCTTCAGTTCTGTGTTTGGATCTAGTGCAATTTTGGCACTCTTTTTTCATATTTATCACCTAGAATTCATTATAGGGAGGGAGGGTATTTGTGTCAAGTGTTTTTAATTAAAAAAAAGTATACTTTTTCGTATACTAATTCAATATTTTATCAACTTCATTTAGAATCTCTTGTATATTATTAAAAGCTTTAGAAATATGAAGACCATCTACAAAGATGTGACTTACAGTAATGTTTAGAGTCATTTCGTATTTACCATTATTATTAACATATTTGCCCCAACATATTCTAGGAACTGTTTGAGAGTGTAATTCTTCAGTCATTGGTTGATTGGCTCCAGTAAAGTTTAGCCAAGGAAGACATGTTATGTAGTATTCGTTCCAAGCGTCAGTAAGATTATAACTACTATCAGTTAGCTTTGTTTCGTGCTTGGCTTTATCAATTTCTTGCTTAGATAGATTATAGAAGTCTTGATAATTTTTCTTATTTTCAAAGCGGACATTTTCAAAAACTTCATTTTCAGTCATAACAGTAATTGCAGGATTTATATCATCAAAAATTACAGGTTTATTATTAACAAAACGCATACGCATTTCTGGTACTTTGTTTAGTCCATTTACAACGATGTATAACATATTAATAAAGAAAGATGTATTGGTTGCTTTAGTATAAGCGACTAATTTAGTTACATCCATAGTAACGTTTATTCCATAAGTTGGATTTTTAAATGACTTAAACCAGTCATAGGTTTTTTTACGTGGAGAATTTTCTATATCTAATTCATGCATTTTATCTACCTCTTTTCTTGATGTTAATTATAGCACGTATAATGCATTTGCCAAAGAACCGATATCTTTTTAACTTTATTTTCTAGTTATTTTATAACTTGTTCTAAAAAACTGTATAGTTCACCTTTATCAAATTCAAATGAATTTTTGTTTTTTAAGATGACTTTATAAAATTTATCTTTAATTATGCTTTCTATATCATTTAAATTAATTTGATAGTACACTTCTTTGTATTTTATATAATTCATACCTCTAGCCCTTCATTTTCTATTAAATAGTCTAAAAATAGTACTCTTTTATTTGTTAGAGCAATTGTTGTTACTTTCTCATCTCCTTCCTGTCTTATTAATACATCATCAAACACTTTTATAATTTCTTCATCTTTATTTAGGTTGAAATTATACATAATCTTTCCTCCATTACACCTTATTTTTTATTTATTTATATTTGCTATTTTTAGTATAACATATAAAAAGACTAATTTTTTAATTAGTCCTCTTAGAAATAATATTTTTGCTACATAAATAAGTTAAGATAAAGTATCCTCCATAGATGGCAACTAAAAAGATAGCAGTCATGATATTTGATAAAAGTAGACCTTTAGTACCCATTGATTCTAATAAGAAGTTAGCAAACTTTATACCAAATATGGAATGAATGATTGCTAGAAGGAGTGGTGTTGCAAAGAAGATACCAATTTGTTTAAATAAAGCACTATTTAGCATTTCTTCACTAGCTCCTATTTTTCTTAACATATTATAACGTTCTTTATTATCAGTTGATTCAGATAATTCTTTTAAAGCTAGAATTGCGGCACTTGATATTAAGAAAATTATACCTAAATATAGACCAACAAATGTTACTAGGGCACCTAGACCAACTGATGCATTTGCTATATCTATTTTACTATTGTAAGTTAACCAAGTTGTTTTGTTGTAATTGTTTGATAGAACTTCACCTATTTTATCTTCTGTTTTTTCTTTATCGTTTTTGTAGTTAGCTACTAAGAATTCTGCTATGGATGTATGATTTTCTAGTGCTTTATCTGGTAAAACGATAAAGCCTGTGTTAGAACGAGAACTATTTAATTCGTAGAAACCATCTTGACATTTTTTATATTTTGAATGATATGTTTCATTCTTTAATAGTAATTCGGGATTATTTTTAAGGCCTGTATTTATAATGCTTGCCATGTAGTCATAATTAACTATAACAATATATTCATTTTCTTTTAGATTGTACTTTTCTAAATTGAATTTTTCAGCTAGAGCATTATAGTCACTTAGTTTCATTAAATCTATTGTTTGATTATATAGAAGGAATGGATATTCTTTATATATTTCATCTAGGCTATTAATAAGTAATGATTTTAAAATAATACTTTCATCTTCATAGATATTAAAGGAAAGTGTATCTTTAAATTCTTCTTCTGGATTTAGATTAAGATTTTCTAGTGTTTTTTCAATAGAAATTTTTGAGTCGTTTACTTCTATTTCACTAAAACCATTTCCTTCTTCTATATTTACTGGTTTAGTAAACTCAATATCCATAGGGACTAATTCTTTTAGATTTTTAGTCATAGAATTTTTTAAAGATAAGGAACTTGATAAAACACAAATTGTTACAAATAACATTAAACAAATGATTGTCATGGAAAAGACCATGGTATTTATTTTACTACTTATTTGTCTTACGATAAAACTATTTAGTCCTTTATAATAGATATTTTTTAGAGACATTACTAGTTTTAGAATTAGACCTGACATAGACCAGAATAAAGTAAATGTTGAAACTATTCCCATAATTATTGGAATTAGTATTTGATCTGCTGTTGTTAGTTTTTCAAAGCCATCTGTTACTAGGTAGTAAGCTAGTCCTAAGACGATTACTGATATAATAAATATTACTATACAGACGTATGGGTTTTTAAGTTTTACTTTTTCAGATTTTTTAGATGATGATAATAAGTCAATTAATTTATATTTATTTATGATGATGGTATTAAAGATAATTACAATTAAGTACATAATACCAAAATATATTAATGTCTTAAGACAAGCACTTTGTGAAAAAACAAATTGAAACTTAGTTATATCTGCTTCAAACATATTAGCAACTAAAATACTCATTAGTTGGGATAAGACTACTCCTAGGCCTAGTCCAATTATGAGAGAAATTAGACCTATTAGAAGTGTTTCAAAGAATAAAATTAAAGATATCTTTCTTTTACTCATACCTAAGGTTAAGTAAATAGCAAATTCTTTATTTCGTCTTTTTATTAGAAACCTTGAGGCGTATATTATTAGGAAACCTAAGATAAAGGAAACAAAGACACTTATAGCTGATAAGATACTAGTCATTAATTTTATTATTTCATAGGTTCTTCCTGATACTTTTAACATTACTGTTTGGGAGTCTATTGCGTTAAAAACGTAAAAGATTGCAACTCCTAATATTAGAGTAAAAAAGTAGATGGCATAGTCTTTCATACTCTTAGTAATGTTTTTTATAGATAGTTTACAAAGCATCATTTAAATCGCCACCTAATAGGGTTACAACATCTATTATTTTATCAAAAAATTCTTTACGTGTTTGTGTTCCTTTATAGAACTCATTAAAGATTTTACCATCTTTGATAAAGATAACACGACTAGCATAGCTTGCTGTAAAAGCATCATGAGTTACCATTAAAATTGTTGTTTTTAACTCTGTGTTTAAGTAGTTAAATTTTTCTAGTAACATTTTTGATGATTTAGAGTCTAGGGCTCCTGTTGGTTCATCAGCTAGAACTAGGGTTGGTTCGGTTATGATAGCACGAGCAGCTGCTACTCTTTGTTTTTCTCCACCTGACATTTCATATGGATATTTCTTTAGAATTTTTTCAATATTTAATTCTTTTGCTACCATTTTTATTCTACCCTCTATTTCAGGAATAGAACGGTTTTGTATAGATAGTGCAAGAGCAATATTTTCATAAGCAGTTAGAGTATCTAGAAGATTAAAATCTTGAAAAATAAAGCCTAACTCTTCCCTTCTAAATTTGTTTAAATCATTTCCTTTTAATTTAGTAACATCTTGATCATTTACATAGATATGACCTGATGTTACTTTATCAATTGTTGAAATACAATTTAGAAGAGTTGTCTTACCTGAGCCAGAAGCACCCATTATTGCTACAAACTCCCCCTCTTCTACTTCAAAAGAAATATTATCAATAGCTTTAGTTAGACTAGATCTATTGCCATAATACTTTTCTATTTTTTCTATTTTTAATACTTTTTTCATAATTTTACTCCTTTCAATAGCTAGTTTATTATAGATAATAGATTTTGTCGTTATTCTAATATTACAAAACATTTCAATATTGTAAGATTAGTTTTCTATTTTATAATAGTTATTTTTAGAAAACGTTATAGTGACTTTGGTATATTTATTTACTTCGGATTCTATTTCTATTTTATGACCTAGTTTTTTTAAAAGATTTTTAGCAATATATAACCCTAATCCAGTTGACTTAGTTGTAGTTCTACCATTGGTACCGGTAAATGATTTGTTAAAGACTTTTGGTAGATCATTTTTAGGTATACCAATACCATTATCGGTAATAGTTAAAATTACTTTTTGGGTGGTCTCTTCTACTTTAATTTCTATTTTTGGTACTTTTATATTTCTTTTGTATTTAATACTGTTATTGATTATTTGATTTAGAATAAATTCTAACCACTTTTCATCTGTTAAGACTTTTTCGTTACTAGTTTTTACAATGAATTCAATATTGTTTTCTAGTAGGTCATCTTTATTTTTTAAGGCAACGGAGTTAATTATCTTTTGGAGAGAAACTGCTTTAATAAAAAAGTCTTCTTCAGAAGTATTACTTCTTACGTAATATAGCACTTGATCAATATAATTATCTAGTCTATTTATTTGAGTTGTATATTTCTTTGGAAGTGTTTCTTTAGAGTTATGAGTCATTAAAACAAGACTGGAGATAGGTATTTTTACTTCATGAATCCAGAGTTCAATATATTCTTTGAAATTAGTAAGACTTAGTTTATAATCTTTTAATTTTTCAATATAACATTTATTTATTTCATAGAGAATTTGATATATTAGTTCTTCTTCACTAGTTTTGGGTCTTTCTAGCATTTCTAGAACTAAGTACTTTTTATCTAGATTTATAAGTTTAGATTGAATCATTTTATAAAATGATCTTTTCTTAAAGTAATCCATTAATAATAAAGTTAGGCCTAGAATAATTTGAAAAGTAATAAATACTAAGATTAGGGATTCATTACTTTTAAAAGCTATTAAGAGCATAGTAATTATTAAGATGTTTATGATATAGATAAAAATGGGTAGAAATTTATCTTTTAAGTAGTTAGTTATTTTCATAATAATTTATAACCTTGACCTTTCCTAGTTTCAATAACATCTTTTAAACCAAACTCTTCTAATTTTGTTCTTAACCTACTTATATTTACCGTTAAGGCATTATCATTTATATATTCATTATTATTCCATAAGTCTGTCATTAGTTCATCTCTTTTTACAATGTTACCTTTATTATTTAAAAGATAAAGAAAAATTATCATTTCATTTTTAGTTAGGGACAATTCTGATGTTTCACTTTGTAAGATACCTTTACTAGGATTTACAATGATGTTGTTGTAGATAAGAGAAGATGTTGTATTTTCGGTTCTTTTAAGGACATTTTGAATTCGTAATAAAAGTATAGTTGGATTATAAGGCTTAGTTATATAGTCATCTGCCCCATAGGACATAGAAAGTATTTCATCTACTTCTGTTACTCTACTCGTTAACATAATAATGGGCATAGTCGTTTTTTTACGTAGTTCTTTTAAGATTATTTCTCCATTGGCAGTAGGTAGATTAATATCTAGAATGGCTAGATCTACTTTTCCTTTTAAGATTAGTTCTACTGACTTTTCATAATCAGTAATAACTAAAACTTGGTATCCAGCATTTTTTAATAATTCTTTTAGTTCTAATGCTATAGAAGTATCATCTTCTAGTATTGCTATTTTTTTCATATGAGACCTCCTTAACTATATTATATCATTGAAAGAGGTATTTATTTGTTACAAAAATGTAAGGATAAGAAATAAGTTTTAGTAATAAAAAAATTGTGTAAAAGAAAAAATATGATACTTAGAGTACCATATTTAAACTTTTAATATTAGATATTTTCGTTATTAATTGCTGCTAAAAGCATATTATATTCGTCTATTAGAGAATCTGATGTGAAGGCAATTGAACCATTTTCTACTTGCCAGTTATCTTTATTTTCTATTAAGAAATTAATTACTTCTTCTTCAGCATTTATTAAATCAATTATACTATTTAGTGAGTCAAATAACTTTTCATCTTCTTCATCACTTTCTAGATTACCTACTACTTCATCTTTATAAAAATCTATGTAATAGTCATCTAACTCTTTATCTAGATATGACATAGCTTTTTCTTCTGTAAAATAATCATTATATTTAATCATACTCTGCTCTAGTGTTTCTTTAGCACTTTTTAGGTATTCTTTTGTTTTTACAAAGTCTTTACCATCTTCTTGGTAATTATCAGCTGTTAAGACGTATGATAGGCGATCATTTCCTAAAACGCTTGTAATATCAGTTAAAATAGTAAAACAATCTTTGGTATATTTTTTGTAAGCTACTTCTACCTTTTTGTAATCGCCTGTTGTTACAATTCTATTTAGTATTTTATTAACTTCTTTTTCATCATAGTCTTCTTTATTAGTTATTTCATATAGGTAATCTAATTCTTCTTTTAACTTTTTTTCTTGGTTTAGATCAGCTACTACTCCATAGATAATTAATCCTGCTATAACTGCTACTATGGCACCAATTATAATTAATATTTTCTTTTTACTTTTCTTTTCTTTCTTATTTTTCATAAACTACTCCTTTTCTTTTGTATAAGTTGATTTTATCATAGAATCAACAATTGTGTCTAGATAATTTCTTACATCCGGATCAATGTTACGCATGTTTTTGTAAAACTCTTTGAAATCATTAAGATTAAGTTTTAAGTCACTAGAATATTCACTTGGTAGATTGGAAAAGATAGTTTCAACTGTATCTTTTACTTTTTCTTGATCAAGTTTTTCATAGGCAGTAGTTGTTGTTTCATGGAACTGTTTACTGATGCTTGATAGTTTGCCTTTTATAAAATGTTCTCCAAAACAACACCAAGAAGTTGGATAATGTTCATTGAAGGCATACTCAGTACTTTTTATTACATGATAATCTTTATTATTTAAAATAGTTCCTACTACTGAACCTGTTGGGATAATATTTACTAGCTTTTTATGTAGTCTTTCATATTGAGGACTTTTATATTCTTCTTTTCTAAAACCAGGGCCATCAAAGTTATATACCGCTACTAGTCTGTTGTAAATATCATCACTTGCGGACATGATGCTTGACATTGCAAGGTTACCACCTTTAGAGTGACCTGTTGCATAGACTTTTTTATCTTCTTTAGTTAGAGTTTTTAAAAGATATTTTTGAGCTAGAACTTGAGTATATGTTGGATATTCATAACCTAGGCGAAAGTTTTCCATCCAACCAATTAGAGAACCATCAGTACCTTTATAACTAATAATAGTTAGATCATTAATTCGAATGGTTACTGCTCCAAATTGAGTATTATTATCTCTTACTTTTTCAAAGTTAGATATTTTTAAGTTTTTATATCTTTTAGAATCTTTAATTAACTCTAGTAATTCATAAGATAAGGGTGCCATTACCCCTGATGATTTATCTTTTTTAAAAGATATGGCGTAGTCATAAAACTCTTTTAGACTTTTTGCCTCTTCGAATGATTTAATTGGTAGATAGACAAGGATTGCTGCTAAAAGAAGGTCTTGAGCATTCCAATGAACTTCTTCTAGAGAATTATCTTTATAAAAATTTATATAGTCTTTTATTGTATACATATTATTACCTCTTAGTTATTATATTATAAAATCATAGATATTTATTACTTTATCTTCTTTTCCCATAATTTTCTTATGATATTTAGTGATGCAGTTGAAAGAGTAAAACCAATTACTGGTACTAGGGATGATAAAAATATATTATTTATTTTAGTAGTTAAATAAGAATAAAATACAACTACAATATAGGTTAAAATCATTATACAGATTCTTCTAGTCCAACTAGTTTCCCAACTTTTATTTAGTTCGACTTTCTTATTTCGTTCTTCTATTTTATTAACTCTTTCTTCTAGACTCATAGTAATTTACCTTCTCTTCTTCAATATTTTTAACAATCTTATTATATAGTTTTTTTACTTTTAATTCAAGTGATGTTACAGATAGAAAAAGAAAGTTAAATGCTTAACTTTCTATATTCTTTTGGTCCTATTTTCATAAGTAATTTATATAAGATAAAAGTTATTATCATTAATAATAGAACGTGTATAAGCATTAGATTTGTTAGAGGATAATTTTCACTAAAGTAACCTATTCCAAAAATACTTATAATAGCAAGACCCATACCAGAAAAGATAGAAATCATACTACTTATACTTTGTTTTACTACTTCTGTATCACTTGAAAAGTTTAGTTTTGGATATTTTAAATTTACTAATAGACCAATAACAGCAGTTAATGTTGGAACTATTAAACCTAGTAATATTATAGTTATTGTATAAGTAAGACTAGGAGTAAATTTAATAATAAATAATAGAATTGATATTAAGATAAATGGTAGTTCTATTACTAGAGTCATTAATATTTTAGAATTTAAAATTGTTTTTTCTGATACTGGAAGACTCTTTGTAATATTTATGGTTTTGCCTTCCAGAGAAATACTAGATGATGTTATTGAAGTTAACATACCAGCAAATAAAATAATGATATAGAATAAGAAATCTATTGTAGTATTAATATCAAAATCCATAGTTTTTAACATGTCTTTAAAAGCGGGCTCACCTTTTATGAATAAGAAGAACGACATAACTAAGATTAAAATTAGTCCAAAACAAGTATTAAACATATACACTGGTGATGAAAAATATCTTTTTAATTCTTTTATAGTAAGGGCTTTTAGTGGTGTTTTCTTTTCTTTTAAGTCTGTTTCTTTTAATTTTTTAGACTTAGTAGAAGTTTCTTTAGAATTAAAGACTACTTTAAAATAGAATTTTGAACCTATATAAATAAATACTAGTAATGGTACTATACATATTAGAATTAGTTTTACTAGTGTTAGAATATTAAATTCAGTTATTAATTCTATATACGCTCCAATTGGATAATATATTTTAGTTAACATATCATTGATACTAGTTGCTTTTGTGGCAATGTTTTCAATAAAATCATTTAATCTTAAACTTAGAATATAGATTATTAGAAAAACAATTATAGATAGTATAGTTTGAATTATTTTTTTAGCTTTAAATTTACTAGATATTGTCTTTACTAGATAACCTATTATACTGGATACTACGGTTGGTATTAAAGGTATTAGAATAGTCATTAGAATAGATATTAAGTAGAAACTTAAACCAGGTCGTTCAAAAATGATATAGACTATAAATGCTGGTAATAAGAACATTAAGTTATAAATATACTGAAAAAGTATTAGTTTAAATATTCGTAAAAAGAGAATACTTGAACGCTTTATTGGTAAGGAAAATAGTAAGTCACTATCTTTAGCATCAAAGAGAATTCCTTGAGACTTATAAATACCTGACATAAAGGTTAGAATTGTTACTAAGGCTAAAAACATAGATAACATAACATAAGTTAGGTTTACTTTATGTAGAGGTTCTGCCAACATATAGGAATAAACACCAATGGAAAAAGATATTATTGTGAAAAGGAATACAGGAAAAAGAGCTTTTGTTAGTTTACTGGAGTTTTTTGTGGTGTTATATTTAAACATTTTCATATCTTGAGATAGTCCAGCTTTGATAAGAGAGGTTAACTTTTTCATTTCTTATCACCTAATTCTAAGAAGACTTGTTCTAAGGACGCATCACCTTTAATATCTTTCATCTTACCAGTTTTTACTATTTTACCAGACTTAATTATAGCAACATGATCACATAGTTTTTCAGCAACATCTAGAATATGAGTTGAGAAAAAGACTGTTTTTCCATCTTTTGCCATTTGTTTCATTAGTTCTTTCATGTCATAGACTGCTTGAGGATCTAGTCCAACGAATGGTTCATCCATGATTAAGACTTTAGGATCGTGAGCTAAGGCGGCAATAAGAGCTACTTTTTGTTTCATACCATGAGAGTAACTTGAAATATCATCTGTTAATTTATTTTCTAAGTCAAACATTTTAGAATACTTAGTAATATTTTTGTTTCTCTCTTCAACTGATACTTCGTACATATCACAAACAAAATTTATAAAGTCGATTGCTCGCATATTTTCATATAAATCTGGATTATCCGGAACATAGGCCATATCTAATTTACAATTAATAGGATCTTCTTTTATAGATTTTCCATTAATTAAAATGTCCCCTTCTTCAAAATCCAGTATGCCAACAATTGACTTAATCATTGTTGTTTTGCCAGCTCCATTATGACCAATAAAGGCAAATATTTCCCCAGAATCAATTTTTAGATTTACATTGTATAGGGCTTTTTTAGTACCATTGTAAGTTTTACTTACATTTTTTATTTCTATCATAGTTATATTTCCTTTCATATTTATGTTATGCAATTTTATTGTATCACATGATACATTATTTGTGTAGAAAAACAATTCTATTTTTGTTTGGAATTGTCAAAACTGTTAATATAAGCATTAAACTCTTTAAATGTTTGATTAGGAATTACAGTAGGATACTCAGTAACTGGTCTTGCTACGCCATCAGCTTTTTTTTCGTAAATAGCATTAATTTTTTCTATAGCTTCTTTTTCTGATGTAAAATGATAGATATCTACTCTTTCCCAGTCAGGATGTTCTATTTGGTGAACTTTTCCTTCTTTAGTATCTTGATAGTATAAAACAAAGCAGTGCATATGTTCTTCGGCATCTAAATCGTTAAAGTCATCTTTTTCATATACTCTAGTACAAAACATTTTATTAGGAATACCTAGCATATCTAGAAAATAATGCATTAGGTTAACTTGTTCTATACATGTTCCTAGTTTATGTTCTAGAGTTTCTTCAATACTAGCAGTACGATAAAGTCTACGAATATTTTCTAGGTTACCGATGTGTTCTTCATCATTTATATCTAACCAGCCATATCTTATATTTTCTTTCATAAAATTTAAGATATCGTCTGGTGTTTTAATATCTTTTATTGTCATGTTATTCTCCTTTCTAATTTAGAATTTATTATTTTATACTGGTTTTATCTAACATCTTTTTAAACATTAAACCATGAGATTTGACCATTTTCTCAGTTTCAATTAGTTTTAAAATCTCAGTTTTTGTTAAATATTCTACCTGTTCTACTTCTTCTTGCTGAAGTTTTAATTTAGCTATATCAAGATCTTTTTTTAGATAGTATATTTCTCCAAAGGGGATGCCAAATAGTAAATCACCAATATAGATGATATTTTCATTAGAAACATCTAGGCCTAACTCTTCTTTGGTTTCTCTGATGATTGATGTTTTTGGTGTTTCACCAGATAAGACATGGCCACCAGTAGTTGCATACTTTTCTCCTTTTTCTTTAGATGTTTTCTGAATCAAATATTTTCCTTCACTATTTTCAATAAAGATAACGGCGACTAAGATATGCTCATTATCTAAGAGTTTGTCTCCTCTTTTAATCTTTTTATTTAATTTTTCTTTCTTCTCATTATATATATCTAAGTATTCCATATTTTCTCCTATTTAAAATGAACATAATTAAAGCCTAGACGACTATATACATCATATGCTCTTGGTGTTTTTAAGATTCTTGCAAATATTAGGTTATAAAATTCATCGAATAAGAATAAAGAACAGATAACTATACTTATAGTCATAAAACGTTTTTTTGGAATCTTTTTTGCTAAATGAAAACAGAATGGTATTATGACATACATTAATAATAAAGCTGATAGTCCAAAGAATAAGACACTTCTTAGACAGACAAAGCCATTAATGTTACCAAAGTTTAGTATTTCTTGATTATAGTCCCAACATCTTTTACCATTACCAATAATATACATGCCAAGACCTGAAAAATATTCTAGTATACCTGTTGAGAAAAAACTTAGTAAAAATACTTTCCAAGGATTCTTACGATGTTTATAAGTAAGCAAATAAATCATGATGGAACCAGTTGCGTAAATATTAATCCAAGGTAGGAAGTTTCCACCTCTCCAGTAAAACTCTTTCATACCTCCGTTAAAATAATAGAATATAAATTCATATAACCAGCCAAATATTCCTGTTATAACAATAACTAAACAAAAGATTCCAATTAAAGTTTCTTTATCAAAATTATGATCTTTATTTAAATATTCTTTAAATTTTTTTTTGTACTTCTTCATACTACTTTTTACTCCCTTTATTCTTTTTAACTTATACGATAATGACCTACTATATCATTTCTTTTTTCTAAGATGTCTTCTTCATAATTTATTTGTAATTCATTAGCGTGATGAATAATATAAGTTATACCTTTTTTGTTCCTTTTATCAGATACTATACCAATGTGTTTTTTAAAAATAACAATATCTCCACCTTGCCATGCTTTTATATCACTGATATCTGTGGTAAGAGAAATTGCGTTGTTTTTGAAATAGACTTGTAAGTTTTTTACTCTTCGAAAATCAATATTTTTATCTACTATATCAATGTTATATAGTTCTTTATTTTTCTTTATATCTTCATTCATTAGTTCTTGTAAATTATAACCAGCATCTAGTAGTGCAAAAGCAACAACATCTGTACATACTCCATAATTATCGTTTGGATAACCGGTTTCATAATATTTACTTTTATATTTTGGATGTTTAGCAATATATTTTCTTGTATTTTGCAAGATATCTGTTTGATCATCTAGACCATCATTATCTTTATCAATTTTACTTATATATGTTTCTATATTGAAGTCTCTGTTAGTATACGTTTTGTGAGGTATGATTTTTTGTGAAAAAATAGATACTACAATTATAATTACGATGAGTGAAATAACTATCTTTTTATTCATAGTACACCTTATTTTCTAATCTTCTACAGTTTTCTTTATAGCTTTTTCTAATACTTTTGACTTTTGTAAAGTATCTGCATTTTCTCTAGCTAGATAGAATACTTGCTCTACAGTAGATAGTGGAAGACTTTTATATTTTGCTTTTTCCTTTGTAGCTTTACGTGGAAGAAGTATTTGACCTTCTTCTTTATCTCTCATATATTCAAATGAAACTCTTCCTGAAATACCTAATAAAGAAAAGTCAACAAATTCAAAAGCACCAGCATCAAAGTAATCAGTTACTTCTATGTCATTATATCCTTTGTTTCTTAATGAGTTTTTTAGTTCTTGGTTATCTTTTATATTAGTCATATAATTTCTTTTTAGGATTTGTTGAACATTTTCTAGGAAGGTTAAATATCTTGATTTTATTGTCTCAT
The DNA here is from genome assembly GCA_000433455.1 of Mycoplasma sp. CAG:877. Taxonomy (GTDB): domain Bacteria; phylum Bacillota_I; class Bacilli_A; order RF39; family UBA660; genus CAG-877. Next base: position 210,861 of record HF992499.1, on the reverse strand, counting down.
CTGTAAGTAGTTCTCTTTCACTTATTGCTGTAATTGATGTTATAGATGGATTAGAGTTTTCTAATGACTCATCACTATAATCAACAATTCTATCTAGTATAACATTACAATAATGTGTTTTATCTGGAGTAGTTACTCTAATTATTGAACCACCATAAAACGTATTAATTAATAACGCTACTAAATCACTTTCACCAATATCTTCATTTTCTTTATTTTTGGTTTCACCATTACAAGCATTTTTTATAAGTTCATGTAAATTCTGCATAAAAATCACCTGTTCTTTCTTATAAATTTATTTTAACATAGAAAGATTTTATTTTCACTCTTTTATTAGAAATTTAAAAATATCTTGGTAGAGATAAGTGTTTTACTTTAGCAGGATCTACATCTATTACATTTGGGTTTAGACTAAACTTAGTATTAGGGATAGTTCTAGTTATCATTCCTTTTGTTTTTTCTCTTTGTAAGATTACACCTTTTTCGACTAGTGGAATTACTCTTTCTTGTAGTAGTATATGAGGTTTCTTAGGAGGATTATACTGATTATAAAAACTGGACAAGTCTTTTATTGTTAGTGTACTTTTCATAGTTAGAATGTAGTTTAAAAGTTGTAAATCTTCATTAGAGAGTCTTTCTGGCGAATTTTCGTCAATACTATGAATAACATATTCTTTTTCTAGTTCTTGTTCTACGTGAGTAATCATATATTTTAAAAATAAAGTTACATCTCCATGACTTCGTCCAGCAATAATAGCTTTTTCATAGTCTTGTTTAGCGAACGCTATTGCTTGATTAAAAATTATATATGGATAAGCTTTAGTATTTAGTAAGTGCCATAATGATAAGGTTCTACTAGTTCTACCATTTATATCAAAGTATGGATGAATATAGACAAAGTAAAAGTGCATTACTTGGGACTTAATAAAGTTTTCTATTTCATCTTTGGGATTTTCTTCATTAACATAGGCAAAAAACTGATCCATATAATAGTCTACTTTATCAGCATCCATCCCAGTAAACATATCGTCCCCTATATGAATTCCTTTTAAAATATAGACTGGTTTGGTACGATAATATTCTCCCATATTTTCTCTGTCGGTTACTGATAGTAAGTCAGCACTCAGAATTTGATAGAGTTCTTTTAGATGTTCTTTATCTATTTTTTTATGGGTTAAGACGTATTGATAGCCATGATATAGATTTATAATTCTTTTTCTTTCATGTTCTGAAAGAGAAGATTTTTTCTTTATAACTTCATCTATTCTAGTTAAATCATCATTAATACCTTCAATAGTGTTATTAGACTTTAGCTCTTGAGACATCATCATTCTTTTAGCAAAACTAATTTTTCTCATATAATCTTCACCTGATAAAAGTTCTACTAATTCTGTACAAAATTTTTCCAAGTAAGCTTCATTGTAACGAATTTTTTGACCGTTTGCAAACTCTAGATTTAAACGCTTGAATGAATTCATATGATTACTCCTTTCTTTATTAGTGTCCTTTATTATAACACTACTTTTGGTAAATATAAAGGTCAATGTTTTTGGATAATGTTGACACTTTTGTTACTGATTTTTTTTATTTTTAATTTTAAGAGCTGGTAGTTCTTGAATAAATATGATTATTCTGTTATGATTAGTTATAGTAGAAAGTAAAGGAGTTTTTTAAATGAATCAAGACAATAATAGTAATAATTTTAATGGTATGGGAAATGGGTTCAATAATCAAATGCCTAATCCAAATGATGGACTTGGTAATCAAGCAATGCAAAATAACAATGGATTTAATAGTCAAAATAATGGATTTAATAACTTCCAGGGCAATAATCAAAATAATCAACAAAATCAATTTAACAATTCTCAAAGTAATAATGGAATACAAAATAATGGATTTAACAGTATGAATAATAATAATGTTTCTAATGAGTTTAATGGATATGGAAATCAAGGCAATAGTCAAATGAATTCACAATTTAATGGTAATAATAGTTTTCAAAATAACCAAGGTATGGGAGCTGGCAATATGAATCAAGCACCAGCGTCATCTAAGAATAATAATGGTAGCAAAAAAAATTTACCTATTGTGATTGGGGCTTTGGTAGTTGTTGCTGCTGGTGTTGGTTTATACTTTGGAGTTTTAAAAGGAGAGGTTGTTACTTGTACATCTACTAGTGATTTAGCTGGAATTAGTTACACTTCTAAAGCTGTTGTTAATTTTAAAAATGATAAAGCTATTAAGGCAAGTGCAGAAATGGTATTTGATTTAAGTTCTCAAAATACAACTATAGTTGATGAGTTTTATAATAGTTTAAAAGAAAGTGGAGAAAAAGAATATGGTTCTAAATTCAATATTTCTAAGAAGGATAAAACTATTATGGTTGAAATGAGTGCTAGTTCTAAAGAAGATGAGTTTGAAGCAGTATTATCTACAAGTACTGATACTACTTTAGATAATTATATTAAAACAATGGAAGCAAATAGTTTCACTTGTGAAAAGAAATAAGTAAATAAAAAAGCAAAGTTATGATATCTACTCTAGAAAAGTTTCTTAGATACTTTGCTTTTATTGTGGAATTATTTTGATAAATAGTGCTTTTTATTTTTAGGTAACTTTAAAGTTATCTTTTCTTTTTGTTCTAATTCTAAGAGTTTGACTTTGTTTTCTATGCCCCCACCATAACCAGTTATATTATTATTCGTGCCTATTACTCGGTGACAAGGAATAATTAAACAGATAGGATTCCACCCTACTGCTCCTCCTACAGCTTGAGCAGACATTTTTTCTAGACCTTTTTCTTTGGCTATTTCTTTTGCTATGTCATTATAGGTAATAGTTTTACCATATGGAATTTTAAGCATAATATTTATTACTTTTTCTCTAAATGGGGTTAAGTTTTCTATTTTGTATTTAGGAGTGAATGATGGTTCTTTACCAGAAAAGTATATGTCTAGCCAGGCTCCTGTTTCAGTAAAAATAGCTAAGTCTTCTTCTTTATATGAATCTTTATGTTTTTTCTGGTCAGTTGATTTTTCGAACCATAATCTAGTTAAGTTTGTTCCATCACTACTCATGTAAATGTCTGAAAAGCCTTTTGGTGTTTGATACTTTTTTGTATATTTCATAGCATCACCTTCTTGTTTTATTATAGTAACGAATGATTAGTACTTGATTAAGTGAATGTCCTCTTTAGTGACAAGTTTTATGACTACTTTGTGTTAAGAAAAAATTAGACCTTGAGATCTAATTTATTGTCTTGTTTTAAACGTTATCCATTGTCCATTTATTAAGACATCTATGGTACTGCTGTTACCTAGTTGATAACTAAAGTCTCCAGAAAAGTTTGATTGATTGTTTTTAGTTGGGATTTGATCATTTTCAACATGAGAAGTAATTTTTCCATCCATGACTCCACATCTAGCCTCTTCACTTACCTCACCAGTATCATAATAGAGTTTATCATTTACTTTGATGATTCTTTCATATAACTCGTTTTCTAATTCGCCTTGTTCAAAAACTATTATTTTTTGACTTTTTATTTTTTTAATGTCGCTAGATGAGAAAACCCTTTTATAAAATTCTTCTTGAGCTTCAGTATTATTTTTCTTTAAACCAACCACTACGGCGTTTTTACCCTCATCTACATAGTTATAGCTATAATTTGGTATTTCATCTAAATTAGACGTCATATAGTTTATGATCTTATTATTGACTTCTGTTGGAGTTAGGTTATTTGCTTTCTTATTTAAATAACTCATAGTAAAGCCTACTATTAAGCCTATGATGAAGATAATTGATAAGATGATGATTCTTTTTCTTTTCATATTTTTCACGTTACAAATTATATTTTTGTTTGTTCCTTTCTTTTACTTATATTTTTATTTTAACACATTTTTTAACTTTACCAAACCTAATACAATATGAGAAAAAGTTTTTATGCTTTTTCCCTAGAATTTTGTCAATTTCATTAGCGACTTTTACATTTTTCTCTCGATCATCAAAGAAGATAGTCTCTTCTTTTTTACGTAGTAGTAAAATCTTTTCATTTATATTCATAAGCTTTACCCCTCTTCACTTTTAAGTATATCAAAACCAATTTAATTGTCTAGCAAATGTCTTTGGAAGTTTGTAAAAGTTATTTGGCAGTTAGTAGAGAAATTATTTATTCTACATTTTTTAAGGAAGAGACCATATTGATCTTTTTTAGGTTGTAATGAGTTACTATATTTACGATGATTGTAAAAATAATAGTCATTAAAGCTGATAAGATGTAGCTAATTGTGTCAACTCTCCTATCAAATAATAAATAGTCTGGTTCACAAGTTGAAATAATATAATGACATAAGTATGAACCGGATAGTAGACCTAGTGTAATACCAATGGCAGTTAGAATAATAGTTTCTCTAGTTATATATCTATCAACTTCACGAGGATAAAAGCCTAGAACTTTTAGAGTAGCAATTTCCCTTTTTCTTTCACTTATATTAATATTAGATAAATTATATAAAACAACAAAAGCTAGTAAGGCTGCTGCAACTATTAAAATGGCAACTATTGAGCCAATTGATCCGATTATATCGTTCATAGTATTTTTCATATCGATGTTATTTACAATAGAAGTTATTTCACTTTTACTAATGTATCCTTCATCAAAATTATTTTTTTCTTTGGCGCTTACATTATTTAATTTTACAAGATAAGAATTTGTTTTATAGTTGCCAAAGATCTTTTTATAAGTTGTTTTTGATAAATATAAATATTGGTTTATGTAGTTCTTGACGATTTTGTCAACTTTTACTTGGTGTTTTTTATTGTTATCATCTAAGATTGTTATTTTATCTCCTACTTTGATGTTTAGTAGTCTAGATGTTTTTTCACTGATTATACAAGTGTTATCTTTAGGAGTAAGATTTTCTTTTTTATTGTCACTTACGTCTATTAGATTGATAACTTTTTTCAATTCTTTGCTTACCTCTGGAACAATTATAGTTACTTCTTGTTCTTTTTTATTATAAGAGATAGTAGCAGTATTAATATTTGTTTCAACTACTTCTTTAACGATAGGGTTGTTTAGTAGTTCATTTTTTAAAGTACTTGTATTTGCTGTTTCACTTAGCATTAGCATTTTATCGTATTTAAAAATATTAGTAAATTGAAAATTATTAATACCTTTTATGGAGTCTCTTAGACCAAACCCAGTTAATATTAGAGCTGTACAACCAGTAATACCAATTATGGTAGTTAGAACTCTACTTTTATATCGAAAGATATTTCTGATGGTTATTTTACTAGAAAATTTTAATCTTTTCCAAATAAAAGTTATGTGTTCTAGAAGAATCTTTTTACCTGTTTTAGGTGCTTTAGGACGCATTAGATTAGCTGGTACATCTTTTAAGTTTTTAATACAAACAAAGATTGCCGTACCACAGATACAAATAATACAAATTAATAGCCCAATTATATTAGCGGATGTATCAATATCACAAATAAATTTTGGAATGGTAAACATAGTTTTGTAGGCATTCCAAACAACTCTTGGGATAAGTAATGAACCCATAACTATGCCTAAGAGACCTCCTATTACAGTTGCAAACAAGGAATAAATTATGTATTTTGATGTTATTTGGAAACTGTTAAAACCAAGTGACTTTAGAGTACCATTTTCAGTTCTATCTTCTTCAATCATGCGCATCATAGAAATTAGACTTACTAAAATAGCGATACAGAAGAAAATTATAGGGAAAACATTACCTATTTGTTTTAGATTTTCACTACCGTTGATAAGTTCTTTGTAAGAATTATTGTCTGTTCTATCAAAGATATACCACTTAGGAGTTGTAAGAGCTGTTTTGTCTAGAGGTATGTTGTATGTTTCTGCTTGTTTGATAATGTCACCATATAGTTCATCATACCTAGCAGTTTCTCTATCTTTTTTTATTTTTTCAATATTAGTGGTTGCTTTTTCAATACTCTTTTTATACTCTTTACTGTTAGTTATTTTGTCTTTAGCGCCTTTTATGGTTAGATAGACATTGGTATAGACATCTTGTTTTATTACGTTTTCATTTATGTAGACAAGGTAGTTTACTTTGCCATTACCAAGAGTAGTAGTTGGCCTATCATTACTGAAATATAGAGGACTTAGCATAGTACCAACTATTTTATAGTTGTTATTCTCAATACTTATACTGTCATTTATCTTTAGGTTATTATCTTCTAGTAAGGCTTTTTCTACTACTATTTCATTATTGTTACTTGGTAGTCTTCCTTCTTCTAGATAGACGTTATTTATTTCTTTGTTTAGACCAATTAGTTTTAAAACATACTGTTTATTGTTAAGATTTAAGTAAGCATCTTTAGAGTATGTTCCAACTACTTTTTCAATATTTTTGACTTTTGATAGTTCTTTGACATCTTCTTTGGTCAAGCCTAAGTTAGAGACAACTTCGATGTCATAAACATTATTTTCATCATAGAAGTTATCAAGTGTTTTAATCATGTCCGGACTAGCAGCTTGAATTCCAGCATAAAAACCTACTCCGAGTAAAGCCATGCAAAGTAGTGATAAAAATCTTTTATAGTTATCTTTTATTTTCATAAAGATGTGTTTTAATAATTTATTTTTCATATTACCACTCGATTTCTTCTATGTCTTTTGGTTTTTTATTGATAATAACACCTGCAGTTGCTCCATTTTTAAATTTAATAATTTTATCGGCCATAGGACTAATTGCAGAATTATGAGTAATAATAACGACTGTCATATTTTCTTTACGACAAGTGTCTTGTAGTAGTTTTAGGATTTGTTTACCTGTTTTATAATCTAGTGCTCCAGTTGGCTCATCACAAAGAAGTATTTTAGGATTTTTAGAGATGGCTCTAGCAATCGCTACACGTTGTTGTTCACCACCTGATAGTTGAGCTGGAAAGTTACTTTTTCTATTTTCTAGACCAACATTATCTAGAATTTTATTTGGATCTAGATGATCTTTACATAACTGAACGGCAAGTTCGACATTTTCTAAGACTGTCATATTTTGAATTAGATTATAGAATTGGAAAACAAAGCCTATATCATTACGACGATATTTAGTTAGTTCTTTTTCATTTAATTTGTTTATGACTTTACCATCAACAATTACTTCACCAGAGGTTAGACGATCCATTCCACCTAATATATTTAGACAAGTGGTTTTACCAGCACCAGATGGGCCTAGAATACAAACAAGTTCTCCTTTTTCTATTTCAAAAGAAGTATTATTTAGGGCATTAATCTCAACTTCACCCATTTTATAAATTTTATTAACATTTTTAAACTCAATATATGCCAATACTATCATCTCCTTTTTTAGAACGTTCTAATATAAAGTGTTTTTAATAACAAATTATTTTTATATACTCTTCATCCTTTATATAATCATATTCTCTTTAATATCTGCATTAAATACTACATTCATTTATATTATATACTATTTTCTTTACTTTTAATAGATACTTTTTGTTCTAAATGTTAGTACCAATAATACTATTTATCTTATACTTTTGTTAATTCATTTTTACATATAAAAAACAGACGTAAAAATTTATTTTAATAAAACATCTGTTTATTTTATTACTCTTCTATAAGACAAGAACCGTTGTGTTCTTTAAAATAGTCTTCTACATTAGCAACAGCTTTATTAGCATCATCATATGAGTCTACATCTGTATGATTATAAATCCAAGCATCTCCACCAGAATTTATTACTTGATAGTTTTTATTGTATTCTATACTATATGAATATTGTTTCTTATCTATTTTACATGTAAGAACGTATTTTCCAACTACTTTATTACTCTTAGAATTAGTGTTAATATTAAAGAAGATGAAAACCAGTATCTCAATTATAACTAAAACTAATAGACCAATTCCTACTACTTTTAAAATTTTAATGATTATGCCTGCAAGTTTTTCAGTATTACTAACCTTCTCCACTAAAATACTGTTTATGTCGTTATTAGTTAATTCATCCAGACTGACTTTGAATATTTCTGATAAAGCTTTAGCTTGTTTGATATCTGGAGCAGTCTCTTCCAATTCCCATTTTGAAATGGTTTGTCTAGTCACGCCTACTTTCTCAGCTAATTCTTCTTGTGAAAGATTATTTTTCTTTCTTAAATTTACTATCTTCTTTCCTAAATCCATATTCATTCTCCTTTCACAAATAATATATCAGTTTTTATTTTTTTACTCTACCAATAATCAGTGGAACTTTCGCAATTATTCTTAACAAGTTACTTTTTTCTATTTATATTTATAAAAACCTTCACCAGTTGATTTACCAAGTTTATTGTTATCAATGTATGTTTTTAATAATTTTTCCATACCCTTAAAATTATATGGAGCTAAGAAACTTGGTACTTTAGCGTATTTCTTTACTATTTCGTAGGCTGTTTTTAGACCAACTACATCTAGTATTTGAAATGGACCTTCTTTAGCTGATGTCCCTAGTACCCAAGCTTTATCAATTGTTTCTGGATTAGAAATGTTATTTACATATAAGTCTAAAGCAGAAAACAAAAATGGTATTAACATGGAATTTAGTAAGTAGCCCTCTTTTTCTTTTTGAAGAGGTAGAACAATCATATTTATCTCTTTAGCAAAGTCTATTACTTTATTAAAGCTATCATCGGAGGTTTTACTATGTTTCATTACTTCAGCTGTATTATTTTTCCAGATTGAATTTGCAAAATGTAGAGCTAAAAATTTATCTGGTCTTTTTGTGTATTTAGCAAGACTACTTGGTAACATAGTAGAAGAATTTGTAACAACAATAGTTTTCTCTTCCAAAATTGGAGCAAGTACTTTATATAAGTCTTTCTTGGCATTAAAGTCTTCGGTCATCGACTCAATTACTAAGTCGGCATCTTTTATAGCATCTTCTAAACTTAGCGTGAATTTTATATTTTTAAAAGCTTTTTTTACTTGAGATAGACTTTTTTCTTTATCAAAGTTATCGTAATCACTTATTCCCATACACCAAGCAGATAGGGTTTTATTTTTAACCATTTTATTAATTTCATTTGTATAAGTTTGTTTTAATGATTCTATTTTCTTTTTAGTCCTTTCAATACTTTCTTTACTTCTGGCCCAAATAGTTACGTTAAAGTTTGTATAGGCAACTTGGAAGGCTATTTGGGAACCTAATACTCCGCCACCTATTATTGTTATGTTTTTCATATTTACTCCTTTTTCATACTTTTATAACTTTATTAGTGTTATGGTGATGAAAACAATTAGAATAGTTAAAGTTATAAAGAGTGTAAGATATTTTGTTTTATTTTTTAATTTAAAATCTTTATAAAATAAAGGCTTTATTTTGTTTATTAATTTTATTTTTTTTAGAAAGATGACAAAAATTATAGCACCTAAATAATTTAAAATTATGTCATCTACATCGAATGTTCCAGTATGAGTGAAAGCCTGCAATAGTTCAATTAGAATAATTGTTGGTAAAATGATTATGGTCTGTTTTGATATTCTTTTATACTTATCATTTAGTAGTATTAATAATAAGGACAATGGTACTAAGGCAAACATATTACCTATTATATTTTTTAAGAAGGTTCTTAGACTAGCTTTTTCTAATTGAGATATTATAGTATGAAACGGTTGCAACTGACCAGAATACCAGTTTTTATAGAAGTGAATAGTTGGTCTTTTTAAAATAAAGACAAAACTTATTAAGAGAATCATAAATAATATGATATAGATGATGATATTTTCTTTGTAAAATTTCTCTTTATTTTCGATTAAGCCAAATATGTAGATGGATAATGATACTAGCAACATATACAAAATACATTTCAGATATGACATATTATATAGATATTGATTTCTATTATGAAAGACTAAGTAAAAATACATCAGGAGGCTTACTACTACAAGGCAAAATTTTAAAAGTTTTATTTTCTTTTTCATTTATTATTACTCCTTTTAAAGATATTATTCTAGTTTTGGTATTCTTTTTATAATGATTATTTTTTAATTATAGATATATAAATCTGGTTTTTTCATATCTATTTTTTATAATTAATGTTTTAGTCTAGTAGTTTTAGAATGTATTTTATTTCTGTTTCTCTAACCGTTATTTTTATTTGAAATGTTTTTGCCTTATAATATATATTTTATTAGATATGGTACACTTCCATTTTTTTTATTTTATAGACAACTCTTAATCTATTTTTCTAATTATAGATTAAAAGTTGGACTATTACAAGTCTCATGAATCTTTTTGGAAATTTTTTTGTTCTAGTTTTTTTATTATATTTGTACTTGATAAACTTTGACATTATTTTCTTTTAGGATAGTTATTAAATCTCTAGTTTTTAACCAGACTGTTGCGGTGTTCTCGTTTGGATGAACTCCTATTATTCCTGGTTCCTCCAGCAGTTCATTATCAATGAAAAATTCTACTTTATGTTCTTTATCATTTAATAGACCTAAAGGTGTAACTGATCCTGGTTTTAAATTAAGTAGCTCTAAGAGTTCTTTTTCGTTAACAAAACTTAGTGGTCTAGTATTGTTTTGATGTCTAAATTCTTTTAAATCTACTTTTTTTGTGCCTTTTACTGTTATTAAATAATAATTTCTTTTTTTATCATCACGGACAAATAAGTTCTTAGCATCACCTTCTGGATATGGAAGATCTACATCCTGTAAATCTTTCATATTATAGACAGCTTTATGTTTGGTTATTTCATACCAAATATTTTTTTGTTTTAGATAGCGATATATTTGTTCTTTGTTCATAATTGCGTCTCCTCTACTTTAATTTTTTATTTTTACACCAAATAAGCTAGCAATATTCATAGCTTGAAAGTCATCTATTACTATGCCTTTTAATGAAGTTTGATCAAATAAAATATTAGTAATATCGCATGTCGAAAAATCAGTATCTTTTAGATTTGTTCTTATAAATTCGGTGCTATGTAATTTTACATTGTTTAACTCTAAATTAGTTAGATCTAGTCTTGAAAAGGTTGATTCACTAAAATCACTTTCTTCTATTTTTAAATTTACTAATTTACCTGATGAAAAATTTATGTATTTAGCATTACAATTGATAAATTCTATATTCTTTAAAGAGGCCTCTATAAAACTTACACCTATTAACTTACAATTTTCAAATAACACTCGTCTTAAAAATTGTTTATCAAAGTTTTGATTAGATAAATCACAATTTTTAAAATGGACGTCTATTAAATCAACATTTTCTAGTTTTATCTTGGTAAAGTCAACATTTTCAAAAACACAGGTATCAAAAGTTATATCTTTTATTACAATATCATCTTCTGTTTTTTCTTTAAATAAGCCATTCGTAAAATTTTTTGTTTCTAAACAATCTAATATTTTCTTTTCTTCTAAATTGTGGAATTTTGGCTTTTCTAATTTCATTAAATCATTCCTTTGTGATAGGTATTACTTTTTAATTATATCATTTATTAAAAAAAGAACCAATTTTATTCGATTCTTTAATCTATAAATTTACAGTTTAAAATTCAGATGTAAATTCTTTTATTGTTTCTGGAGAGGTTGTGGATGATAATCTCTTTCATTGTTGAATATTCTTCCATATTGGTTAATTTTTTTGTGATGGCTGGTCGCAATGACTGTTTTTCCATTTCTATTGTTGTTGCGCAGTCTTGATATCTATTAATGTTCATTTATAATATATTTAAAGATTCTTTCTCAATTTTACCTCAAGTTCAGTAAAACCTAATTTCTTATAAAGTTCTAGAGCTATTTTGTTTTCTACCATAACGTTAATATCAATATAGTTTACATTTAACTCCTGGCATTTTTTTAGTGCTTCTATTAACAAGCTTTTGGCAATCTTTTTATTGCGGTGTTCTTCTAATACGTATAGGCCGTCTAATAAGCAGGTATTTGGTTCTGTTTTTCTTATTAATATGTACCCAACAATTTCAGTATTTAAGTAATATGCCAATAATTTGATATTTTTATCATTTAACAGTTTACTAAAATAGTCTTTTATGACAACATTTTCACTAATTGCCTTATTATATTTTCTTTCATCTAATATTAGTTTTGTTAATAGTTCATCACATACATTTGCCTCTTCAATACTAGTTACTTCTTTTATCATATAAATATCCTCTACTTTTTTAGTTATTCTATATTTTTTAAAATGTTATGAATTTGATTATAATCATAGTTTTTGATAATTTGTGTTAGGTTACTTGGGAGAATTTTAACTTTATCAATATCTTTTATACTTATCCAATGAAATGTTTGGTTCTCTCGATCTAGACAATTAAATATTTCTTTTTCTATTGGACCATAGTAAATGGCTTTATATAAAAATTCATATTGCATGATTTTTGTGTTTTCCTTAATAAGGAAATTTTCATTAATGCTACTAAAAGTAAATTCTAAGTCATAACCAAGTTCTTCTTTTACTTCTCTTTTTATGGCTGATAGACTGTCCTCATTGATATGAATTTTGTCGCCTGGTAATAGATAAAAATTTCTGTCATCTTCCACTTTAAATAATAATACTTTTGATTTATCTTTATTGTAAATAATGACACTAGCCCTCGAATGAAAATCAAAGTTGTCAATTTTAAATTTTAAATCTTCTTTGCTCATATTAATTCCCTCTTCTGTAACTTTATTCATATGTATTGCTAGGATTTTTTTTATCTATGCTTTAAAATGCAAACCGTTTCTACATGATAGGTTCTTGGAAACATATTAAATGGTGTTACTTCTTCTATTTCGTAATTTGTTAATAAATTCAGATCTCTAGCAAGAGTGGCAGGATCACACGATACATAGATAAGATGCCTTGGAGAAATTCTTTCTATATTATTAATTGTCTTTTGATCAAGACCAGCTCTTGGAGGATCTACAATAATCATATCAATATCTTTAAAAGTATCGATTACGTTTTCTACTTTATCGTTTATAAAAGTAATGTTTTTTAGATTGTTTAATTTTTTATTTTTGTTGGCGTCTTCGATATTAGATTTAGAATAATCTACTCCAATTATTTCTTTGGTAAAATCTGATGCATAGATACCAATACTACCTGTGCCACAATACAAATCAAGAAGTCTGTTTGGCCTTACTTTTTCTACTTGCTCTTTTACCTTATCATATAGTTTCTCTGTTAAAGTTTTATTTACTTGAAAGAAAGAGTCTATCGATACGTAGTATTTTTTAGAACCGATTGTTGTGATTATTTTATCTTCTTTAGTTAGACATTTACTATTTATGAAGAGAACGTCAACCTTATTCTTTAAAGTCTCTATATCGTTTACTTGTCCAGTTATTTTAAGCATTATCTTACTAGAATCGTTATTGGTTCTAATTAATAGTTCGGTAATTTTATTAGATTCTGTCTGAAGAAGTTTTACTATTTCATTTATTCTTTTATCTAAAAGAAGACATTTATCTATTTTTAATAAATCATTAGAATTTTCTTTGTAATAGCCAAAAATATTACCATTGCCATGAAAAGTTACTTTGTTTCTGTAATTATACTCATCAGAAAAGATTGTTTCTTTGACAAGGGTTGGATTTATTTTAGCAAACTTTACTAGGAGTTCTTGGACTTTTCTTCGCTTAAATTCATTTTCCCTAGAAAAAGATAAATGTTCTAAATTACAACCACCACATTTATTATAAAAAGGACAAGGCTCAATAATACGAGATGGAGACTTTTCAATAAAATCTATCGTTTTTGCTAGAAAATATTTTTTAGTTTCTTTTATAATTTCGATATTAACAATTTCATTAGGAAGAGCATTTTCAACAAAACATATTTTATTATTAATATTTGTAATACCACGACCAAAATGATCTAATTTTTCTATTTTAACTTTCATAATATACCTCTATTTATATTATAGCAAACTATACATAGTTTTTAAAATAAAAATACATAATAGTAATGGTGATTTTTATGAGTATAGTTAAAGAGATTAAAACAAGAGTTGGAACTTCAAACGATTATAAAATCAAAGATATATGTATTGATGGGAAGACTTTAACTTTGTTTTATAATGAGGTTCTTACAGATAGTTCTAGTATAGATAATTTTGTACTTAAGAGTTTACTTAATTTAAAGAAAAATAATTTTAAGAGATTGGAAGATCATTTACCAACTGTTAATATTTCTAAGATTAAGAAGAATCAAATATATGACTTTGTTAATAATGGATTTTTAATTATATTTTATAAGAAAATTTATGCAGTTGAAGTTAAGGCTAAGTTAGACAGAGGTATTAATAATATTCAGAGTGAATTATCTTTGTCTGGACCAAAAGATAGTTTTTCAGAAAATTATAATACTAATTTAGGATTAATTAGGAGAAGAATTAAGTCATGCGACTTGAAAGTTATGAATTTAGATATTGGAGTTAGAAGTAAGACTAAGGTTGGCATTTTATATATAGATGATATTGTAGATAAAAAAATTGTTAAGAGAATTGATGAAGTGCTTAGGAGAATTGATATTGATGGAATAATTGATTCCAGTTATTTAAAAATTACTTTAGAGGGACAGAAAAGTTTTTTTCCTACTATTATGATGAGTGAGAGACCTGATAAAAGTGCAATGGCATTATTAGAGGGAAAAGTTGTGATACTTGTTGATATGAGTCCTTATGCTTTAATTTTACCGAGTTTTTTTATAGATTTTTTTCATACAACAGATGACTACTATCAAAAGTCTTTTAATACAACATTTATTAGGATTATACGTTTTTTTGCCTTTTTAATTGCTATATTTACACCGGCTTGTTATATTGCTGTTACGACTAGAAATTATGATATAGTACCACTTGATTTATTATTAATGCTTAAAGCTGGTAGAACTTTTGTACCTTTTCCGGCATATATAGAGGCATTATTTATGATTGTCTGTTTTGAAATACTTAAAGAATCTGATATTAGGATGTCTAATACATCTGGATCTTCTATTTCAATACTTGGGGGATTAATTTTAGGAGATGCGGCAGTTAGTGCTGGAATAGTTTCACCTATTATGATTATAGTAGTAGCTATCTCTTCGATTGCAGGACTTGTTTTTTCTTCCATTGAATTAGTTAATGCCTTACGACTATATAAAATAATATTATTACTTTTAGGGACACTACTTGGAATATATGGAGTTATAATTGGTACTATTTATATGATTTATAAACTACTTACTTTAAAAGTATTTGGTATACCTTACTTGGTACCATTTATTCCATTTGATAAGAATGAAATTAATGACTCTTTTATTAAAAGAGAAGAAAGTGTAAAGAAGAGAAATTCTTTCTTGACGAAGAATATTGTGAGAGGAAGATATAAATGAAAAAGATTATAGTACTTGTTGTTTTAATTATTACATTTGGTTTTATTATAAAAATACCAGAGTATCACGAGTTAAATGATTTAGCAATTATTCAAGGAGTTGGTGTTGAATATAAAAATAATTCTTATATAGTTTATATGAAGGAAGTTATTCCTATTAGAAGTGATATGGGTATTGATTATAAGTTTAAGTATTATGATGGAGAAAGTTCAGATTTAGAAAAAGCAATAGAGAGAGTACAAGATCGAACTAAGAAAAGATTATACTATAAGAAAGTTAAGTTCTTAGCGACTAATATAGAAAATAGTGACTATATAAAAGATATTTTAAAGATAAATCCAAAGAATGTGTATCATCCTGCTGGTGATATAAAAGAGCATTTAAAAAAGACTAACTCTTAGTCTCTTCACATTTGTAACCTTGTTCTTCATAGAATTTACGTTGTTCATCTTTTGAATTAAAATATTTTGCTAAGGTAAAGTTGGCCTCATTCATACTAACTACATACTTAGAAATTAATACTGTTGTCTTTTGGTCGGTTGTATTTATTTCTATTCCATCAATATTTGAGAAGAATTCTATTTCTTCATCTGGTTTTTTATAAGATGGAAGACTGCTAGTCAGTTCATTATTTGAGCTGGTTTTTTCATATGTTATAAAGTTTTGTTCCGGTATTTCTTCTTTATACCTTGTTCTGCTTGTTACTAAAGTTGATGTTTGTAAATCATACTTTTTACATGATAAAACTATTAGATTATTCTTTTGTGGATCTTTGACTGTAGATCCAGTTAAATCTACATCAGCTATCGTTAGTCTAAAAAGTGGAGGTAGTAGTATAAAGTTTGTTGAAACAACTATTATGACTATTAGTAGAATTTTTATTAGAATATTTTTCTTTTTCATAGTACTAGTACTCTCCTTTTTACTCTATTGATATTTTAACATATTAATTTTTTATTTTCAATTAGGACTATTTTATGATTGTTTATTTTTAAGTCGTTCTAGTTTTTCTCTTAACATTTTTCTTCGAAGATTTTCTTCTTTAGAGTCTGTTATATATGTATCATTATTTTTTATAACTATTGCTCCTTCATGAGTTTCTCCGAGTATGTTTTTTATATTTACTTCTTCTTTTTCTTTTGTTTCTAGATTTTCTAAGATAACTATATCTTCTTCAATTTTATCTATAGCATATTTCATTTTTACACCTACCCATTAGTATCCGTTTTTATAGTACTGAATGTTATAATTGAACCATTGGATTTAGCAAGTATTGTACCTTGTTTATCGGTTCTATATATTTGTATATTCTGTTCTTCTAGTCTTTTTAAGATTTCTTCGTGAGGATGTTTATATGTATTGTTTTCACCTACTGATATAACGGCATATTCTGGTGATACTTTTTTTAGAAATTCAAGAGAAGTTGAATATCTTGAACCATGATGACCCACTTTTAAAACATCACTTTTTATATCTTTATTTAAGAGATTCTTTTCTATTTTTGTTGAGGCATCTCCCATAAATAAAAATGTATTGGTACCATGTTTTACTTTTAAAACTATGGATGTATCATTTAAATTTTTCTCATCTGCTGTTACAGACAGAGTTGTGATTGTTGTATCTTGTAAGTTAAATGTTTGATTTACTTTTGGAGTTTGAAAGATAACATTTGTCTCTTCTAAGGCATCTAATACATCTTCAAATGTTTTTGTTGTTGTTATGGCATCAGGCATATAAAAATTATCTATTTTAAAGTTTTTTATAATATCATCCATTCCACCAATATGATCTTCATGGGCATGAGTTCCTACTACATAGTCAAATTCTTTTATGTCTTGTTCATTAAAATAGTTAACTAGCTTTGGACCATCTTCATTATTACCAGCATCGATTAACATATAATGACCTTTGTTTTCTAGAAGAATTGAATCAGCTTGACCTACATCTATAAAATAGACATTTAGAGTATTTTCATCAGCAAAAATAACATCTTCTGTTTTTCTTTCTTTAATTGGTTCTTCTTGATTTTTATTCTCTGTATTTATAAAAGTTGTGTATGCGTATGATAATAATAGTATAACTAAAACTATTAGTTTTTTCATGTCTTTTTTCTTCATAATGTTACTCCCTACTATATTATTTATATATTATATTGTAACATACTTTTTACGGAAAAATGTATAAAAAAATACCAACTTAGTTAGTTGATATTTACATTCTATATGGTGCGGGTAACAGGAGTTGAACCTGCAAGCCTTACGGCACTAGATCCTAAGTCTAGCGCGTCTG
>HF992499.1:181406-193178 GCA_000433455.1 Mycoplasma sp. CAG:877 | reverse complement strand
CTGCCAATCCCGCCATACCCGCGTATAAAATGGTGGACCCTACAGGACTCGAACCTGTGACCGCCCGGTTATGAGCCGGATGCTCTAACCAACTGAGCTAAGGGTCCATTGCTATTTAATAATAGCATATATTTATAATTGTTGCAAGAGAAAATGAAAAAAAATAAGAAAAATTCAGGTGAACTTTCCTTATTTTCCTAACATATTAATTAAATTAATTTTGAACATATCTTTTTCTGGATTAGTTTTAGAAATCATAACACCTTTGTATGTAGATAATTCAGCTCTATGACCTTCATCTAAAATTCCTTCTGGTGTAATGTTTGTTAAAAGAATTATTTTCTTTTCTGTATATACAGTATAGTGTAATGTAATTTCACCATGTACTTTAACAAATAATTCATCAGTAGGTAATTTTAATTCATAACCTATAGTATTATTCTTTTCATTTCTACTAACTTCTTTACCTAAAAAGTTACCTTTACGTAATTCTGGATAGTAATTAAATGTTAATTTTTTATAGGCTAACATGTTATACTTTCTAACTGATCTTTCTTTTTTACGAAAATCATTTTCATCTAAATACTCAAAAATATACGCATTATTCATTATACTCAACCCCACCCTATATAAATTTTAATTTTGTATACTTCAGGCCTCTCACCCTTAAAGTACTCATATTATAACACAAAGTCCTTGATTTGTCAAATAAAATCATTCAAAAAACGACAGGTGTTGTTTGAGTGAAAGAAAAAGTGACCACTGGGCCACTTAATTAATTATGATATGTATATACTTTTGCTTGTTCTTCAGTTTGAGCATTTGCCATTGCCTCTACGATTGCTGCTGCTTTTTCTTCCTTAGTCATAGTATATGGTTCTTCATATTCGTAGATTGGTTGATCTGATGAACTATTAGAATTTCCTTTATCATCTGCGTTTGGATCTGGCAATGGTTCATTTGTTTTATCACCAGTTCCATCAGTAGTTACGTCTTTTACTGAATCATTTAAATTTCCCTTATTATCTGAATGATCGTTATCAAAATCAACATTATGATCACCAAAGTCATCTTCATTTACTGTTTGACCATTATTAATATCTTTATTAGCTTGATTTATTTTATCTTGTAAATCTTTTTCATCCTGAGCAATTTTTTCTTCTTGTTGTCTTCTTTCTGCGTCAGCTTGTTCTTGTTGACGTTTTGCTTCGGCATCTGCTGCCTTTTCAGCTTCTCTTCTTGCTTGGGCATTTTCTGCACCTAATCTTGAACTAGCTTGTCTTTCTGCTGCAGCTACTTTATTTTCACTAGTAGATGAAACAGCTTGGCTACGATTAGTTGTTGTTGTACTTGTTGTTTCTGTTCTATATTTTGTTGTAGTAGTTGTATACTCACCTGTGAAGGTACCGTTTGTATATGTGAAACTAACATTTACTTTATTTTTGAAACTATCTAATTCACTTAGATCACGATGTGCATCATCAACAACGTAGGCATCTTCATCTATTAATTCAGTAATCTTTGCTTGGTTTAAAAGATTATAATCAATGTAATCATTATTTTTAGAAGCTGATAAATTTACTAGAGCAGCTTTTTCAATAACATCATTAGCTCTATTGCAAACACCAATATCATTTAAGTAAGCAACTGCTTTATCTTGTAGTGTTTTATCAATTGCTAAGTTTTGATATAGCATTTCTGCAGCACTTACCATTGGTATTATAGAGAACTTATATGTTTCTATACTATTTCTAGAATCACTATGAGCAATTCCTTCTTCTCTTACTTTTTCTGTTATTGGGAAGTCTTTATATGATTCTTGGTAAAATTCATTTACTCTGTTTATTTGTTCTTGACCTGTTGCTTCTTTACATTTTAAGAATAGTTCGTGATATTTTTCGTAAAAATCTTTTGCTTCTTGACTTTCTAATAATGATGACATATCGACTTTATTTTCTCTAGTTTCAATAACATGTGCTCCCATTAATTGTAAAACACCAGTTTTATAGGCATCCTCTAATTTTGTTGTATTTAAGTCAGCACCATTAAAGATTTGAATTAGTTGATCTTTATTGTAATCGTTATAAACAAGGGCTAATGAAATAACTTCATCCCAAGATAATGCAGCTTTAATATTTTTATCTTTTTCTACATATGCATTAGCGAATTTTATATTAAAGTTATCTAGACTTTCACTGATGTTATTCATAAATGCTTTTTGAACATCACTCTTTGAAAGTTTTAGCATTCCTGCAAAACTTGTTACTTCTTTTATTAAATCATCAGTATTAATTTCTTGAGTTTCATTGATTGTTGTTGGAGTAGTCTCTGGTCCTTTTTCAGTTTTCGCATTTGAACAACCTGATACAAAAAGAATAGTGACAGCAGTTATTAATGCAGCTACTCTTTTAGTTATTTTTCCTATAAAAGTCTTTTTAAACCACTTCTTGAATTTTCCCTCTTCTTTTTTAGGTTTACTTTTGTTGGCTTCTTCTACCGCTCTTTTTTTAGCAAGATATTTTTCTTTTAAACCCCAAACTAAATTTACACCAGTTATTGTTTGCAATACTCTCCAGAATTTTTCTCCTCTTTCATCAGTATCTTCTTCTCTTTCTTCCTCGGCATTCTCGGTATTTTCTTCTTCTGGCTGAGCAGTTGTTTTATTTGCCTCAGCTTTTCTAGTTGTTGAACTTTCATTGTTATTAGTTGTACTAGTTGCATTAGCAGTTTGTTGTTCTTCTTGCTCTTCTTCTACTTCAGTTTCTTCTTCAGTATTACTTTTTTGCTTTTTAAACAATCTTTTTAATAATGCCTTAATATTTCTATCTTTCTTAGCAATGTATTTCTCTTTCTTGTTTAAATACTCTTTAAAGTCTTCCTCGAAGTCTTCTCCAGTTGTTTCATATACATAGTGTTTATTTACAATTTTGTGGTATTCTTTTGGACCTATCCCTTTAGATTTCATTAAAGTGATTACGTCTTCTACACCTTCTTCTTCATTAGTATTTTTTACTGTTCCATCTGTGTAGAATACGCATGCTTGTGTTCTTTTACCAGTTTCACTCTCAAATGTGTAGAAAACTATGTTTTTAATATCTTTTTCCATTTATATTTCCCCCTTAATTATTTTAACTTCTTGGCACCTGTATAGTACCAGTTGTTATTCAATAAGTTAGTATCATTGTAATAGCTCCATTTTTTCTCTGTCTTACCAGTTGATGTTAATTTTCTTGTTCTATTACTTGAATAGCAAACTGTACCATATAATGGCTCGGTTCTAGTTGCTATTTCTGTTCTTGTTATATTTCTATATATATTAACTGTTTTTGTTTCATATTCGGTACATGTTGCTACTACTTGTGATGATGAACTTACTGGTGCTTCAGTTGTTTTTGAAACTTTTGACATGTTACCAGTGTATGTATACTTATCATAGTAGTAATTTGGTAGGGTTGTACATGTATCTGAACAATAACTATAATCGGCTCCAACAAATACATAATGTGTTTTTTCTGTGTCTCTTGGAGGATTAGCATATGTTCCTCTTCCTTCGTAGTTCCATCCAGCTACAGAAGATGCAGTTGATGATGTAATGTTTGTTACGTTTGTATATGTATTTGTTACGGCATATGTTGTGTTATTAACTATAACATATGAATAATTTTTACATGTTTTTTCTGTGTATGATGAAGCTTTTATTTGAACACTACGTTCTTTGATGTATTCTTGTTCGTGTGTACCAATTTTTTCTTTACGATTATATAGTTTTACTTCTCTTAAACACTTTACATCGTTTTCGTTACAAGTTATGGCTTTAGTACTGCAACTTGTTTCTAACCAATTAGACCATTTTGTCCAACTACTAAATGTTGCGTTAATAGTTCTTGCATACTCATATAAATATTCTTTAGTGTTACAGCTTTCTTCATAGGTATTTTTATCTACTACATTACCATTTTTATCATAATATTTTCCATTTACAATTGCACAGTAGTATTTATCAGATGGCTTTGTTGTACATTCATCTTCATAAGTTTCTTTACTTACAACAGTTCCATTCTTACCATAATATTTATCATTAACTATAGCACAATAATGTTTTTCTACTGGTTTTGTTATACATTCACTTTCATAGGTGTTTTTATTAACTACATTACCAGATTTACCATAGTATTTTCCGTTTGCTATTTGACAATAATACTTCTTTGTAATTGGTGTATCAGCTTTGATTGTTGAACCTTTTATTACTATATTTTCTGACTTCTTTTCACATATGTTTCCTTTACAGTATGTGTAACAACCTAAGTGTACTAAAATATAGTCTTCTTTTTCACTGTCTTTAATATTTACTTTTAAAATATATTCATTATCTGACTTAGTTATTTTTACATAGCTTGCTTCTACGTCTACTGCTTTGTTATTCTTATCTATTAATGGAGTAATTAACTTTAGACCAATCATTTCACTTAAGGTCATTTGTTTAAATTCGCCATCATTTTCTGGTAGACGCTCATCTGTATAATATGAGATTGCAGCTTCCTTCATTTTATTTAAGTTATCAGCAAATATTTGTGAAGTTAAGGCGTTTATTTGAGTTGTATTCTCATTACTATTTTTTATATCTTTATTTACTGCTGGTGCAATAAACTTAGGTAATAACCATACTAATAAAAATACAAATATAATTATTAAAATTAACTTCAATAAAAAGTTTCTAAATGGAAACCCTCTGTTTTCATATTCGTCTGTATACATATGTATGCCCCCTGTCCCTTATGCCTTATTATTCTAGCATGTAGGATATATTTTGTCAATTTTTTTGTTTCAATTCAACGACTGTTGTGCCAGTGTTAAAATTGTCTATTTTGTATGTTTCTACGTACTTATTATGCTTTAATGTTTCTTGAACTGTTTTTCTTAAAATTCCAGTTCCATTGCCATGAATTATTAGTACTGTTTTATTATGTAGCTTGTAGTTGTCTTCAACAAATTCGTTTACTAAAATTCTGGCATAATCTCTATCAAGACCATGTAAATCTATTTGTGGTAAGTAGCTAGATAATATTGTCATATTCTAAAACCTCTTTTAACTCAGGTACTGAGTATCTAGCACCAATTTTTTCAACGGAAAGTGCACCTGTTACTGATGCGTAATGTATTGCATCAATTAATGAATAACCGTTACTTATAAAGTATGCAAAAGCACCATGAAAAATGTCGCCAGCTCCAGTTGAATCAATGGCTTTTACTTTTATGCTTGGTACTTGCATACATTTTCCATCTATTTCTGTAAAACTACCATAGGACTCTAGAGTGATTATGACATTGTTTTTAAAAAACTCTTTTAATTTATCATAACAAGCTTTTATGGTATCAATGTTTTCATGGTCTATTTTGATATTAGCAAACTTTTCGGCAAATTCATGGGAACAAACTAAATAAGTAACCATTTTTCCTAATTCTAAATTATCTTCATTTACTCTACTTACATCAAAGACACTTATTGCTTTTGGATTATCTTTTAAAATTTCTTTGGCAGTTTCTGGATGTTCGCCATCAATTAATATTACATCAGCTTTTAACTTTTCCCTTATGTCTAGTTTTCGTATTGCTTTAGCTTTAGAAGTCACTATTGTTCTACTTCCATTTTCCATATTAGCAAAAATATAACTACATGATGTTTGATGAGTTGGTATTTTTTTTAAGTATTCTATATTGGCACCTACACTTTTAAATTCATCTATTATTCGATCTGCTTGATAGTCATTTCCAAGTGCTGATACTATAGTTGTATCAACTCCCCACTTTGCTAAAACATAGGCCCCATTTGGACCAGAGCCACCACCGCATTCTACGTGAGAAGAGATACGATATTTGTTGTTTTCTATAGGATAGTCTGTCATTGGAAGAGTTGTATCAAATGTTGAATGTCCTATACAAATTGCTTTCATTTTTTCACCTTCTATTTCTAGATAATTATAACAAATTTTTCTTATTGTGAAAAGATTAGTCTTTTTTTTGTTAAACTAAAAGTTAAAAGTTATTTCTTATCATTTATGTAATAATAAATAATTTATCATTTTTATGATATGTATTCTTATTTATACTTAATAACTGTTGTACTTATAAACTTCATTGTTGTTTTGTCTTTGATCTAACACTAAAAAAGTTAATGTACGAAACATTAACTAATTTCCTGATTGTTTTTTCTTATATGGATATACAATATCCGAATCCAATAAATATTGTTCATAATCAGAATAGTAATTGTTGTAATAATAGCTAACAGCGGCAGATACGACCATCTTTTGTAATTCATCCCTAGTATAATTTTTTGTAGCCGCACTAAAAGTTTCCTTGGCAGTTAAACAGATATAACAGGCAGTTACTAGTACAATTGTAGCAACTGGATATTTTAACCTTTTTACTATGGCATTAATTTCTTTCATAACTGCTTACCTCCGAGTTTTTGGCATTATTACAATATCTGTTCATTATATGAGCTTGACAAGTTTTATTTATTTTTGTTTTTGATATTCTTACTTTGCTTTGACTTTTATATTTTCATTTTCTTTATATAGTATCATACTTTTCTTTTTAGTGGAAGACTTATTACTTTCATTTTGTTCGAATGTTGAAACATATAGTTGAAATAAAACTATGTTTTTTATATATTCATATACTCAACTGTGTGTTTTTGTTTTTTTTGCTATTTTTAATAGAAGTTTGTTTTTATACTTTTTAAAGTAATTAAAAACTCAAGATTTTTAACCTCCTGAGTTATTTTTACTTGTTTAAAATTAATTTTTGTAAGTTTATTTTCTTTTATCTAGATATTGTCCTAAGATATTTTTAAAGTTTTCAACGTATACAAGTAGAGCTTCTAAGTAATCGTCTTCACTTTCTTGACCTTCGTCTAAATCTAGTATTTCTCTACTTCTTAGGTAGTTTAATACGATTCCTTCATCAGTAGCCATTTGTTCGATCATAGCAATCATTTCTTTAATATTATTTATCATTTCTTTTCTTTTTTCGGCTATATCTAAATCTTTGTAGGCATCAATATAATCATTGAATACGATGTTAAGTTCATCCATCATCTTTTCTTACCTCCATATAGAGAGTCAATTCTGTCGGCACTCATTGATCCATAATCTATTTTGTCTGGATTTTTTGAGAAAACTTTAACTAGTGGGTTTAGAGAGTTATAACGCATTTTTGCTTTTTTGAAAGCCAATTCTCTAGCAGCTTTTTCTTTTGCTTTTGCATCTTGTCTTTGTTGCATCTGAGTTTGATAATCAATAGTTTCTCTTTCACGTCCTAAAGCTGATACTCTTTTTTCCGAATCCATTCCTCTATAGAATTCTTCTCTTCTTCTCATTTCATCATATCTTCTTCGATCGTCCGGCGACATTCCTCTAAGTAGATCTGAATGTTCTCTTTGAGTCTCCCTTGTTCTTCTTTCGTACTCATCTCTTTCATCTCTTACTCTAGCTGCTGCTCTTTCTCTTTCCCATATTTGTTCTGTTTCTCTACGATTGTCTCCACCATAGATTCTATCATAATGTGCTTTATCTTTTATTACATCATTTTCTCTACTCATTTTTATCATCCTTTCTACTATAGTATAACATCTTTTTTGGTAAAAACATAGTAGCCTAAACTAGGCTTGACATTATTGTTTACAGATACTCTCTAGAAGTTTTGTATACATATACTTATATTGATAAAAAAGAAAACTCTATCATTTGATAGAGTTATTCTGTATTTTTATTAAACTATTATTTATTATTGATTGCAGCTTGAGCAGCAGCTAATCTTGCTACTGGTACACGGAATGGTGAACAAGATACATAATCAAGTCCTACTCTATGACAGAAATCAATACTCTTTGGATCTCCACCATGTTCACCACAGATTCCTAAGTGAATATTTGGTCTAGTTTTACGACCTAGTTCAGCAGCCATAGCAACTAATTTACCAACACCAGTTTGATCAATTGTTGCGAATGGATCTTGCTCAAGAATTTTCTTCTTGTAGTAATCTCCTAAGAATTTAGTAGCATCATCTCTTGAGAAACCAAATGTCATTTGAGTTAAGTCATTTGTACCAAAACTGAAGAATTCAGCTTCTTCTGCTATTTCATCAGCGGTTAGAGCAGCTCTTGGGATTTCAATCATAGTACCAACTTCATATTTTAAGTCAGCACCTTTTTCCTTAATAATTTCATCTGCTGTTTCTACAACGATATTTTTAACGTATTTTAATTCTTTTACAGTTCCAACTAGTGGGATCATAATTTCAGGAATAACTGTCTTTCCTTCATTTTGAACATTAATTGCAGCTTCAATTACAGCTCTTGTTTGCATCTTAGCAATTTCTGGATAAGTAATTGCTAGACGACAACCACGATGTCCCATCATTGGATTAAATTCTTTTAATGATTCAACTCTATTCTTTAAGGCTTCAAAAGTCATACCTAGACTTTCTGCTAGAGGTTTAATTTCTTCATCTGTATGTGGTAAGAATTCATGTAGAGGTGGGTCTAAGAAACGAATTGTTACTGTATAACCATCCATAGCTCTAAATAAGCCTTCAAAGTCATCTCTTTGATATGGAAGAATTTTTTCTAAGGCTTCTTCACGAGCTTCTAGAGTTGTTGCAGTAATCATACGACGGAAGTTAAAGATTCTTTCTTCTTCAAAGAACATATGCTCAGTACGGCATAGACCAATTCCTTCTGCACCGAACTTTCTAGCTTGAAGAGCATCTCTTGGAGTATCAGCATTTGTTCTGATTTTTAATTTACGAGTAGCATCAGCCCATTCCATGATTGTTTCAAAGTTACCTGAAATTTCTGGTTCAACTGTTTTAATTTGTTCTCCGTAAACATTACCAGTTGATCCATCAAGACTGATAAAATCTCCTTCGTGGAATGTTGTACCATCTTTTAATTTTAAAATTTTATTTTCTTCATCAACGATGATATCACCACAGCCTGATACGCAGCAAGTTCCCATACCACGAGCAACAACGGCAGCGTGTGAAGTCATACCTCCACGAACAGTTAAGATACCATGTGCTAAGTTCATACCTTCAATATCTTCTGGTGAAGTTTCAAGTCTTGCTAAGATAAGATCTTTTTCTCCTGCTTCATGCATTTTAATTACATCTTCAGCAGTAAAGCATAATTTACCAGTTGCAGCTCCAGGAGATGCGGCAAGTCCAGTAGCAATTACTTTAGCAGCTTTTAAACTAGCATCATCGAAGTTAGGATGTAGTAATTGATCTAATTGTTTTGGTTCAATTTTTAATAAGGCTTCTTCTTTAGAAATCATACCTTCATTTACTAAGTCAACGGCAATTTTTAAAGCAGCTTTAGCTGTTCTTTTACCATTTCTTGTTTGTAACATGAATAATTTACCATCTTCAATAGTAAATTCCATATCTTGCATGTCACGATAATGATCTTCTAGAATCTTACAAATCTTTTTAAATTCTTCATAACACTCTGGCATTACTTCTTTTAATGTTTCAATACTTTTTGGTGTACGAATTCCTGCTACAACGTCTTCACCTTGAGCATTCATTAAGTATTCACCATATAATTTATTTTCTCCAGTTGCTGGGTTTCTTGTGAAGGCAACACCTGTTCCTGATGTTTCACCTTTATTACCATAAACCATTTCTTGAACGTTTACAGCAGTTCCCCACTCTCCTGGAATATCATTTAAACGACGATATGTAATTGCTCTATCATTGTTCCAACTTCTAAATACTGCTTTTACAGCTTCTATTAATTGTTCTTTTGGATCTTGTGGGAAATCTGCATTTGCATATTTCTTATATTCTCCTTTATAGATTTCAATTACTTCTTTTAAATCATCGGCAGTTAATTCTGTGTCATATTCAACATTTTTCTCTTCTTTAATTTTATCGAAAAGTCTTTCAAATGATGATTTTGGGAAGCCCATAACAACATCAGCAAACATTTGAATAAAACGACGATAAGAATCGTATACGAATCTCGGATTATTTGTTACTTCACTAAATCCTTCAGCAACGTCATCATTTAATCCTAGATTTAGAACTGTATCCATCATACCAGGCATACTTGCTCTAGCACCAGATCTTACAGATACTAATAATGGATTCTTAGTATCACCCATTGTCTTACCTGTGATTTTTTCTAGTTCTTTGATTTTTGATTCAATTTCTTCTATGATTGAGGAATTTAGCTTTTCTCCATCTTCGTAGTATTTTGTACAAGCCTCTGTAGTTACTGTAAAACCTCTTGGAACTGGTAGTCCGATATTAGTCATTTCTGCTAAGTTGGCACCTTTACCACCTAAGAGATTACGCATATCTTTACTTCCTTCAGTAAACATATATACATATTTCATATCTTTATTCCCTCCTATGTCATTAGACTCTTTAAGTATAACAATTTATTGATTTTCAAACAAGTTTTTTTACATTTTTTAACAAAGTTTGACGTGAAAAAAAGACTTATTTTAGTAAGTCTTTGATAGCATCTTTTTCAATGTAACCGATAGATGTTTTTTCTTCTTTTCCATTTTTAAATACTTTTAAAGTTGGAATAGACATAATACCATATTTAGTAGCAATATTTGGGTATTTATCGACATCTACTTTAACGACCATAAGATCTGTAGTTTCTTTGGCTACTTCATCAATAATTGGACTTATCATACGACATGGTCCACACCAAGTAGCATAGAAATCTACTAATACTAATTTATTTTTGATTAACTCGAAAAAGTCTTGTTCATTTTCTAAAAATATCATGTTAATTCCTTTCTATTTATACTTAGCTATTATTTTATCAATTCCAGTTACACCATCTAGTTTATCTAGAATTACTAACTGCTCTACTGTATGAGCTGTTGTTATATCATACTTAATCATAGTATCTATTATTTCTAAGTTGGCCTCATTAGTACTTATTTTCTTATTTACTACTTTATCTGATACTTCATAAATATCTTTTATTGAGTTTGTAACATTGCTTGTTGTGCTAGATAAAATTGGCGTTTTATAGACAACTGTGTTAACTAGTGAACTATCAGTAAACATCTTGAAGTTTTGAAATGGTAAGACTAAGAATAGTAATATTAGAAAGACGAATAAATATCCTTCTAAAATACCAACTATAAAGCCACCTATTGCAGATGGTAACTTTAAGATTATTGTGGCATTTACTAATTTTTGAATTAGTCCAGATACACTAGTTAGTATACCATATATTGATAGTAATAATACTAAAATTATAATAAATGCTAATAGTTGATATATCAATATATTTATAGAAACTAGTCCTTCTAATTCTCCAGTAAACTTAAAGAATGGAAGATACTTACATAAAAAGTTACCGAATGGATTTTTTAAGTAAAAGGCTATTAAGAAAACAGCAATAATACCTACTAGAGATATTGCACTTTTAATTAAACCTTGTTTTGCTCCAGCTATTGCAAATATAGCAATAAACAATATTATACCTATGTCAAATACATTCATTTAAATCACTCTCCTATTTTTAATTATAAACTATTTTTGTTAATTATGCTATAATAATTTTAGAGGTGGGCATAATGAACGTAGTTATTAAAGTAAATGATGAAATAAAGCAAAAGATGATTGAATATTATAAAGATAAAAAAAGAGATAAAGTTATTCCTTATGTTGTTTTTCAAGCTGAGGAAGAAGATACTGTTATTACAATGTATGAGTCTGGAAAAGTAATGTTTCAAG
>HF992499.1:151731-181373 GCA_000433455.1 Mycoplasma sp. CAG:877 | reverse complement strand
AAAGAGTGCTGATGTTGATGCAGCAATGTGGGGTGTTGCTTTAGAAAATACTAAGGAAAAACAGGAAGAAAATAAAAAAAACGATGAGAAATATTATAATACTAATGCTGTTGGCTCTGATGAAGTTGGTACAGGGGACTATTTTGGTCCTATCGTTGTTACAGCAACTTATGTAAAAAAAGAAGATATTCCCTATTTAGAGAGTTTAGGAGTTGGAGATTCTAAAAAGATAGATGATTCTAAAATATTAAAGATTGCTCCAGAGATTGCAAAAAGAGTTAAATATCGTAGTGTTATCCTTAGTAATAAAGAATATAATGAAAAGTATACAAAAGAGATTAATATGAATAAGATTAAGGCTATTATGCATAACAAGGTTTTGTATCAGTTAATACAAGAAGAACAGCCTGAAGTTGACTATATTATTGTAGATGAATTTGCTAGAGAAGCAAGATATTATGAATATTTACGTGATGTTAAAGAGGTTCAACGTGGTATTACTTTTATTACAAAGGCAGAAGATAAGAATTTGGCAGTTGCCGCCGGGTCAATTATTAGTAGATATATTTTCTTAAAAGAGTTTGATAAGTTATGTGATAGTATTCATATTCCTCTACCTAAAGGGGCTGGAAAAGATGTTGATACAATTGGAGAAGAAGTCGTTGAAAAATATGGAAAAGATAAATTAAAAGAGATTGCTAAACTTAATTTTAAAAATACTGATAGAATTTTACATACGATGGTTATGTAGGTGAAGATAGTATGGGTAATTTTAATCTATATTGGGATGATATTCATAAGAAGTATAATTCAACTTATGATGATTGGTTAAATAAATATACTAAACTATTTAGAAAAGACTTTAAATTTGTGGAGCTAGGGTGTGGAAGAGCTTACTGTAGTAATTATTTAATTTCAGAGGGGTTTAGTGATGTTATCGCAACAGACTTTTCATCTGAAGTATTAAAGATGGTTCAGGAAGAAAATAAAGATTTACAGACAATGTTATTTGATATGACTGGAGGATTACCTTTTGGTGATAATTCTGTCGATGTTGTTATTGCAGATTTATGTTTACATTATTTTGATAATGAAATGACTAAATATATTATTAAGGAAATTTCACGAGTACTAAAAAAAGATGGCTATCTTTTAGTTAGAGTTAATTCAACAAAAGAAGTACAGAAAAAAAATAATTTGGAAAAGATCGAGCATAATTTTTACTTTGAAGGAAATATTTATAAAAGATATTTTGATGAGGAAGATTGCTATTATTACTTTAAAGATTTTAAAGTTTACTATTTAAAAGAGTCAGCAATGGATAGATATGATAATCCTAAAGTACTATGGGAATTATGTCTTAGAAAAAATTAGGTAAAATAAAAGACTTCACTATAATTACGGTGAAGCCTTTTTTATTGTAACTCTTTTCCAAAATATTTTTTTATTAAACTATTTAGTTCATTAGATTTTATTGGTTTTGGTAAGTACTCATCAAATCCTTCATTTAAGTATAACTCACGCATACCAGAAATGGCATTTGCTGTTAGTGCAATAACTGGTGGAATTGTATAGCCATCTAGTTTTCTTATTTTATGAAGAGTATCAATACCATTTAGACCTTCCATCATGTGATCCATGAAAATTATATCATATTTGTTATCAGACTTTATATCATAGATACATGCTCTTCCAGAATTTACTTTTTTAATATTAAACTTATAAGGTTCTAGCATTCTTTCAGTTACTTTTATACTTAGTTCATCATCATCAACAATTAAAACTGTATACTTTGAACAATCTATGTAGTCTATTTTGGCATTGTTTTGAAGAGATGACTTTATATCTCCAATAGGCATACTATTAACTATTTTTTGATTTAAATCAACTTGAAAGGAACTACCAACTCCATAATCACTTTTAAATGATAAGTTTCCACCCATTAAGTCAATGTATTTTTTTATAGAGATCAAGTTGAAACCATCTTCATTTACACTACTAGAATCTATAGTATTACTACTATTTAACATAGCAGTTAATTTATCACTATCTTCTTTCTTCATTCCACAACCAGTATCATTTACTTTCATTATTAAATGACACATTTCTAAATCTTCTTTTTCAATTCCTATAGATAATTTTATTTTTCCTACCTCGGTGTGATCTATAGCATTTGTTAAAAGATTTAGTAATATTTGATATATTTTATTATAATCACCATAGAACTTAGTTGGTACTTGTTCATCTACTTCTAATAAGAACTCTATTGGTTTTTCGCCAATTTTCGTAGTCACAATATCATTTAAATCTTTAACAATATTAACTATTGAATATTCTTTTTGTTCTAATGCATCATTATTTGACTCTATTGCTGATATATCAAGGACATTGTCAATTATATTTAGTAAGTTGCCTCCGGCTATTGATATTTCTTTTATATAGTTTTTAGTTTGTTCTTTACTATATGGTTCTTCTTTTAATATTAGTTTACTACAGTTAATGATTGTGTTCATGGGATGAACTATTTCACTAGACATATTAGATAAAAAGTCTGACTTAGCTTTGTTGGCTTTATCTATTTCAATTTTAACAGCTTCTAACTCTTCAACGTTTTTAATATCGGGATTTTCAATATTAAAATATAAATAGTACATTTGAATAGCAGCTCCTATGGCTTCGATTGCAATATCATGATATAAAGCTTGTAAAATCATATCAATAGCTAATATTATTACTTGAATATATATAGTTTTCTTTTTACGTGCATTTATTTTTTTTCCATGAATAATAGTGTAGCCAATTATACATAGAGTTATAATACTACAATAAGTTATTAAGAAATATGCAGCAGGTCCTGGTAGAAATGATATTTTATCAAGAGAAGAAAAGGGAATGAAAAAATATATTATTAATACTAAAACGGTTAGAACATTTACAACTTTTATTCTTATATCAGAAAATAAATATTTAGTTACAGAGGTAGTTTGAATATCTCTTAAAAACGCAAGACTATAGGAATATAATAAGTAAAACCAAGCAACTGATGTAAGCCAGTGTGTTCTAGCGGCTATTTCTTTTATTTGACTATTATCAACATAGTAGATTATACAACACATAGCAATCTCAGTAACTATTAATAGAAGCATAGTAATAAGCATGTATTTGTATAGTTTTGTTTCAATTGTTTTTTCGTTATTCTGTGAAAAGTATACTATGCATAGTATTATCATGAAAAATAAGCTACCTATTGTTAATATTAAACCAGCTATCATATACTCACATCCTTTTCACTATTAAGATATTGATCAATTACTCTGTTAATCTCATCTCTACTTATAGGTTTATAAATTATATCTTTTACATATTCTTTTGACTTTCCTACTTTTTCATCATTCATTTCAATGATATTAAAAGGGGTAGTCTTTTCTTTTAAACGTAGTTCTAAATTCTCATTTAAAAATGAAGTATCTATAAGTATTAGGTCTAATTTTTCAAATCTTATTTTGTTATTACAATCTTCTTTTGTATATGAATTTAAAATATTGTAATTTCCATTTTCAAAGTATTTACTGATAATTATATGATTCACTCTATTTTCATCTGCTATTAAGATGTTCTTCTTTACTTTTTTTTGAATTTGTTCTTTTTGTGGTAGAGAATCATTTACAAGACTTTGAATTAAGTTAATTGTACAATCACAGGTGATATTGTTATTATTTCTAAAGTCTATATCTCCTCTTAATAGTTCTATATATTTTTTAGCAATAATCAGCTTCAAATCAGTATTATTGATAAGTGTATTATTCTCTTCACTTAACTTTACGAAATCATTGAATTCTATATTAAATTTTTCACGACTAATATTAGCGTTACTACTTGTTATGGTAAAAATTAGTTGGCAAATGTTTCTTTCAGTTTCTTTAGCATTTACCGATAGAGTTATTTTCCCAGATGAAGTTGAGTTTATGAAAAAGTCAATTATGAAGTTTAATATCTTCTGGATCTTTTCTACATCGCCAATTAGCTCTTGAGGTAAATTGTTGCTAGTAATTGTAGAAAATTCAATGTTCTGATCTTTTTTTGAGCGAATGTTTTCATCTAATTCAAATAACATACTAGCTGGATGATATTTTTCGTTTCTTACTTTTTCTCTATTAGTTTCTAGAGATGAAATATCAAGAATTGCATTAATTGATTCCATTAAAATATTACTTGCTTCATAAATATTTTGGGTATCTCTTTTAGCAACTTCTTCTGTTAAGTTTTCTTCATTTAAGAGAATTTCACTAAAACCTAGAATGGTACTCATAGGTGTTCTTATCTCATGAGACATATTAATTAAGAACTCAGTTTTAGCTTTACTTGCTGTTAGCGCCTCTTCTTTTGATATTTGTAATTCTTGAATTAGTTTATTATCTTGACTCTCAATAGTAAAATATAGTATTGATATCATAAAAGCGAAGATGAATGATACTAAATTCAAATCATAATTTAAAATTATTTGAGGTGTTATAAGTCCAACAAAAACTAAAATAAAGAAATAAATTGGCTTTTGTTGTTTTTTAGGAATACTATTACTTTTAAAGACAGTTACTATGAATATTATTAGGAATAAGAAAAATCCTTCAGCATAAACAATCGTAGTAGCTGGACCACCAAAGTTATAAAAACCAGATTTAGAGCTTGTATAGTCTAGGGGAAAAGCAAAAGATATTAATATTGTTATTATTGCTAGAACAATAAGAGCAATTAAGGTTATTGTATTATTCTTCTTTTCCTTTTTTTTGTCCTCTAGTCTACGCATAAACATAGTAGTTATATAATAAATAAATAAATTTATTAATACTAAAATTCCTATTGTATAAATACGACAAGTAACTGCTGTTAAAGT
Organism: Mycoplasma sp. CAG:877; assembly: GCA_000433455.1. Taxonomy (GTDB): domain Bacteria; phylum Bacillota_I; class Bacilli_A; order RF39; family UBA660; genus CAG-877. The sequence continues at coordinate 176,482 of HF992499.1, read as the reverse complement.
GGGATTTGTATCTAAAACCGATAAGCCATATACATAAGCACCTTCACTAAAAGTTAAAGCAATACCAGCAGCTAATAAGACGGAGAATACTTTAGTTTGTAAATCCCCTACTTTCTTTTTATGTACATACATAATTAATATCAAACTTAAATAAACCAATGCGCAAATTGCAAAGGCCATACTTTCATACATTCGAAAAGTCACATCAACACTTCCTTATTCTTTTACTATTATTATAATAGTACACCATCCTTTGTAAAAACTCAATTGTTTTAATTGATAAATGTAAATTTATACTACATAAATTTTATTGGACATTATTTTTTACATCGCAAAAAACATCACTTTATTGGTGATGTTTGTCATTTATTAATTCTTTCATATATTACATGATGATATGTTATACCATTATATTCTTTTGTTACTAGGATTTTTCTTGTCCAATCGTTTTTATTTAGTTTTGGAAAATAGGCATCTGCTGGAGAAGAATCTTCTATTTCTGTTAATATTACTTTGTTTGCTTTAGGAAAAAATTTTTCATAGATTTTAGCTCCACCTATTACCATTACTTCTTCATTTATAGTGTCTAAATAATCTAATAAGTCTTCAATATTATTGTATACTTTTAAATTTTCTTTTTCTTTTAAACTTTGATGTGTTAAGACTAAATGGATTCTTTTCGGAAGTAGTCCTGGTAGAGACTCAAGTGTTTTTCTACCTAGAATTATCTTTTTATTTATGGTTTGTTCTTTAAAGAATTTCATATCATCTGGGATATGCCATATTAATTTATTATCCTTGCCTAGTTCATTATTTTTGCCTACTGCGGCTATTAAAGTTAATGTTGCCATTTAAATACCTATATCAAATTTCATTTGAGAATTTTTTTCTTTTATTTCGGCTCTTGGATAATCAATTATTTTTATGTCATCTACTGTGAAATCGTAGAAGTTTGTTTTTTCTGGATTTAACCAGATTTTTGGTTCACATTCTACTGGAGTTCTTTTTAATAGTTCTTTTACTTGTTTTATATGACGGTCATATATTTGGATATTATTATAAAACCAAGTAAAGCGTCCTGGAGTTAGACCTAAGTGTCTAGCAATTAAATGTAGAAAAACTAAATACTGAACTTGATTTATGCAACCGGCTGTTGCAAAATCACTTGAACGTTGAGTTAGACACATATCTAGATAGTCTACTCCGTCCTTTCCATGACGTACATTCCATTCCGTCATAAAAGCACAAGGTTTTAGACCATGTATATCTTTAAAGTCATCTTCTTGCCAAAGACTTATTATATGACGACGACCATCTGGATTTTCTTCTAAACCCTTAATTAGATTTTTAACTAAGTTGTGTCTTCTTACAGTTTCACCATAGACAGCACCAATGGTTCTATTACCGATGTCCCATTCATCCCACCAAGTTACACCGTATTTATCTCTTAAAAGATTAAGGTCATTTGATTCATCTTGATAAATCCATAATAATTCACCAATACTCGATTTTACAGCAATTGGTCGCAGTGTTATTAAAGGAGTTTCTCCTTTAGTTAAATCATATGTACACATACCATGGTTTATACTTATGGTATGAGCTGTAGTACCATCGGCATAATGGGTTCTTGGATTTTTATCAAGACAACCCTCTTTTAATATCTTTCTAAATATTTGTTTTGTATATTTATCACCTTTTGTCATTTTTATCCTCCCTATTCTAACTAATTGTACCATATCAGTCAAAATATTATGTGTTGCTTTTGCAACAGATACTAAAAATGTCACATAAAAAGTACGGACTTTTTGGGAAGGAAATTTTAAAAAAAGAAAAAGCGATTAGTAATCACTTAATCGTTTTTCTCAACAAACTTATCAAAATCGTTGATTTCTCTTGTTGTCATGTCTGTATCTTTTAACTTTTCTATTAGAGCTTTTTGTTCTCGAGTTAATTTTTTAGGTGTATAAACTCTAAATATTACGTACATATCTCCTTTATGTCTACGATATTCATTATTTACACCTTTTCCTCTGATCTTTTGTTTTTCACCTGATGAGGTTCCAGCATCTACGGTTAGTTTTACATTTCCGTATAGCGTTGGGATCATTTTTTTACAACCAAGAATAGCTTCAGTTAGAGTTAATGGTACTTCTAGATAGATATCGTCATTATCTCTTGTATAATATTCATGTTCACCTACTACATATTCTAAGTATAAATCACCATTTTCGCCACCATTTGTTCCAGGGTTACCTTTACCTGTTATTCTTTGACGATCGCCTGTATTTACTCCAGCTGGAATATTGATAGTGATTCTTTTATTCTTTTTAATACGACCTTTTCCGTTACATTCGCTACATTTTCTTTTATATATTTTTCCTAATCCATCGCAGTCTGGACATGGTCCTTTTGATAAGAATGAACCTAGCATTGTTTGTCGTTGACTAGTTACTGTTCCTGTACCGTGACATGTTTCACAAGTTTCTGGTTCAAAACCTCCATTACCATGACACTCTTCACATTCTTCAACTACATCGATGTTGAACTTCTTTTCTGTACCAAAGACAGCTTCTTCAAAATCTAGTTTCATACGCATTAAGACATCACTACCGCGTGTTTTTCTAGTTCTTGATGAAGAAGTTCCACCAAAGTTTTGGAAACCTCCAAATGAGCTTCCACCACCACCAAAGAACGAATCAAAGATATCTCCAAAGTCGAAACCAGAGGCATCAAAGCCACCAAAACCACCATAGTTAGCTCCACCACTGGCATAAGAATTATTCACACCAGCATGGCCATATTGATCATACATTTTACGTTTTGATTCATCCGATAATACTTCATAAGCTTCTTGGGCTTCTTTAAATTTATCAGCAGCATTAGGATCATCTTTGTTTAAATCTGGGTGATATTGTTTGGCTTTTTTACGGAAAGCACTTTTTATTTCATCGGCACTAGCATTTTTATCTACTCCTAGTACCTCATAATAATCTCTTTTATCTGCCATTTTTTACACCTCTTTTACTTACTTAATTCTATAAATTCATCTAATGTCTTTCTAAATGCATTCATTGCTTCATCAAATACTTTAGTATCTTTTAAGTCAACATCAATTATTTTTAGGACCTCTAGTGGATAGTCTCTACCAGAGGCCTTTAAAAATTCAATATATTTTTCTTTGAAACCTTTAGTTTTATTAATAATATTTTCAGCAATGTAGGAAGCAATAGATAAACCTGTTGCATATTTATATACATAAAATGGAGAATAGAAATGCGGTATTCTTAAACATTCATATTTTATTTCTTCATCTAAAACTACTTTATTACCAAAATATAGTTTATTTAAATCATAATAGTAATTACAAATATTATCGGTAGTTAGGATTTCACTTTTATCGGTTAATTCATGAATATACTTTTCAAATTCAGCAAACATAGTTTGTCTAAAGATAGTACCTTTAAAAGTATTTAGACGGTCTTCTAAAACATTTAATTTTTCCTCTTTAGTTTTGGCTTTTTCTTCCATATAGTAAGATAATAACATTTCATTTACAGTTGATGCTATCTCAGCTAAGAAGATTGGATATTCATGATTACCATAAGTATTGTACTTATTTGAAAAATATGTATGCATAGAATGGCCTAATTCGTGGGCTAAAGTAGAAACATCATTATAAGTATTTGTATAGTTTAATAAGACAAATGGTTTTGTATCATAACCACCACAGGAATAAGCACCAGACTTTTTATTTTTATTAGGATATTTATCAATCCAACCATCTGTGAAAGCTGTTTTTAAAACTTCTTGGTATTCATTGTCCAAGATGCTAAGGGCATCTAAGACTATTTTTTTACCTTCTTCAAAACTATATTCTTTATCATCTTGTTTAGTTACAGAAACATAACTATCGTAGATATGAAAATCTTTTAGGTTTAAAAGTCTTTGTTTTACTTGATAATATTCATATAATGATGGCAAGTTTTTATGAACGGTTTCAATTAAATTATTATATAGTTCTACAGGAACATTATCAGAGAATAAGCTTTCTTCAAGACTAGATGAGTAATGTCTTAATTTACTTGAAGTACTTAGAGCTTCACTTGTTGCGGCTAGAGTTGAAGTTAGCGTGTTTTTTACACTTCCATAGCCTTTGTGGCAATTAAGAAAAGCTGCTTTACGTACTCTTCTTTCTTTATCTTTTAGATAGATACTATAATTACTAGAATTTAGTTCTACTAATTTGTTATTACTATCTTTTATTTTAGCAAACTTTAGATCAGCATCCATAAGATAAGAAGCTGTATCACTACTACTATCAATTACTTTAGCATAAGCTGATACTATTTTTTCTTCTTCTTTTGATAAAGTATGTTCTTTATACCTAAGAATATCTTCAATGTTATGACGATGTTTTTCTAAGTCTTTTTCTTCATCAAAATAAGATAGAATTTTTGACTTATCACATGATAGTATTGTTGGAGTTGCAAAAGATGTTTTTTCTTGAAATGATTGATATAGGTTTTGAACTTTACCAGATAGTTCTTGGTATGTACTGTTGCCTAAGTCTTCATCACTTTTTCTGATAGCGTATGTAAATAGTTTTTCAAAAATTCTAGATGTAGCACTATATAATTCTAAGAAATTTAGAAAGTTTTTACTTGATGAAGTAAAGCTATCTTGTTGTTTTTCTAACTCAGAAGTGTTTTTTTCTACTTGATTACAATCTTTTTTTAAATCATCTAGACTTTTATAAATACTTTCTAAATCCCATTTATCTTTTTGTTCTACTTCGTTTCTTTCTAATAGTTTTTCCATTTTATATTTAAATTAGTAATAAGAAGTAGTACTTAAACTAAGCCTACTTCTTATTTTTTTCCTTTCTATTTTTATTCTTCTTCAATATCTGCTTCTTTTACATCATCGTCTTTTTTATTTTTTTTGCTTGGCTTTTCTTCTTCGTCTTCTTTGTCATCATTTGATGCTTGTTCACGATCTTTAGCAGCTTGTTCATATACTTTTGTTGCTAGAGCCATAGCTTTTTCTTGAAGTTTTTCTTTTTCTTTCTTGATTTCATCAATGTCGCCACCTTCAAGAGCTTTCTTTAAGTCTTTGATTAGGTCTTCTGCTTCTTCTACTTCTTTCTTATCAGCTTTATCACCTAAATCTTTGATAGCTTTTTCTGTTTGGAATACCATTTGTTCAGCTTCGTTTTTAACTTCTGCTTCTTCTTTACGTTTTTCATCAGCTTCTTTATTTTCTTCAGCTTCTTTACGCATCTTTTCAATTTCTTCATCAGTTAAGTTTGTACTTGAAGTAATTGTAATTGATTGTTCTTTGTTAGTTCCTAAGTCTTTAGCTTTTACATTAACAATACCATTAGCGTCGATATCGAATGTTACTTCGATTTGTGGTACTCCTCTTGGTGCTGGAGGAATGTTTCCTAATTGGAATCTTCCTAAAGTCTTGTTGTCAGCAGCCATTGGACGTTCACCTTGTAAGATATGAATATCAACAGCTGGTTGATTATCAGCAGCAGTTGAGAATACTTCTTTCTTAGAAGTTGGAATTGTTGTATTTCTTGGAATTAGAGTTGTCATAACTCCACCTAAAGTTTCAAGACCTAATGATAGAGGTGTAACATCTAGTAAAACGATATCATTAACATCTCCAGTTAAAACACCCCCTTGAATAGCAGCACCCATCGCAACTACTTCATCAGGGTTAACTTCACGTGAAGGTTCTTTTCCTAATTCTTTTGTAATTAAATCATATACCATTGGTACACGAGTAGATCCACCTACTAAGATTACTTTATCAAGATCTTTTTTAGTCATATGAGCATCTTTTAAAGCTTTTCTAACTGGTTCTAGAGTTGATTCTACTAAGTCAGAAATTAAGTCTTCAAATTTAGCTCTTGTTAAAGTCATATCCAAGTGTAGAGGTTCTCCATCGTCACCTTTAGCGATAAATGGTGCAGATACTTGAGTTGATACCATTCCTGATAAGTCTTTTTTAGCTTTTTCTGCTACTTCTTTTAAACGTTGCATTGCCATCTTATCTTTTGATAAGTCAACACCATTTTCTTTCTTGAATTCTTTTACTAAGTATTCAATGATTCTCTCATCAAAGTCATCTCCACCTAGATGGTTATTACCAGCAGTAGATTTAACTTCAAATACACCGTCACCTAATTCTAGGATAGATACATCGAAAGTACCACCACCTAAGTCGTAAACTAGGATTGTTTGTCCTTCATCTTTTTCAAGACCATATGCTAGAGCAGCAGCAGTTGGTTCGTTGATAATTCTTTCTACTTCTAAGCCAGCAATTTTACCAGCATTTTTAGTTGCTTGACGTTGTGAATCGTTGAAGTATGCAGGAACTGTGATAACTGCTTTAGTAACTTTTTCGCCTAAATAACTTTCAGCATAATCTTTAATGTATGATAAAATCATTGCTGAAATTTCTTCTGGAGTGTATTTTTTACCTTCTAGTTCTACTTTTTCACTAGTTCCCATTTTTCTTTTAATTGATGAAACAGTATTTGGATTAGTCAAAGCTTGACGTTTTGCCGATTCACCAACAATTCTTTCTCCTTTTTTGAAGGCTACAACTGATGGAGTTGTTCTTGAACCTTCTGGATTTGGAATTACTTTTGGTGCTCCTGCTTCTAGTACAGCAGCACATGAATTTGTTGTACCTAAATCGATACCTATAATTTTACTCATATATTATCTCTCCTTTTATAATTGATTTATTTTTACTGAGGCAGGTCTTATGACTCTGTCTTTTAATTTATAACCTTTTTGTAATACTTCTAATACTTCTTCATCTTGATGATCGACTAGACTATCAGTTATTAGAGCTTGTTCTTGAGTTGGATCAAATATTTCACCGACTCTTGATATTTCTTCTACTCCAAACTTTTGTAGGGCACCATTTAAAGATGCATACATTATTTTAAATCCAGCTAAGAACTTTGATAGTTCATCAGTTAGAACATTATCATCTAGCTTGATAGCTCTTTCAAAGTTATCTAAGATTGGAAGTATTTCCATAATTAAATTTTGATTGGCATATTTTAATATACCAGCAGTTTCTTCATCTTTACGACGGCGATAATTTACTAGTTCAGCTTGAGCTAATTTTACCTTGTCTGTTAAAGATTTATTTAATTCTTCTAGTTCTTTTATTTTTGCAAGTAGTTCTTCTTCTTTTTTATTATCATGTTTTTCATTGCAACAACAATCATGTTCGTGATGATTTTTATCATGGTGGTGATGTTTACAATGTTCTTTATTTTCATGATGTTTTTCTGTTTTATTTTCTTGAGGTGATTTTTCTTCCTCTTTTAACTCTTCTATATTTTCGTTTTCTTCGTTCATACTCTCCTACCTTTCAATGTTTTCTTTCATGTATTCTAGCATGGAAACAACTTGATCATATTCCATTCTTTTAGGACCAATAATTGCGATTGTTCCTTCTTCTGTAGGTGTTTTAAACCTTGTCTTTATAACTGTAACATCATCATCAATGTTACTTTCAGCACCAATATATACTTTAATATTATTCTCATCATCTTCTTCAATATTACGAAGAACTTCTTTATCTTCTAACTTATTGTATATATTCTTTATTTTTTCAATATTAGTACTGAATTCAGGCTGTTCCAATATTTTATGTCTACCTACAACATTTACTTCTTGATTAGTAAAATCATTAAACACATGATAGAAGGCATTATATAGTTGTTCGTGTTGTTTTACATATTTACCAATGATTGGCTTTATTTCATATTCTAGTTTTGCACTTACTTCATCTATTGGTGTACCTGCTATTAAATTATTTATTAGGTTGACTGTTTTCTTAATTTCTTCTAATGAGACATCTTGCAACTTAATATTTTTATGTTCTACATGACCTTTATCAGTAACAATTATAACAATCATACTGTTTTCATCTATTGGTACTACTTCTATTTGTTTAAGTAAGTTTTCATGTGAAGTACTTCCAAGGACAACTGTTGTGTAATTAGTAATATCTGAAATTACTTGTAAACTTTTAGTAATTACATCAGATAAAGCTAATTGTTGATTTCTGAAGACGATTTGTAATTTTAACATGTCCTCAGCATTCATTTCTTTTAATTCCATTAATTTATCTACATAGTAACGATAACCTGCTTCACTTGGAACTCTACCAGATGATGTATGAGTTTTTTCTAGTAAGCCAGCATTTTCAAGAGCAGCCATTTCATTTCTGACTGTAGCACTTGAACATTTCAAGGTTTTTGATATTATTTTTGAACCTATTGGCTTAGCTTCTTTTATATATCTTTCTACAATTAATTTTAGAATGTTGCTTTGTCTTTTTGTTAACATTTAATCAACCTCCTAGCACTATCATCTCATCTGTGCTAATTATATTGTATGACTTTCTTTAGCACTTGTCAACTATTTGTGCTAATTTTATTTAAAAAATTAAGAAGTAATAAATTTACTCCTTAATATAGGGCATATGCAAATGTCCAGCGCTGTGTAAATGTAGCATCTGTAGTATTTTGTGTTGCGATTTGAATATCAGAATCTGCATAAAATTTATTATTAATTGTTGCTAAATAATTAGAACCAATTTTGGCTTGAATACGATATGTTCCATCGCCTAGCGGTATTATCTTCCACTTTGTCCAGTCATAAGAGTCATTGTATGCTGAGGCAGTATTTACTGCGGTATTTTTTTGACCTAAACTATCTTTTATTTGTAGGGCATTATTTGATTCTATTTCAACAATTTTATAGTAGCCATCACTTAGTTTTGTTATTGCCCATTTCTGTACTTCAGCTGACTTAAATGTTGAAAGTGATACGTGTCTTCCTGAAGTTCCTGTTTCATCAGTTGTAGCTTGATTGTTATTGATTGCTGTTAGAGCTCTACTTTTTGGTGCTAGGGATGACTCAATATAGTAAACTCCATTGGATATTTCTGTTGTGTTATTATCAACATCCCAAGCCGTATAACGATAACCTGATGTTTGTTCTGGGACACTGATGTATGACTCATCTGTTGAACCATATTTTTTGACTGTTTTCCAAGTTGAACCATTGGTTGATGTTTCTAGTTTATGCTTCCATTGCATGGAGTTTGCAGGTGTTCCAAAATGATGTAAGACAAAGACTTCGTCTAGATTTTGAGCTGTCCCTAAATCTACAGTTACACACACTTCAGCACTTTCTGCCTTGGTTACAGTATAAGAATTATCAGCGAAGACATCTTCATCTGTTATTAACGATAAGCTTCCAGTTGAGCCAGTAGTTGTTCCTGATAGTGTTGCAGTTTTACCAGCTGCTAAGTTTACACCATTTGCTCTAGCTTGAATTTCTATCCAACTAGCTGTTGTTTTGGATGCTGTTGTTCCTGATGAACAATCTCTTATGTATCTAACATTATCTAAGATTGTATTTTTTCTTTGTGGTTTTGTGGTTTTATCTGCTTGAGATACTAATTCAATCTTAGCATAACCATTTCCTTCATTTACTGCTCCAGCCATTCTACCTTCAATGATTTGTTTATCACCTGTATAGTATGTTGTTGTAGCACTATCGTCTACTGCATCTGGTCCGTTAATTTTTACTCCACCATAACCAGCAATGAAGCTAGAGCCTCCGCCACCTGAACCGGCTAGAGTTGATTTATTACTTGTTCCAGCTCCACCACCGAAGTAGCCAGAGCCTCCACCACCACCATTTACTCTTGATATTGGAGAGGAACCACCTTCACCCATTCGTCCGCATCCAGATAGTTCATTATTATTTTCACCGGCATAATAACCTCTATTACAATTTTTGACATTAGTACTTCCAGATAGATTTAGAATATTCCAAATTGTTGGTCCTTCTTGTTTTCCATAACCAGCTGCTGTATAATTATTATCTTCTATATTTTTCTTGCCTGGATTACCATAAATCAATCCTCCAGAGCCACCATCTGAGCCAGCACCAAGTCCATCAGCACCGCCGCCACCTGCTGCTACCATAAATCTACTTTCTAGAGAGTTTTTTTGATCCCAAGTTCCTTTTACAGTTCTAACATCTGTTGAACCACCACCGCCTTTACCAGTAGCAGAACCTCCAGAGCCACCTCCGTTTAGACCGCCTTGAGAAGTTGTAGTCGTTCCACCAATGTAGAAGTATAGAACTTCATTTTCTTCAAGATAAACAATGCCTGATGTGTATGAACCTTTACCACCGGTTCTTTCTACACCAGTCTCAGATACAGTAGAGCCACCTGATGCACCCCATAGTTCTATTTTATACCAGCCAGATTGTCCAGTTGGCACAATGTATTCTTGAGGAACAACTGTAGTTGCTGATGCATCAAATTCAAGTGTTGTTGATGAGAGACTATAACGATTTAGTTCTTCTTCAATTTGATCAACTAATTTATGAGTATTTCTTCTATTAGAAGCCATCATTCCCATCATTAACATAACAATTAAAAATACCATTATTAGTAGTGAATATAAAACAGACGAAATAGCAAACCCCTTATTATTTAACTTTTTACTTTTTCTTTTCATTAGCATCACCATTACTATTATTCTAGATATATTTTAACATATTTTTTCTAGTATAACTACCCATTTATCGCCATATTTTTTTTCTTTATTTTGTTTGAACTTGTCAGAGTAAATTATTTTATCTTTACTATTTGATTCGCAAATAATTAGTCCTCCATTTTTAATAAGATTAAGTTCAGCTATTAGTTTTAGACTTTTCTCAATATAATCTGTATCATATGGGGGATCTAAAAATATTAAATCAAATTTTATATTTTGATCAAAAAATGTTTTTAATGCTGTCTTATAATCAGCTTGGATTACTTTACAGTCTTTTACATTAATATTTTTGATATTAGTATCAATAACTTTAATAGCTTGATAAGACTTATCTACAGCATAAGCTTCTTTTGCTCCTTGACTTAGAGCTTCGATAGCAAGAGAACCAGATCCTGAGAAAAGGTCTAGGATGGTTGCATCTTTTAGACTGTTTTGAATACTTGCGAAAAGACTTTCTTTTACTCTATCCATAGTTGGTCTTGTACCTGGCATATTAAACCCTTCTATATTCCTACCTTTGTATATTCCTGATATTACTTTCATAAACCACACTTACCTTTACTATTAATTTTTTTAAGTTCTTTATTGATTTTTAAGATTAGGATATTTAAATTAGTTTCTGCCTCTTTATATTCTTTATATAATGAATCATTATAAATTTCTTCTTTTAAATTATTATTTAACCTTTCTTTATACTCATTTATTTTTTCTTGTAGTTCTTTACTGTCTTTTATTTTTTTGTTTAATATAATTATATTTTTTACTTCGGTAGTATTATCTAGACTTTTTTTTAATATTTCTACCTGTTCTATTAATTTTTCCATATATTAATTTTAACATAATTTTTTACTTTAATACATCTAAAATAGTTGAAACCATGTTTATTCCTTGAGAAATTTTTTCTATTCTATCTTGAGTAGTTAGTTTGTACTTCTTTTTCATTTCTTCTTCTAGTGGTTTTAAGTATTCTTGACTTCTATTTAGATATTTATACCAATAGGAATTTTCTCTTAAGTAATTATAGAGTAACTGATTATTTTTTATATAATTTATTGTATATAGATTCATATCAATCCTCAAAATACTTATAAATTGGTCGAGCTTCATATCTTTGGGTTGGTACTTTAGTATTTGTTAGACCTATGTCTTGTAAAAGACCTATTGTTTTTTGAAGGTTGGTGACACCTTTTTGGACTGTGTCTAAGTCTAGATTTTTTACGGTATTAAATAGGTCTTTGAAGGATGTTGATGCGGATGTTGCTCTATCTGTTAGTGTTTCTTTCTTTGTAAAGTAGCCATCCCAAACTTGACTATTTTCGCCATATATTTCGTATAGTTCATATAGTTTTTGCCAGGTAACATTATTTTTTAGGACTGAAGTTGCTAGCTCTGGATGACTTCTTGCGAATGTTTTAAATGTTTCTTTTGACATACTTATCACCTATATAAGTTTATGCTTTTTCAAAGAAAAAAGAAGTTTTTACTTCTCTTTCGGTTCATTTTTTTCTCCACTACTATAGGCTTTTATTTTTTGTATTTTCTTGTTTAGAGGTGGAACTATTTTCTTTAGTAGTTCTTTTTCATTTGTTATATCTATATCAATGTAAGATAATAAGTCTGAAAAGGTAGCTTTATTTACGATGTTATTTAAATGAATCATTCTTTGATGAATATCATCAGTACCATTTTCTATTCCGTAGTAAGCAATAAGAGTACCTATGACATAACCAAATGTTACTAGAGGTTCTTGAGGCTTTGGACCATCTGTTATATGAAGTAGTTCATTACGTTTTCTTACTCTTGCTAATCTTTCTTCAAAGCTTGAAGTTTTAGAATAGAATTCTTCTTTTGACATAGCTAATGGTTCAATGCTTAACTGTTGCATGCGATCATAGCTATCACTATTAATTGGGCCTAGAAGACGAAAACTATCTAAGAGTGGAAAAATTGGCATTAGATCATCAACACAGCCAGATAAATCTGCATGACGGAAGATGTCATTAATCATTAGTTCTTTTTCAGTAAAGCCTTTTCTCTTTAAAAATTCACACATATCTGATTCAAAGTAGATAGATATTGCTTCAGTAATATATTTTCTAGAGATACGATTGTCTGGTTCGTTATTTATCGTATGAAGAAATTCATGAACTAGAGTCACAGGATCTTTGGTGTTGTGTCTTAGGACAACGTTAGCATATAAGTGCTTTTTCCTATCTCTTCCGGCTTCATTATTTTTATTTTTTTCATATATATCTTCCGGATCTGCAACAATATTAATAGTACCATCACTTAAACATTTTAAAAATCTTGTTTTATATTGTGGAAGTCTTTCTTCTATATATTCAGTTGTAAGAAGAAGAGTTTCTGTTAAAGATAAATATCTGGATTTTTCTTTAGCTTTATCATATAACTCTTCTAGTTCCTGATAGGTAAAATCTTTTTCAAGTAGTTTTTTTAATTTTATAGTCAGATGATAAAAGTATGATAAGTTATTTAGAAACTGACTATCTTCCATCCAAAGACAATAGTCATTTAATACTATATTTAAGTTTGGATATTCTGATGTAAGCCCCATATTAATTTAGAAAGTCATCTATCGTCATTAGACGATCATCTATTTCTTTTAAAGATATTTTTTCTTTTTTTGGTTTTGATTCTTCTTTTTCTACAACAACGTCCTTTTCTTCAATAACTTTTTCATCTATTAAATCGATTTGTTCTTTAGTACTTCTAACTAGAATAGATTCTTGGAATGCATCTGTTAAATTATGTTTTGTTAGCTGACTACCAATAGAATGACGATCACTGATTGGAAGTTCTGTTAATTTTATAATGTTAATATCACTATTTTTTAAACCTATATAGTTTTTAGCGTCTGTTATAAATGTTTTTAGTATTTTATAAGGATTTGTCTTTACTTCTCTTATTACTAAAAGACCACGTCTTGTTCTTGTTGATAATTCAAATTCATTTAGTCGAACTCTTTTACCTGTTCCTTTTGTAGTAATAATTGAGATAAACTCATCTTCTGTTTGACTATATTGATTTATGGATACTAGATTGTCATCTTTTAATTTAATTGCCTTTACTCCAGATGCTTTAACTCCAACGACTGGAACTTCTTCTGTTTTGAAACTTAGTCCATAGCCTGTATCTGTTGTTAGGAATAGACAAGGTTTATCTTCTGTGAAAGCTGCGATTACATAGTCATTGTCTTTTAATTTCATGCAACTTGTTTCTTTAGAATAACGTAGGAGTTTAAAGTCTTTTAACTTAGAACGTTTAATCATACCATCATGAGTTGCGATAACAATATTTTTCTCTGTTTCAAAATTGTAAGCTGGTATTGCTGCTACTACGCTTTCGCCTGATGTCATTTCGATTAAGTTACTTACATGTTTTGGCATGTCTTTCCATTTTAAATCTGGAATTATATGAACCGGGATATGTAGATAATTACCGGCAGTTGTGAATACTAATAATGTATCTGTTGTATTCATTTCATATAGTCCTATTATGTAGTCATTTTCTTTGATAGTTATATCTTCTGGATTTGAAGCTGTATAACTTCTAAATGAAGTACGTTTAATGTAACCATCTTTTGTGACTAAGACAACAACATCTTCTTTTGGAATCATTGCAGTTGTATCTATTTTTATTTCAGTTATTTCATCTTTTATCTCTGTTATTCTTGGAGTATCATAACTATCTCTTACATCACGTAAGTCTTTTTTCATAACAGATTTTAAAACTGCTTCACTACCAAGAATAGAAGTTAGACCAGCAATAATTTTTTCTAAAGATGCTTTTTCATTTTCCAAGGCAACTACGTCGGTATTAGTTAAGCGATATAATTGTAAAACAACGATAGCTTCTGCTTGTTCAGGAGTAAATTCAAACTCTTTAACTAAGTTATCTTTAGCATCTTGTTTATTTTTAGAAGCTCTAATTACTCTAATTACTTCATCTAAGATAGAGATACATTTAATTAAACCTTCAACGATATGATAACGAGCTTTAGCATGAGCTAAATCAAACTCAGTTCTTCTTTTTACAACATCTCTTTGATGAGCAATAAAGGCATCAAGGGATGCGGCTAGTCCTAGTAATTTTGGTCGTCTATTAACGATTGAGACCATGTTGAAGTTATAACTTATTTGCATATCTGTATTTTTTAATAAGTAATTTACAATTAGGTCTTTGTTAGCTGTTTTCTTTAGGTCAATAACAATTCTAATATCAGCAGCTGATTCATCACGTACTTCAACGATACCATCTATTTTTTTATCTATTCTAATATCATCGATCTTCTTAACTAGAAGAGCTTTATTAGTTTCAAATGGAATTTCAGTTATGACTAGGGATAATTTGCCCTTTTCTTCTTCAAAAGTATATTTACTTTTAATGTTTATTTTACCACGTCCGGTAGTATAGGCATCCTTAATACCACCTATTCCTTCAACAATAGCTCCTGTTGGGAAGTCTGGACCTTTTACGTATTGCATTAAATCTTCTAGACTACATTCAGGATGATCAATTCTGTAGATAGTTGCATCTATTACTTCACCTAGATTATGAGGTGGAATATTAGTTGCATAACCAGCTGATATACCTTGGGCACCATAGACAAGTAAAGCTGGAAACTTAGCTGGTAAGACAGTTGGTTCTACTGTTGTATCGTCAAAGTTTGGAGCAAATTCAACAGTGTTTTTATCAATATCTTTTACCATTTCATTACTTATCTTTGAAAGTCTTGCTTCGGTATAACGATAAGCAGCAGGAGAATCACCATCTATTGAACCGTTATTACCATGCATATCTATATATGGTAGTCTTGTCTTCCATGGTTGACTCATTCTAACCATGGCATCATAGATTGAACTATCTCCATGTGGATGGTAATTACCTATTACATCTCCTACTGTTTTTGCACTTTTACGATAACCATGGTCGTAGGTGTTTTTTTCTTTATACATTGAATATAATATACGACGTTGAACTGGTTTTAGTCCATCTCTGGCATCTGGTATAGCACGATCTTGAATTATATATTTAGAATAACTTCCAAATCTTTCACCCATGATATCTTCAAGGGTATAATCAAATATCTTCTCTATTACTTCTTCTGTTTTACTTTTTGCCATTTTTTACACCTACTTTTAATTTATTTCATAATCATCTTCTAATGAAAACTCGACATTTTCTTCAATCCATTCTTTTCTAGGTGGAACATCATCACCCATTAAAATGGAAACACGTTTTTCTGCTAATTGAGCATCTTCTATATTTACTCTAATTAATGTTCTACTTCCTGGTTTCATAGTTGTTTCACATAGTTGATCGGCATTCATTTCACCAAGACCTTTGTATCTTTGAATTTCACATTTCTTGCCTTTACTTTTTTCTTTCATTTCATCTATTGTGTAAGCATATTCAACATTTTTTCCAGATTGGATTTTAAATAATGGAGGAAGTGCTACAAATAGACGGCCATCTTCTATTAATGGTTTCATATAACGATAGAAGAATGTTAGTAGTAAGCATTGAATGTGACCACCATCTTCATCGGCATCTGACATGATTATTACTTTGGAATATTCACAATCTTTTATATCAAAGTTTGATCCATATCCAGCACCGATTGTATAAATCATTGTATTTATTTCTTCGTTCTTTAAGATTTCGTCTTCTTTAGTTTTTTCTGTATTTAAAACTTTACCACGTAATGGAAGGATAGCTTGGTAACGTCTGTCTCGTCCTTGTTTTGCAGAACCACCAGCTGAATCCCCTTCGACTAAGAATAGTTCTTTTTTCTCTTTATCCTTACTTTGAGCAGGAGCAAGTTTACCAGAAAGTGAACGTTCTTTATTATTTTTCTTAGTACCTTTTCTAGCTTCTTCACGAGCCTTACGAGCAGCTTCTCTTGCTACTTTACTACGTAGACTTTTATTTATTATTTCAGTAGCAATAGATTTATTTTCTTCTAAGAACGTTCTGATTTGTTCAGTTACAATATTTTCTACGGCTACTCTAGCTTGAGGAGTTCCTAATTTTCCTTTAGTCTGACCTTCAAATTGAAGAATTCCTTCTGGTATTTTTAAACTAATTACAGCTGTTAAGCCTTCACGAACATCACTACCTTCAAAAGCTTTATCTTTGCCTTTAACAAAGCCATTGTTTTTAGCATAGTCATTAAATACTTTAGTTAAAGCTGTTTTAAAACCTACTTCGTGAGAACCACCGTCGATAGTTTTAACATTATTTACGAAGCTTACAATATTTTCATTGTATGAATCAGTATATTGCATAGCGATTTCAACATCAATTTTATCTTTAGTACCTGATAGATCTAAAACTTTATGAAGGGTTGTCTTACCTTTATTTAGTTCTTCAACAAACTCTTCTATACCTCTTTCATAGTGGAACTTAGCACTTCTTTCATCTTCTTCATCAACTACTTCTAGAGTTATACCTTTTAAAAGATAAGCACTTTCTTGCATTCTTTCACAGATTGTTGTGTATGAGAAATTTGTTGTTGTAAAGATTTCATCATCTGGCATAAATCTTACTGTTGTTCCTGTTTTATTAGTTGTTCCTATTTCTTTTAGTGGTACTTTTACATGACCTCCGTTTTCAAAACGAATGTAGTACTCTTTTTTATCTCTTTTAATAGTTACCTCCATCCATTTAGATAAGGCATTAACTACACTACTACCAACACCATGTAGACCACCTGAAACTTTGTAACCATCACTTTCAAATTTACCACCTGCATGTAATACTGTATAAATTACTTCCGGTGTTGATTTACCAGACTCATGCATTCCAGTTGGAACACCACGACCATGGTCTTCTACACTTACTGATTTATCTTTATGAATTGTTACTTTGATATAATCTCCAAAACCATTAATGGCTTCATCTATGGCATTATCTACTATTTCCCAAACTAGATGATGAAGTCCTCTCTTATCAGTTGAACCAATATACATACCTGGTCTTTTTCTGACAGCTTCTAATCCCTCTAGTATTTTTATTGATGATTCATCGTATTTTAAAGCCATTTTATCACTCCTATAATTTTCACTATTTATTATTATAACTAAATAGTCAGTTTTTTTCAACGTTCATTTACTTTATTTTACGGGGAAAAATAACGTTTCTTAGTTATTTTGATATATTTTTTGTTTCTAATATGAATTTTTAATTTAGAATAAAATCAAAAATTTAGGCAAAAAAAAGAAGTTGTTTTAGACAAACTAAATATTGCTTCTTTCTATTAATTACCATTTATTTCTGTTCTATTTCCATTTCTATCATACACATATGTTTTTTCTCTTCCAGTAATTGTTTCTTGAGTAAGAGTATTTGTTACTAAAACAATAACATCAGATGAGACATCTACTCCGTATGGTTCATTATTACCTTTTTGAATTAAAAGTCCATAGATTGATGAAATTTTATTGGCGTAGACACCATGTTTTAAACATTCATCTTCGGTGTACCTTTCTTCAGAAATACTTTTTTCTGTTGTATCACTACCATATGATGGTGAAGATATAAAACTAATTGTCTGTCCTTCTATTATATTTATAGCATTATACTTGGTTGTATTTGATATTGGAAAGCCATACATTAAGTTATTATGAATCTCATCATCACTAGTGTCTTGGGTTATACCATTCATATTAGGATAAGTTGAGATAAGTTTGGTATCGGTATGAACATTATCAATATAGACTTTAGTTTTCTCTGGTAAATCCTTTGTATATACTGTTATATATATCTTTTTATCAGCTGTAGTACGCCATTCTTTAGAAGAGTCAGGATCGAGATTATATTCAATTACTAGTTTAAAGTCTTCTCCTGGTACATCAAGTATTTGGGGCTTAAAGGCTTCTTTAATGTCACTACTATCTACAACATCATATTCTATTACTTCTGGTGGAGAGGTTTGTTCTTGCTCTGTACTAGGTTTTTCAGAAGAAGGTGAAATGCAACCTGTTATCGATATAGTTGATAAGGTGATTGCTCCAGCTAATAAAATAGCAGTTAACTTTTTATTATTTTTAATTTCTATTTTCATAATTAGCCTCCGACTACAATTATATATTTCTTAGGTTTTTAGTTTATACATAAAATTCAGTTCTGTCAAGGCTTACGTCTTTTAGAAATTTTATTCAAAAGAAAAATTGGATTTCTCCAATTAATCTAAGTCTTCTAGTTTATCATATGCTTTCTTGGCCATATCTTTAGCCATATCCTTCATTTCACACATGATGTCTGGATTATTTTTTAAATACATATAGGCTACTGCTGCCATAGAACCAATGATTGCTGTTACAACTAAGCCTTTTTTACAATTCATTCCCATACTTTCACCTCAGTTTTAGTATGAGTAATATTTAATTATTTTATACCATTTTGTAAATAATCTTTGATACTTGTACGACGAATATCAGAATTATTATTAGAAACAGCATATTTTAAAGCATTAATGTCTCCTATTAAATATAGTTTTTTCTTACTTCTAGTTATACCTGTATAAATTAGTTTACGATAAAGCATTTTATTAAAGTTTCTGACTATAGGAATAATTACTACATCAAATTCACTACCTTGAGCTTTATGAATAGAGATTGCATAAGCAAGACGGAAATTATTAAAATTAGATGGAGTGTATTTTACGATATTTCCGTCAAAATCAATAATTATTTCTTTTTTAGGAGCAGTTTTAATTTCTTTAATTATACCTATATCACCATTGTAGACGTTTTCATCGGGCATATTAGTTAATTGAAGAACTTTATCATCTTCTCTAAAGATTACATCTCCATATTGAAGTTCTTTTTTATTTTTTGTTTTTGGATTTACTTTATTTTGAACATGTCTATTTATTTCATCAATACCCGCTATAGTTTTATACATAGGACATAGTATTTGAAATTCTTTATAAGATAAATCTTGATATGTATCAGTTATTTCCAAGACATTATCTACTACTTGATCAGGCGTTGCCTTTATAAAAGTTAGGTCGTCTCCGACATTAAAGACTTCTTCATTTACTTCACCTTGTCTAATGTCATAAGCAAGAGTTAGGATGTTTGAATCTTTTCCTTGACGATATAGTTCAGTTAACTCAACTTTTTGAAGAGAATTACTTTCAATTAGATCATGTAATACTTGACCTGGTCCAACTGATGGTAATTGGTGATCATCTCCTACTAAAAGTATTTTACAGTTAGCAGATATTCCTTTTAAGAGGCTAGCCATTAAATAAGTATCAATCATACTAGCTTCATCGATGATAACGAATTCTACTCTACTCTTATTATACTCATTTACTTGAAACTTATTTGTTTCTTTTTGCCATTTTAAAAAGCGATGGATGGTTGAGGCTCTAAGAAGAGTTGACTCAGGCATTCTTTTAGCAGCTCTACCAGTTGGAGCAAGAAGTGCTATTTTTTCTTGGAGTTGTTCATAACTTAATTTATTTATAGTACGATATAGTTCGGTTACACCTTTCATAATGGTAGTTTTTCCAGTACCTGGTCCACCTGTTATAATAAGGAATTGTTTTAAAAGACTATTCTTGATTGCTAAAAATTGTTGTTCATTATAAGTTATTCCAAAGAGATTTTCTAATTCTTTGATTTTAGAATCAATATCTTTTATAACTATATCTTCTTCACGTGATAACATTCTAAAACGTTTAGTAATTAGGGTTTCTGATTCATACATTTCTTTTAGGTAGTATCGCTCTTCTCTTTTTACGATTAAAAGATTTTTTTCAAGATTTTCTAGGGAGCTTAAGAATAATTCTTCAGTAATATTTACTCCTAATACTCTTTGTAAGTAAGAAGCTATTTCTTCTTTAAAATAATAACTATGTCCATAAGCATTACTTAGTTCATTCATAATGTAGATGATACTTGCTTCTACTCTTATAGGTGCATCTTTTTCTAATCCACTTTTTAAAGCAATAGCGTCAATTTTTTTAAATGTCATATTGTATATATCTTCAATTATTTGATATATATTAGTATCTATTATATTTTTTGTTTTATTCTTATAAAAGTTGTAGACAATCATAGCGTCTTTTGTAGAAAATCCTAGTTCAGTTAAGATTAATATTGTTTCATAACTTGATTCATATTCTTGAAGTTTGGTATGTAGGACTTCAATATTCTTCTTAGTTACACCTGGTATTAAAATTAAATTGTCTGGGTTTTCTAAGATTATTTTTAAGGTATCTTTACCTAAGACATCAACGATTGCTTTGGCTTTCTTTTCACCTATTCCTTTAAACAGACCAGATGTTAGAAATTCTATAATAGAATCTTTTTCTTCTGGTTTACAGCGTTCATAATTATCTACTTGGAATTGTTCTCCATATTTTGGATGAGTTACTAATTTACCATAAAAAAGATATGTATCCATATCATTAAGTTCATGAAAATAACCAGTAAAAGTAATTATATGATCAATGTAGTCAGCTAGTTTTTCATCATCTGTATCCATTACTTTGAAAAGACCAATGTTGTAGCCTTGACTATTTTGATATATACTTCTACGATAATTTCCCTTAATGTATGACATATCTTTTCTCCTTTATTTTGCTAAACAATATGGATAATCTACTTTAGTAATTGTTACTGTTACAAAAGTATTATGTTCTATTGATTTAGGTATTTTTACATGTAAATAGTTACTTGTATGGCCATAACTATAACCATCTTTTTCTTCTTCAATTAAAACTTCTTCTTGTTTATTTACAAATTTATTTGCATAAGCTATTTCTAATTCTTTTGAAACTAATAAAAGTTCACGAGCACGTCTTTTCTTTTCACTTGGATCAACATGATTAGGTAATTCCATTGCTTTTGTTCCTTGTCTTTCACTGTATGGGAAAACATGAATTTTAGCAAATTCTAAGTCACGACATGTTTTGATAGTTTCTTCAAATAGTTCTTTAGTTTCTCCAGGAAAGCCAACGATTACATCTGTTGTTATAGAGATGTTTGGTCTCAACTCACGAATTTCTTTTATTTTGTCGAAAAAGTATGATAAATCATATTTACGATTCATTGCTTTTAATATTTCGTTACTTCCTGCTTGAAGTGGTATATGTAAGTGATCAACAATTACAGGACTTGTTTTTATTACTTCTAAGACTTCATCTGTTAATTCAGTTATTTCTATTGAAGAAATACGTAGACGTTTTAATCCTTCTATTTTAACAATTTCTTTTAGAAGAGTAGCAAAGTTAGTATCTAAGTCTACTCCATAATTACCAGTATGAATACCAGTTAGAACTACTTCTTGGTAACCGTTTTTTACTAAAGCTGTTATTTCTGAGATAACTTTGTCTTTATCTTTACTACGACATTTACCACGTACAAAAGGAATTATGCAGTAAGAGCAGAAATTCTCACAACCATCTTGTATTTTAACAAAGGCTCTAGTACGACCTGGAAAGTTAGTAATATACATATCTTCAAATTGACTTTTTGGATCGTTATAAAGTTTTACAATTTTTTCTTTCTTAGCAAAGTACTCATCTAATAATTCTACTATTTTAGATTTATCTTTATTTCCTAAGACAATGTCTAAACCTTCTATTTGATAATCTTTATTAGCTTCTATAAAACATCCCATAGCAACGACACAAGCATCTGGATTTTTCTTAATAGCATTTCTAATCATTTTACGAGATTTTATATCACTTGTATTTGTAACTGTGCAAGTATTAATAATGTAGACATCACAAACATCATCAAAACTTTTAATTTCATAATTATGTTCTTTTAGAATGTTCATAACATACTCACTTTCGTAAGTATTTACTTTACATCCTAAAGTTAAAATTCCAACACTACGCATTTTATTCACTACTTTCTTTAAAGTTTTTATACCATTTATCTAATTTATCTTTGGTTTTTGTATAAGTTTCTTTAGCCTTATCTTTAACATCTGAAATAACAGGAGATGCTTTTTCTACTACTTTGTCTTTAGTATTTTCAATTATCTCCATTTCTTTTTGATAAGTATCTTCACCAACTCTTTCGATATAAATACTTTTAATTTTTTCTTTTAATTCTTTAGCTTTTTCTTTTACTTTACTATAAGTTTTGGTTGAAGTATCTTTTATTTCTTCTTTATAATTTGGAAAAACACTTTCTATTTTAGAATCTAACTTTTCATATAGTTCAAGAACTTTTTCTTGAGCTTCACTACTTAGTTCTTTAAATGTTTTACCTTTAATAGTACCATCATAGAAAATAAAGTCTGTTAAAGTAATAAAAGTCTTTTTTAAAGATTCTTTTGTCTTTTGTGATAGACTTTTTTCACTATTAAGTTCTGATACTTCATTAGTTACATTGTTTATATATTCTACTACTTCATCATCTAAGACAGGCTCTTCTTTATTAGTATTTTCTGTTACTAAAACTATTTCTTTAGTTGTTTCCTCTTTTTTAGGTGATGTACTTTTACTTTCATTTTTATTAGTACAAGCTGTTGCTAAAAAAAGTAAACAGATAGATAAAATAATTACTTTTTTCATGATAATTCCCCCTATCAACTCGTTATCAAATTATAACACAACTCGTCATACTTTTCAACGTTCTCTATTAATATAATACGAAATATTTTTAAGTTTCCTTGAACTTTTCAAAAGAAAAAACTAGGAATTTCCTAGTTTGTTAATCTAAGTGTTTTTGTAAGTCTTTCAAAGTCATTATAAAGTCATTAGTCTTTTTTATCTCTTCATCTAATTTTTCATAGTTAGCTGTATTTTCTAATTCTAAATCATTTTGACTTATTTTTTTCTCAATACCATAAACTGGAGAAATAATAGGACTTGGTTTATATTTGAAAGATTCTTGATAAACAGGTCTTTTTTCTACTTCTACTTTTACTGTGTCAAAATCATCTAAAACCATTTGTTCAACTACTGGGGTCTCTTCAATTTGTTCAATAATTGGTTCAATTACAGGTTCAGTATATTCAACAGGCTCTTCTTCTATTGCTGCTACTTGTTTCATTTTTGCTTCTAAGTCAGCTAAACTTATGGGTTCATTTCCTTCATCCTCATATTGAGTTAATTCATTACTAGCGTACATTTCTTTAGACTTTTTAATTAATTCATCTAAACTAATGATAGCGTCACGTTCTTGAGCTTCTTCATAACTTGTTAAATCAATATTTTTAGTTTCCTCTTCGGCCTTTTCTAATTCTTCTGTTAATCTTCTTAATTCTTCTTGAGCTTCTTCATGAGATGGTTCAATACTAGTATAAGTTATTTCTTCTTCTACTGGCTCTGTTTCCATATTGTCAAGTACTAAACTTTCAATATTTTCAGATTCCTCTTCAACAATTGAGGTTTGCTCCTCTTTATTTTCAATGATTACTGGTTTGCTATTTTCTACTTCTTTTACTTCTTCTTTTATTGGTTCAATAGTTTTTACTTCTTCAACTACTTTTTCTTCTTTTACTACTTGTTTGATTGGAGCAGTTTCTTCTTTTTCTACTAAAACAGGCTCAACGTAAGTAACTTGTTTTTCTTCAAGTGTTTGAACAGGAGTTTCTTCCTCGATTTTTTCAAATTCTAAAGTTGAATTAATATCTTCAACTAATCTATTTAATTCTTTAGTATTATGTTTTTGCTTTCTTTTGTAGTAACTTTTATCTATTAAGTAAATTATAAAGTATAGAAAACAGGCGATACCAACAACAATGTAAACAATTATTATTTCTTGTGAAGTTAATAATTTTATTAAATCGTTCATTTACGTACACCTCTTATCTAAAGAATATCACATGTAGAATTTAAAGGAAAGATAAGAATAATTTTTTGTTAAAATTTTACAATAGCTTTTACGTTTTTCTACGTTTGTTCGATTTACAGGATTTACATATTTATAAATGTCAATTTATTGTTAAGTAATTTTATTTTAGAAAGTTTCATATAACTTACTATGAAAGAAAAATTTATTAAATCAACATTAGTATTATTAGTGGGAGGATTTTTTACTAAGATACTAGGAATGATAATTAAAATTGTAATGAGTAGACTTATTGGGACTGAGGGATTAGGACTTTATATGTTGATTTTACCAACATTTTCTCTTT
>HF992499.1:144884-151721 GCA_000433455.1 Mycoplasma sp. CAG:877 | reverse complement strand
TACCAACATTTTCTCTTTTTATTGGAATAAGTCAGTTAGGGATGCCGGTTGCTTTAGCTAAATTGATTGCTGAGGATACTAAGAATAACAAAAGGCTTTTTTTTTCTGTTTTACCAATTATTCTTTTAGTTAATATTATTCTAATACTTATTATTTTATTATTTGCCCCTATTCTTTCTAATAATTTACTTAATAATAATTTAACTTATTATGGTATTTTAGCAATTGCTTTAGTAATTCCTTTTACTAGTATTTCTAGTATTTGTAGAAGTTATTTTTTTGGTAAGGAGAGAATGGTTCCACATGTTGTTTCTAATTTACTAGAGGATGTTGTTAGACTTATTTTAATGATTGTAGGTATTCCTTTTGTTATAGATAAGGGAATACAGTATGCTGTTTGTTATATTATTGCTTCTAATGTTATTAGTGAAGGTGCTTCTATTTTAGTTTTATTTTTATTTTTACCTAAAGGAACATTTATTAAAAGAAGTGATTTAAGACCTAGTAAAAGCTATATACAAGAGTGTTTATCAATTGGTATACCTAATACTACCGGAAGATTAATTGGAAGTGTTGGGTACTTTTTAGAGCCAATAATTTTAAGTTTAGTATTACTTAGTGTTGGATATAGTAATGGATATATTGCTAGAGAGTATGGAATATTATCTGGATATGTTATGCCATTATTACTACTACCCTCTTTCTTTACTTTAGCTATTTCACAAGCTCTTTTACCTGTTGTTTCAAAAGAGTTTTCTAAAGGTAGATGTAGAAGTGTTTCTAAGAAAATAAGACTTGCGATTACTTTTTCAATGGCTATTGGAATTCCAGCTACTATTCTTTTTATCTTATTCCCAGAGGCTTTCTTAAGAATAATTTATCATACATCTGAAGGAGTTACTTATATGAGAATACTTGCTCCTATATGTTTATTACAATACATACAAAGTCCATTAGCATCAGCACTTGATGCGATGGGAAAAAGTCGTGATGCTATGATTGCGACTACTTTAGGTATGATTACTAGAACAGGATTATTATTTGGACTTTCATATTTAAAAATTGGAATGTATGGATTAATTATTGCGATTAGTATTAATGTTTTAGTTGTTACAATATATGACTTATGGAAAGTACATAGTCATTTAAAAGAAAAAGATGCATAAAGCATCTAGTTATAAATATATAGTTCGTGTTGACATCTAGTACAAGCAACATATAATAAGTTTCTTTCGTTTTTACGATATGAATTATTACGATCGTTATAGATAATAACACTATCAAACTCTAACCCTTTAGCAATATAAGCTGGAATTACTATTAAGTTTTTCTGGAACTTTTTCGTATTAGCATCAATTAAAGATAAGTTTATGTTGTCCTTTAATAGTTCGTATAACTCTTCTGCTTCTTTATAATCTTTAGTTATGATAGCAGTACTTTTATATTCTTCTTGAAGAGTATTTATATCTTTTAGAAGAGATGACTTTAAGTCTTCAATATTTTTTCTAAAGATTACTGGTTTATTATTATCTTTGCGAATAGCATTAACATGTTTTAAATTAAGGATTTTATTGGTATATTCAATTATTTCAGGAGAGGAACGATATGTTTTTAATAGTTCTAAATATTTTGTTTCTCCTTTAAATAGTGGGTTTAAATCTTCTAATGATTTATAACTGTAGTATGGATTTATATTTTGATTAATGTCTCCTAGAATTGTAAAGTCGGCTTTTCTAAAGATTTTACTGATTATTACATATTGTAATCTATTATAGTCTTGTGCTTCATCAATTACTACTTGTTTTATATTTGCTTCGTATGGGAAACCTTCTAGTACTCCTTTTATGTATGAGAATAAAAGAGCATCTTCATAATTAATTATATTCTTTTTGACAAAGGAGTTTATTGTTGCTTCTGTTTGAGGCATTTTACAGAATGGACTAGTCCAAAATGAGGCATATATTTTTTTATAGTCTTTTTCAAAGTTAGATGCTTCTTTTAGGAGTTTACCAAATGTTTTTACTTTTTTGTTACTACCTTTATAAAATTGTTGAGATAGTTTTTTGGACATTTCTTCAAGTCGTTCAAATAATGGAAAACGATCATATTTATAAGTTAACATTTCATTTAGTTCTTCTTTTAAAACAACATTAAATTCATTTTCAATAATATCTTCTGTAAACTTACATTTTAAAATATAGTCTGTTAAGTAAGCATCAATATCATCGATTATTTCATCACTTTGTTTATATCTTACTAGTTCTGGATCTTTTTCACTATAAGTATAATATCTTGAAACAAAGTCTGAGAAAGTTTCAACATCTTTATATTCGGTTATAAAGTATGATAAGTAGTCATTAAAAGTAGTTTGTAAGGTATTACTTTCACCAAGAGATGGTAAGACATCTGAGATATATTCAGTAAAGACATTGTTTGGAGAGAATATTAAGATGTTGTTACTGGTTAAGTTTTTTAAACGGTATAGTAAAAATGCTATTCTATGAAGAGCAACAGTTGTTTTACCGGATCCGGCTATTCCTTGAACTATTAAATTGTTATCTTCTAGATTTCTTATTACTTTATTTTGTTCTTGTTGAATAGTATTAACAACATTTTTCATCTTATCACTTGACTCTGTTGCTAGGACTTCTTGTAATACTTCATCATCAATATTTAGAGAGTTATCAAAGACACCTACTAGTTTGTTATTTTCTATTTTGTATTGTCTTTTACGTTTTAGTTCTCCTTCAAAAACTCCACCTGGTGCTTTGTAGGAACATGGTCCAGTTTCATAGTCATAGAAAAGACTACAAACAGGGCTACGCCAATCATATAAAATATTATTTAAGTTATCATCTTTTAAATAAGTTAGTGAGATGTAAATGTTATGAATTTTACCTTCATCATCTTTAAAAATTATAGATGCAAAGTATGGTTTATTTTTTATTTGACATAACTTTTTAAAATAGCCTTGTTTTTGTAGAGCACGTTCTGCTTCGTGAGATGTTGCGGCCATTACTTGTTGCATTTCAGCTTCGTCGAAACTGGTTGAATTTTCCCACATCATCTTTTTGAACTCTTTTAAGTTTTCCTCGTCATCATAAACATCTTGTCCTAATGATGATAGTGTGTCACCTAATAGTTTTTGAACTTTCTTTAAAATTTTTTGTTCTGTTTTAAACTCTTGTTCACTAATTGCCATATATACCTCCTTAATTTATTCTTTAAAAACCAAAATACTACATTTATTCCATGTAGTTATAATTTAAATATAGTATTTTCTCGCTAAACGTCTGTTTCAATATATCATAAGTTTTGAAATTAGACAAGAGTTTTTCAAAAGAAAAAATATTCCAGATGGGAATATTCTATTTATTTTTTAGTGGATACTACTACATTATTTTTCTTGCATATATTTTTGAATTTTCTCCCTTTTTATTTTGATTAGCAAAATAATTACTTACAAAGGTATGGAATCCTGTCTTTAATTCATCAGTATCTTCAAAAGCTTTAGTTGTTGAAGTTTTTGGAAAAATGTACTTTCCAGTCATTTCTTTATTTTCATAGACAATCATTTTACTAGGAGTACCAGTACATCTTCTTAAGAAAATATATGGGTCTACATCAGATAGATGTGGTAGTGATGTTTTAGTTGCTTGTTCAGCTGCTAGTAAAGGTACAGAATTTTCAAGACATTCTTTTCCAACTAAATATTCAGTTTTAGAATTTAATATTTGACTAGCATTTTCTTCTTTACCAACCATTAATACAATCTTTTTAGTTTCATACTCTTCTTTTCCTTCGGCATTAATGAATTTAACTTTTTGTTTAATTGTAATCATATCTGGCATAAAACCAAGTATTTCATCTGGGTATACTAACCCTTCAGGCGATGAAACTATAGTGCTAATGTATCCACTTTGACACTTTTCATTAGAAATGTGATAAACTACATCTAATTCTTTCATACTTATATTCTTTCCTTCCTGTTTTTTTATTAAGTTATTATACTTTATTATTGTGAGTGCTTTTATACTTTATCACTTTCTTTGATTATACGCAAGAAAAAAAGAGAAAAATTCTCTTTAAAATTCATTTGTAACACTAGGCATATCTTTATCAAATGTTACTATGTTATAAACTTCTTTTCCTTGACTCTTACATAGTTCACTATATTTATCATCCCAAGATAGTTGATAAGCATCTTTTATATTTAGATTTAGTTTTTCTAACCAGTAGTTAATTATCTCTTTTGCCTTATCAGTATGAGTTTTGTCTTCTATTTCTAGAGCTATACCGAATGGATAATCGTCAATTACAATTTCTACCTCATCATTTGAGTATACGCTTCTATAACGTTCATAGCTTTCTACTAAATTTAGATGTAATACGTTTTTTAATAGAAAGATTAAATTATCATACTCTTCTGGTTTAATACTTATTTCTACTTCTTCTTCAGTATGAATTAAGTCTTGTTCTGTACTTGGTAATCTTCTTTTCCAAGTAATCATACATTTTGAAATTTTAGAAGAGGTAGTTTTTCTTACTCTAAATCTTCCGTCTATTTTTTTATCGTAAAAATCAAACTCTTGCATTGGATGATTATATTGATCTGTCTTTTCATAAAATGTGCCTTTGTAATTTAATTCTTTAAATGTATTTAGTTTATCTAAAATTTTATCTTTACTATTTTTTGAAAAATAATATCTAATTTCTGTTTCCATACTTTACCTTTTACTTATTATATTCATTTATTAAATCAGTAAATTCTTTTTGTAATTCTTCAAGTCTTTCTTCAGTATTTGCTTCAAATCTAGCAGTTATATTAGGACCAGTATTAGAAGCTCTAACTAGTGCCCAACCATCATCGAATAAGACTTTTACTCCGTCAATATCTAGGAATTTATAATCTTTACTCTTTGCATACTCCGCAACCTTATCAATGATAGCAAACTTTTTAACATCACTACTTTTAAATTTTAGTTCTTCGGTTGAATAATATTTATTAATTCCTGATAATAGTTCTGTAACAGTTTTGTCGCTATTAGATAGGATTTCTAAAAGACGAAGACCGGCGTATAATCCAGAATCAAAACCAGGCCATCTATCTCTAAAGTAAACGTGTCCAGATAGTTCTCCTCCAAATGGTAAGTCATCATCTCTTACTTTGGCTTTTGTGTATGAGTTACCAGTACGATAACATAGTCCTTCGCCACCAAGACGTTCAATCTCATCACTTAGTGATTTTGAACATTTTACATCGTATAAGAATTTCTTTTTAGCAACTTTATTTATAATATCTCTAACTATGATAATCATATATTGATCTGTTGGTATAAATGCTCCATTTTCTGAGACAACACCTAGTCTATCGCCATCACCATCAAAGCCTAGACCAACATCTGCTTGTAGCTCTTTTACTTTTTCTTTTAATTGAGTAAGATTATCTTCAACACATGGATCTGGGTGGTGATTTGGGAATGTTCCATCACTTGCACCATTGATTACATGTAGTTCCATTGGAAACATTTCATATAGCTCTTTAGCAATAATACTTGTTGTTCCATTACCTGGATCAATTACTACTTTTAATTTTCTATTACCAAAGTGTAGATTGGTTCTAAAAAGTTCTAAATATTCTTCTTTTATACTATAATCAGTTACAGTACCGTTTCCTGTTTTAAAGTTACCTGCTTTGATATAAGCTAAGAAGTCTTGGATTTCTTGACCTTTACAATTTCCTGATTCATCAAAAGCAAACTTTAGTCCATTATCATCTTTTGGATTATGAGATGCTGTTACCATTACTCCTGATGGGATACCTAGTTTTATACAAGCATAATAATACATTGGTGTTGTACATAAACCTAATGAAATTATATTAACACCAGTTTCTGTTATACCCTTGATTAAAGCATTGTAGAGATTTTCACCAGATAAACGATTATCATGGCCAATTACACAAGTAGTTTTACCTATTGTTTGAATATAACTACCAAAACCTAGACCAATAGTATAGACAGTATCTTCATCTAATTCAGTTGGATATATACCTCTAATGTCATATCCTCTAAATATGTTTTCATTTATATTTTCTTTTATCTTCATTAAACATAACCTCCTATTAAAAGTATAACATAGAAAATAAAAATACAACGATAATTTTATTATTTAGTTTGTTTTACTTCTCTTGTTATCCAAGTCATTATAACTTCTACTATGTAGTTTGTTTCTTGTTCAGTTAATTCTTTAGTCTTTGGGATTTTGTGAATTCTTTCTAAGCAACCACGACAACAAGTACCTGTTGCATGTTGAGCAATAAATACGGGATGCGAATTAGCACGCATAGGAGTTTGTTTACCATCATTTGTTTTTAAGACTTTTAGTCTTTTGGTTACAAGATCATAGGCATCTCTTTTAATCTTTAAATATCCTTTTTCTCTAGCATATTCTTTCATACTATTATTTAAATGAAATGAACCTCTGAATTTAGACTTTTCTAGACTATCTAATTTATTATTAATATAACTATTCATATTTTTTGCCTTTCTCAATAGAAAAGGAATGATTTAATCATTCCGCTTTCTGTTCTTCTTGTTCATCGTTACCAATAATGACTGCTTCTACACCAGCAAACCTATCTACATTTGGATTGTATTCTGGTGTTTCATCAATTTCAATATGTTCTTTAGTATCTTTTAAAATCTTATCTAGTTTTAATCTTATTTGTTCTTTACTAAATGGTTTTGGGATGTAATCTGTAAAACCTTTTTCAATGTATTTTTCTTCACTACCCGCTATAGCATCCGCTGTTAGAGCTATGACTGGGGGTTTTAA
>HF992499.1:0-144865 GCA_000433455.1 Mycoplasma sp. CAG:877 | reverse complement strand
TTTAAATAATGGATTTTTCTTTAATTCTTTCAAGGCTGTTTCTCCAGACATTATAGGCATCATAATATCCATTAGTATTAAATCGTATTCGTTTCCTAAATTTATTTTATTAATACATTCTTGACCATTTTCACAAGTATCGATTTGTAACTTAAATGGTTCTAGGGAACGTTTTGCTACTTTGATATTTAATTTGTTATCATCTACGATTAAAACTTTCTTATTACTATAGTCTGGTAATGGTTCAGCTGATTGTTGCTTTAATAACACTTCTTCTTGTTGTGGAGTCTTATCAATTTTTTGAGGAATTTGAACAATAAATATTGAACCTTTTCCATAACTACTTTGAACGTTTATTTTACCACCCATCATCTCAACAAGTTTTTTTGTGATTGCTAGACCTAAACCTGTACCTTCTGTTGTTGAACTTTTTTCGATATCAAGACGTTCAAATTTATTAAATAGTTTTGAAATGTCTTCAGCTTTAATACCACGTCCTGAATCTTTTACGCTTATTATTAAAAGACAATTGTCATTTTCATTAATACATTTAGTAGTGAATTCTACAACACCTTCGTTAGTATATTTTAAAGCATTAGATAGTAAGTTATTAATTATTTGTTTTATATGAACTCTATCACCATATAAATATTCTGGAATATCTTCAGCAATATTTGTTTTAAATTCTATTTGTTTTTCACCGATACGAGTTGAATTTATTTTTGCTAAAAGTTCGGCTTCTTTACGATAGTTGTAAGTAGTTTCAACTATTTTTAATTTGTCACTTTCAATCTTATTTATATCCATAATATTACCTACTATTTCAAGTAGGGTTTTTGAAGCTTCTAGAACATCATTTAAATCTTCTTTCATGTCATCAGGTGCCGTACCTCTTTCTACCATATCTTCTGATAGACCAACAATAGCATTTAAGGGAGTTCTGATTTCATGAGACATACTAGATAAAAAGTCACTTTTAGCACGGTTAGCTTTTTCGGCTTGTTCTTTTGCTAGATTTAGTTCAGTCATCATCTTTATATCGGGATTTTCAATTGTAAAGTACATTATTAGATTGACAAAGGCCATTACAAATGGTTCAAATATTATATTTGGAAAAATTGTTCTTATGAAAATGCAGAAGATAAGTAGCGAAAGCATTACATAAATTGGAAAATACTTTTTATTTGTATATTCCATTTTATGATTTTTTAAAGATTTTATTATTAGGAAAACTATTCCTGTAATTGCCAATATTATATTTACAAAGGCAACATCATATGATAAACCATACGAATCTAATACTTCTCCCTTGTTTATAACTTCAATTGGTAGGAGTAAAATTATAATGGCAAATATAGTGTTTGCTACTAAGACTGATTTTTTTAATTTCGTATTCATATTTGCTGATGATACAGTACTTACATATAATAGAAGGTTTGCTAACCAATATGTAATAAATAAGTAGTCAAATTTCATAATCATTCCAGAGATTGCTACTGGTAAATCTGGAATGTTTTTCATTAGGATCACAGCTATAACATCATATATTGTCTGACATAAATTAACAGTTAGCAACTTATGGTATAACTTTGTTTCGGAATTATTTGCATTTTCTTTTGTCCTAAATATTATATTAACTAGCACAGAAATTAAAAGTGCTGCTATTGGAAAATATATACAACTCATACATTAACACCTCTACTTCTTCTATTGTACTCTATATGTAGCATAACACAAAAAAAAAGCATTTTCTACTTTTTTCTTAGTAAAAATGCATTTTCTTTTGATGGATTAAGTTTTTTTACAAACTGATATACTTCTTCTTGTGGTGTTTCATTTTTTTCTCTATATGTACGATGTTTTAATACTTCTCTAGTATAAACTGGAAATTCGCTCAATCTTTTGTCAACGATTTCTTCATAGTTGGCACTACTAATTTCATTTCTTTGTGTAGTATTAGCGTTTTCCCAAATTTCCCATTTTAAACTTGCCATTACATCTCGTAAAGCAGATTTAGCCTTGGCTTCTGTTTCTTTATTATAACTTCCATTTGGTATATATTTAGACACTTCAAAGTTTTCACCTATATTAGCTACAAAATCGTCACCATATTGTTCAAGACTTATTGGTATTATCGTAGCATTAGTTCTATAAGCCATTTCTATTATTCCAGGATATAGTGGTAAAATCGGTCTGCACTCTTCTAGGTTCCATGTTCCCTCTGGATAAATCAATAGGTTTCCACCTTGATTTAATAATCTAATAGCCATTTCTTTTGCAACATGTCTGTCTGTTTTTGAATCTGTATCAACATATATAGCTCCGTTAATTTCAGCAACAAGACCATCTAGGTTTCGATACATAGTTTCTGGATCTCCACAAAACATATAAGCATTCGTTGGAAGAATTTCACAGACGCTTTCTAAGTCAAACCTACCAATATGACTTATTGAATATATTATTGGTCTTTCTTTAATGATACTTGCTTTGTTTCCTAGTATCTTTAAATCTCTTCCGTTTAACTTTCTTTGAACTTTTAAACACTTTTTTATTATTGGATATATTGCTTTTCTAACTTTTATTCCTTTTATTTTCTTGTTTTCTAAATAGACATACTCTCTTAAATCACGATAATATTCAATCAATTCTTCTCTAGTCATTAATAATGTTTCAAATTTTGACACTGGTTTGAAATCTTTTCTCATATTATAATATTCCCCTTTAATTGCTGCATATTATACCATTTTTTGTAAGAAATGTCAATCATTATGTAGTCTAATGGGTTACACATGTTTTTTATCCTTCTAGTATCAGTATAGCAAAACTAGAAAATAAAAAAAAGAAAAATCTAAAATGACTTTTCTTATTAATCAATATTATATTTTTGTTTCTTGGTCTTTATTTTTTTCTTTTCTTTTTAATTCATGTAACTCTTTCATACGTTTAAAGTACTCATTTTTAAGTTGTTTATAATATTCCCTTTTATCTTTGGCATTAGGGAATGCTTTTACTAAACGATTTAATAAGAAGTTGTGTTGTAACTCTTCGATGATTTTCTTTTTTACTTCTTGGGTGTTGTCAGCACTATAACGTTTAAAACTACTATTGAATTTTATTACAGTATGAGTTGATAAAATGACATCTGATACAAATATTACTGTAAGAATTATACTTATAGTTATCATTAGAGGATTTGGTAGTAGCATTATTAAACTTTCTAGCCAAGTATTTACATATTTAACTACTAAGACTCCAGCTAAACCGAATAAGATACCATTTTGTAGACAGATACGTCCATTAATATTAAATAATTTATCAGAGTAGTTCCACCAACGAAGATTGAATAATTTTTCAGCAATTAAACTACATAAATATTCAATAGTTAGACAAACTACCATACTCATAATAAATAAAGCAACTACGTCATCTTTATACTTTTGTAAGGTTAATACCATAATCATGGCACCTGTTCCAAATATTGGAATGTATGGCCCTACTAAGAAACCTCTGTTCCAGACTACTTTCTTTTCAATCATACTTACTGATGTTGATTCTACAATGTAACCTAGGAATGAGTAGATAAAAAACAATAAAAACAAATTATAATAATTATATTCCATAAGTTCTCCTTAAATTAATTGCGATAGTAATAATAATACTATACCAATAATTAAACCAACATAACTTACTTTTTTATCAGTTGATTTTTTCATTCTAGGTAGTAATTCGCTTATCGCAATAAATAACAACATACCTAGAGTTAGAGATAATAGTGTTCCTAAAAGAAGTGGACTTATTGAATTTAAATTTAAGAAGAACATTAGAAGTCCACCTAAGAATGTTGATAGAGATACTAAGCCGATAATACTTAGAGTCTTCCAAATGTTTTCATTACTTTGATAGAAAGTTGCGGCTATTACCATGCCTAGAGGAATATTGTGAAAACCTACGCCTAAGGCTACTCCTACTCCTAGGTTATTATCTGTTAAGAAGGTTGAATAAACAGCACTTCCTTCGATAATGTTATGTAATACTAAGGCAAGAGAAGTAATAATACCGATATGTATTAAATTTTCTTTGCGTTCTTTTTTATCCATTTTTTCTTCTTCGTGATCAGGGATAAAATGATCTAGAAGCTTTAATAAGAAATAGCCAATAACTGTACATATTATAAATATATAGATATGGTTTAGTTTTAGATTCTCAACTATTTCTGGTAATAAATCAGTTACAATTAACATACCAATTACACCTAGAGCTAGTCCTATTGAGAAGTCAGCTACTTTGTCTTTTTTCTTTACTAAGAGAGCAAGAAGTGCTCCAAGTAAGATAAATATTCCTAAAAGAAGGGTTGCTAATAAGCCTAATTTTGCTTTATCCATATTACTTTACTCCAATCATTATTAATACTATTATTGCTAGAATGATACGATAGATCATAAATATTTTAAAGTTGTGTTTATGTAGGTATTTTAATAAGTATTTTATACATAAGAGACCTACTATAAATGATATTAGAACACCTAGAATAAAGGTTGTTAGATTAGCAGCGATAACTGTCCAAGTTGCTTTCTTTAGGAGTTGTAATACTAGGGCACCACACACTACGGGAGCACTTAGATAGAAAGAAAACTTAGCGGCGTCTTCTCTATTTATACCTAGGACTCTTCCAGCTGCTATTGTTGTTCCAGATCTGGAAAAGCCTGGTATTAAGGCTAATACTTGACTACAACCAATAATTATGGCATCTTTCATAGACATTTTTTTCAAACTATTATTAGATTTACTATACTTATCAGCACAATAAATTATGACACCCATAATAGCAAGAGCAAGAGCAATTATAACGTAATTTTTTCTGATGGCATTTTCTATTACATCTTCAAATAATACTCCGACTATAGCAGCAGGTATAGTTGCAACAACTAAGTACCATAGCATTTTACCTTGATCATCTTTTATACCTTTAGTAAATCCTTTGGAAATCATTGTTATAAAATCTTTGAAGAAAAAGATACCTATGGCTAATAATGTTCCAAAATGAAGTGCTAAATCGAAGGTTAAGGCAAGATGAGCATCCATACCTCTTCCAATACCGAATAAATCCCTGAATATTATTAAGTGTGCTGATGATGAAATTGGTAAGAACTCAGCTATTCCTTGTATAAAACCCAATATAATAATTGATAAAAAATCCATTTATTCATCTCCTAGTTTTCAAATATTGGCATTATTATTGGTACTACGTGTTTTTTACGTGATACACAGCCTGGGATAAAGCATCCTTCTTCGATTGAATCTTTACCATATGCAAGAGCCATAGTACCACTACCACGAGTATTAAAGATTACATAACTACCATTTTTAATTATATCAGTTACATATAAAGCAACTAAATTATAATTATTAGCTTCAGCTACTTCATCTAATACGTGGATGTACTCAGCCATATCTTTTTCTATTTCTTCAAAGTTCATGGTAAAGAATTGACCTATTGCAAACTTCTTATCTTCTACTGTATAAAGCTTAAAGTCGTTATATAAAACATCTTCTTTTGTCATACCTTCTAAAGATGTACCAGCTTTTAGTAAGTCCATTCCATATACTTTGTAGTCTACTTCTGCTATTTTTGATAAGTATTCCACAGCTTCTACATCTTTTGGAGTTGCAGTTGGACTCTTTAAAATTAGTGTATCTGATAAGATACCTGATAGAAGTGCTCCAGCTATTTCTTTAGGTGGTGTTATATTTCTTTCTTTATACATTAGATATACAATTGTACAAGTTGAACCTACAGCCATATTTCTAAAGTTAATTGGAGATGTTGTTGTAATACTTCCTAGATTATGGTGATCAAATATTTCTAGTATCTCAGCTTCATCTAGTCCTTCAACACTTTGTAGTTTTTCATTGTGGTCTACTAAGATTACTTTCTTAGGATGTTTTTCTGCTAAGTCTGTTATCTTTAATAAGCCAAGGCACTTATTACGTCTATCTACAATTGGATAGTTAGTATGTTTTAATTTATTATTTGTTTCTACTACATTATCAACAAACTCAGTAATTTCAAATTTAGCTGGATTGTAACATCTAATCATTGTTTTAATGTAGTTAGTTAATGATACTAATCTAGTTATATGATATGTTGGATATGGAGTTCTTATAATATTAACTTTATTTTTACGAGCTATTTCTAGATGTTTTTCTTTTATTTCAGCGTCCCCTGATAATATTATTAATTTTACTCCAGAATTTACAGCATATTCAATTACACTATGACGATCTCCAACTATTAAAATCATATCTCTTTCTAGTTTTACATTTTCTAGAATTGTTGTACTACGATATGCTGCTACTAAAATACGACCAACTATTTCATCATCAAACTTTAATAGACTCTCACCTTTTAAAACATGAAGAATATTATCATATGAAGTATATAAATCATCAGTATTTTCATTAATAATTACATGAGATAAGTCTTTAATAGTTATTAATCCTGTGAAATATCCTTTAGCATCAGTTATAGGAATACCAGTTAGACTCTTCTCTAACATTTTTTGATATCCTGTATATATAGAATCTGTTTCTTTTATATGAAAATTCTTATGATAATCTATATCTTTTAGTTGTAATTTTACATCATTTAAATACTCTGGTGTTGGTAGATGAAAATACTTTAAGGCGTAAGCTGTTTCTTTATTTACATCTCCTAATATTCTAGGTTCAGTATTTTCACCTAAAAGGTTTTTCAAATATGATAGACCTATGGCAGACATTACTGAATCTGAGTCTGGTTTTTTGTGACCAAAAATATATGTCTTTTGCATATTCATTCCTTCTTTCTTTAATATATATAAAAAGGGAAATAATCCCTTTATTATCTTTTTTAACGATGAAACATTAATATTAATAAAAATGTACCAACTACTTTAACATGTTGTTTAATTACTTTACTTTGTTCGGCGATTGCTGATACATCGTCTACTATATCAACAATCCAACTCTCCATATATTTTGGAGGTGTAAAAGTAATTGGAAACATATGTGTTTTTATAATATCTATTTGTTTGTCATTCAAATTACAAATTTCTTCTGCATTCTTTATAGCATAATTTGGATGCTTTCGTAATCTAGAAATAAAGTTTTTATCATCTACTTCTTCCATGAAAAAGTCATGTAATAAAGCAGCTTCAGTTGTTTCTTTATAATCCAAGTGTAATAGTTTTGTCACTCTATATGAATAGTAGGCTACTCTTAGGGAATGTTCATATCTAGTTATACCATGATGTTTTATATCTTTTAGTTTTTGAAACTTTTCAGCATTTGCAATTGGACTAATTATTCTTTGAAATTCTTTATTTTGATATTTATTCATTTTTGTACCTCATACTATTCTATTCACTCTTTTACTTCTTAATAATAACATAAGACCTTTAATAAGATAAAAGGTTTATTAGAAGGATTAGTATTTTTGACATTTTTTTACACCGAATAGACTATGTATTATAGCACTTTTTTCTAGACAAGTCCAGCTAATATTTCATCCATTTCTTTAACGTCTTCTTCTGTTGCTTCTGTTTTATCAATCTCTTTATCAAACCAAACAGGTAAATTAGCCTTTTCTTTATGTTCTTTCTTAACCTGTTCTTTTGGCTTTTCTTTTTCAAGAAGACGTTTTAATTTCTTATGTTCTTTTTCTGAAATATCCATAGCTTCTTCGACTGTTTCGATATTTAGTCTTTTCCATTGACCAGCAATTGTTTCAACATAGCTTTTTTTTAGTTGTTGGTTGTTAGTTTTTAAAACATAAGATATTAAGACATTTACAACTCCATAGTTTAGTTTTTGATCGACTAAGAGACTTTCTATTAGTCTTTTATCTCTTTCTGTTGGTTCTGCTCCTTTATACTTAGCTTTTAGCAATTGATAAGGACTGATATTTTCAAAAGTATAGATTAATTTTGCTCTTTTAGAAGTATCTCCTTCAGGCTTTTTTAGATAATCTGGTTGTTTATTGTATATTAATGTTGGTAAGCTACCAGCTGTTTCAAATTGGTAATAATCACGACAACTTTTACGTAGTCTACTTTTATCTATTAAACCTTTTTCATTAATAGCATCACATACTAGACCTTTTATATCTAGTGTATTAAGATTATAAGTAAAACTTAGTGCGTTTATTAATTCTTTTACATCTTTAGAGAATGTTTTATCATTAATAATATTTGAAGGAATACTAGATATTAATAAGTTAAAATCTATTCCTTTATTTATTTGAATATTATTGGTATCTCTTCTAGTAGTGTCTGATTCTATTTCTAAGATATTACCTTTTACTGAGGTAAAAATGTCATCAAAACTACTAGTTATGTCTTCATAGTCTTTTAAGTTAACTCGAGGGATTTTATAATAATTTAGAAGTCTTTCATATTCTTTTTTACCTAAGTTATTATAAAGAACAATATTTAGGATTGGATGAGTAAAAAACTCATGAGCAGACATTGGAGAATAAATTAAATAGACATACTGATTAATACTACCCTTTTTAAAGTAACTTTTTAAAAGACCAGTTGCTTCTAATTTTTCACGGGCAATGACAATGTCTTCTAGTTTTAACTGCATAGTACTCATTAAATGATGATGAGTTAGATCGTCGCTCATTACTTCTAATTTATCTAGGTCATCTATTAAAGTTAAATATAGAGAAACTGCAGTATGACCTATAATTGGTTGGTATAACATGCTAATTAGTTTACGATCGCTTTCGTTAAGAACAGTTTTATTTACTACTGTATAAGTATCAGCTGGTAAAATTGTTATATTTCGCATAGTTATCACCCATATATATAGTACACTAATAGGAAAAAAAAAGAAAGTTAAACTTTCTTAAAAACCTAGCCAAGACATAATTGTTGGAGTTGTTAGTTTGGTGAAGTAAATAAATGCAAAGGCTAAGAGAAGAAAAGGTCCAAAAGGAATTACCTTTTCATTATTTTTCTTCATTAAATATAGGGACATTGGTAGTGCAAAAAGACTTCCTAAAAAGATAGTTAAAGTTCCAAGAAGTGGATCTAGAACTAAACCAAATAAGAACATCATTTTTATATCTCCACCACCAAGGCTTTCTTTTTTTAAGACTTTGTTACCAATTAACATTACAGAATACATTATAGCAAATAATAATAAACCTGTACCGATATGAGTTATAGCTCCTTTTAGACCTGATTTTAGAAATTCAATTATTATGAAATAAATACTAAAAAAGATTAATACTTCATCTGGAATTATTAGATATGTAAGATCACTTACGACAATAATCATTAACATTGTAATTATTCCTAGACCTATTAACATTTCATAACTAAAAC
This sequence comes from Mycoplasma sp. CAG:877, assembly GCA_000433455.1. Classification (GTDB taxonomy): domain Bacteria; phylum Bacillota_I; class Bacilli_A; order RF39; family UBA660; genus CAG-877. Next base: position 135,494 of record HF992499.1, on the reverse strand, counting down.
CAAAGCTGTAGTAACAAACAGAAAATAATAGTCCTGAGAAGAATTCCATGTATGGATATAAAATGTCTATTTTAGTATGACAATATCTACATCTACCACGGTGAGTAATGTAAGATATTAAGGGAATAGTTTCTGTTTTTTTTAGTTCGTGACTGCAATTATCACAGTGTGGTTTATTACCAAATATTTTTTCTTGTTTAGGAAGACGAAGTCCTAGAATTGTTGAGATAGTGCCAATGAAGCTTCCTAAAATAAAAAAGATAATTAAGTATAGTATTTCCATATAATTATCCTCCTTATTATTATTCGATTTGTGAGTAAATACTAAACATTGGTGTAACAATTGAAAGTAGTATGACACCAACAATTCCTGCTAAGAATACAATCATTAATGGTTCCATCAAACTCTTCATTTGATCGATAATTGATTTATGCATTGATTGGAAGTGTGCTGATACTTTTTCCATCATTAGACCTAATTGACCAGTATTTTCACCAGTAACAATCATTTCATAAGCAACTACTGGGATTGCCCATTCACCACGGAAAGCTGCTGATACTGGTTCACCTTTGGATAGGTTTTCCAAAGTTTTATTAATGATACCTTTAAATACTTCATTATCAGTTATCTTTTGTAGAATTTCCATACTATCTGTTATGAAGACACCATGATTTATTAATGAAGCAAATGTTTTAGTAAAGTTAGCAATTTCATTATAAATAATTATTTTACTAACTACTGGTATATGCATTAAGAATGTTTGAACAGCTTTTTTAAAGGACTGAACATGTTTAAATAAATATCTAAAGACAAGTATTATTGCTACTACTCCACCTATTAGAAACATCCAGTTAGTTTGAATAAAGTTACTGACACCTAAAACTATTAAAGTAATTGCTGGAAGTTTGGCATCTTGAGATTCAAACATGGAAGCAAATTGTGGAACTAAGTAAACTAACATGAATACTAATACGCCTAAGGCTATCGTTAAAACTACGATTGGGTATGTCATGGCACTTTTCATTTGTTTTCTAGTTTGGTTCATTGTTGTATAATACTCTGCCATATCATCTAGTATAGATGGTAAGTCACCAGTCATTTCAGCTGTTTTTACCATGTTTATTAATAATGGTGGGAAGACTTTTCCTTGACGAGCTAGAGCTACAGAAAAACTTTCACCTTTTAATAATTCATAAACTACTTGACCATAAATCTTTTTATGGGCTGCTTTTTTACCTTGTTTAGCTAAGATACGCATAGAGTCAACTAGAGGGATTCCTGATTTTATATATGTTGATAACTGAGTCAAGGTAAATGATAAGTCTTCAGGATTTAGTTTTGGTGGACCTGAAATATCAATATCCATTGCTGATTTTGGCTTTATTTCTAGGACTTGGTAATCTTGTCCTTCTAGAAAGGCTCTTACATCATCTTCTGTTTCAGCATCGAAGTAACCTTTTTCTTTTTTATTCATGGTATTTATAACAACGTAACTATAACCATTTAATTTATTTTTTCTTTTTACATCTTCGTCACTTGAAACTTTCTTTTTACTTACACTACTCGTTTGAACTGTTTTAGCTGCTGCATGTTGTTGAGGTTGAGCCGGTGCTGAAGCTTGTTGTTCAGGAGTTTGAAGTGAGGCACTAATTGGTTGATTTGTTATTGTATTTTGGGCAACAGGTATTTGTGTTTGATTGGCACCAACTGATACTTGTGTTGGACTTGTAACCGGTATCCCAGTAGTTTGTGCTACTTGTTGGACTGGTGTTTGTTGAACTACTTGTCCTGGTACTTGTTGATAGACAGCCTGTTGTGTTTGTGGTTGTTGATATACTGGTTGAGGAGTTGCAACTGGTTGTGCTATAGTTGGTGTAGCTTGTTGTTGTGCAATAGGAGCAGCAGTATTTGCCACCTGTTGTTGTGCTTGTGGTGCAGTTTGTTGTACGGTAGCAGTATTTGTCACATTTTTCTTATTGTTTCCAAATAAACCCATTTAATATCACCAGTTACCTTTCTTTTTACTCTATCTTATTCTATAGATTATTGTAGCATAGTATTTTATTTTTGAAAATAAATTATTTAACTTTTTATTTCTTTTGACATATATTATTGATGAAGAGGTGGACTATGTACAACTATCCTTATCCTAAAGTTGGCTTATTTAGTAGATTTAGTAATCTTGCTAAAGGCTTTAGTTTTACTTCATTTTTAGACGGTACACAAAAAACACTTGGTGTTATTAATCAGGCCATACCTATTGTTTATCAAGTTAAACCAATGTTTCAAAATGCAAAAACTATATTTAAAATAGCAGATGAAATAAACAAACCGGTAACTGTTAATGAGACGAGTACTGTTAGAGAAGAAAGTAATAGTATAAGTACTATGCAGAATAATTCTAATAGGCCAATCTTTTACATATAAAAACTACAAGATTATTTCTTGTAGTTTTTGCTTTTTACTTATTATTTTTTTGATATTTAGAAATAAATTCTTCACGATATTCTAAGATTCTATTTTCTTTAATAGCTTCTCTTAGTTCTTCTGTTAGTTTTATTAAGAATCTTATATTATGAATTGATAATAGTCTTCCACCTAACATTTCATCTGTTGTTATTAAGTGACGAATGTAGGCTTTTGTATAATTTTTACAAGTGTAACAGTCACAACCTTCTTCTACTGGAGTAAAGTCTTCTTTGTACTTGGCATTGTTGAAGTTTATTTTTCCTTCTCTAGTAAAAGCTTGTCCGTGTCTAGCAATTCTTGTTGGTAGAACGCAGTCAAAAATATCAATTCCTCTAATAGTACCTTCAATTATATCAATTGGGTCTCCTACTCCCATTAGATAACGAACTTTATCTTCTGGTAGATACTTTATACCATAGTCAATCATCTTATACATTGTATCTTTGTCTTCACCTACTGAAGTACCACCAATACTATAACCATCGAAATTCATTTTAACAGTTTCTTTACAACTATATTCACGTAAGTCTTCAAATTCTCCACCTTGGACAATACCAAATAGCGATTGGTTTTCGTTAGAGTGAACTTTTTTACCACGAGCAGCCCATCTTAGTGTACGTTCAACGGACTTTTTCATGTATTCATAAGTTGATGGATATGGAGGACATTCATCAAAACTCATAGCGATATCACTATCTAGTTTGTTTTGAATTTGAATTGATTTTTCCGGAGTTAAAAATAATTTTGAACCATCAATATGACTTTTGAAAGTTACGCCTTCTTCTGTAATATCTTTCTCTTTGTTTTTTACTAATGAAAAGACTTGGAAACCGCCTGAGTCTGTAAGTATTGGCCCATCATAATTCATAAATTTATGTAGTCCACCAGCTTTATCTATTATATCTTCTCCTGGACGTAACCATAAATGATAAGTATTAGATAAAATTATTCCAGAATGAGCAGCTTTTAATTCTTCAGGGGATAAGGACTTTACAGTTGCTTTAGTACCAACAGGCATAAACATAGGTGTTTCAAAAGTTCCATAATTAGTTTGAAGTGTTCCGTATCTAGCAGATGAGTTTTCATCTTTATGTAGTAATGTATATTTTATTTTCATATAGGTATCTCCTTTTGTCTTTATAATTATAAGGGAAATTTTTGCAAAAAACAATAAAAAAAGGATTGCTCCTTATTTTGTAATAGTTTTTTGTTTGCTATTAGTGTTTTCTTTTGTATTAATTTTTTCAACACAACCAGTAATTTGACGTTTATTAAATGGTGATGTTGAAATTGTATATGAGAATACATCTCCTTCAGTTTTTCCAATAACAGCTTGACCAAATGGACTAGCTTTAGTTGTATAATCAGATGTTTTTTCTAGTCCTTCTGTTGTTTCTACTAAGGTAAAAGTTCTTTTTGCTCCAGTTGAAAATTCAACTGTAAAGTTACTACCAATTTCAATAACACAACCAGTTGGTTCATCTACTATTTCAGCATCCTCTAGGGCAACTCTTAATCTAGCAATATCAGCATGAGCTTTAAACATATGTCTTTCAGAAACTTCATCTCTTACGCCACACTCAATTATGTTCTTTCTAAAATCTTCTCTTGATTCTTCTAAATAATCAACATCACTTACTACGTTTATTTTTTCTGCTATTTGTTTTTTGATGCCTTCTACTTGTTCTGGAATTAACTTCATTACATTTCCTCCTCTTTCTTCCGCTAAGTGCCCATATTATACCATTTTTTTGGTTTTTTTACAAGGTTTATTTAATTAGCATGGCATCGCCAAAGGAGAAAAAGCGGTATTCTTCTTGAACTGCTGTCTTATAAGCATTTAAAATATTTTCTCTACCGGCTAAAGCTGATACTAACATTACTAAGGTTGATTTAGGTAGATGAAAGTTAGTAATTAGAGCATCGATTGCCTTAAATTTGTAACCTGGATAAATAAAGATATTAGTCCAACCAGAACATTCTGTAAATTCATTATATTTTGTCATGATTGTTTCTAGGGTTCTAGTACTTGTTGTACCAACAGCAATAATTCTTTTATTGTTTTCTTTTGTCTTTTTTAAAAGTTCTGCTGTTTCTTTAGTCATTTGATAGTATTCAGAATGCATTTCATGCTCTTCTACTTTGTCAACACTTACTGGTCTAAAAGTACCTAGTCCAACATGAAGAGTAATGTAGGCAATATTTACACCTTTTTTCGTTAATTGTTCTAATAGTTCTTTTGTAAAATGAAGACCAGCAGTTGGAGCAGCGGCACTACCTATTTCTTTAGCATATACTGTTTGATATCTTGATTGATCTTTTAGTTTTTCATGAATATATGGTGGTAGTGGCATAGTACCTAGATGTTCTAATATTTCCATTAAGATACCATCATAAATTAAAGTAAAATGTCTAATTCCTTCTGGTTCTTCTTTTATACATTTTGCCTTTAGTTCACCTGATCCAAATGTTACTATTGTTCCTACTTTTATACGTCTAGCTGGTTTTACTAAACATTCCCAGTCATCACCAGAAATGTTTTTTAATAATAGTATTTCTATTACAGCTTTAGTTTCTTCTTTTTCTCCGATTAATCTAGCTGGTAGAACTTTAGTATCATTTAAGACTAAGGTATCTCCTTCTTCTAAGTAATCTACAATATTATAAAAATGTTTATGTTCTATTTTTCCTGTTGTTTTATCTAAAACCATTAGTCTAGAAGTATCTCTTTTTTCTAATGGGGTTTGAGCTATTAATTTTTCAGGTAAATAATAATCAAAATCTTCTACTTTCATAGTATCCTCCTGTTAGTTTTTCTTTTCTATTCCTAAGGCTTCATAGGCTTTATCTGTTACCATTCTACCTCTTGTTGTTCTTTTTAGTAGACCAGTTTGTAATAAGTATGGTTCATAAACGTCTTCTATCGTTGTTACTTCTTCACCAATTGAACTACTTAGGGCCTCTATTCCTACTGGGCCACCATTAAATTTATTAATGATTGCTAGAAGTAAATCGTGGTCTGTTTTATCTAAGCCTAACTCATCGATATGAAGTCTAGTTAGAGCTTCTTTGGTAATATCAAGATCAATTTTACCATTTCCTTTAACAAGGGCAAAGTCTCTTACTCTTTTAAATAATCTATTAGCAATTCTTGGGGTTCCTCTACTACGTCTTGCTAATTCATAAGCAGCATCCTCTTCTATTTCCATATTTAGAACACGAGAAGTTCTTTTTACTATTTCACATAGTTCTTCAGTTGTATAAAATTGAAGTTTTGAGATTATACCAAAACGATCTCTTAGAGGTGCTGATAGGTCTCCAGCTCTAGTTGTTGCTCCTACAAGAGTAAATGGTGGCAAATCTATTTTGATGTTTCTGGTATTTCCTTCACTTCCTACGATAATATCTAGTGAGAAGTCTTCCATAGCTGGATATAGGACTTCTTCTATGTATCTTGGCATACGATGAATTTCATCAATAAATAAAACGTCTCCTGGTTCTAGTGAAGAAAGAATTGCGGCTAAGTCACCAGTTTTTTCAATACTTGGACCAGATGCTGTTTTTATATGAGTACCTAGTTCATGAGCAATTATAAAAGCTAGGGTTGTTTTACCTAGTCCTGGAGGACCATATAGTAAAACATGATCTAGAGCTTCGTTACGAATTTTAGCAGCTTCAACGAATATTTTAATATTTTCTTTTACTTCACTTTGACCAATATATTCACTTATTGTTTCAGGTCTAATTGTATTATCAATTACTTGATCATCTTCTAGCGAATAGTTTTTTATAACATTTTCAGTTTTCATAGAATTCTCCTTATCTTAAGAGTAATCTTAAAGCCTCTTTTACTTGTTCTTCAATTGGTAAATCTTTATTTACTTTAGTAAGAATGCCTTTTATTTCTTTGTCTTTGTATCCTAAACCTAGTAATACTTCTTTTAATTCTTCACTAGTTGTTAATTCATCATCTGATATACCTACACCAATAAAAGCTAATTTGCCTTTTAAATCTAGAATCATTTGTCTAGCTAGTTTTTCACCGATTTTTGGGAACTTCTTTAAGTATAGGATATTTTCTCTTTCAATAGCATCCATTATACCTTCTACATTACCAACTGCTAAGATTGGCATAGCCATTTTACAACCTAGTCCTTTAACACTAATTAGTTTTAAGAATAGTTCTTTTTCAGCTTGATTTTTAAAACCGAACAAACTATTTTCATCTTCTTTTATTTGTTGATAGACATAAACTTTATATTCTTTTTGTTCTTCAAAGGCATAAGGATTAGAAACATAAATTAAATATCCTATACCATTATTATCTAAAACGATAGCATTATTTTTTAAACTTGTAACTGTTCCTATTATATAGTCATACATAAAATCACTCCTTACTTATTATATAACATTTTTAGAAAAGAAAAAAGAGCAATTATGAACTAATACAAGTTCACTTAAGGTGTGCCCTTTCTTATTATTTCTTTATTTATTATTCTCCTTTTAGATTGTAATAAACATCTTGAACATCATCTAAGTCCTCTAGTGTATCTACTAATTTCATGACTTTTTCTTGTCCTTCTTCATCTAATTCTACTTCCATATTTGGAATGTATGTTAATTCACATTCTAAGAATTCCTTAACATCTGCATTTTCTAAAGCTTCTTTTACAGGAGTAAAATTAGCTGTATCAGTAGTAATAACATAGGTATTTTCTATTTTTTCAAAGTCTAGAGCTCCGGCGTCTAATGCTGTCATCATCATTGTATCCTCATCATAATCTGCTGGTATTACAATTGAACCACGACGTTCAAACATATAACTTACAGAACCATCTGTTCCAAGATTTCCACCAGCTTTTGTGAAAGTACTACGTACTTGAGATGCAGTTCTATTACGATTATCTGTTAAGCAGTCTACCATGAAGGCTACACCACCATGTCCATATCCTTCATAACGAACACTTTCGTAGTTTGCTCCATCTGTTCCACCAGTTGCCTTTTCAATTGCTTTTTGAATATTTTCTTTTGGCATGTTTTGAGCTTTAGCTTTATCAACAGCCAATCTTAATGATGAGTTTTGGTTCGGATCAGGACTACCTGACTTTGCTGCTACCATGATTTCTTTAGCTAGTTTTTGAAAAACTTTTCCTCTAGCAGCATCTAATAATCCTTTTTTACGATGAATTGTTGCCCATTTTGAATGTCCACTCATACTTATACCTCCTCATTTCCTTTTTTATAATATCACATTTTTAATAATAGGAAAAGATTTTATATTATTATTTAATAACTTTTACGTATTATGTTATAATTTTAGTAGGAACAGGTGATTTTATGTATATTAAGATTGAAAAGAAAAAATATGATGTTATTTATTTAAATACTTTCTGGTTAAAACTTAAGAGTTTGAAATTTTATTTAGAACCAATTGAAGATATTTATATGATGAGGAGAAAAGGTTTAACTACTTATTGGTTTTGTCAAAACGTTGATATTATAGAGACTGATAAAGATAATAAAATTATTTATATATATAAGAATTTTAAAGCTGACAAGATACTTCTTCCTAGAAGAAAAGTTTTATATATATATTTAACTCCTGTTGGTGTTAGTGATAATTTTAAAGTCGGAGATGAATTTACAGTAAAAGAAAAAGAGTAATTTATAATTACTCTTTTTTAATCGATATTTTTAAAGTAAATTGTTTTTTCTACGACGTGTTTGATATCCATTTCAGTAAATGGTTTAGCTAGCATATCAACAATTTGATAACCAAAAGCTTTAGCAATTGTATCTTTTGAAGAGTCTCCAGAAATGATTGATACTGGCATTTTACCAAATAATTGATTATCATTCATAAAGTCTAGAACAGCAAATCCGTCTACTCTTGGCATGTTTAAATCTAATAAAACAGCAACTATTTCTTCGTTGTTTTGATTAGATTTAATTATTTTTAAGGCTTCTGCTCCATCTTGAGCTACGCCTACATTATATTTTTCACTAAAGATTCTCTTTACGAAATTACGAATAATATTAGAGTCATCAGCTACTAAAATTGTTTTTTGAGTATATGGCTCTGGTAAATCTTCTTCTGGTGAAGATGCTACTGCTTGTGGAGTTGGTACTACAACTTGTTGAGCTGCTGGTTGTGGTACTTGAGGCACTTGAGTTTCTGTTTCAGGATATAAGTACTTTTTAACAACCAACATCATTCTTTGTATTTCATCAATTAGAGGTTGGAAATTTTCATATATGAAGAAGACATCTCCTTCTCTACTTTTTTGTTCTTGTTCTTCAGCCATTGTTGCTAGTTTTGTGAAACCAAAGTATTTAGCATCACTTTTTAAGGAATGGATATAAATTGTATAATTAGCCATATCCTTTTCATCTTTATATTGTTGAAGTTTAGCTTGCTTTTCTTTAGCACTTACTAAAAATTCTCCAACAATTTCATTATAAGTATTGATATCACCAAATAGTTCTAGACTTTTTGTTACGTCTACACCATTTTGAATTAAATAATTCTCGTCGTACATATTTACATTCTCACTTTCGCAATTTTAATCTAACTTGATTATATCATAAAATGCGACCTAAGCAATTACTTTTTACTTTACAAATGTCAATAATAGTCAACGTTTGCGCTTGTTATATATAATTGGATATGGGTTGTCATACTTTTCTAGTGTTTCAATCATTAATTTACCCATATTGTTTTTAGCAACCAATTTCCTTGCTTCATAGATTTTTTCCTTTTGCCAATGAGTCCAGATGTCGTCTTCTTCTTGATAAAAGTCAACCTCATCAAATATATCCGATAAAGCTATCATAAAATCAGTATTGGTTGCGAAAGCATATTCTAAAATTTGATCTGTTGCGGTTGTTGGAGTAAAACCAATTATTAGATCTGGTTTTGGAATTATTAATTGCGTAGTAAAGTTTTTTTTCTTTAGGTTTAAGTTTTTATAAGGTGATGTTGTAGTTATTAGATCTGGATCATAAACGGTAATGGTTCCACTTTTTTGTCTTAGAACTATGTTTTTACCAAGACAAGGAATTTTTCCACCACCTACTTCTAAAATATGTTTATCTAGACCGAATTCTCTTTCTATTAAGTTAGTAAAACCTAAATAGATATTATGTTCATCATCTATTAAAGATAGTTCACTATATATTTGACGTAATAGTGCATCAGAAAAGTCTGTAAAAAGTCCAGATGAAAAATTCTCCATGATATATTTTTTTTCAGCATCTGTATAGTACTCTTGATGCTCATGAAGATAATTTTCAAGCATTGCTTTTAGTTTTTGTTTTGTTATGTCTTTCTTTAGCACTTGTCATTTTCCTTTCGGTGTAACTATTTATTCAATATTACTTTTATAAGTATAGGATAATGATCACTAGTTTCTATGGTTTTAATTACTTTTTTATCTATTAGTTTAAAATCATTTGATAAAAATATGTGATCAATTGCCCTTTTATATTTAGAGGTTTTTAGTGTTTTTTCTTCTATTTCTACATGATGAATATTTAACTGTTCTAAGTCTTTTACAAAATTATTGAATAGTTCTTTATTGTTTTTTAGATTAAAATCACCTGTTAAGATAACAGGATTAGTCTCTTTTTTTAATAGTTTTAAAATTACTTGTAATTGTCTTTTCTTAGCTAGTTGATATTTGTAATCTAGATGAGTATTTAAGATGGTTATTTGTTTGTTATCAATACTTATTACGGTTTTTGTAATAATTCTATTTAATAGCGATGGAAGATGAGGAAGACGATAAGTTTTTGTATAGATAATATCTTTATTTGTTATGATTGGATTTGACTCATTTATTTTAGGAAAATATAAGTAACGATACTTTCCAGTTATTTTGTAGTCTTTTAGACTTTTACGAAGTTCTTTTTCACAACTTGGATATAGTTCTTGTAAGTTAATTATATCTATTTTATTTTCTTCTATATATTTTAATATATCTATTGCTTTAGTTTTACTTTCTTTATTTTGAATATTAAAAGTACTTATCGTCAACATATTATCCTCCACTTATTAATCTTTATAATCAAAGTAGAAATCTAGAATACGTACTTGATCGCCTACTTCTGCTCCTAGGCTTTCTAGTTTAGCATCTATTCCTAGACGACGTAGTTTTTTGGCAAAGCGATAAATTGCTTCTTCACTATTAAACTTAGTCATCTTAAAGATACGTTCTATTTCTTTACCAGATATTACCCAAGTACCATCTGAATCTCTTGTTATAGTATATGGTTCTTCTTTTTTAAACTTGTATAAGATATGACTTTCTATTTGATTATCTTCATATAATGGATTATTTGGAATAGAGTCTAGTAAATCAGCTAGTCTATCTACTACCTTTTGAAGACCAGAATTAGTTGCGGCACTTATTTCAAATATTTCATCTTTTACTTTTTTCTTGAACTCTTCTAAGTTTTCTTTAGCATTTGGTAAGTCCATTTTATTAGCGATAATTATTTGAGGCTTTGATAATAATTTTGGGTTGAACTCCTCTAGTTCTTTATTTATTAATAGGTAATCTTCATAAGGATCACGCATCTCACTACCTGACATATCAATAACATGAGCTATTACTTTAGTACGCTCAATATGACGTAGAAATTTATCTCCTAGTCCTTCTCCTTTGGATGCTCCTTCTATTAAACCTGGTAAGTCAGCTACAACAAAACTACGTCCATCTGTCGCTTTGGTTACTCCTAGGTTTGGAGATAAAGTAGTAAAGTGATAAGCTGCTATTTTAGGTTTTGATTTTGATATTACAGAAATAATTGTACTTTTGCCTACACTAGGTAGTCCTACTAGTCCAACATCAGCAAGTAATTTTACTTCTACTTTTAAATTTTTTCTTTCTCCTTCTTCACCATTTTCAGAATAGTCAGGAGCTGTATTGGTTTGAGTTTTAAAAGCAGTATTTCCTCTACCTCCACGACCACCTTTAGCAATTATTTCTTCTTGGTCCTTTTTTGATAGATCAGCAATAATTAAGCCAGTTTCTAAATCTGTTACTACTGTTCCTTGAGGTACTTTTACTATTAATGGTTCTGCACCTTTACCATTTTGGTTTTTACCACGACCATTTTCACCTTTTTTACCTTTTAATATTTTTTGATAACGTAGGTCTAGTAAAGTATGTAGTCCTTGATCAACTTTAAAGATTATATCAGCACCATGACCTCCATTACCTCCAAATGGTCCTCCCATTTCAACAAATTTTTCACGACGAAAAGCGGTACAGCCATCTCCACCATTACCAGCTTCTACTCTTATTTCGACTTCATCTACAAACATAATTATTGCCTCCCTTTTTAAGCAGTTATAGTATAGCAAATATTGATATAAAATTCTACAATTATATTAAAAAAAGAGCCATCTGGCTCTTCATTATGCTTCTTTAGGATATACTGAAGCTTGTTTCTTATCTCTTCCTAAACGTTCAAACTTAACGATTCCATCAATTGTAGAGAATAAAGTATCATCGCTTCCACGACGAACATTAGTTCCTGGGAATATCTTAGTTCCACGTTGACGATATATAATACTACCAGCTGTGATGAATTCACCGTCAGCAGCTTTAGCTCCTAATCTACGTCCTGCAGAATCACGACCATTAGATGTTGATCCTTGCCCTTTATGATGAGCAAATAATTGAATATCTAATTTTAAAAATCTCATAATTCTCCTCCTTATTTTACTTCTACGTTAGCTGGATAACTTTCTTCCAACTCTTTTAAAAGACTGATCATGTTGTTAATTAGTTTTTGGATAGTTAAATCAGATGAAATATTACTGATTGTTAAACCATCCTTCGTAACTTCGTAACTTAGACCTTCCTCATTTAATGATAAAATTCCATTTATAGTTGTTGTTACAATACTACTTGCTGCACTACAGACAATATCTTTGCCTCTATTTGCATACATAGCATGTCCTAGTAACTTAACTCCTAGAACTAAATCATTTTCTTTAGTAACTCTTACTTTAATCATGATTATCCATTAATTTTAGTAATTCTTACTTTAGTATAAGGTTGTCTATGTCCTTGAGTCTTACGGTTAGATCTGTCTTTACTCTTATACTTGAAAACTCTAATTTTCTTTTGTTTACCGTTTTTGATTACTTCACCTTCAACAGTAACATTAGTAAGATAAGGACTACCTATTTTACTATCAAGCATTAATACTTGATCAAACTTTACTGTGTCACCAACTTCAGCGTCTAGCTTTTCTACGTAAATTTCTGAATTTTCTTGTACGTAATGTTGCTTTCCACCAACTTTAATTACAGCGTTCATTAATATACCTCCTTTATTAATAACTTAAGACTCGCTCTCAAGGTACAATAAATTGTTTAAAACCTTTTCAATGCGGTTTGAGCATGAGGCGTCAAACAGTTAGATTATAACATGCTTACTTAGCTGTGTCAATAGTTGTAGCCTCTACTTTTTCAGTACTAGTGGTTATTTTCTTGGTAAATTGAACTGGTTTTTCATTTCCTTGACTATCAAAAATATACTCTTCTAGTTTATAATCTGGAATAAAGAAAGACTTTGTTTCTAAGAAGGATCTTAACTCACTTGATGCCACTGGCATATCAATCTCTTTCATTATATAAACTCTTTGCCACTTTACTACTTCGAAGTTTAATAGATCAATGTCTTCTTCAATATCTTTTTTATAACCAGCGGATGTTGCTAGTGTAAGAACTTGATTGGTTGCTAGTGAACCTATAAAATCAATATTGGTATCTTTACCAATTCTAGATAATAATTCTTTTTCTTTTAGACTATGAATATTTTCTTTAACTACTTCAGGTGGAGCAAATAAAGCTATTTTTGAAGAACTCATATATCTAGGATTTAGTCCAGCAGTTATAACTGTATTTATATTAGTAAGAGCATTTTTATACCAAATGTCATCTGAGTTAAATATAGCTGGATAATTTTTTAATACTTCAGGTGAAATTACTTCTTTTTTAGCAAGACAACATAAAGTATCTATAGCTTCTTTATTACTTACTAATAGAACTTGATATAAGACATTTTCATCTTCGATACCAACTTCTCCTAGTTGACCAAGAAGATTTTTTACTTCAGCTGGAGTATATTTGGTTCTTAATCTGGCAACAGTTTCTTCAGTTCTTGGAATTGAATAAGCTCCTAGTATAGGATAATATGAATCTAAATCTAATTCTAAAGTTTCATTATATAACTCTTCTATTGGCATTTGATAATCAAGATTATACTTATAAATATATTTTAAAATCTCTCGTTTAAAATTTTCATCTGGAATTTTAGAAACTGTTCTTCTATAATCAGTTATTGCCTCATCTAAGCCAGCACTTGTAAAATATGTTAAAAATTCACTATAAGTTTGAATGGCTTTATTTCTTATCCTAGCCCTACTTTCTATTGCTTTAGCTTTCGTATTGTAATAATTGACCATTTTACTAAATGTTTCTCTTATTGCGGCATAATCTATTGTTTTTGATAAATCTCTATCTAATATCTTTTTTAGTTGAGTTTCACTTTTTATTCCACGCATTGATTCATCTTCAAGTACTTCTTGAATTGTTCTTCTGGCATAAAAATAACCATCACGTACTGTTTTTACAACTATAACTAGTGAAAAAGCATCTGCTAAATTATCTATTTTTTCATTAGATATCTCTTTTAAATTTAGTGCCACTATTTCTTCATCAGTTAGAGTTGATTGCATATATTTTTTCATAAATTTTGTTAAAGCTATAACTTCTTTTTTATGTTCTAGAGATATATTTGATAAAGCTAAACTACTTGCAGCGATAAAGTCTGGAGTTAATCTATTTTTTAGGGCTTTAAGAATATTTCCTTGATTTTTATTTTTTATAGATTCTTGCATATCTTCAATTAATTGATCTGTTATAGCACCTAATAATTCCATTAAATCAGCGTCTTCTATTTCTTCAGTTTTAAAAAGAATAATAAAGTCAGAAATCATTGGACTTATTTCTTCAAGATCAAGTGAAGTTGTAGCGGCTAGATAGGCTTTTATTGTATCGGCTTGATTAACATTAATAAGATGCTCAAGACGGTTAAATGAATTGTTTGCTAAGTATTCTCGTAAGAAAAGTAATTTTTCATCTGGTTGCTCGATTGTTGTTTCCAAAATATGTAGTTTTCTATTAACTTCACGTAGTATCTCTTCCCTAGTCATTTTTATCACCTTTTTTCGTCATAACTTTTAGCTTATCTTTTGCCACACCTAAAATATTATATAGTTCCTGTTCATAGTCAGATTGTATTTTCATAAATTCTTCGTTATCAAGATTAGTTTTTAGTGAGTCTACTGAATTAAAGTAATTAGCTGCTCTTAAGTTTACTAATTCAGTATAACCTTTACTTGTCGTAACTTTCTTAGTAAAAGCTGAAATTAAGGCATAGGTATCTGGAGTAAGTCTAGCAAATAAAACACGAACTTTAAAATCTTTTACTTCAAAGATGTCATAAGCTGTAAATCTAGCAAAGTTTTTAAACTTTCCGGTTTTAATAGAGTCAAATAGACTAATAAATTTCTCATAATAAGCAGGGTCAATGTGTTTTATTTCATTTAATACACAAGGACTTCCAGATATATTGGGAACAAAGATAAATTTATTTTGAACTTGTTCAGTTTCTTCTTCCTTTTCTTCTTCTTTTTCAGATAATAAGGTTCTAAGAATTGCCATTTTTTGTTTGTTCTTTTCTAAATCTTTTTCTAGAACTGTTACTTCTTCTGGCTGTAATGATTCTTCTGAGATTATTTGACAGATTTCAGAATTTTGTTTTAATAGTTCTGCTGCTAGGCGTAGAAGAATTGGTTGGTAGTCATAGTCTAGAGGGTCAGGTAACTTTTCTTTGATACTATCAAGAGTAATATCGTCAAGAAAATCTATTTTGCCAAAGAAGTGCTTAATTGCTTCTTCAAATTCGTCATCGTCAAAATGAATATCATCATCTAGTGGTACTTCTGTCATTTCTATTTCAAATGGTTCTTTTAAAGTTATAGTTATTGATTCAAGCATCTTTTCAGCTTGAGCTTTTTTAGTTTCACTAGCCATTCTTCTTGTTGTTCTAATATTATCATCTATTAATTCTGTTAACTCTTCAGTAGTTATATCTTCGGGTATTTCTTTTATTATTTCCATACTTTACCTTCTTTCTATTGTTTAACTTTTACTTGTACAGAAGTTTTTTCTTTAGTTAAATTAGTACTAGCAAATCTTTTTACTTCATCCATTTCAGCAGTAACATTACTATATGGTAATGAAGATGTAATTTCTTCTACATAGTCTTTAGCTCTTGAATCTAGGATAGCAACTATACCTTTGTCAGTTTCACTTCTTATTAGTCTACCAGTTCCTTGTTTTAATTTTAATAACATTTCTGGTAAATATACTTCTCTAAAGCCATCACTATAGATGGAAGCTTTATTTTGAATTATAGGATCTACAGTTGGAAATGGTAGTTTAGCGATAATTACATTTTCAAGAGATGAACCTTTTACATCTATTCCTTCCCAGAAGACACCTGTTGCTAGAAGAGATGATGTTTCATCGTTGGAAAACTCTTCTTTTAGACGACTAACATCTTTTCCTTCTTCTTGAACTAATATTTTATATGGTTTATCTTTTTTCTTTAGACGTGAATAAACGTCTTGCATATCTTTCTTTGCAGTAAATAAAACTAAGCTTCGTCCTTCGGTTACATCCATCAACTCTTCTATTTTCTTAGCTAAAGAGTCTAGATATAATTCACGATCAGTACTTTTTGGTGAGATTACATCGGTAGCCATATAAAGAAGTGCATTAGCGTCATAATTATATGGGGATTTTTGCGAAAATTGAGCAATTACCGGTTTACCAGTTATGTTGTCTAGACCTAAGTCTTTTTTAAAGTAACCATAATCATTTTTCTTTGTTGTAAGACTTGCTGAAGTAAGAGCTATACCACATTTTTCTCTACCTAGCTGTTTACCAATTATAGTTGATAGATTCTTAGGAAGATATTTAATTTCAATACGTTCATTAGTACCATGTACGAAGTTTGTCCAATATACATTACGACGATTAGCTGGAATTTTTAATAAGTCTGTTAATAATTCTATAGTAGTTTCTATTGTTTCTGTAGCACTATTATATCTCATTCTACCATCGCGGGAAGCCATCTTTTGTTGATATTTATGAAGGATTGTTAATTCTTTTAGAACTTTATCAATGGACTCTACTATTGATTTTGTACAGTTAAATCCTGTTGTTTCAGTATCAAATTTTTCAACTTCTTTACTAGCGTTGGCATTATATACTTTTTTAGCATTTACTCTAATTTTATGGAATAAATCATTTAAAGCACCTATAGCTAATTTATCATCACAGTCATCCATTCCTAACTGTTCATAGACTTTCCATATTGCAGATTCAATACTGGCTTTACTTATTGTTTTTTCGTAGGCAAGATTAAATTTTTCTGGTAGTGTATGAGCCTCATCAAAAACTATAATAGATGGAGAAGATAAACGTCTTCTATCTTCATCTCTTTTTAAATACTCAGATATTAAATAGTCGTGATTACAAATAATTGCTTTACCTTCGGCCCAGCTTTTTCTTTTTAAGGCATAACCACAGCTACCTGAATGGTAACAGTTTTCACAGTTTTTTACATCGACACTTATTTTTTTCCAAGTTAGACCTTTTATATCATCAAAATCTTGCTTTTCTATTTTTCCATGTCTTAATCTTTCTCTTATAATTTCGGCCATCTTTTCATTTTCTTTTCTTGTTTCAAAATATTCAAAACGTTTTTCACAAAGATAATTACTTTGACCTTTTACTACTTGAACAGGTATTTTTTCTCCTAACATTTCAGATAAAATACTAATGTCTTTCTTTAATTGTTCTTGTAGAGCAAGAGAAGATGTAGAAATTATGAAACCTTTAAAATTCTCGCCATGAGTACTTGAATAAATTAGTGGCACTAAATAACCAAATGATTTACCAATACCAGTTCCAGCTTCCACTAAAATAATAGAGTGATCTTCTATAGTTTCCATAATATCTAAGGCAATTGTATGTTGACCTTCACGATATTCTAAGGTTTTACTACCATGAAGACTCTCAAAAAAATTATCAGTTAGAGTATAAACATTTTCGTCAGTATCTTTCTTTATTTCTCCCATAACCATTCCCCCTCAATTAGTACGCATATTTTATCATAAAATGGACAAAAAGTCAATGATAACAAGCATTTTACGTTAAACGAAAAGTAAAAAAGAGAAGATTTACTTCTCTAATTTGTGTTTTTTATACTTTTTATTTTTCCTCTACTTCTCTAAATCTTTCTTCTAGAATCGAATATAAGTAACAAGATACTTCCTTTTTAGTTTTTTCTTTAATTACTTTACGATAACCATTTAGTTGTTTGTCATAGTTAGAATCATCAATATTTTTTAATTTGTAGTCGATAATAAGCATTCTAGTTGGTGTTTCTATTAATAAATCGATTATACCATGAGCTAAAGTATTATCTTCTTCATAAATAAATTCATACTCTTTATACATTGGATAATTAAGGTTTTCTTGGATAAGGGATGAATTTATAAAAGCTGATATTTTTTGTTCTAGGTGTTTTGATTCTAGAGAAAATGGCTTAGTAAAGTCTAGAGTTTCTAGAAGTTCATGGACTTTAGTACCAAACTCTAGTAGTTCATTTTCTTCTTTAGTGAAGATATGAAGGGTTTCTTTAGAAAAATGACTTTCTTCTACTTTAGATGTTTCAATAGATATTTCGTCTACTTTTAAATTATCTTGGGGAAGGATAAGTTCTTTTTCAGCTTGAGACTTAGTTGTTTTTAAATAGTCTTTAGTACAGTTTGGTTCTTTTAGAATTACGTATGGTAAAAGAACGGAATATATACTTTTTAAAATTGATAAGAAACTATTATATTTACTACGTTCATAGACTGGAACAATAGAGGTAACTTCTTTTGTCTCTTCCTGAGTTGGAATAACGATAATCATCTTTTCTTTAGCTCTAGTTAAGGCAACATATAAAAGTCTAATACGTTCAGATATTTCTTCTTTTTTAGTATTTCGTTTAAGAAGAGTTTTTATAATTGTTTCTTTATAGTATTCATCTACTTTAGGTAGGACTAGACCGTATTTATTATCGAAAATTATCTTTTCTTTTAGTTCACTAATATTAAAGTTACTAGTAAAACCAGCAAAGTAACAGATTGGGAATTCTAGACCTTTAGATTTATGAATAGTCATGATTTTACAACTATTGGTACTTGATTCATTTACTTTGAATTTTAAGTCATAATCATTGGTGTATATCTCATCCAAGTATTCAATAAAGTCATAGATAGTGTTACCTGATGAGGAATAGTCATTTATTAGATTATAAATATATTCTAGTCTAGTACGGTATGATAAGATACTACCGATAGTTAGAAGTTTTTCTTCATAGTGAAGTTCTGTTAAGATATAGTCTAAGTATTCAGCAGCGGACATAGTATCAATACTTTTTACTAGTTCTAGACAAGTTTGATAAATAATGCTGTCTTTGTATGTATTTGTAACATAGTAGTGATAAATTTCATCATCTGGTAAGTTAAATAAGAAACTTCTAGCAAGAGAGATAAAACTATATTTAAATTCTTGATCGAAAGAGGAAGTTTTTAGACACTTTAAGAACTTTAAAAGACTTTTTATGACTAAGATGTCTTGATCTTTACGAAGAGAAGAGTCTTTTTCTATAGATAGTGGAATGTGTAAGTATTCAAAGATTTTCTTGTAAAGGTCAAAGTTTTTACTTTTATCTAGTAAGATGACAATATCTGAATAGTTTATGGTTCTAAGAATTGATGTGTCTTTGTCAAAGATTTGATAGTTTGAAGCAATTTTTTCTTTGATATCTTGACCGATGATAAATATTTCACGTTCATCTTTAGTAATAGGACTATTCTTTTCTAGTTCATAAGTTAAAACATCTAAGTCATAGTTTTGATCAGTTGATCCTTTTTCGATATAGAGATTGTTACCAAAGACCATACGATGTGATTCTTGATAAGCAGCACCTCCTATTTCATCATCCATGAATAAATCAAATAAAAGATTGATATTTGATAAGACTTCTTTTCTGGAACGGAAGTTTTTATTTAGATCGATTTTAATACCTTTATCAGTATCACGATAAGTATCATATTTATCTTTAAAGATATAAGGATTAGCATTTCTGAAACGATAGATTGATTGTTTAATATCCCCTACCATGTAGACATTATTATGGGAGATTAGAGAGATAAATAATTCTTGAGTATCAGAAGTGTCTTGGTACTCATCGACTAAGATTTCATTAAAAGAAGCGGATAATTCTTCTCTAATATCCGGATTTTCTTTAACTACTTTAATGGCTAGATGAGCAATATCGGTAAAGTTATAGATTTCGTTTTCTCTTTTATAGTTTTCGATACGTTTATCTAGTTCTTTTAGAATAGAGATTATGACAGATGCATTTTCTTTAGTTGATAGGATTTCTTCTTGCATTTCTTCTTCTGATTCATAGATTAATAGGTCTTTAACATCTGATATAAGTGAAGAAATGGTTGTTTTTATATTCTTACCTTCTTCATCAGAATTTCTTGGGACAGCAGGTAATTTTACATCTAAAAGACTATTTTTTAATTCAGCATAAGTTTTAGCCGATAAGAACTTTTCTAGGACATCACTTACTTTAGTTACGTAAGTTCCATCAAAGTATGAATTTAAGTCCGTTATTAAGTTAGTAATATCTTTTTGATAAGAAGAAATTACAGAGATATATTCTGAGATAAGTTTTTGAATGTTTTCCTTAGAATAATAGTTTTCTAGATAAGTAGAAAGATATTCGCTACGGTCATACTTTAATTCTATTTTTTTATAAGAATTTAGAATATAGTCTTTTAATTCTTTATCATCTTTTAGACAGAAGTCTTTGATTAGATTAGTAAATTTCTCTTTAGGAGATAAATAGTTTTCTTCAAAAATCTCGTCTAGAATTTTATTTTTTTCAATATTGATGATAACATCATCAGTAATTTTAATGTTATTACTAACATTTAACTTAGTATGGTACTTTTTAACAACTGATAAGGAGAAAGAGTCAAAGGTTGTGATGTAGGCACCATCTATTAGATTGGCCTCTTCTTCTAGGCCCGGTGTTTTATTAATGGCTCTTCTAATACGATCTTTCATTTCAGCAGCTGCTGCATTAGTAAATGTTAGGACTAGTAATTCATTGATATGAACACCAGTTTTTAGTTTACGAATAGTTCGCTCAGTTAGGACAGCGGTCTTTCCAGAACCGGCTCCAGCAGAGACAATAATATTTTTTCCTTCTTCATTTATTGCTTGTAATTGTTCAGGAGTCCAAGCCATTATTCATCACCTCCTAAGAATGATAAGTCAGTTTGTTTTTCTAAATATACTAAGTCTTTTTCCTTCATGTAACATAAGTCATTGAAAGAACAAAACTTACATGATTCATTAATACCAGAATAGACTTTAGGATTTATTTTAAAGTCGGCATCTAAGATACTGTCAGTTGATGTTGATATATAGTTTTTAGTGTAGTTTAGTAAGTTGTATAAGGTATCGTTAGTTAGAATCTTTTTAGAAGTGTTATAACTAAAACCTTTCTCATCAGAGTAAGATAGACTTTTTATGTAAGTACTTTTTTCATAAGTTGAATCAAAGCGACTAAGAATAGAAATATCTTCAGTTGAGTAGCCATTTAACATGTATTGGTCATCTTTAACTTTAGTAATGTCTTTATCCCAAGTTGGATAATTGAAAAGAATATTTTGATAATAGATTCCGGTAAAGATCGGACTTTTAATGGCTTTAGAATAATGAATTAAGTAAAGATAGACAGGTAGTTGCATATGAAGACCATATTTCATAGGTTCGATATGAGTATCGATTGTTCCGGTTTTATAATCAATTATTGAGAAGTATGTGTCTTCAATATTTTGATAATACATTATTTTATCAATGGTTCCAGTAAAGATTACAGAAACTTTTTTCTTTAAGTCGATATCTATTTTCTTTTCATAGTAAGCATCGTTATAGCCGGTTATTAAGTCTTGTTTATTTAGGACATCTATTAGTTTTAGAAGATCTTTTTTAATACGAATTAGTAAGAGCTTTTCTTTTAGAGAAAGATCTCTTTTTTCTAAGTATTTTTGATATTCTTCTTCAAAGTTAAAGTTTGTTTTCTTATAGATTGATAAGATGTAATGATACATAGTTCCAACATAAGTTTGGAAAGTATCGGTATATGGTTCTAGTTTTAAGACATGTCTAATGTAGTATTTAAACTTACATTCACTATAGGCATTAAGACTAGTATAAGATAATTTTAATGGATATGGTAAGTTAGTTAGATATTCATCTTTATTTAGACCAGTAAAGTCGTTGGAGTAAGTCTTATAAGGTATTTGATAGTGAGTGTAGAGTTTTGATAGGACTTCATCTTTTTCTCCATATAAGTGATATAAATCTAGTTTAGTAGCAAGACGAAGACTATTATAGATATTTGAAGAGTCGTAATTGTCTAAGTCTGGTTTGATGATTGGAAGAGATAAATCAGTAATTAGACTTGATTTATAATAACTACTAAATGGTGTTGATATTTTATAAGATAAGTATAAGTTTTTAATAGTAGATAAGATGTAAGTTAGAGTTTCTTTATTACGTTTATTTAAATAAGAAGTTTTATATAATGGTACTTCATCTTTTTCTTTATCACTGATATAAGATATATCTTTTTCCATTTTAGGTAAGACGTCTTGGTTGAAACCTAGGACAAAGACATGTTCATCATCAGTAAAATTTTCTTTATACAAATCTTTTATAGAAACAGCATCTTTTAGAATAGTTGGACTTTGATAAGTATTTTGAAGTTTGTCTAGGAGAATAGTTTTATATTCTTTAGAGGCTTCATCTAGACTAGTTAGGGATGATAAGATATTAATTATCTTTTTATTTAGAGGGAGTTTCTTTGTATTTTCTAAGTCTAGTTCACCGGTTTCTAAAAAGTCTTTTACTACTTTAGTTGAATAGATTGAATACTTAAAATTGATGTTTATTGGGATATGGTAGTAAGAAAAGACTTTTTTTAAGATGTAGAAATATTCTTGTTGGACATTAGTTAGATAAATCTTATTTAGAGGAACATTTTGTTTTAGAAGGTCTAGTATTTTTAGGCAGACATAGTTTACTTCTTCTTCGATAGTTGTACATTCTACTACGGGAGTTTCTAGTTTTATACTTTGATAAGTTGTTTGTTTTAGATTTAGCATTTCCTCTTCGTATTTATCTAGGTTATACTCATTCTTTACAATAATATGTTTATCTTTTAGATAATCTTTGTAAGTTTTATTGATAATTAAAAGATTTTCTTGGAGTAATTCTTTTTTTAGGTCTTTTAAGAAGTTTAGTTTAGGACTTTTATAAGTCTTAGCCTCATCTATTACGTATAGGTTATTTAAGTAGACTTTACAGACATCGATATTGTAGTTATATTTTTTCATTAGATAGGCTAATGTTTTTTCATCATAAGAAAAATAATAGATATTTTTATATTCTTCTTTGGTCATGAATTTTATATTTAGTAATTCATTCTTAGAAGATGAATCTTTTAATAGTTTCATTTTTGTTTCATTAGGACAAATTATTAAAGTTGTTGATTGTGTTGTATTTTGCATTTTTATCACCATGTTTATTATATCGTTTTTTCAGAAAAAAATAAAATAAAAAAAACTGATTACTCAGCTTCTTTTACTTCTACTACTTTGTTGCCTTTATAGTTTCCACATTTTGGACATACTCTGTGTGGTTTAATCATTTCACCACAACTTGGACATTTACTAACGCCTGGTATTTCCATTGCATTGTGACTTCTTCTCATTCTCTTTCTTGTCTTTGAAACTTTACGGAATGGAACAGCAAACATTTGAATGTCTAACTTCATCATATTATCACTCCTCTTCGAAATCTTTTAATAAATCAGAAAATGGATTATTTCTTGTTGTTAGTTCATCTTCACTAACTAATTTCCATCCATCCCCATGAAACTTACTGAGATCTTTAACCTTAGTAAATTGTAAGGGGATCTCCAGTACAATATTTTCCCATAAAAACTGAAATATATCAAGTGTATTTTCATCTTTTTTGCAATTTTGCTCCAAAATATCATCAAAATCGATAGAAATTGGATAAGAAATTGGTTCTAGAGAGATAGAGTCTGTTAAGATTATATCCCCTTCTATTTTGGCTTTAATGTAGTCTTCTTCTTCATCAGCAGCATCTGTTGATGCAGCCATATAAACTTTACCAGTTACTTTAATATTTTCTGCTTTTTCAACGATTGTTGATTCATAATACTCTTTAGGAATTGTATAAGTATTAGTAATATCTATTTCTTCTTTTGTTTTACTATGTAATAAACTTAAATCTATCTCCATATAAGACTCCTATCTAACGGCTAAGTCCGTTCCTTTTTCTACTACTTGGATCGTTCCATGGTAGTGAAGACTTTTTGAAACATTTAAATCAGTTGCATTAGTTACCCAAATTCTAATTGAATAATTCTTTTCAGCTAGAGCAGCTATCTCGCCTAAATCTAGAATACCATTTGTAAGTTCTCCTAAAGTATAAATATTATTCTTTGAAGAATCTTCTTTAACAGCTACTCTTATTAACTCTTTAGGTATTTGAAGAGTAGCACAGTCATCAGAAATAATCTTGTCAGCATTGTCAACTAGTTTTAACTGATAGTCAACTGGTTCTGTTAAGTTATTTTTAATAGTTAGTGTATAAGCCTTAGAAGATAGACCAATCGCATCATTTACAAGTGTTGGTTTGGTTATATCAATTTCTGCTCCATCAACATCATGAAATACTATATCAAGAGACTCTGAACTATAGTCAATATCTCTTTCTTTTGTGAACTTATAGTAGATATTATGAGTTGCGACGATAGCAACTAAAAGGATAAAGGTAATTATAATAACATTTTTTAAAATGTATTTTTTTCTATTGTAGTACATGTTCCACCTCTTTTATAATGATAATATTTATAAAATGTTTAGTCAATAATTCTTTTATTTTATCTTTACATTTTTTTATAGTTTACATGTATTATATTTATAAATATTCATTATAATTTTCTTGCGTCTATATTGTATCATATTTTAGTAGAAAAAGAAAAAGTATTTCAAGAAATATGAAATACTTAATAATTATTTTATTTCTAATGTACTTAATAAATCAGTTATATAATCATCTGTTGTTAGGTTTTCTCCATAGAATAAGAACATATAGCTTTGATCATTTCTTATAATATGTACTTCTCTTACTCCTTTTATATTATAAATATAGCCACGATAATCACCTGTAATTAGAGTTATACTTTCTACATTTGGAATAATTGTTGCGGTAAATAAGTTAAAGGCAAAGTTTTCCATAAGAGTACGTCTATCCATTAAAATATTATTTTTTATAAAGTAATTTTCACGGACATAGTTAATATAGTCAACATCATCATTTATATCATTTTTAAGGAGAAAATATTTTCTATCAGCATAGGTAAAACTGCTTTCAGGACATGTAACATTATAATCTTTTGGAATATAAAAATTAATATCATTACTTACAAATAAATCAATATTTTGAGATGATTTAGAAAATGAAAAGTGACTTTTTGTTTTATCATTTTCTTTCAATGTATAGTTAACAACATTTAGATTAGGTTGTTCTTCTTTTTCATAGTCTTTAAAATCATTTCTTAATTTTATATCATCTATTTGTAAATATTCATTTTCTGGAATAGTTCTTTTATATATTTTTAGTTCATTTTTTATTTTTAGTCCTTCGACTACTTCTTTGGCATTTTCTGGTTCTTTAAATGTATATCTTTCTAGTAGAATTAATTTATAAGTGAAGAGGCTTAATGTTAATACTATGATGATTATTAGGGTTGTTAAAGCTATGTTTATATATTTATTTTTCTTTATTTCTTTTCGGCTATAATCAATGGTATTTTCTACTACTTCTTCTGTTTTTTCATTTAGTTTTTCTTTGGATATTTTTTCTCCATTTAATAGTTCAACGATAGAGATATCTAAGACTACACTTAATGGTTTTAAAAGAGACATATCCATTAGGGAAAGTCCTCTTTCCCATTTACTTACAGCGTTTTTTGTTACTCCTAATTTTCTTCCTAATTCTTCTTGAGTTAGATTCTTTTCTTTACGTAATTCGGCGATTAATTTACCTATTTTTTCTTGATTCATATACTACTACCTTTCTATTTTTTTATTATTTAAATATAGGATAGCATAAGGTTTATTTTTTTCCAAGCGACTGTTGGTTCACTTTAAATTTTTACATAAGAAAAGTATTTCAAGGTATGAAATACTAATCATTATTTTTATTAAATATAAGTAGCAATCTTAATATTTCTAGAACGGCTGCAGCTACTGATGCGACATAAGTCATAGCTGCTGCACCTAACATTTTACGTGAATATTTTATTTCACTTTTTTCTAATAAGTTTAATTCTTCTAATTGTTTTAGAGCTCTAGATGAAGCATTAAATTCTACTGGTAGTGTTACTAATTGGAAAAGTAAGATAATAATTTCCATTAAAATACCAACCCAGATTAAATTAATACTTGAAAAGATACAACCAATTACAATAGCAATATAACCTGCATATGATGAGAAGTTTACAATAGGAATAAGAGCATGTCTTATTCTTAGAAAAGTATAATCATCTTTATCTTGAATAGCATGACCACATTCATGAGCTGCAACAGAAGCTGATGCTATTGAAGTATTATGATAGATGTCACTTGATAAGCGAACTGTTTTTGTTGTTGGATCATAGTGATCGCCTAAAGTAGAATGAACTTCCTCTATTTGGACATTTCTTAGACCATTTTTATCAAGAATAGTTCTTGCAACTTCTTCACCAGTTAAGTTATGTTTATTTTTAATTTTTCTTGTTTTACTATAACTACCATTTACAAATATTTGAGCAGTAATAGTTATTAAAAAAGCAAGTATTGTTAATAAATAATATTCCATTTTATCTCTCTTTCTAATTGATTAGCTACATTAATCAATTGACATTATAATAACATATTTTAAGTATTTTTTAAAGGACAGATTAGTAATTATTGTTAATTAAGTGCTCGGCTATTTTTAAACCATCCATGGCTGCTGTTGTAATACCTCCAGCGTAACCGGCTCCTTCTCCTACTGGATATAGACCTTTTATGTTACTCATACCATTCTCATCTCTTATGATACGAACTGGAGATGAGGTTCTGCTTTCAATTCCTAAAAGAATTGCATCATCACGATCATAGCCTTTTATTTTAGTAGCAAAATTAGGAATAGCTTCTTTTATAGATGAAGATACATATGGTGGTAAGATATCATTTAAATTACTTAGAGCATATGAACCTTTAGTAATTACTTCAACTTCTTCTAGAGTTGTTGATTTTTTATTAGCATAGAAATCTTTTAAGAGTTGAGTTGGTATTTTACCATTTTCTAGGTTATAGGCTTTTTCTTCTAACGCTCTTTGAAACTCTATTCCGGACAGTGGATTATCTCCAAAATCATCTTTTGTAATAGTTACAACTAAGGCACTATTAGCATTTTTACTATCACGGGCATGGTTACTCATACCGTTTATAGCAAGATGTCCTTCTTCACTAGAGGCATTTACAACGTATCCTCCTGGACACATACAGAATGAATAGACTCCCCTATTGTCTTTTGTTTGATAAGTTAGTTTATAACTGGCAGGAGGAAGTAGTTTGGCATACTTTTCTCCATACTGACTAATATTAATCATGTCTTGAGGATGTTCTATTCTAAGTCCTATTGCGAAGGCTTTAGAAGTCATAGAAACATTATTTTTATTTAACATATGGAAAGTATCTCTAGCACTATGACCGATTGCTAGAAGGAGATTTTTACAAGGAATTATTTCAGAGTTATTTACCTCTATTCCTTCTAGAGTATTATCTTTTATAATTAGATTAGTTAGTTTAGTATTATAGTAGATTGTTGCTCCTAAGGATAACATTTTATTACGCATGTTAATAATTATTGTTCTTAAAAGATCTGTTCCAATATGAGGATTTTTTAAATACATTATTTCAGTTGGGGCACCATTTTCTACAAATATTTCAAAGACTTTTTTACCTCTAAATTCTTTATCCTTTACTAAAGTATTTAGTTTACCATCGGAAAACGTACCAGCTCCACCTTCTCCAAACTGAACATTTGAATTAGGATTTAGTTTGCCCGTTTCAAAGAAATGTTCAATTGATTTAAGACGGTCTTCTGCTTTTTCACCTTGTTCAATTATAATTGGTTTATAGCCATGTTCTGCTAGAATGTATGCAGCAAATAAACCAGCTGGACCACTTCCTACAATTATAGGGCTTTCAATATTTGCTTTTTCTTTAGGAAAAGAATACTCTTCTACTGGAGTTTTATAAATATTAGAAGAAGCATATTTTTTTAGAAGTTTTTCTTCGTTTTGTACTTTAATATCTACTTCATAGATATAAAATATTTCACTTTTATTTCTAGCATCAATACTTTTTTTATGAATAGTAAGTTTTTCGATAGAGTCTTTTGATAGATTAAGAGTTTTAGCGATCTTTTCTAATAATTTAGAAGTTGAATCTTCTTCTACTTTTATTTTAATATTATGAATTCTTAACATTTTTATCACCTATACTTCTTCCAATAATTAGTCCAGTTAACCAAGCAAAGCCAAGATTATAGCCACCACATTTACCATCTACATCTAGTATTTCTCCAGAAAAATACAAATTCTTAGTTAGTTTTGACTCCATAGTTTCTATATTTACTTCGGTTAGAGGAATACCGCCGGATGTTACTTGAGCATTATCAAAAGAATTGGTTCCAGTAACTGTAATGGTAAAATTAGTTAGATTTTTTACAAGAGTAGTTTTTTCTAAAGAGGTTAAATCTTCATAATAAGTGTTTGGATTAATTTTACTTAGTTTTAAAATTACTTGAACTAATTTATAGTTTAGTATTGTTTCTAATTGTTTGGAAATAGTTGTCTTAGTAATGTATGCTTCTCTTGCTTCTAGCCATTCTTTTGCAGAGTCTTCAATGAAAGGAAGAAAGTTAATTATTAGTTCTTCTTTTTTATTTTGAGATAGTCCTCTAGCAATATGACTTGATAAGTTAAAAATGCAAATACCTGATACGCCGTAGTCAGTTAATTGAATTTCTCCTTCTTCTACTCCGATAATATTATTATCTTCTCTAGAAAACACTTTAACATCAGTTCTAACTCCAGCCCAATTTTTTAAAAAGTCTCCTGTTGTTTTTAATTGGACTAAGGCAGGTAGAGGATTAATTATAGTATGATTAAACTTTTTAGCAAGTAAGTAACCATTACCATCACTACCTGTTTTATGAGATGCTTTAGCACCTGTTGCGATAACTAAGACGTCTGATTTAATAGTTTCTGTTTCTGTATCAATTAAGAACACATCTTTTTCTTTTTTTACATTTGTTACGTGACAGTTGGTCTTTATAATTACACCTTTTTCTAGACATTCAGTTAAAAGAGCATTTCTAATACTTGTTGCTTGATTAGAAGATGGATAGTAATATCCTGATTTTATTTTAGGAATGATACCTAACTTGGTAAAAATATTTTGAACTTCTTGACAGTTACTTTCAGTAATAATTCTAGAAAGTAGTTCTTTATTTGTACTATGATAATTAGTTAGTGATTGATCAGCATTCCAATAATTACAACGACCATTTCCAGTTGCTAGAATCTTTTTACCTACTTCACTATTACGTTCAAGTAAAAGGACTTCATTATATTTAGTTTTAGAACAAATAGCAGTCATAAGACCAGAGGCACCAGCACCGATTATTACTATTTTTTGCATAAAAACACTCCTTTTTATTTGCTTTTTAAGTTAGAAATTTTCTTCTTTATTATAGCATTAATACATATTAAAAGAAAGGTGAACCTTTCTTTATTTTAACCAAATAAAACTTTTTCTGATTTGAACTTTTTAATTATTATGTCTATGATTATGATAGAAATTATTATTGATGATAATAAACATAAGAAGATATTACTATAATTAATTTTAGTTGTAAAAATATCCATTAATATTTGAACATGAGAAAGTATTGGAATTACATAATACAATTTAGATATTATTGAAATATTTAACATAGAAATAAACATTGGAACAATGGTAATCATAGTTAATACTTGACTAGCCATTTGAGCTTCTTTATAACTTTTTGAATTAGCAGTTAGGAGTATTGCTAATCCTGATATTAAAAGAGAAGCTGCTAGACAGATTAAAATACCTATTATAATGTTTTCTGGATTTATAAAGAGATTTATATCTTCATAAACTTTATATTTTCCTTTAGCAATTACTAAGCTAATTAGAGTTATTAAGTAACCAAAAAGGGATGCAAATAAACTCATAATTACTGTTGCTAGATACTTACCTGTTATTAGTTCTTTACTAGTTACTGGGAATGTTAGAAGTGTTTCTAGAGTACCTTGTTCTTTTTCTACTGCTGTTGCAGAGGTTGCTAGTGAAGATGAGGCCATAGCAATTGCGATAATTACATAAGTAAAAGCTAGAGATAAAACAGTTTGTAAGATGTAATTTTCTCCTTCAACTAATTCTGTTTTTATAGTGAAATTATTATATACATCTTCAGGATTAATATTATTTTCAAGAAGGTACTTATTTCCTAAATAAGTATTATAAGTATCAAGATAAGATGTTATAAATGATGAGGCAGACATACCCTTCATTCCTTCGTCTGAATAAATTGTATAAGTATTTTTTTCTTTGTCATAATAAACATAAGCTGATACTTTAGAATTTTTAAAGTCTTTTTCCATCTTATCTAGTGAATCATAATACTTTGTTTTTAGTTGGTTTTCTTTTATAATTTTCTTTTCAATATCAGTTAATTCATAGTTAATAGCAATATCATAGATTTCTTTGTCATTAATACTAGTTTCATAAGTTGATGATAATAAGAAAATAAAGAATGCTATTAGTAAGGGAAAAACAAATATTAAAGCTATTGTTTTTTTATCTCGAAAGATTGATCTTAATTCTTTTTTTATTGTTATTTTTACCATTTTCTTATTCATAATTATCTCCTATCAAAGCAAAGAAACTATCTCTTAAATTAGTTGTTTTAGTGTTTTTACAAATTTCAGTTGGTGTACCTTGAGCTATTACTTTACCTTTATTTATCATTACTATTTTATCACAAATATTTTCAGCTTCTTCCATATAATGAGTTGAATATATTATACATTTATTTTCTTTTTTTACTTCTTTTATGAAGTCTAGAATTGATTTTGAAGAAATGACGTCTAGACCAGAAGTTGCTTCATCTAAGATGTAATAGTCTGGATTGTGAACTAGACATCTAGCAATACTTGTTCTTTGATATTGTCCTGTTGAAAGAGTTGAGATTTTTTGATTAAGAAAGGAAGACATATTAAACTTTTTTACGATGTCTTTGATTCTTTTTTCTAAAGTTTTTTCATCTACTTCATAGTAGTTTCCAGCCATTTCTAGAAGTTCATAGGGAGAAATATCTTTATATAGTTTTGTATTTCCGGATAAAAAAGCTATTTTTTTCTTAATACCAATCATATTTTCTTGATGAGTTTTATTATCAATTAAAACTTCACCAGATGTTGGTTCCATAATACCAGCAATCATTCTAAGAAGTGTAGTTTTACCAGCACCATTAGGACCAATTATACCTACCACTTCCCCTTCTTTAGCAGTAAATGATATATTATCATCTGCTTTAAATTCTTCTACTTGGTTGTTTTTATTTTTCTTTGTAAATTTTTTAGTAACATTTTTTACTTCTAACATATTTATCTCCTTTGTAGATTTTATTCTCATTTAGATTGTAACATTTTATTTAGAAAAAGACTATTAATTTTATAATTCTTGATAATTATGAGAACAAGATCTTATTAATCTATTCATGATAGCTAGACCTAGACCAGTAGGTTCTACACCTTCAATAATTACTAAGTTAACGTTATAGGCGTCTACTTTTTCGTAAAAGGGTAAAGATATTTTTAGAAATTTCTTCTACCATAGTGATACTAGATACATGTAATATTAAGGGATTATCTTGTTTTCTACCTTTAGCAGTAAAGATACTTTTAACAGCTTTTTCATCTAGACCATTAGCACCTATTCCATATACTGTTTCTGTTGGAAATAAGACAAGTTTACCTTCTTTTATGTAGTTTGCTGCTTCTAGAAGTTGTTCTTTTCGATATGAAACTTTTAAATCTAAGTATTTTGACATAATACCACCTTGTTTTTTATTATACATAAATTTTTCTATATAACAAAATATAAATTAGTGGTTTAAATTCATACTTTTTTGACAAATTATGTATAGGATGATGTTTTATATAGATTATTTTATAGTATTAAGTTATAATTTTTATGGTGATTATATGGAAATATTTACGAGTTGGGAGTTTTATGTTGTCTTGTATTTGATAGCTAGTGTTTTATTTTC
This sequence comes from Mycoplasma sp. CAG:877, assembly GCA_000433455.1. Classification (GTDB taxonomy): domain Bacteria; phylum Bacillota_I; class Bacilli_A; order RF39; family UBA660; genus CAG-877. The sequence continues at coordinate 103,305 of HF992499.1, read as the reverse complement.
TCAAGAGTTTAAATTAGCAAATAGAAATATGAAAAATGCAGGATCTTTAACAATACTATTAGAGATTTTTACAGGTTTTTTTTCATTATTAATGATACCTTTTTTTGAGATGAAGTTTCAAATTAATAGTAGTATTATTCTTACGTTACTGGTCGTTGTATTAATTTATGCTGTTACAGATAGACTTAATATTGAGGCAAGATATGGTCTTGATCCTTCTACTTTTAGTATGATGAAACAGTTATCAACAGTATTTATGATTATTTTTGGCTTTGTTTTTTTAAAAGAAGAATTAATTATAAATAAAATAGTTGGCACTATCTTAATAATTGTTGCGAATTTAATACTTACTTATAATAAAGGAAAGTTTGTTATTAATAAATATTTTGTAATGACGTTTTTTGCAAACTTTTTGTTTGCTGTTGCAATGCTCATTAATGTTGATTTGTCTGATCACTTTAACTTAGCTTTTTATACATATATAACTGTTACTATTCCTGCTATTTTGATATTTATTTTTGGAAAACATTCGATTAGAGAAGTTAAGGAAGAATTTAATTTATATAATAAGAAAAAATTTATTTTAGCAGCTTTTTGTTGGGCATTAATGTTAAATGCTTCGATTAGAGCTTATCAATTAGGTAGTGTTACAATAGTTGCTCCTTTATTTGCTCTTACAGCAATACTTAATGCTTTAGTAGAGTTTGTATTTAATCATGATAAAAGTAAGTTTATACAAAAGATTGTGGCTGCTATTATAATATTAATTGGTGTTATACTTATAAAGATGTAGAAAAAAAAGACTTGGATTTAAGTCTTTTTTATATGTTTTCATCTGGTATATTTACTTTTTCACTTGTATTAGTTAAAGTAAAATTCAAGGGATAAATAATTGTTTTTTCAATAAATAAGTCACTTTGTTTTATATCGATTATTCTTTCAATAGTTGGAGAAGTATTTACTGTAACAATACTAGATTTTATTTCTTTTATAAATCTAGAAGCGTTAGTAGATGACGATGTAAAAATAGAAGTACTATAAGTATTACCATTGTAATTTATTTGAGCTATAGCTTCATCAAGATCATCTACTAGGATAGCATCTTGATAATCTAGATTAGTAATTTTATTTATATATAAATTAATATTTACACCGGTATTTATAATTGTGTTTAGAAAATCTAGATTATTAGTATCTTCTATATATAAATCAAAGTTTTCATAGCCAGATGTTATAGTTTTACTTTTACTTTTTTCCAATATTAGTCTTTGAAGATGATTGTTACCAATGCAGACTACTAAGTCTATGTTAGCATAGTGAGATAAAACCTCTTCATAATTTTCGGTTATAAATAAACTTAGCATGTATTTAGAAATATTAAATTGTTCTAAGACTGCTTGCATTAGTTTTATTATTAATTGATTAGTTCCATACATGTAGCCAGAGTTTACAAAGATAGTTTTATTACTGGCTAGGATATTTCTTAAGGACATTTCAATAATAACGTATGGGTTACCATCATTTATAACAATTACATTTCCAATATCTAATAGTTCTTTACCATAGATTATACCTTTTTCAGTATCTTTTCTTGAAATAGTAACAGTACCATATTTAGATGTTTCTTTTTCGATATTTGAAAAGATATTATCAATAACTTTAGTGTCCATTATAAATCCATTATTATTTTTTTGATCTATTTTATTAGCTGATATTAGTAAATCTTCATTTACTTTTAGGGACTCTTTAATCTTTTTAATTATTAAATCTATATTTTGAACTAGATTATCATTTGTTACTACTAATGCATTATTTAGAATGGTATTAATATTATCTTGCATGAGATACACCTCTTTCTTTGTCTATTTCGTCTGTTAAGGATTTAGCTTTTTCTAGCATTTGTTGTTGGTTTTGATTTAGGTTAGAAAGAACTATTTCCTTGTCATAAGAAATTTGATCGAGAGCTAATCTTATTTGAATTTTTACTATGTCAGAAATATCTATTTCTTTATCAGGAGTTTTTATTTTGGTATTAAATAGTAAATCCCCTATTCTAACTTGTGATGATGTTGTGTCATATATAATGGCAAAGTTTGGATTCATTACTACTTTTGTTGTTTCGGGATTTAAATTGTAGTTTCTAGCTAAGCCAGTTACTAGATGGTTAGAGTCTATCTCACTTGACATAGCAGTATCTAAATATAGAGGATCATCTTTAGTAATCATTTCTAGTTTTTCTAGAGTTATTAAGGACTTTTCTGTAAAGTTAGAATCATCATATAATGTGTATAAATCATTATGTACTGGTAAAGTTTCTTTTTCTTCTTCATTTCTTCCTTCAGTTTCTTCTAAAATGTATTGAGTATTAGAATCACTTGTATATAAGCCACTTCGTAACTTTACAGGAGCTTGAAATGGTAATGGTCTAGTAAGTAGACTACTATCAAATTCTGAATTTCTTTTTATAGATTCAGCAATATCGTTATAGCCTAAACCTACAGTTACTTTTCCCAGTCTTAAGGACTCATATTCTTCTAAAGTTATTTTTCCTGTTTCTAGAAGATTTTTATAAACTTCTTGATCTTTTTCAATTAATTCACGAGCAGCTTGTTTATAAACTTCATATATCTCATCAGTAAATTCTCTTTTTCGGCTTTCTTTTCTTGACTTTTCTAGGGCTTTTTCAGGTATTTCTATATTGTCAAAACAAAGAACGTTATTATTTCGCCAAACCCAACTTTGAGCGACTATTTCCCCTTCTTCATTTCTAACTACAAAGACACGACCATTTTTATCAACCATACTATGTTCCATGCAGGTTTCAGCTGCATTTCTTAATTCTTGACAACAATCAGTTAGAGTTCCGATTGCTAGAGCAAGAGGATCATCTAGTCTTAACATTTCATAGCTATATTTGGCAGTTGTATTTTCTATACGAGGAATACTACTAAAAGTTCTTTGTCTACCATAGTTATATATTTGTTGAAGAATTTCAAAGTCACCTTGAGAGTATCCGGCAATAGATGATATCTCAGCTAATTTTTCGTTTCCCGGTAAAACTGATGAATACTGATTAGTTTGAATGTAGCCAACAGCTAATGGTAATGTTAAGTGTCTATTAGAGTTTATTCTTTTGATATCAGAAAATTGTTTTTGAATACCACTAAGAAGTGTGGCATAATCAGGATTTTCCATAATTTCAGTCATATTTTCAAGAAAGAATTCTCTAAAGTCACGATCATATTTTAATTCGAAACCACCAAATAATCGATGAGCTTTGTGAGGCGTTAATATTGGTAACTCTCCAAAGTTTTCTAGTATTTCTCTAATTACTTCAGTTGTTTTAGGATAATTTTGAGGATTGATTATTAGTGAGTATGATTCATCTTGATTTTTATGATATATTTGATTAATTATATCTTTCGAAAAATCTAGTGCAACATTTTCTCTTTCTAGACAACTTATAAGTCTTAGTAGAGTTTGATTATCAAATATACTAGTTGTATATTGACAGTTATCAGATTTAATTTCAGAAATTAGTTTTTGATAAAATTCTTCTTTTGGTAATTGACTAGGGTCTTGATTATTTGATTTTAGTTTATCTATTAAGATATCTTGATATTTTTTTATACGATAATCTATTTTTTCAACTACATAACCGTGCTCTTTGGAAATACTTGATGGTATCCCAGTTAGTAGTTCGTAAACCTTTTTGTAGCCTCTTTGATCATGATCAAAAGAACCAAATGAGTAAGCAAGTTTTAACATAGCGGCACTTGCCTCTGGCGTTTTAGCATAACGTTTGATACGCATTAAGTTACTCCAGTTAGAAGCTGATGTTAAAAATTTATCTGCTTCTTCTATAGGAAAGTTTTGCATTACAACGAAACTTGGAATAAATTTACAACCAGTATTTTCATACCAAGCTTTCATCATAATAACTTGGCCTGATTTTATCATTTCTTCTACTGTTTCTGATTTAGTGGTACCAAATTTAATTGCTAATTCATTTCCAAATAAATTAAAGTATTCAGTCATTTCATTTTTATAATTTGTCGCTCTTAGAAATGGTGTTAAAAGAGACTTGTCTTTTAAATAAGGTATCCATTCTTTATGTTGACTTAAAACATTAAATGTTAAACCAGAACTTCCTTTTGAAGCATAAAAGTAAGACTTTAAGGTTTCTGGTGCATCATCATTTAAAAATAATTCACTGTATTTTTCTTTTAAAAATGTTGGTGCATCTTCTGGTGAATATAAAATATTACCATTTTTACATTCTCTAGCAATAATTTCTTCTATTCTTCTTGCGATATCTTCAAAATCTAGTGTACCATCAGTTCCTTCTTCTCTTGCTGAAAATTTCATATACTTTCCGTTAATAACGGTTATTTGTTTATGAAGCTCTTTACTAATATTGTTCATATATCTACCATATCTAGAACATAATTCTAAAAATTTATCAGGGCCAAATACATTTAATAATTCTAAGTCGCCATCTGAATAATTAGAAGAATAATAACTAAAATTAGATGGAGAGTAAGAAGAAAAGATAAAATGTAAATCTTTATTTTTAAGGGCATCTTTTAAAGATGGATGTTTCTTTATATCTTCATAGGTTAGTTCTTTTTTATAAAAAGCTTTTTCTAGTCTTTCTTTTTCAGCAGTACTTATTCCGTCTAAAGTAGTAAAATCGATAAATATTTCTGGGTATTCTAAGACAAAATCTTTATCTTTTAATAAGGATATATAATTAACACTTTTATGAGATATTTTTTCATAAATACCTGCTCTAACAACTTTTTCTAAGGCTTTTTCATCAGAAAGGTCTTTATTACTACATGTTAATTTTGTATTTGCTATTAAATCGCCATATTTTTCTATAAGATGTAGTGTTTTTTCATTTCCATATCTTTTAGAATATTCTTCTATGAAGTTTAGAAGATCATAACGATTAAAATATGTTTCTTCTTGATCTTTAGTTGTTTCTAAACTTATAACTGTATTTATAGTATTAGCTAAGTTTTTATCAAGTAAATATGGAATATAGTCTGGATTGTCTTTTATCAACTGAGGAGTAATTTTGTATTCATAAAAAGCTTTTTTTAACTGGTCTGGGGCATTTTTATCCATGAATATTTCTGGATGCTTTTCTCTAAATTCTCCTTCCATCCAGTCAAAGTCAACTTTAATACCATAAGGTCTTGTCCTTATAATATGCCCAATTAATTCAGCTAATTTATCTTGAAATTCTTCATATGTTAACTCTTTCTTTTCTTTGTCAGAGAAATTCATATAATCTCTGTTTGGTAGATAAATCGAAAAAGTATGTAACATAGGTAAAGCATTAGTAACTCCTGAGGTGTAGTGTGAAAAAAAGCCTGTTTCTCTTTCAAATCTTTGCATATTTTTTAAAGATAGTTGTTTTATAACTGTTTTCTGGGATGAATCTAATTCAAATAACCCTGGTTCATATAATAATAATTGTTCTTTATTTCTAATGGTATTATGTATTCTAAAGAATGTCGTTAAGTACTCTTTTAGCCCTTCATTAGTATCAGTGGTTTTATTTATTACTGAAAACATAGTTTCTTTTATTAAAGTATAAAATGAATTACCTAATTTACCTTTTATAATATAGTTTAATTGTTTTGGATAGGACTCAACAAGTATTTTAAATACACCAGGTCCTAGGATTTGAACAATGTTTTTTAGAGCGTTGTTGTCTTCTTCTTGGGTATCTATGAAGCTTGCGATAGGTACATTTTTGAAAAGGTTCAGGCTATTTAGAAGATCATCTAAAGTTAGACTCTTGGCATAATATTTTTCTCTTAGTTCAGTAGGTACTTCTGTATCTAATAATAGTATATCTTTATTGCTTTCAATAAAACCTGGAGTAAGTTTAGAAAGTTCTATTTTAATTTGTGGCATTTCTATTATAAGTTCACGTATAATTGAGTAAATTTTTGTCTTTATGCCTTGAACTGGAGTATTTTTTAGTTCTTCTGTAAGGTGTGAATTTTCTTCATAATATGGCTTATAGGCATAATAATATCCATTTATAATATCATATACTTCTTGATAATCCTCTTTTGATACATAGTATAATTGAAGAGTTTTTTCTAGACCTAGTTCTCTAATCATATATCTTGTCTTGGTGTTGAAACAGTTTAGAACTTTTTTATCCCCTATTTCATTGATTTGTTCTTCAGAAAAAGAAAATAAATCCTCGATAGTTAGTGAACGCTCATAAATTTTTTGCTTTGTATTTTCGTCAAAGTTATCGGAAAGAAAAAACTCTTTATATTGAGAGATGACTTCTCGATCAAAATTATTAGAGTCTATAATACGATTTATTTGATCAAGATTACTTATAGTACAGCTTTTATAATTTATATATTCTCTATAATCAAGAATTGAAAAATCAATATTAGCTCTGGTTTTTGATAAGTCTACTCGATGGTATTTAGAAGAGGCAAAGGAAAAGCCTTTCCACTCTCCTTTTGGAATAAGACTTAAATCATGACTTATAAGATAGTCTTGGTTGGCAAGATAAGTGGTTAGAAGTTCATCTTCATCGTCTTCAGTTTTATTTTCATTAGAGTCTAATTTTTCTATGATTTCTTGTTGGTTTCTTTTTAATTCTCTAAACTCTTCTATAGTCATAATTTCTGCCATAACTAACACACTTCCAATTTCTTTATACTTATTTAATCTTTATAATTATCATATCATAAATTTAGATAAATAACTATCAGTAGAAAAGAAAAATACAGTTATTTTTGATTACTGTATTTTATTTATTTCTATCTTCAAAAAAATTTTTCCAATAAGGGTTTTCTTTGTCAAATATTTCTTTTTCTTCTTTAGTTAGCTCATGTGGATAGTCTTTAAATAAATTATAGATTTTTTTCTTATCAAACGTAAATAAATGTTCTCCTATACTATCTGTTTTATTAACCCAGTAGATTGTGTCTTTTTCATTATTTTTATGAAATTCATAATTTTGTTCTGACATGTGCACTCTCCTTTTTACTTCATAATGTTAGTATATATTATGATTTTGGAACCTTCAAGAATAATTTTTACATAAATAATAAAACTACATTTGATATTTACTAATATTTAGAAGTATACCAATAGAAGCACAAGTTATTAGAAGACTACTACCTCCATAAGATAAGAAAGGTAGTGTTACACCCTTTGCCATTTTAAAGTTATAAAAAAATAAAAGGTTGCCCATACTATTGTGATAACTTTTTAAATATTAAACTAACTTACTTGATATATTGGTAAGTTCTTTAAATCTAAAAAACACCTTAACCTCTTTTTCATTGCCTTCATCATATATAACAATTTTACTAATCAAATTTTTTATTGTACTCCTAGAAGGTACTTTTAATTTCATAAAATTTTCTACTGATTCACGACATTTAGTAAATTCTTTTTCTTTTGATTTAATAGAAAATATCTTTAATTTATTTTCTAATCCTTCTTGTTTTTTCTTTAGTTTTTTTAATTCTCTCTCATGGTTATCTGCTAAACTTTTGTATACATCAACAGAAATAACTCCATCAATTTTATCATTATACAAATTAGAAATAATATTTATTTTTTTATTTATATCTTTTTCCAATTGACTTAACTCTTTTTTCATATCATCTATATCACGATTATAAACATATACAGAGTCTTCAACCAAATTCCTAATATCATAATACTTGATAAATTCTTCGCCAACTTCGTTTAAAAAATTAATTATATCTTTTTCTAATAAGTAATAATTAAGTCTATTAGGAGTACATCCACTTTTCACACCTTTTCTTGTATAATGATTACAATGTGTATATTGTGATGGAACTGATTTTGTTTTTTTTACTCCAACACCTAAAGTATGCCCACATTTGCCACAAAACATTATCCCTGATAATAAAAATCTGTCAAAGTTTCTATCTACTGGAGTATGGCTTTTTTGTTTCAAAATTTCTTGTACTTTATTAAAATCTTCTATACTAATAATAGGTTCATGTGTATGTTCAACTATTATAAAATCATTTTCCTTTAAATGCTTACATTTTTTTTGATTATAACTAATCTTTTCATGTGTATGTTGAACCATGTTTCCAATATACATTTGACTCTTTAATATATTTCTAACCGTTGAATTTTTCCAAATACCAAATCCATCGTTTTCAGTTACTAGTAGTCCTCTTGGTTCTTTTTTATAAACAATAGGAATAGGTATTTTTTCATTTGTTAGTTTTTGGCATATTCTAGTAATTCCAAATCCTTCCAAACATAGTTGATATATCAATTTAATAACTTTAGACGCCACAGGATCAACAATTAATTTATGTTTATCTTCTGGGTTCTTAATATAACCATAACATGGAAAACTTCCTATATACTCACCACGCTCTTGTTTTACCCTAAATGATGAACGTACCTTTTTTGATATATCTCTTAGATACAAATCATTGACACCTAATCTTATACCAAGCATAGAATCTCCAATATTAGAGTCATAAGAATCATTGATAGCAATATATCTAACGTCATGTTCTAAAAAATATTCTTCAATATAATTTCCAGTTTTATACATTTCTCGTCCAAGCCTAGATAAATCTTTTGTTATAACACAATTTATTTTTCCAGATTCGATGTCTTCAATCATTCTAATAAATGCAGGTCTATCAAAATTACCACCAGAATAACCATCGTCGACATATTCTTCAACTATTTTTAAATTATTATGTTTAGCAAAACCTTCAATTATCAATCTTTGACTTTGAATAGATGATGATTCATCATTTTTACCTAAATCATCTTTAGATAGTCTTAAATATTCAGCACAATTATAAATTTTATTATCAATTAACACCTAATTTGCCACCCTTTAATAAATTTTAAGTCTCTTTTCTGTAATAATAGAATCTTTTTTCTATTTTGGAAAATCACTATTAGCACCTCCAGTAAGTATTTGTTCATTTCTAATTTCTTCACGATAACATTTTTCTAAAATATCTTTTAAAGATTTACCATTTTTATCAAAAAAAAATGAAAATTTAACTTTTTTATTATTATAAATTTTCTCCATATCATCACCTAGTATAAAATTATGTCAATCTTATTTATTTAATGAATTAAAAACAAAATTAGACATTTTATTTAAAAATAAACAGCAAGATTTATTATTGGAGAAGCAAGGATAAAAGAAATTTCTACGTTAAGAGATGCTTTTTTCTAGATATTCATTTTAGAGACAGAGCCAACAGCACAATCACACGCTGGTAAAAAGAATCCTAGAAATATTCCCATAAATGATCCTAAAACTATGTTTTTAGAAATTAGTTTTGCCATCTTTTTTTAGTGTTTCCGTTGTAATATATGCAGTTATAGGTATAACTATAATACAGCCTACTGCACTAAATAATATTTTAATCATTTCTGAAACAAAAGTCTTTGCATTTACAATTTCTAAAAACGAATAATTTCCTTTATAAAACCAAATCAATAATGTCATAAATTCACCTAAAAAAGCAAACATTAAGGTGTTATTTGTCGTACATAATATATCTTTCCCTATATTCATTCCTGATAAAAATAAATCTTTTTTTGATAAATTTTTATTATTATCATACACTTCATATAAGGCAGATGAAATTGCTATGGAAGAATCAACCGTTGCTCCAATTAAACTAATTAATATCATAGAAATTGCAATGTTAGTAAAATCTATTTTTACATCATAAGAAAACATATTTATCTCTTCATACGATTCATATCCAAAACCAGCAATTCTTGATATTTTCGTTACAAAAAATATGAGAAAAGATAATATAATTAGAACGATAATAACTGATTTTAAACTAGATTCTGTTTTTACGTTTCTTTCGTTTACATAATATAGTATTATATAACTTATTATAAAACAGCCTATTAAAGAACAAATTATAGGGTTTAATCCAACAGCAATTAAGTAAAAAATAATCATTAAAATAATAAAATTAAATAATATGGATAAAAATAATTTTATTCCTCTCTTTATATCGATATAAATCATTAATAAAAATAATAAAATAATTAATATTATATTCATTTTGCACCTCTTTTCATCAATTTAATTGATGTATGTGCTGATACTGGAATAGTTAAAACAATACCAATACTACCAATTAAGAATCTAGTTAATTCTAATGTAAAATTAGTTGAAATATAATTATACATTGAAAATCCATTGCGTAACGCTAACACAAAAATTGGAAGTCCTGAACATAAATAAGTAAAAAATAAAACATTACTCATCGTACTCATTATATCTTTTCCTATTTCTCTAGCAGATTTTTTCAGATTTTTAACAGATATATTATTGTCTTTTTGAATAAGTTCCGATATAGAAGATGAAATTGTAATAGCCACATCCATGATTGCACCTGTAGATCCGATTAATAGTTCTGGCAATATAATATCTTCAATAGGAACAGTTAGAAATGATAATTCATTAAAGTTTATCCCCTTATATCCTGTGAAATTTACAATAATCACAATTATTATGAGCATTACTAATGTTGATATAATTACAGAAATGATTGCCGATAATGTTTTCTTGTTAAAACCACTGGCTAATATCAAAGAAATAATAGAAAAAATAATCATTTCTATTACACATAAAAATAATAAATTAATACCTTTAAAATATAAGAATAAACCAATATAAAAAATCACTAAATTCAAAATAACACTTAATACAGATAAAAGTCCTTTATAAGAACCAACTATATAAAGTAAATTTAAAAAAACAACAATCATTAAAGTTAGATAGAAATCTCTTTTTAATTCAATACCACTCGAATCTAATATTATTTTGTCATTAACTTTATACTTGTCTGTAACAACAGATGAATAAGATTCATCATATAATACACTTTTTTTCTTTCCTTTTTGCTTACCATTGGTTATTATTCCAGTTATCTTTCTCGTATAGTATTTTTCTTCTAACCCTAATGAATTTTGAGATGCTTCTTTGCTAATTGTATCAATTTTTGTTATTTTAATAATTTGCTTAGAATATAAGAAATCATCATTATAAACAAAAATCAAAGAAATTATAGATACTATAAATATCACAATAAAAATTATTCTCTTTGTATTAAACATTTTATCACATCCAAAAAATATTATATCACAATTATTAAATCTTAATATTTAATTAAATGAATATTCACGTTTTATAAATTATAATAATTACATATTTTTTACATCTAAATAGCATAGAACTCTAAAATTCTATTTTGAATGTTGTAATGAGCAGACAACCCTCAAAAAAAGTTGCAATTCTTTTGAATTTTTTTCTTTTTTCATATATTTTTAATTTTTTTCTAAATAATAAAAAATTAGCAAATTCATTTTTTTCTCTTATTATAAGGGCTAAAAAGTGTCTGTAGTTATATGGTACCACGAAGTACAACCCCTGTTACTGGGATCATGCCAATTACAACCATTAGGTTCATGAGAGTTTGAAAGATAATTTGAAAGATCATGCCAAATGATAAGTATTTAGAAAATAGATCTTTAGAATTTAAGGCTATTTTTATACCTCGCAAAAGAATTAGAGAAAATAAACCTGTTACAATAAAAGCTCCTGCTACTCCGAACTCTTCAGCTATGATAGAAAAAATAAAATCAGTTTGAGGTTCTGGAAGATAGAAATGTTTTTGAACGGAGTTTAGAAAGCCAGTACCAAGTAGTCCTCCTGGACCAATGGCATAGAGACTTTGAATTATTTGAAAGCCAGTACCTAAGGCATCATTCCAAGGATTTATAAAAGACGTTATTCTATCCATACGATATGGGGCAATTATTATTAAAATAGTAATACCAATTATGCCAAGGATTCCAATACCTAGAAAGAACTTCATATTTACACCAGCAATAAATAATAAAGAGATAATTGACATAACTAAAATCACACCAGTACCAAGATCTGGTTGAAGCATTATAAGAAAAAAGATAAGAAGAGTTATACCAAGAATAGGAAAAACTCCTTGTTTATAGCTTTTTAAAAACTTATTGCTTTTAGATAAGTATTTACTTGTAAAAATAATTAAACCAAGTTTAGCTGCTTCACTAGGTTGAATACCAAATGGGCCTATTCCAAACCAGGATCTAGAACCATTTCTAATACTACCAATACCAGGTATTATAACTAGTACTAATAGAATAAGACAAATAGATAAAATAAGATTAGCTTTTTCATAGTAATTTTTATAATCTATTTTAGAAATAATTAACATGATAATTATACCAACTATAAAAAATATTGTTTGATACTTTAAATAATGAAAAGCATCATTAAATTTATACTCAGCCCAAATACTAGAGGCAGAATAAATCATTACAATACCAAATAAAGATAAAATAATACTGGTGAAGAAGAGAATTTTATCTATTTTCTTTTGCATACTTATCACCTTGTAAAGTATATGTTTTTTGCATAAAAAAAAGTCCTATTTGGACTTTATAGCCATACTCCGAATATAATTCCAGCCATTGATAATATTAAGCCACATACCCAGAACAATTTTACGATATCAGTTTCTTTCCATCCTAGTTTTTCAAAATGATGATGAAGAGGTGTCATTAAGAATATTTTCTTATGAAATAATTGATAAGAAATTGTTTGAATAATTACAGATAATGTTTCTATTACAAAGACACTCGCAACTACTAAAAGAGTTAATTCTCTATGAGTTAGGATTGCGATTGCACCCATTACTCCACCTAGGGCAAGGGAACCTGTATCTCCCATAAATATTTTAGCAGGATAAGTATTGTATATTAAGAAACCAACAATACTACCAACAAGTATTAAACTAAACATTCCTATATCTTCAAAGCCTACCATTAATGATATTAAACTGAAGGCTATAAAAGCTATTGCTGATAAGCCACCAGCTAGACCATCTAGACCATCTGTTATATTTACAGCATTTGATGCTCCTACTAAGACAAATAATATAAATAAGCCATATAACCAGCCCATTTCTATATCAATATGGAGTGTTCCTACTACCCAGGAAGTTTGTCCACCAGAACGCATATAAATATAGAAAAAGCCTATTGCGATTAAGACTTGCATAAATAGTTTTTGATAAGTAGTTAGACCTTCATTATTACCTTTTCTAATCGATAAAAAATCATCTAGGAAACCGATACAAGCATATCCTAAAAATACTAGTAAGACGATTCCTAAATTAGATGTGTAAGGTACTTTTCCCATCAATACTAGGGCAATTGTCGCAATTATAGTTGGGAGTATAAATATTAGACCTCCCATAGTAGGAGTACCTTCTTTTTTTCGATGTGTTTCTCCTACAAATATACTTATTTTTTGACCGACTCTAAGTTTTTTTAGACATGGTACTAAAATTAGACCTAGTCCAGCAGACATTAAAAAGCCCATCATGATAGCAACTATAGCTTTTGTTAATAGTAACATCTTTGTCACTCCATTTCTCTTGCAATATTATATCATAATCAACTTGTCATTATGAATAAATAGACAATTTTATACAAAATTTTACAGTTAATTATTTATTCTCTTCTTTTTACATAAGCAGCCTTTTGAAGAGATAAGTTTTTCTCTTGTTCTTCTTTTATTCTGATTAAATCTTCTTCCTTTTCCTTTAGTGAATCATATACTTCTTCTAGGTTAGCTAATAGTTCTTTTACTTCTTTAGTATCTAGAAAATCTTTATAATCAGTTTCAATCATTTTAATAGTATCTTTTAATTCTATGGATGTTGTTTTTAAAGAAGCTAGGTTCTTATCTATTTCATTAATACTATATTCAATGTCTTTAGAATAATCAGTTATTTCTACATTTTGATAATGTTCTACTACTTGCTGTGGTCTTAATATGTTTTGCATTGTCCTAAGATAAGCACCTGTTATAGCAGTCATTCTTCTAGCTCCTCTTGGACCGGGCATTAGAACTCTTCTTCTTAGTGTTCTTCTTAGATTTCTTGCTTGTCTATTTAAAACTCTGGTAGTTACGGCTACTCTTTCTTGAATTGTTACACAGTTTCTGACATTTTCTAGAGTTTGTCTAGCAATTATATCTTGAGCTTTTCTAAATTTTTCTAACTTATCATTAAAGTCTTTATAATTATCATATCTATCTTTAAAATCATCGATTTCACTCTCTCCAATTTGAAGATTATTCTTTTTTTCTTCTAAGCGTAGAGTTAATAGTTCTTCTTCTTTTTTTAATTCAGATACTTTATCTGAAATAGAAATATATAGTTTTGAATCTTTTATTTCATTAACTATTTCTTTATTATTAAAAGAATCAATATAGAGACTTGCTAGTTCTTTGATATAGTTAAAGTCATATTTGTCAGAAGTATCTAGAGATAATTTATCTTTTAATTCATTAATCTTTTTGATAAGTGAATTTAATCTATCTAGAAGTTCTTCTAGTTCTTTTGTGTTCTTGGTATTTTGATAAGCTTTCTCTATAATGTTATATTCATATATTAAATCTTTTAGACTACTTCTTGCTTCTTTTAGTTTTTCTTCATATTGACTTACTATTTCTTTATTTTTTAACTTATCAAGATCAAAAGTATCTTCTTTGGTAGTTTCTTTAATAGGAATTTTTGTTTGATCTATTTCTATGACTTCTACAGGTGTTGTTTTTCTTTTCTTAGGCTTGTGATTAGTAAGTAGATTTTCTAAGTTAGTAGAATTTATATTTACTCTTTCTTTAGTATGTTCACTAGTCTTTATTTCTACTTCTATTATATTGCCATCTTTACCCTGAGTAAGAAATGATTGTTTTTTATAGTTTTCTTCTGATGAAGTTGGTAGTATTAGAGGACTTGTTGCTTCTTTTTGTTCTGTTCCAGATAAAGTTTTTAAAACGGTACCAGTTATTATTATCGGAGCTATTTTTATAAAGGTTACTAGTTGCTGGCGTTTTACTTTATCCTCTAATTCTTTTAGTTCTTGTTCTTCTTGATAAGCTTTTAATTTTGCTAATTGTTTTTTAGTAATAATCAGGCTTCTTTTTTGATCATTGTGACCACCTTTTTGTCCTATTGTCTCATCCATAGTATCACCATAATTAGTTTATCATATTTTTTTTAAAGTTAATATAATTAGTTTTTTAAATTCATGAGAAAAGAGTATCTTTACAAATACTCTTTAAATAAACATTAGTAATGTTAGACCAATTACTTCAAGTATTATGCCTAAGTAAAAGCAGATTGTTTCTTTCTTTTGATATATCCTTTTTTGGTTTGATAATTGTTCTTTCTTTTCTAACCTTTGATAAGTATAAAAGAAGAATAAGCCTATTACCATAGAAATAATAGATAGTAATTGAAGTATTATTTTTGTTTTCATATAATCATTCCTTGTATAAATTATACTTAAGTCTTTTATATTTTACAAGCTATGCAGTCATTTTTAAGTATTCTTTAATAGCTTCTAGAGTGTCAATAACAATCTTTTCATTAGTACATACTGGTAGGCAATCTTCTAGAGTTTTGATGATATCTTTTTTAGGAATATATTCTAGATGGAAGCCACCCTTTTTTTCATCTTCAGTTAAATTTATGGAACTTAAGTCTGGTTTTAAATCACACTTAGTATAAAAATATGTAGCAATGTATAAAGTGTTTTCTCCAGATGTTGGATAATCTTTACATAAATATTTAATATTAAGTACAGGTATTCTTTCTTCTCTTGGTAGGTTGATTCCTGTTTCTTCTTTTACTTCTCTTATTAGACAGTCTTCTAGAGATTCATTATCTTCAACATGTCCACCTATTAAAAAATAAGTATTTGAACCATTAGCTAGTAAGATTTCATCTTTTGAATTTACTAAGATTACTTTAGCTCTAGTAACAGTTCTTGTCATTTCACTTTCTTTTAAATTATCAGTATTATAAATTATTTCTTTCATATTAATTTTCCTTTCTTTTATATCTTTTGTAGTCTTCATAATTACCAGGTATTTCTTTTAATTTATTATTTTCTATATATATTATTTTTGAAGCTAGGTTATTAATAAAATAACGATCGTGAGATATAAATAATAAAGTTCCTTGATACTCAGTTAGAGCACTTTCTAATATTTCTTTTGTTTCTATATCTATATGGTTAGTTGGTTCATCTAGTATTAGAAAATTAATGTTAGATTGTATTAGACAAAATAATTTTAAACGTACTTTTTCACCACCTGATAAATCTTTTATTCTTTTATAGACATTATCTTTGAAAAAGTAAAATTTACTTAGAGCAGCTCTTAAACGATGTTCTTCTCCTATAAAATAGTGTTTGGCTTCCTCTATTATTGTACTGTTGTCATTTTCAAAAGTTATTTCTTGAGGGATATAACCAATTTTAACATTAGTACCATGAGTAGAATTTTGTAAGATATACTTTACAAGAGTAGATTTACCTGAACCATTAGGTCCTAGTAAGCAGACTTTGTCTTGATAAAGTATTCTTAAGGTGGCATCTTTTAGTATTGTTTTGTCTGGATATGAAATATTAATCTTAGATAAGTTTAAGACTTCTTTTCCTGAGCGACTAGACGAGAATGTTAGAGGCAGTTTTTCTTTTTCAACTGGTTTATCTAGTCTTTCTAATTTATTTAGACGTTTTCTAATACTTTCAGCACGTTTAAAAAACATTTCGTTTTTAGCAAGATTACCATACTCCTCTAGGCGTTTGATTGAGGCTTCCATGGCTTTTATTTGTTTTTGCTGATCTTTGTAATCTTTAAATTCTTTTTCGATACGAGCATCATTTTCTTGAATAAATTTTGTATAATTACCATGAAAAATATTTATCTTAGCATTTTCTAAAAGAATAGTTTTAGTTGCTACTTCATCGAGAAAGTATCTATCGTGAGAAATCATCAGAATTGTTCCTTTATAGTTTCTTAAGTATTCCTCTAACCATTCTAAAGTATCAATATCCAAGTGATTAGTTGGTTCGTCTAAAAGTAGAATATCTGGTTCTGAAATAATAATAGAGGCAAAAGTAATGATTGTTTTTTCTCCACCAGATAGGCTATTAAAATTACGAGGAAGAAGCTCTTTATTTATTTTAAAACCCTTAATTACTTTTTCTACTTTAGCATCTATTTCATAACCTGACATATTGATAAAGTCAGTCTGAAGATTTGAATATCTAATTATTAATTTTTCGATGGTAGATTCATCGGATTTAGTAATTTTTTCTTCGTACTCTTCTAATTTATCACGTAGAGCAATTAAATCTTTTATACCGTCATATAAAACATCTTTTACAGTTATGTTTTCATCTTTTTCTTTAATTAATTGAGGTAAGTACCCTACTTTAGCATTTTTTCTTATAGAGATGGTTCCAGATGTTTCTTTTTCAATTCCTGAAATTATATTTAAAAGAGTTGTTTTACCTGAACCATTATCACCTATTAAAGCAATACGTTCATTTGTTTTTACTTCAAAACTTATATCGTTTAAGACTGGTCCAAAACCAAAGTCTTTTGTTATTTTATTTATTCCTATTTCTATCATATAATCACATCCTTAATTATAGTATTTATAAATCGCACCATAATCAAAAAAATAAAAGAACTATACATCTGTATAGTCCTTTCATGTACAGATGTAGGCACGACGAAAACTTCACACCTACATCTATTATTTTTTTATTTAGACGTTAGGTGTGATATCTAATGTATACATGATTACATGATTAGCAAAATTGTACATTTTATCACTCCTCCAGTAATAATTTAACATATTATTTAGACTTTTGCAATTACTTTGATAGTTCTAGTTTTATTTCAGCAATTATATGACCTAGGTTTCCTTCTCCGGCATATTTATTAAAATCAAAGAAGTTGTCATCTTCATTTACCCAAACTAGTTTATTTACTTCTTCTACTAATTCGACATCTTTATTTAAAACTCCATAGTAAATTTCTAGACCTTTATTTAGGGTATGATAGTTACAAGTCATAAAGTATACTAAATCAATATCATCTTTAGTAATACCAGTTTCCTCTTGTAGTTCGCGATAAGCTTCATTTAGATTGTCATCATCCTTTTCAATCTTTCCACCTACTAAGTTTAACTGTCCTTTGTATGGTTCTTTAGTTCTTTCACACATTAGTAATTTTGTTTTGTCTTGACTGAAGACTACTATTAAATTCATTCTTTTCATTTTATCCACTCCTCT
Organism: Mycoplasma sp. CAG:877; assembly: GCA_000433455.1. Taxonomy (GTDB): domain Bacteria; phylum Bacillota_I; class Bacilli_A; order RF39; family UBA660; genus CAG-877. The sequence continues at coordinate 85,065 of HF992499.1, read as the reverse complement.
ATTTATCATTCAAGGTATCTTTTAAGATCCTTAAATAACTTTGATATCTATTTTTATTTATAGTATTATTTTCAACTGCTTGCTTAATGGTACAAGCTGCGGTTGGTTCTTGGTAATGAAGACAATTTTTATATTTGCATTTTTCTTTAATATTTGAAAACTCTTTAAAATAGTTTTGGACTTCTAAGGACTTTAGTTTTGAGACATCTAGGCTTCTAATACCAGGTGTATCAATGATACTAGAATCTTCATCCCAGATATAGTATTTTGATGATGTTGTCGTGTGACGGCCTCTTTTACTTTTAGAACTAATGGCAGATGTTTTTATAGTTTCTGTATCCATAAGTGCATTTGTTAGAGATGATTTACCTACTCCAGAGTTTCCAACGAAGATAGCTTGTTTTCCTCTTAGTTCTTCTTTTAGATTTGTTATACCTTGATTAGTATAAGTAGAAGTTTCAATTACTTTTATACCTAGATTACGATAAATATCTAATATTTTTGTTGTTTCTTCAGTTTTTAAATCAGATTTATTTAGACAAATAATTGTAGGTATATTACTATTTTCTAATAATAAAAGATATCTGTCAATAAACTTAGGATGAAGAGCTGGATCTTTAGCAGATGCAACTATTACAGCTAAGTCAATGTTAGAGGCAATATTTTTTGTTGTTCCAAGATTATTTAGTCTGGTACTATCTTTTTTTACTCTACTTAGAATAGAAGTTCTTTTTAACAGATTAGTTATAGTATAAGACGTTTTAGCTTTTTCTAGGATTACTTTGTCACCTGGAAAAATAATTTTGTTACAGACTAAGTTTATTCCTTTTTTTAAAGTTGTTTTTATGATTTCATCATTATATAAGACATAGGCGGTTTCATATTTTACTTCTAGGACAATTCCATAGTTTTTACTTTCTTCAATAATAAAATCATTGGGTAAATTTATTTGTTTATTTTGTTTTTCTTTTATTAATTCTTTTTTCTTTATACTTTTTTTAGTTTTAAAACTAGTATATGCATTATAATGTGGCATATTATTTTATTTTTCCTTTCTATAGATCTTTTTCAAATATATATTGAGCTATAGCGGTAGGTACTTGTTTTTCAAAACAGGTAATATATTTTTTAGATATACTTGGTACTTTATAAAGTATATAACCATAAGCTGAATCTTGATTTGAACTTATCTCTTTTAAATTATATTTATTAGCCTTTCTAATATCTTCTAATTTAACAAAGTCAAATATTTGAACCATTAGAGAATACTTATAATTTAGATGTTCATATAAAGAACTGGCTCTATATCTAGAACCTAAGTCTATGTGAGTTATACCTTTTTTTAGAGATATTTTTTCAAACTCCCTTATAAGTTTAGTTGCATAGCCAAGTCTTCTTTTTGATGGTGATACAGCTAGAATACCAAGAGTTATTTTTTTCTTTGTTAAATCCATGTTTTTACCAGTAATAGCCGCTACTATATGGTTGTTTTCTTCAATATACATTAAAAAGTCTTTATCGATTTTTAATTGGCTTTTGATCTCTTCTAGTCGTTCTGACATGGGATAATACTTTTCTTTGTGAAGAATAGTATCATCATAAATTGTTTTTGATAAAAAGTTAAATACTTGATTTAATTCTTCATCATTATTTACTATTTTGATTTCTGTCATAGTATCACCCTCTTTAACTACAAGTATTATAACACAGAGTTTTATTCTAATAAAAGTCTTACTGTACCTCTATCTTCTAGTTTTGTATTGGCAGCAGGTGACTGGGAAATTACTGTTTCTCCAGTACCGCTATATTCTATTGTAAAGTTTGATAATAGTTTTTTTGCTTCTTTGACACTTTTTCCAATGACATTTGGTACTTGATACATTATTTTATCGGTCCATTCCAAATCTTTTTCCATACCCTCTTCTTGTGGTTTTATATCTAGAGCATCAATTATATCTAGTAGAACTCTTCTGGCGATTGGGGTTGTTGTATAACTTGATAAGAGTGCTGTATTTTTAGGATTGTCAATTGCTAGATAGAAGACTGCTTCTGGATCATTTGAAGGGACAATAGACATAAAAGACATTATATAGTTTCCGACCATGTATCTACCATCTTTTACTTTTTGGGCGGTACCGGTTTTACCACCAATACGATAGCCTTCAATATAGGCGGCTTTTCCTCCTCCTTTAGCAACAACACTTTCTAGAGCGTGACGCATAATAGTAGAAGTTTCACTAGATATTACTTTTCTAACTAGTGTTTTTGAAGTTTCTTGGATAATGGTATTTGTTTCTTTTTCAGCAATACTTTTTACGATATATGGTTTATAGAGATAACCACCATTAACGACAGCAGATACGGCGGTTACTTGTTGAATAGGTGTGACACTTACTCCTTGACCAAAGGCAGTAGTTGATAATTCAACATTACCTACTTTTTCTAAAGGAAATAAGATACCTTGACCTTCACCATTTAAATCAACTCCTGTTTTTTCTCCAAAGCCAAATTTTTTAATATAGGAAAATAGTCTTTCTTTACCCAGCATTTGACCCAGTTTTACGAAACCTGGGTTACAAGAATTTTGGAGTACTTGAAGGAAGGTTTGATCACCATGGCCTCCGGCTTTCCAACATTTTAAGACTGAACCATCTACATTTACACTACCTGAGTCATAGAAATGATCATTTTCGATATCAATAATCTTTTCTTCTACGGAAGTTGCCATAGTGATAATTTTGAAAGTTGATCCTGGTTCATAGGAGGACCAAACTGGGAGGTTTCTACTTAGAACGTCTTGAGAGTACTTTTGATAAGTATTGGGATTATAATCTGGTCTTGATCCCATACCTAGGATTTCGCCAGTCTTAGGGTTCATGACAACGGCTAGAGCCATATCAGGAGAAAACATATCGACAATATTATCTAGTTCTCTTTCAATAGACTTTTGAATATTTATATCAATTGTTAAATAAAGATTCATACCATCTTGGGGTTCAACATAAACATCCGAAACATTTAATTTGTTACCTTTAGCATCAGAAAAGTATTTAATAGCACCTGACTTGCCAGTTAGATATTTATCATACTCTAATTCTAAACCTGATAAACCTTGATTATCTATTCCAACATACCCTAATGAATGTGATAGTAAATTACCATAAGGGTAATATCTTTTTGCTTCTTTAACTAGATAAACTCCGTCTAGTTTTAGATTGGATATTTTTTCGGCTATATCATAGGAAAGTCTTCTACCTTCTGGGTGGACTCTTTCAATAGAAGTTTTTTTATAGACGTGTTTTTGCATTTCATCATAAGAAACATTTAATATTTTAGCAAGTTCTTCGGTTGCCTTTTCTTTTTCTTTAATTTGATTTGGTATTAAGACAAGAGATGTTGTAGTGAGATTGTCGGCTAGGACTACTCCATTGCGATCAAGAATGAGTCCTCGATTTGCCTCAATTGGTAAGTCCCTACTCCATAGGTCTGAAGCATACTCATTTAATTTTTTATAGTCAAATACTTGGATGTAGAAGACTCTTAAAATTATAAATATAAAGAGAATTAACATTACTAAAAAAGTTATTTTTATACGTTCATCAATCTTTTTAAAAAACATAATTTCACCTATAGATATTTATGCTTTTTAAACAAAAAAAAGAAGTACTTTAGGAAGCACCTCTTAATTATTTTTATTATGAAAGTCTATTCTTTAATACAACTGCAGTACCTAATGTACCTAGAGCTGCTAAAGAGATGATTAAGAATAAATTAATATCAGAAGTTTCTGGATTCTTTTCTCCAGTTTCTTCTCTTAATTCTGCAAGTTTCATGAATAGTTCAGTATCAGCATCAATTGGAGTTGAAAAATCAAATTCTTGAGTTAACTCTTCATCTAAATAGAAACCTACTAATTGTAATTTATCTGCTGCTAATTCTTGATTAATTTCATCAATTAAACCTTGTAATTCTTCTTTTGTGAAAGTTGTTCCTTTTGGAATTTGGATTGTTTCTCTTTCATTTCCAGCAATTAACATTAGGTTTACAGTTACTTCTGTAGTATCTTCACTAAAGTCTTGACCAATTTTATCTTCGAATTTCGCATTGATTTCTGCTTCTACTAGGGCTGTTGCTAATGAGTTTGGTCCTCCAGATGTACCAGCACTAATTGTAGTAATTTCTCCATCAAAAACCTTTAAACTAACTTTTTCATTAACTATACCATCAACACCTGTATCACTAGAATCACCTGCTGCATATACAGCATTAATTTTTCCCCCATTGATTGTTGTTGTTATAGTATTCATTTCACCACGGTTAACACCTTGAACTGTAGAAATTTCTCCTCCATTAATTGTAAAAGTTACATCACCAGTGTAACCATTAGATCCACCTGCTATAGCATAATTAGTCTTAACATTATTAATAGTTACTGTTGATTTACCAGTATATGAGTAGCTTTCTCCTCCACCCCATACTGCATACTTAACAGTTCCACCATTTATAGTTATTTCAGTTTCATCTACTATTGTTATGGCTTTTGTTCTATCCTTTGCATTTTCAACATTAGAATCAATAAAATCACCATCAGTAGCTCTTTTTAGATGATGTGCGCCTCCACCCATAAGGCTACCAGTAATTGTACCATTGTTCATTATTATGGTTGCTTTTTTTACGATACTCTTGTGTAGTCCACCACCAATAACATTCTTTACTGTTCCACCATTCATTGTAATTGAAGCACTTTCAATAGCCTCATCTGAATTGTGAGAGCCACCAAAAACTGAAGTATTTTCAGCTACAAGGGCTTCGCCACCTTCCCATTTAATTAGTGCTCCAGCCGTTCCATCGGTTCTTTCTTCAATAGTAATTGGAGTACCATTTGCATAAAGTGATTTTTCTGCTGCAACATACTCAGGTGCTTTAGCAAATACTACTGAAGGAATAAAAAATGCACATGCTGCAATAATAAGTAATAAATTCTTTTTCATTTTATTTTTTTCTCCTTTACATTATCTCGAATAGCTTTCTATTCTTAACTTAAGTATATCAGATGTTTTTTTTTAGTCAATTGCATTTTAACTTTATCACATAACTTGTCATTTTTAGACGCAAGTTTTTTTATATTTTTCTAATAATAAAAGAACACCTCCAGATGAAAGTGTTCTTAGTATTTTTAGTTTTCTTTTTTCTTGAAAACATAAGTTATACTTAATGCTCCTAGAATTAGTACTAACATCTCACGATATAAGTTGTTAGTGTTTGTAGATGTTCCGGTATATGGTGGAATTATCTCTCCTTTAGATTTATAAGAGTTAATAATTGTATAACCATCATAACTTGTTACATAATCTGCCAATTCTACTTCTTCAACAGTATAAATTATTTCTTCTCCATTTAAGTATTTTTGTAATCTATCTAAGGTATATGTCCAATTATTTTCTTTTGTTATTTCAACAATTTCAAATAATTTTCCATTTGCATAGATATTTACTGTAATTGAGTCTGGGCGAGAATTTTCATTTCCTAGATCGTCCCATACTTTTTCAATTAAAATTTCTGTTGTTTCTAATTCATGAGTGTTTCTAATAACGATTGTTATATTGTTATCAGTTTCTTTAATAGGATCAGTTACTGTAGGAGTATATCCATCTACAGCATCCTCTACTATTTCATAAATTATTTCTTGACCATTTGTATATTTTGGTAAGTCTTTAAATGTTGCTTGCCAATTAGTTTTTTCAGAAAGAATTGCTGTTAGGATTTCTTCACCATTAGCTTTAATTCTTACTGTGATTGATTCTGGACGAATTCCATCATTATTTTCTTCATCGTACCATTCTTTTTGAATATTAAATGTTACTGTTTCTGGAGTATGTGTATTAGTTATAGTAAAGTCTTTTATTTCACTTGTATAACCATTTACATCTACTTCTTCTACTGTATAAATAATTTCTTCGCCATTTTCATATTTTGGTAAGTTTTCAAATTTGAAATTCCAGTTACCACTTGCACCTTCTTTAACTACAGTCTCTGTTACTTTTGTTGTTACTCCTGCTACAGTTTTGTTTAAAATTACAGTGATTTCTTCTGGTCTTATTCCGTCTTGATTATCTGAGTCATTCCATACTTTTGTTCCGGCAATATCTAGTGTTTCTGGTGTGTGAGTATTAGTAATATCAAGACCATTGTACTCAACATTGTATCCTTCAACATTGTCTTCAATTACAGTATAAGTAATTTCTTGACCTTCATAATATTTATTTACTTTTCCAAAATTATATTTCCAGTTAGTAGTTGCAGTTACTTCTATTTTTTCTGAAGTATATATTGTTTTGTCTCCTACTTTTCCAATTAAAGTAACTTTAATTGAATTAGGACGAATTCCATCTTGGTTATTAGCATCTTTCCATGTCTTTTCACCAGATAATTCTAATTGCTCATTTTCATGAGTATTAATAATTATAAATGGATTTTCTTCATCATAAGAAGTTTCATAATTTTCAACTGGTACTTCTTCAACTGTATAAATAATTTCTTTTCCATTTTCAAATTTTGGTAAATCTTTAAATTCATAAGTCCAATTATTTGTTGTTGTTTTACTAGTTACTGTAGTAGTTTTAATAACTTTACCATTAGCAAGTAATTTTAAAGTTATACTTTCTGGTCTTGTATTATCATTGTTATTATTATCTAACCATACTTTTTCACCAGTTATATCAATAGTTACTGGAGTATGTGTATTTGTAATTGTATAACCTTCTTTTACTGAACCAGTTATTTCTACTGTATAACCATCTAATGTTGTTTTTTCTTCGATTGTATATTTTATTTCTTTACCATCTTCATATTTTTGTAAATTGTTAAATGTATATGTCCAGTTATTTGTGTCTGATAAAGTAATAGTGTCTACTTCTTTACCATTGGCAAGTAAGGCTACTGTAATTTCTTTACGTAGACCGTCTTGATTAGCAGCATCATCCCATACTTTTCTTACTGATACTTCTACTGATGTATCAATTTCATGAGTATTAGTGATTGTTGTTCCAGTTATTTCTGTTGTGTAACCTGGAACGTTTAATTCTTTAACAGTATAGTCTATTAAATAATTCTCTTCATTTTCATGTCCTTCTTCATAGACATATAAATCGGTAAATTCATAGGCCCAATTAGTAGAAGCACTAACTTCTTGTGAAGATATTTCTTGATTATTTGCTAGTAATTTTACTGTTATAGTAGTTGGACGAAGGCCATCATTATTATTGGCATCATGCCAAACTTTTACACCAGAGATAGATGTTTTTTGACGAGAGTTTATTAGTAATGTTACTTTTGCATCGTTACTATAAACAAACTCTGTTTCATGATGAGTATTAATTGTACTTTTTATATGATAAGTAAATTCTACTTCACCTGATGCTTCATTTGTAGCATTAAATGTAAATGTTCCATCTTCATTAACTGTTAATCTACCTTGTAAAACTCCATCTTTAGTAATTTGATATTTATTAGTTTCACCTACTACTTTAACAACTGTTGATGTTTCATTTATAATGATTTCATCTTTTACTACTACTGTGTCATTTGCTTTTGTTTTATCGGTTTTTATCTCTTTATTTAAATCATTATTTAGAATACTTGTACCAGTAATTGTTGATGAGGCATAACCTATGTAACTTGGATTTTCACTATAATGATCATCTTTTGTTATTGCTGGTATTTCAACTGTTGGTTTTTCAAAAGTTATTTCTTGAGATATTTTATCATAATAAGGATTATCTTCAGCAACTGTTGTTTTTAGAGTTGCACTTTGGTTAGTATAAATACTACCATGATAATCATCTTCAGCTTTTACTTCATATGTTAATTCTTTTATATTATTGGCTTCAACATTACCAATATTCCAAATTAAGGTAGTTGTTCCATCATTATTTTCTACAACTTCTACACCTTGTTCTATTAAAGATTGTTTTGAGTCAGTTGTTAATTTAAACTCTTTTGGAATTATGTCTGTTACAACACTATTTTTTCCAATTATGTTCATTAATTGTTCTGAGATATCTTCAAACATTTTCTTTAAATCATCACCAGTTAAGGCATTGTAGTTTTTGTATAATGGATCTTTATTTTCTGGATTTATTTTTGCTAATTTTTCTGTTGCTTCTTTCTCATTACCAAAAACAATTGTATATACATCAGATGTTTTATGAGTTGTTTTTAAGTTATCTAATTCAGTTTTAGCCGCATCTGATGGGCTTTGGCTATCGCAAATATAATCTATTATTTGCAATCTGCAGTTGTAATTAACTTCACTATCGTCTTGACCTGTTCCATATCTAGTCCCATTATAGTTAAAGAAAGTTGGAACTCCATCTGTTAGAATGATAACTATTTGTTTAGCATCTTCTCTTTTTCCATTATTTAGTACTGTTTTTGCTCTGGCAATAGCAGCTTGTAAATTAGTACCACCATCTTGATTATCTCTTGGTATGTTTAACTTGTTGTTAATGAATCTAGTAACGGTAGTTTTACTATCTGTCATTTCTTGAACGTCCATTACTTGAGTTCCAAATTCAACTATACCAATTTTTACAGTTCCTTTGTTATCCATTAAAGTATTAGCAAAGTCTTTGGCTGCTTGTTTAGCATCTTGCATTCTAGTAGTTGTACTAAAACGACCAGATTTTGTTGCCATACTATTTGAACTATCAAATATTAACACAATGTCAAGTTTGCCATTGGTTACTACTGATGTATTGTATGGATTAGCGTTTACTGATAGATTTACTTTAGCATATCTACCTTTTTCTAAGTTGTCATCACTTGTTTCATCATAGATTTTTGTTGCTGTTTTGGATACAATAATTTTCCCTGCTTCATCTTGGGCATTTCCAACTATTGTTAGGCCAAATATTCCAGCTATTACAAAAAGCCATGTAAACAGTTTTTTCAATTTAGAGTTTTTAACCATTTATATTTCCTCCCACTTGTTTTTTCTAAGAATTAGTTCTTAGAGTTAGCTCACTATACTAACCTGTTATGATGTTTTTGTCAATCAAATTTTTGCTTTTCAAGTTAAAAATAGTAGCAATTTTTACTTTCTAGAAAAAAATATCAGTCAAAATAACTTTTCTAATAATATTATGTTTGGAATTTATGAAATTAAAAAAAGAAACAGTCGTTTTATTTCGACTGTTTTTTCTATTAAATTAATCTTTATCTTGTGAACTTTTTAATAAGTTCTTTGTTGTTATAAATGGTGATGGCATTGGGTATTATTTTAACATTAAATTTTTTGGCTGTCATAATTTCTCCATCAATATTACAAACTAGTTCTTTATCACATTTAAATTTGATTTTAGTAGCTTGGCTTTTATGAACTTTATTATGTTTTTCATGTATTCCTTGCTTTAACATATTTATTAATGATGGGAGTTGAGGCTTATTTACTTTTTCTACATAGTAGACGTCAAAATAGCCATCAGTTAGTTTAGCACTAGGAGCAATTTTATAGCCTCCTCCATAAACTTGTCCATTACAAATTGTTAAGATGGTACATTTTCCTTTTTTCTGTTCTTTTTCATCAATTGATAATTCTATATCTTTATATTTATATTTAAAAAATGTATATATTAGACTAGCATTATATATTTGATTAGTTGGTACTTTTCTTTTTTTCATTAAAGATACATTGTTTGCAACTTCGGCATCTATTCCAATACTTATAATATTTATAAAATAGCGGTCATTTACTTTACCAATATCAATTACTGGGTACTCTTCATCTATTTTGGATAGTGTTTTATAAAAATCATTTCCAGAGCCAGCTGGAATTACGCCTAGTAAGTTTTTTGTTCCTACTATACCATTTAGTACTTCGTTTAAAGTTCCATCTCCACCAACACTATAAATTATATTTTTAGTAAAACGGTATTTTCTTGCTATCTTGGTAGCATCTTTAGGGTATTCTGTAAAATATATTTCATAATCTAAATTTTCTTCTTCACAGACTTTTTTTATTCTATCTACTGCTTTTAAAGTTTTACCTTTTCCGGAAATTGGATTTACTATAAAGATATGTTTCATATGATCACCAAACTTAATTCTTTCTATATTAGTATAGCATTATATTTAATTTTAGTAGATTTAAAAGTACGCTTTTGGCGTACTTTCAATTAGTATATTTTAAATTTTATTTTACTTTGATACTGTTTCGTATGTATCTCTTATAATCATTAACTCTTCATCTGTTGGAATTACATATACTGGAATACTTGAATCTTCTTTAGTAATGATTCCTTCTCTTTCAGATCTGAATTTAGCGATATTGTTATTAGCTTCGGCATCGAAAGTAATGTTCATTGGTTTTTCAATTTTTCTCATTATTCCTGCTCTTAAGTCAATATCATTTTCTCCAGCACCAGCTGTGAAAATAACTGCATCTACATCTGCATTTAATTCAAAATAGTATTGAGCAATATACTTAACAACTGAATTTTCAACCATTTCTAAAGCTAATTTAGCTTTTTCATCACCTTGATCAGCTAACTCTTCAACATCACGGAAATCGTTTTTACCACAGATTCCAAGTAAACCTGATTTCTTGCTTAAATCTTGCATTATATCATCAATGCTTCTTCCTGATTCTTTAGCAACATATTCTGGAATTGATACATCTATTGAACCACAACGTGTACCCATTATTAAACCTTCAATTGCTGACATACCTAATGAAGTATTTACACTCTTACCATCTTTTATAGCTGCTACTGATGCTCCAGAACCAATATGGCAAATAATTAGATTAACATCTTTTTTACCAAGTCTCTTTTGCATTTCTTGAGTTATATATTGATGACTACTTCCGTGGAAACCATATCTTCTAACTCCATATTTTTCATACCATTCATATGGTACAGCATAAATATAATTTTCTTTTGGTAAAGTTTGATGGAATGATGTATCAAACACAGCAACTTGTGGTACATTTGATAATTCTTGCTCCATTGCTCTAATACCTGCTAATTGACCAGGATGATGTAATGGTACTAACTTTGTTAGTTCTTCAATATGCTTAATTACTTCATCATCAATTAATACTGAAGATGGATAATATTCTCCACCATGTCCAATACGATGACCTACTCCTTTTATTTCTGCTATACTTTCAATTATCTTGTTGTCAATTAATTCTTTCATCATAGTTTCAACAGCTTCTAAATGGTTTTTTAAAGGAGCTTCATGCTTAATTTTTTCTCCATTTATTTTTAAAGTCCAGAAACAATCTGGGGCACCAATTTTCTCAATATATCCATTTATTAATTCTTTTTCTTCTGGCATTGAGTATAGTGCGAATTTTAATGATGAACTACCACCATTAATTACTAAATATTTTTCGTTTGTCATGTTTTTCCTCCTAAACATGTATTTATTCTATCGTGTTTTTTTATCTTTGTCAATCAAAGAAAAAGCAACTTTTTTGTTGCTTTAGAGTCTACTTTTTTGTACAAGTTGCTCCGATTTGTTCATATAATGATTCCATAGTTTCAAGTTTTACTTTTCCATCAGAAGTAAATATTTGGGAATTTGCTGAATCAATATTAGTAAATTCTTTGTAATCGATCTTTGAATAATCAATTGTTACTTTGCTAGTTAAAGTATTTCCATCAACTGTTACTTCGGTATCATAGTATTTTATGTTGGCATATGGTTTGTATGTTGCTTCTATTTCTTCTTTATAAGAATTTAAAGCACTTGTATCTGTTGAAGTTACTTTTTCAATACTTTCCACTTTTTCTACATAGTCACCTGTATAAGTTACTGTATAACTTAAATCCATTGAAGCTTGCTCTTGATTAATTGTCCTTGAACAAACCATTGTCTTTGTTTGATCTTTGCCTTGACAACCTGTTACTATAAGTACTCCTAATAATAATGCTACTAAATATTTTACCTTTTTCATTTTCTCACCTCTATTTTAATGATATCATGTTATACATTTATTAACAAGCAATATTTGCTAGAAAAAAACAAAGACTGTTTTTGACAGTCTTTTGTTTTAACTTTATCTACTCTTTCCACTTCCACTTGATTTTTCTTCTGGTGCTGCTTCATTAGCTTTTGCTTTACTATCAATATAATCTTGAATCATATCTGTTGTTTCATTACCATACTTTCCTGATTTTACATTGTTATTCATAGTAGAAGCTGCTTGATATGTTAAAGCGGCAGTTGAAGTTGCTACTCCAAATAGTGTTGTTGCTAAATCACTTGGTAGTGAGTTAATTGCTGCGATGTGTTCAGCTGATAAACCAGCTAATTCTTCACCGACTTGGATAGATTCAACCATACCCTCATTCATCTTTATTACAGCATCCGGGTGATCAAGTACAAATTGCATACTCTCTTGTACACCATGTAAATCAAATGGATGAGTTGAAGCATATTGTTCTAATATTGGTTGATACTCTGTATATATGTCAATTAAGTTTTGATGTTGAGTATTTGCTACTTCTTTAATCAATTCTAGGGCTTGAGTATCAGTAATTTGGTTGTTATAGCATTTTGTTGCTATATCTTCTAATTTAGCTTTGGCAGCATCTGACATTGCATTATAGCGTGCATGGTTAAATGCATCCATTTTATTATACTCGGTACCTAAATACCAACTATTAGAATCTAGTGTTTCTCTTTCTAATGATTGACTAATATTTACACTTGTTTCTCCTGTTTGTGATTGCATTCCTGTAATAAAGTCATCTCTGTTTCCTGTTAAAGTATCTCCTGCTTGATGAACTTGTTCGATTGTTGCATCATTTGCAGCATTTACTCTATCAGTATCAGCTTTATTTTGTTGTAGTAGAGCATCACTCTTTGGACCGTGAGTTATAAGTGCATTAGCAGCACTAATACCCATTCCAACGTAAGCAACAGTTCTTAATAAATCTCTTACAAATGGATCATCACTATAATTTAGCATATCAACTAGTGGCATACTATATTTTTCACCAACTGATTGTTGTCCAAATAGTGTCTTTTTTATTTCTGTTTTTCCCATTAATAGTACTTCACCATCTACAAAGGCTCTTAGGGCTGCTTCGTTATCACCATTTGCAATTGCTGCATTTTCTCTTTTTTCTATTTCAGCTTGTTTTGCAGCTAATTCATTGTTGAAGTCATGATCTTTAGCAAATCTTTTTCCAACAATTGATAACTTAGTTCTTGCTGCTTTCATGTCTTCAGCAAATCCGTGAGCTCCGCCATTTAGTATTTGGTTTGCTTCTATATATTGTGAACGAAGATTACTTATCATTTCTGCCTTTCCAGCTAGAATGTTTGCTCTTTCTTGTTTTATAACAGCTATTTTCTTAGGATTGGTTTCTTTTTTTAGAAGCTCATCACAAGCTTCAACTTGTTGCATTGCAGAGAATAATACTTGATATCCTCCTGCTATTTTTTTATCTAATACTGCTACTTTTGAAGCTGCATATTCTTGCATTCTTTCATTTAGTAGTGTATTTACGATTCCAGCATATCTTTCTTGGATAACTCTAGTTCCACGATATTCATTCCAAATTGTTTCTAGGTCTTCTTGACTTAGTTTTGAAAGTCTCTCCTTAAATTTTTCAATGTTTTCTCTTTCTTTTATTGAATATGTTAATTTATTTACTACTTTTCTAACAAAATTAATTGGCATTGCTACTACAGCTGGAACAAAGTGAACAATATTATATAGTACGTTTCCTGATTTTAATTCTTCTTTGAATCCCTTAACTACTCTAATGTTACTTGCAGTATACTTACCATTCATTTTTCTTGTTAATTCAAGTCCGTCTGTTAATTCTTCCATTATAGTATAAAGACCTTTTTTTACTTTAGTTTCATTATTTTCTGGTTGCTTTTCTGGTTCTTTATGTGGTGGCAATCCTGGTACTGGATTCTTAGGCATATTTGGTCCTGGATTTCCTTCATATGTATCTATTATTTCACTCTTTTCTGGAACATGTGGTGGTAGTGCTGGAATACTAAAGTTTGGTTCTGCATTATTTCCTGGTGCTTTATTACCAGTTGACCCTGTTTTTTTGTTGTTATCATTTGTATCTTTTGATTCTACATGTGGTGGTAAGCCTAGTACTGGACTTTTTTCCTTATTTGCTGCCGGTAAAGCCAAAATACTGGAATTTGGAGTATTAGTTGTCCTAGGTTGTTCTGCATTTTTAGCTCTGCTCTCTTCTAATCTTTTTTTAGCATTAACTAATCTTTCATTGGCTTTTTCTTTTAATGGAAAGTACTTATCATGGAACTCATTTAAAGCTTCCATCGTTGTAAAAGGACCTTTTTCTTCAGTTTCTTTTCTTTCATCGTCAAATATTTTTAAGAAATCTTGTAAGGCTTCATTATATTCACTTTGTGCATCACTATTATGTAATGGAGCTGCTGGGTTATTTGAATTTGTTGCTGGTGTAATAACAGCGGTATTTTCTCTTTGTTCTTCTGATGTAGGTGCAGTATTTCTTTCTGGTACGGGTGTTGTTGCAACTTGAGCATCAATAACATTATTGTTAGTGTTTTGATTTTCTAAACTAGCTCTGGCATCAGCAACTAGTCTTTGTGCTCTAGTTCCAGTAATTCCTGCTTGGTCATATATTCTTGCTGCAGGTCCATATCTTCTTATTACTTCATCTGGTGTTAGTTCTAGATTTGCATTTCTTCTTGTAGGTGCTGCTGCAATTACTGGTTCTGGAGTTGTTTCTTCTTGAGCTCCGGCTACACGTGAAGGAATTACATTTATTACTCTATTTGGCTCTATTCTTCTTACTGCTACTTTATGAGCTGTTTCTTCTTTTGCTGCTTCTCTTTCTCTAATTTGACGCTCAGCTTCTGCTACTAAAACTTGTGGATCTGTTTCTTTTATTCCATTATTGTCATATATTTCTGCAAATGGAGCATATCTAGAAATTATTTGTTCTGGTGTTAAACCTGCAACATTATTATTACGGTTTGCTCTTTCAGAGAGAACTCTGTTTCTTACTTCTGCAGCTAAAGTGTCAGTTAACTCATCCATATGTGATGCTAACTCTTTTCTTTTTGCTGTAATTTCTTCTTCTCTTGCTTCTCTATCTTGAGCATCACGTGAATTATTAGGTTGTCCAGTTAGTCCATCCAAGTCTTTTAATAGAGAATATGTGGCTTCATAGTTATTAGCTAAGTTTCTATTTTGGTCTAATTTTAATTGTTCTCCTGCCAAGAATCTTTCAATAGTACTCATTTCTCTTTGATAACTTGTTTCTGGCATATTTCCTTGTGCTGCTTTTAGGGCATCTCTTTCAGAATTTAAGTGTCTCAATTCGTTTTCACTTTTTTCAATTTCTCTTAATATAGTTCTGTAATCATTTGGATTGTTTTTCCATTCTTTTGAATCAGTAGTATCTTGAGTAGTCTCTGGATTGTTTTCTACTGGTCTTGCCTCGGCTACTCTAGTATCTTCATCTTGTGGAGTTACAGGAGTTGCCGGATTTTGTGGTTCTTCTGGAGATTTTTCTTCAGTGTTTCTAGCAATGTGTGAAGGAATTTCATTTATTACTCTTGTTTCAACTCTTCTTACAGGTACTACATGAGGGGCTTCATTTTGTTTTTTGACTACTCTTACAGGCACTCTATGAGAAACTTCATCTTGTGATATCTCTGGATTGTTTTCTACTGGTGTTCTATCTATTACTCTAGGCTCTTCATCTTGTGGAGTTGCAGGAGTTGTTGGATTTTGTGGCTCTTCTGGAGCTCTTTCTTCTGGAACTGGTGAGTCTGTTTCTAGATTTTGGGTATTATTCATTTCTTCTAAGCCTTTTTCTAAAGCGGCAATTTGCTCATTTATTTTTCGAATTTCCTCTCTTGATTGAGCTATTGCCTCATCATATCCTCTAATATTTTCTGGCTTTGGATTATCGTTTTCTACTATTATTTCTTTCTTATCTTGATTTTCACCTATTGCGTTTTCATACTCTTCTTTGTTTGCTAATAATACTTCAAGTTGTTTTGCCATACCAGCTTGAATACCATTGTTTTCAAATTCAGAAAGTATTTCTAATGCTTGATCTTCTGAAAAAATATGTTCTGTTTGTTCAGTAAGTAATTTTTCATTAATAGTTGTTGGACTATCACCACGTCTTAGTGCAAGATCACTATAATTTATTTTATTTTCATCCATTTTAATCTACTCCTAACTATCTTCTACTATCTTCATCTAGTTGTACTAAGACATCTTGTACCATTTTCATTTCATTTGGGTCTGTTATGTTTTCAAAAACTATATTTTCTGCATGTGGATCATATGATGACACATATATGTTTTTTCTACCATTTTCAGCAATACTATTATCGCTATATCCTATGTATGATTTTTGTGTTTCTTCACAGTCGAATGTAAATAGTATATCACATTCAACTTCTTTTCCGTCTTTTAAAATAACTACTTTTTCGTTTGTATCAATTGTTCCAATATTATCCATTTTATTCCTCCATATTTTCCTTTTTAGTATATATTATTCTACATTATTTGTCAATTTGTTGGCTTACTATTTGAATCTTTATACTTTGCTTTTTCTCTATTGTTTTATTAGCTTTTATAATTAAAGTGTATACATCATCTTGCTTAGTATTTTTTTCTAATTTTAAATCTTTTACTTCATACTCAGTTAAGTCTTTTAATAAGTTGTCTTCTGTACCATTTTTGTATAACTTTAATGTTACATCATTATCATTTGTACTTAGGAAAATACTATAAGATGCTTCTTCTTTATTAATATTATTTTCTTTGTAGTTTGTAATGTGAAAAGAATAATCTTTTAATGAATTTTCACTTAGTTCTGATATATCAACATTGAGAGTATTATTAGTCTCTTTTTCTACTATTGGTATTACTATATCGGCACTTTGTTTTTGTTTATACTCATTTTTTTTTGATATAGCGATACAAAGTAGAGTTATGACTGTTACTAATAGTAGTATAAATACTAGTGTTAATATTTTTTCAGATGTAGTTTTAGGTATTATTTTTTTTAGTACGCTATCTTTTTTCTTCTTTTTTGGGGTCATGATATTACTCCTTCTTTTGATTTAATTCATTAAATAAATTTATGTACTTATCATTTAAGGTAGTTTGTTTTTCTTCTGTTAGAGAACTTTTTATTATTGTATCTTTAGTATTTTCTAATATTCTACTTTTTGCTTCTACTTTTGTATTTATGACTAAGTCTAAATTTAATATTTCTTGATTTTTACTAGAATGTCTTATTATTAATTGTTGTTCTTCATCATATGACTTTTTCTTTTTTAAATTTAGAATATTATAAATATAATTTATATTTAGTTCACTTCCGTTTATTAAAGTATTACCATCAAAAAGAACACCAGTATTTGTTTTTGCTAGGGATATTTCTCCTATTTTACTATTTGTTTCATTATATAATATTACTTCTTTTGATTTACTTGTTTCTTTGTATTCGTATGTATATTTTTTAACATTATTTATTTCTATACTTCCACTACCGGAACTTTTTGTATCTGGTTGATAGATAATTTCTATATCATCTTCTTTGTTTGTAATATTAATACTGTACTTTTTAATTTTATAAGTATATTTCTCCACGTATACAGTGAAATCTATATTAACGTTTTTTAAACTACTTTTCAACTCTTTTTTATCAATTGTAAAATATTTTTTATAACTAGTTAGAATTGTACTAGCTCTTTTATCTTTTTTTAGATTATCAATTACTGTATCTATAGTTTTATTTAAATCATTATTACTTAATTTTACAAATATCTTGTTGTAGTCATCTTCTTTTTCTTTTTGGACTTTTGTTATTAAAGTAGTAGATATTTCTTGGACTATATATTCATGCAAATATTTTAAATTATCGTTTGTAGTTGTGTTATCATTAACCGATTCAAAATAAGTATTATTACCAAGATTTATGTAGTTAGGATTTATAGTTGGATCATAATAGTATTCTGTTGAGTTTTCAATAAGAGTTTTTGTGTTTATTAGATTTTTATTACCAAGATAACTATCAGTCTTTAGTAGTCTTTTTTTATTTTTTGTATCAGTTATTATTTTAATTGTTGTATTTGTTTCGTTTAGATTTTTTGTTAAAGTAGAAAAGTTTATATTTGATAGTTTTTTGTTATATTTTTGTAGATCAAAATTTGATTTATAATTACTAGTATTTGCTGATACTTTTATAGTTTGTGTCTTGGTATTACTTTGAGGTATACCTGTTTGGAATTCAAACATTTCCATTACATCAGTTATATTCGATGTGATATTAATAAGGGCTTTTTTTAGTATTCTTGTAGGACTTGCTACATATTCGTAATAAAAGCCAAGTAATAACATGATAATTGACAACAAAAAAATTAATATGGGAAATTTATTTTCTTTACTTTTTTTATTCTTTTTCATACCACATACTACTCCTATTATCGTTATTATACCATAAATATATATTAAGTGACAACATTTGCCAAAATAAAAAAATTGGAAATTTTCCAATTTTACTTTTCAGGACTTTTTGTTAGTATAGTTATTTGATATGGTGCTGTAACTACTTTTGGTAATTCTTTATAGTTAAACGTTGCAGCTACATTTAATTCTGTTTCTTCTCCTGGTGCTAATACTTTACCAATAATATTATTATGTTTTATTTCTACTGGATAAATTTGTTTAGCAGCATTAGTATCATTTAAGTAATCTGGATACTCAATTAAATTAACTATTTCAGCATCAATTGTACCTTTGTTTTTTATTGTTATACGATAACTAATTTCATCTGTTGGAGAATATAAATTAAATTTAAAATTTATTGTTTGACTTGAATTAGTAATACTTACTGTCGCATTAGGGACTTTTGTACCACCTTGGACAGGAGTTCTTGGATTTATATTTGTAAAAGAAACATCATGAATTGGAATATTATTACTATTTTTTTCAAGTTGCATAGAAAGAAAAGCAAAACCAATAGCCATACATACTATGGTTATACATAATATTATTATTATCCAATTACGTATATTTACAGTGGCTTTCATGAACATTTTCCTTCCTTCATATTATCTATACTACCATTATAACAGAAATCATAATTATTGGTAGTAGTTTTAAGATTTATATAAGCATAAACTTGATGATTTTTTATATAATACCAACTGTCAACACTAGGATATAAAGTCAATTCTTTATTAGCTGGGATATCAGTAATTATTAGAGATGTTGAATATATTTCTTGATTTTCAACATTTTTTGCATAGACTTCTAATTTACTATAGACATTATCAGCATAAGATTTTACTTCGTTTTTTGTATACTCATTAATAGTTTCTTCAAGAATTTTTTCATTCTTATACTTTCTAGTTAATTCTTTTGAGTAGGCTTCTATTACTTGAAGCTGTTCAGTATTATCTTGGTAAGTTTTGATATTATACTCTTCTGCTAGAAGTTGATAAGTAGATGTTAATTCTTCTACGTTTAAGTTGGTTGTAAGTATTTTTTTGACATTATCATAGGAAGTATTACTTTGATATTTTATAAGAGTTAGTTCATCTAGTAAGACATCATTATTTCTTAAAATATTTATGATATCAGTTAAAGATTTACTTAAAGTGTTTCCCTCTATATTTTGATTGTATAGATAAAGAGAATTATTAGATAAAAATACAATGTTTTCGACTTTGTTATCTGTAATCACTAAGAGGAAATCTGTATTAATATTTATTTTTATACCTATTACTGTGTCATATTTATCATAATTAATATAAGTATCACTACTTCCACGTATGGTTTTTAAGTCTGGTATTATTTTAAAAATTATTAGAAGAAGAAAAACTACTATGACTACAATTATAGTAATAATATTGGTTATTTTATCATATTTTTCTTGATACATGTTATCACCTCTAAGTAGAGAACTTAGGATTTAGGGTTAGATTTATTTCCATACCTGGTGTTATAGTAGTTCCTTCTGGTATGGATTGTTCTGTTACATAGCCTACACCATTTAGAGTTACTTTTATATTTAGTTTTTGAAGAAGATTCTTAGCTGTTTTTGATGATAAGCCTACAACATTTGGTACTAGGAGTGTTGTATCATTAGTTATTAAATATAGTGTATCAGCACTTGTCATAGTATCATTTTTCTCTGGATATTGTTTTATTATCTTGGTACCATTACCAATAACTATATATTTTATTTGTTTGGCATCTAGTGTTGTTTTAGCGTCTTCAGTCTTTTTATTTACATAGTTATCTAGTTTGAAATCTTCTACTTTGGTAGAGGAAGTTGTTTGATCTTCGGTACCATAATATTTACTTAAATTATTAACTATTTCTTTAACAGCATTTGAGATTGGTTTAGTACTACCACCTGTTGGTCTTTTTACTGATGCATAAATTATATATTGAGGATTACTTTTTGGATAAATTCCAGAAAATGAAGAAATAACATTTTCTTTACCAGCTAAGTATCCAGTACCATTCTCACTAGCTATTTGGGAAGTACCTGTTTTACCAATTAATTCACCTGATGATAATTTATACCAAGTACCAGTATTGCCATCTATATTTACGCAATCATCCATAAGTTGAAGCATCTTTTGAACAGTCATAGTTGATGCTACTCTTTCTGTTTCGTTACGTTTATTTTCTAGTATTACTTCACCAGTATCTGGATCTACTATTTTAGATACGATGTATGGTTTTAGCATGATACCATCATTTGTTAGTGAAGTTAGAGCTTGAATATTTTGAATTGGTGTTGTTGTTATACCTTGACCAAAACCAGCATTATATACTTCTGTTTCATATTTAAAATCTATTTTACCGGCACTTTCGTTTGGTAAATTAATACCAGTTTTTTTACCGAATCCTAGTTTTTTGAAATATTGTCTTAACATCATACTATCCATATGACGTTCAATCATATTAATAATTGCAGTATTACTACTCATGGCATAACCTTTGTCGAAGTTAATTACACCCCAACCATCACGGTTCCAGTCACCTATTTCTGTTCCGTCTTTTGTAACATAAACTCCAGAAGTATAAGTTTCAGTTCCATCATAAACACCATTTTCCATAGCAGCCATATAAGTAAATGTTTTCATGGTACTACCAGGTTCGTAAGGGGATGCTAACATCATATCAAGATAATTAGTAATGTTTCTAGTATTTGGATCAAATGATGGATATGTTGAAGTACCTAGAATTGCTCCTGTTTTAGCATCAGCTATTGTTATATGGAACCAATCAAAGTCATATTCAGCATCTACATTTTTTAAAGCTTGTTCAATAAAGAACTGAACATTACTTTCAATAGTTAAATAAATATCTTTTCCTTGAGTGGCATCTTTTTTTAGGACTGGGGTATTTGGTATTTGATAGCCTTTTAAGTCTTTTTGATAAGTAATATAGCCATCTTCACCTTTTAAAACACTTTCATAAGATTTTTCAATACCCATTTCACCAGTTATTGTTTCCTTACCAGTTTCATCATCAGTATTAGTTTTAGCATAACCTATAGTGTAGGATGCAAATTCTCCTTTTGGATAATATCTTTTAAAACTTTCAATAAAACCAAGACCTGGTAGATTTAGGTCTTCAATTTGTTTCTTAGTTAATTCAGTTAAATTTTTTCCCTTTACACCAAACTCAGTTTGATAAACATTTTCTTTGCTTAAGTATTTTAATATTTCATCTTTTTCAATACCAAGAACTGGTGCTAAGGCTTCAGCTGTTTTTTCTTTATCAACAACGTGTTGAGGATTTTTAGGATCTGTTGTTCTTTTTGAGTCTAAGTAGGCAATTAATTTATAAGCAGAAACGTTTTGAGCTAGTACTTCACCATCATTTGAATAAATGTTACCACGTTTAGCACTAAGTACTTGAGTACGTGTGGTTCTTTTACTAGCAAGTTCTTTTAAATTTACACCATCAACTTCTTTTGATAAAGATAATTGAACTAATCTTCCCGCTATTAAAGCAAACAAAAGAAGAGAAAAAATTATGATTGCTTTTGAATAGCGTACATTGTTTCCCTTCTTTTTGTTTTTCAATTTCATCACTCCTATTTTTCATCAGGTACTGTTTTTATATTGTCATTATTATAACTCAATCCTTGTTCTTCTGCAACTTGTTGAATTTTAGTAAGTGAAGCTAATTCATTAATAGTCATAGCTAATCCTTCATTAGTCTTTTGTTGTTCTTCTATATCATTTTTCTTTTTTTCTACTTCAAAATTCATCTTAGATAAAGTTGCTTTGGAAAAAACTATTGATACAGGTGATAAAACAAGTAAAGTTATTGCTAAAGCGTATAATAGTTTTTCGAACTTAGAAATTTTAATTCGTTTTTTTACTTTTTTCATTGTATCACCCTTTTCATTTTATCTTTTCTATAACGCGAAGTTTGGCACTTCTTGCTCTTGGATTATTTTTTAGTTCATCTTCTGTTGGTACAATAGCTTTATTTATTACTAATTTATAGTCTGGTAAATATTCTTCTGGAATATTAGGCATACCTTGTAATTTTTTATCTATTGCACATTTTTCTTTAAAGAAGTTTTTTACAATTCTATCTTCTAGAGAATGGAAAGTAATTACCGCTACTCTACCGTGAACATTTAGAATAGATAGTGCTTGTTCTAAGGCAGGTTCTATGACATCTAGTTCATGATTTACTTCTATTCTAATTGCTTGGAATATTTGACGAGCAGGATGTTTATCTTTTCTAAACTTCATAGGAACAGCACTTTTAATTATTTCAACTAATTCTAGGGTTGTTTCTATTGGTTTATTCTCACGGTACTCTACTATTTTTTTGGCAATGTTTCGTGAAAATTTGTCCTCTCCATATTTGAGGAAGATATTTGCTAATTCTTCTTTTGTATAATTATTAACAATCTCATAAGCTGAGATAGGATTATCTTTATCCATACGCATGTCTAATCTGGCGTCTTCATGATAAGAAAATCCCCTTGTTTTGTCGTCCAATTGAGGCGATGAAACTCCTAAATCAAATAGGACTCCATCGACTTTATAAATGTTTCTTTTTGCTAACTCTTCTTTTAAGTTAACAAAATTGCTTTTGATGATAGTGAAGTTAGTACCGATTGATGATAATCGCTCAGTACTATGCCGAATTGCTTCACTATCTTGGTCAAAGGCGAATAAATACCCTCTTTTTATTCTTGCCAAGATGTTACTACTGTGTCCACCATAACCTAGTGTGCAATCAACTATAATACTAGAATCATTTAAGTTAAGGGAAGAAATTGACTCTTCTAGTAATACGCTAATATGTTTTTCCATTATATACTCACACCTTCAAATAGATTTTCGGCTATGTTTGACATGCTGTCTTTAGCAGAAGTGAAGAATTCATTCCATAATTCTTCTGACCATATTTCTAACCTATCTCCTGTACCAATTACTATACATTCTTTAGTAATTTTAGCATAAGAGATTAGTGGGGAGGTAATATTAATACGGCCCTGTTTGTCAAGTTCTGCTTCACTGGCGCCTGATAAGAAAAATCGTGTAAATGTTCTTGCGTCTTTCTTTGTAAATGGTAAGGATTCAAGTTTATCAACAATCTTGTTCCAAGATTCAAGAGAGTAAACATATAGGCAATTTTCAATGCCTCTAGTAATAATAAAACTAGTTCCTAGTTCATCTCTGAACTTGGATGGAATTATTAGTCTTCCCTTATCATCAATAGAATGATGATATTCTCCAATAAACATATAAATCCCCCACTTTTTCCCACTATCAGCCACAGCTTAATTATATATTACCCAAGTTATGTTTAAAAGTAAATGTAAAACAGACAAGTTTTTGACACTTTACAAAAAATTGACAAAGAAAAAGAAGAAACTTTTAATTTCTTCTTGACCTCGTTTTTTAGTTTGCTTTTGTCAGTGTTTTAAGCCACATTTTTCTTTTTAGTCTTTGTTGCTAAAATGGTTCCAAAAGACATTAAGATGATGGTTGCTAGTATTACGTAGCAAGCTGATGCTGTATCAGGATTTACAAGTCTACTATATAAAGCTACAACTGTTACTTTTCCAGCAGGCATAATAAATGTGCCATCTTCTCTTACTTCGATTTCTTTACCATTTTCATCCATAACAACAACTCTTTTTAAAACGTACCCGTCTTTTGGAGTAACACTAACTTTTACTATGTCACCAGCAATAGCGGCATCATCAACTGAGATTGTTCCTTCATCACTAGTATCCTTTACAATCTCATAAGTTGGGTAAGAAAACTTTAATTGTAATAGGCCTTCATCTACTCTAGCTATAAATATAAGTCCAGCTTGAATACCTGCAGCAGTATAATTATTAATTGAATAATCGATCCAGTAAATGTTTTCATCAAAGATATTTTCATTTATAAGATTACCATTTAAGTCATATTTTAGGACTGCTGTTCCAATAGTGTTACCTAAACTTATAGCTGTTGCTACATAGCCATCATAAGTACCGTTAGGAAGTCTACTACTCTTTATACTGTATTGCCCATAATCTGAAATTGTTTTTCTAAATACTTCTTGTCCAGATAAATTGTATTTTACTAAATATTCGTTTTCATAATCATTACCAATTACAATGATTCCATCAACCATACCATCTTTAGTATAACTTAAATTAATTCTGTATGGAGTGTAGTCTGGAGTTATGTTAAATATTTCATTTCCGTCTTCAAAACTTGTTCTTGCAATTGAACCAGCTGAATCATCAATACTAAATGCAGAGTCTAACTTACCATTGTTTATATAAAGAAGAACTGATTCTAAAAATTGATCATTATAAAACTCTGTAGTGTTTTTTTCGAAGACAATATTTCCTTTTAAATCATATTTTACTAATACTTGGCCAGGACCAGCAGTTGTATCTGTTGATGTAGATAGTGTAACTAGATAGTAACCATCATTAATACCGGAATCATTATAGCTTCTAAATGCAAATGCATTAAATTCAAGGCCATTGCCACCATATTGTTTTTTTAAGATAACATCACCATTATCATTAGTAACTTTCATTATAACATCCATTTCACCTTTAACTTGATAAGATGTGTCAGATGTTGTTACTACATCAGTAGTTATTCCATCAACAGTAGATTCATCTTTTATGTAATATACTTGCTTATCGTTTAAATCATATTTTATTAGTTCATAATAATTACTAACTAAAAATAGATAACCATCTAATTTTCCTTGATTATTGTAACTTGGATAGATATTTTCAACTAGACCAGAAATTTCAGTATTAATTCGTGACTTATATTCTAAGTCTATTGCTTCTACATGTAATGGTAGAATATAAATTGTTGCAATTAGAAGAAGAAAACCATAAATAAATTTACTTGTTTTTTTCATATTATAAAAGCCTCCTTATCGTATGGAATTATATCATATAAAAAAGACTTTAGTAAAGCTAAAGTCTTCGTGTATTTCAAAAATGTTTTGGACTTTATTATTTTCTTAGAGCCTTTGTATCTATTTCTTCTTTTACTAATTTAACAAATTCTTCTTTTGAAACTGTTGTTGTATCTTTTTGTCCAAATAGACGATAACTGATTGTTGAGTTTTCTTTTTCTTGATCACCAAGAATTAGAGTGTATGGTACTTTTTCTGTTTGTGCTTCTCTTAATCTGTAACCAAGTTTTTCATTACGATTATCTAGCTCTGCTCTTATATCATTATCTTTTAGGAAATTAGTAATTTCTTCTCCATATTCACTATGTAATTCTGGGTTTACAGGAATTACTTTTACTTGAGTTGGAGCTAACCAAGTTGGAAGTGCTCCTTTTGTTTCTTCTAAGATATATGCCATAAATCTATCTAGAGAACCAAGAATTGCTCTATGAAGAACTACTGGAGTTTTCTTTTCACCATCTTTGTCAACGTATTTTAAATCAAATTTTTCTGGTAAGCAGAAGTCTAATTGGCAAGTTGATAAAGTATATTCATTTCCAACTGCTGGTGTAACATTAACGTCTAGCTTTGGTCCATAGAACGCAGCTTCACCAATTTCTTCTGTATATTCAATTCCTAATTCATTTAAAACTTCTCTTAATTCATTTTCAGCTTTGTTCCACATCTCATCATCTGGATGATATTTTTCTTTATCCTCTGGATCTCTTAGAGATAGAACACAACGATAATCTGTAATACCAAAATCTTTGTAAACATCAAATATTAAGTCAACAACATTTTTAAATTCTGACTTTATTTGTTCTGGAGTTACGAAAAGATGGGCATCATTTTGACAGAAGTGTCTTCCTCTTTCAATACCTTTTAGAGCACCAGATGCTTCATATCTAAAGTCATGAGCAACTTCACCAATTCTAATTGGTAAGTCTTTATATGAATGAAGTTTGTTTGCATAAATCATCATGTGATGTGGACAGTTCATTGGTCTTAAAACGAAAGCTTCACCATCAACTTCCATAGCTGGAAACATATTTTCTTTATAGTGATCCCAGTGACCTGAAGTTTTATATAGTTCAACATTTCCAACACATGGAGTTAGGACATGTTGGTAACCAAGTTTTCTTTCTTTACCTTTAATATAGTTTTCTAATTGTTCCCAAATTATATAACCATTTGGTAAGAACATTGGAAGTCCACGTCCTACTAAATCATCAGTCATAAAGATTTCTAATTCTTTACCAATTTTACGATGATCACGATTTTTACAATCTTCTAGGTATTCTAGATGTTTATTTAAATCTTCTTCATTATCAAAGCAAATACCATAGATACGTTGAAGCATTTTATTCTTTGCATCACCTTTCCAGTAAGCACCTGATACTTTTAGTAGTTTAAAATACTTTAACTCTTTTACAGACTCTAAGTGTGGGCCACGACAAAGGTCAGTGAAATCACCTTGAGTGTAGCAAGATATTGTTACTTCATTTTCATCCATTCTACTAATTAAATCAATTTTATATGGATCGTTTTTAAACTTTTCTAAGGCTTCTTCTTTAGTAAGTTCATGACGAACTATTCTCTTCCCATCTTTAGCTAGTTTTTTCATTTCTTTTTCAATAGCTGGTAAATCTTCTTCGGTTAGAGTTTTATCTCCTAAATCTATATCATAATAGAAACCTTCTTCAATTACTGGTCCTACCCAAAATAAGGCATTTGGATATAGATGTTTTACTGCTTGAGCTAAAAGATGAGCACAAGAGTGGTTCATTATACTTAGTTTTTCATTTTCTTTAATATTTATCATTTTATTTTCCTCCTATTTTATATATGCTTCTACTTTTATACTTGGGTTTATTAGCTCTATAAATTCTTTATATAGATTAATATCCCCAACAATACTTCCATAATGAATTGGTATAGCAAGTTTCGGACTAATAGTATTAATATAGTCAGCTGCTTCTTTAACATTCATTGTGTAAGTTCCACCTATTGGTACAAAACAAATGTCACATTTCACTTTTAGAGCTTCATTAGTTACATCTGTATCTCCCATGATGTAGAAATATTTATCTTCTATTTTTAATTTGTAACCTACATAAAGTTTTTCCTTGGGATGAAATGGCTTGTTGGTGTTATATGAAGGAATAGTTTCAAAAGAAAGTTCTCCTACACTATAACTTTTCTCTGGAAGTACCGTTATATAGTTTTTTGTTATATTCTTTACTCTATCCTCTAGACATTCTGGAACAATTATGAATGTTGCTTCTTTTAGAATGTTTTTAATAGATTCTTCATCATAGTGATCATAATGATCGTGGGTTATAAAAATATAATCTGCATCGTGATATTTATCTTTTATTTGATATGGGTCAAAATAAATTTTCTTGGTTGAAGTAATTTTTATAGCCGATTGTGTAAAGACTTCTATTTGCATAACATCACTCTCCTTATTCGAAAAAAATAAAAAGGATAGTACAGGAGTGCTAAGCACGGTACCATCCTTTGTTTTTCTCATTTAGATAACGGTTTTACCCGGAATTACTTTTAATAATTCTACTCTAAAGGTAGTAATAAATTAAGATTTTATTCATTTTCACCTGCCATGAACTCTCTTTAAAAATTACTTAATTTATCGTGTCCTTTGTCAATGTAATTAAGTTTACGTAGATAATTATAACACTTTTTCTGGTTTTTGCAATAGATTGGTAGAAATTTCTATCTACTATACCAAGAATATGGTACTTGCATTAAACTACTTAGACCATAAAAACCTTCAGAATATCTTCTATTTGCATATCTTAAGAACTTACCAGTATCAGAACAGTTAGCATCGTTAAACAACGAACAATCTAAAACTGTTACATGCAGATGAATTCCAGTTGCCCAACCGGTTGCTCCCATTTGACCGATACTATCATTTATGGTTACTGGTTTTCCAACATATAGATTTGGGGCATAAGATGAGAAGTGAACGTATTGCGATGTGTAATTTATTCCATTTATGACATGGTGAATTGTTAAGACTTTTCCACCATAACCGTCGGTGTAGATTCCAGATATAACTCCATCAGCAACAGGATATATTGTTTCATACACTCCTCTTGGACTTGTAATGTCTAGAGCTACGTGATTATATCTAGGCCAACTTGAAATAGTTCCTCTTTCTACAGGAAGACGCCAAGTTGGTTGCTGGATGACAACAGGATTACTTACTTTTTCTGGTTCTTGAGTTTGAGGTGTTTCTACAACCTCTGTTTTAGTTTTGTTAGTTTCTGTATATACATTAGCATCTTGGTAACCCATTTTTTCAGCTATTTCTACTGTCGAAATATTTTTAATATTAATTGATTTATAAGACAATGAAAATGATTTGCTATCTAGTTCTGTTTCTTTAGTTAAGAAAAGAACTATTGCTATAGCAAGAATTATCATTGATGCTTTTATTATTTTTTCCTTTTCACTACTTTCCTGCATATAATCACTCCAAAGTAGTATTTATTATATGAACTTTAAAGTTTTTGTCAAGAAAAAACAGAATCAACTCTATTGTCTTCTGTTTTTGCTAATTAATTCTATTGTTATTGTCAATTGTTTTATTCTTTCTATAATTCTTCTAGCTTTGACCTTGTCAGCAGGTGATGATGTAATTGCTAAAGCTGTTTCTAGTTCATCCATAGTTAGGTTTGAAGTAAAAAATGTTGGTAAGTGACTTTCCATACGATACTGAAGTATTGGTCCTAGAACTTCGTCTCTTGACCAAGCACTGCAATTTTCTGCTCCAATGTCATCAAGTAATAGTAATGGAGCCTTTTTGATATAGTCGAATTTTTCATTATAGTTTGATTGAAAAGAAGACTTTAAACTTCTTAGAAATTCAGGATAATAAATCAAAGCACTTTTAACACCTTTTTTAGCCATTTCATTAAATAGTGCTGCAACTAGGTATGTTTTTCCTGAACCAAAAGAACCAGTTAAATATAAGCCTTTTGGCTTTTCCTCATTGGAATAGTTATCAATGAATTCTTTAAAATACTTTATTACTGGTAAGCGTGCTTTATCGTCTTTATATAGATTTTTTAAAGTTGCCTCTTTTATATCTTTTGGCATTTCAAATACTTCTATATTTGCTTGATAAGCCGTGTCATGAAGTTTTTTTTCTAATTTTTTACAAGCTACATAAGAAAAGTTTATTAGTTCATGGTCTTTTTCTGGTGTATATTTATAACCTTGTACTTTATTTTTACATTCGCTAAGATTCTGGCAATTTTGGCAGTTTTTATACTCATCAAAACAGTCTTCTAAGCGAGATGTGTACTTTTTCAATACTTCTTCGTTAACATTTAAAGAGAATGCATAATCATAAAATTCTTTATTGCTACAAGCATCTTGAAAAGAATGAGTTAAAGCTACATCATCAGCTTGTTCTATTACATTATTAATGCTTTTCATATTTATCACCACACATTTATATTTTAACTAAATTTGTTATTGTTGTCTATAATTGTTTTTACTATAATGAGCATTTATTCTTTTAACTAATTCTATGGGTTGCTCTTCACGATTGTAATTGGTTGTATAAAATCCTAATTGTCCATTTAAAATTTTCAATGAAGGAGCAAGATGTTCTTCTTGAAGGCCTTGATACAAATCTATGAAGACCTGATGAGGTTGCAAAGTTCGATCGACTAGTTCATCATCTAAAATTACATACTCTTCTACGTTATTGGCTGCAAGGTACTTTTTAATTTCTAGACTCCTATTAGAATTTTCATCTGGCGTTAGTGCAAAAATTTCTATGCCAAGGTCGTTTAAGGATTTTGCATAGACATTATAAAATTTGGAAGCATAATAATATGTATGAGGCTTTCGTTGAAGACAATATTTATTACTAGAAGTCACAACTACTTTGGCACCGGATATTTCTATAATTCTTTTTAAAATGTTAGCGTTTTCAGGTGCTACACCTTCAAAGTGTTCCCAATTATTAATTACGCCATCAAAGTCTAAGAATATGCACTTCATAATAGTCTTCCTTTCTTAATATTATATTAACAATTATTTAATTTCAAAGATATGGTCAAATTCGATATTAAGTATTTCATTACATTCTTCAAAATTCCCGGTTAGTTTTATATTGTAAACTTTGCTTGATATCTTTTGAATTGTACAATGGCATTCATTGGTTAGATACATCCAACCGTTTATATCTTTATATGGTAAGCCAAGTATATATTTTGAAATATCTTTTGATTCATTTTTATGTAACTTTCTCATCTCTTCGATGTCATATGTTGTTTCAATGTCTAGTTGGAATGTTTTTTCTTCGCAAGTTATGTAGAGAGCATTTACTTTATTTAGGTTTCCTTCTCTAACAAGCTCGTATGGAGTAAAGTCAATTTCAGGTGTTATATTTTCATATTTTACATTATTAATTTTTAACATATTTTTTCTCCTGCTTTTATTATATCATATTGAATAATATTTTATTTTAAGTTTCTATATTTTCTATGATGCAGTTTTTCAGTTTTATAACCCTTTTTATTTACTTTTTTCAATGCTTCCATCGAAATCCGTCCTATAAATCTTACTATTATTTAACTCATCTAATACTGATTCTTTGGGATGTCCATATTTATTATTTTCACCGACACTGATTAAACTATAGTTTGGATTAATACATTTATAAAATCTTCGCTAGATGAGATATTTGAACTATGGTGTCCTACTTTTAAAAAGTCAATATCTTCTAGAGAATACGCATCTAAAATATCTTTTTCCTTTTCGATACCAGCATCGCCCATAAATAAAAATTGATAATTATCATAATTTAGATATATTACATTGGAGTTATCATTTTCATTGTCATATTCTTTAGTATTTAGAAATTGTAAGTTGTACTGAGATAGATTTAATTCATCTATACAACTATAATAAGGAATGCTTTTTTTCTTTAAGACTTTAATCAATTTTCGTTCTAAGTAATTATACCTTCCACAATTAAAAATAACGGCCTTTACTTTGAAACTATTAATTAAATTAATAGCCGCTCCCATATGATCAAAATCACCATGTGGTGATTGTCAAAAAGTAAGTCGAATTTAAACAAAAAGAATAACACTATTTTTTATGTAATTCTTTAACTTTTTTCTCTTTTATTAATTCTTGATAAACATTTATAACAAAGTCATCCTGTAGTGTCATGCCTGTTTTTACATTTTTAGTGTATTTCCCATTACCCAGTGGAGAAAATCCTATAACATGTGATTTAGTTCTTCTTTCTATTATTTCATCAAGTGGCTTTATGCATTTTAGTTTTATAGTGTTATTTTCATAAATAATAGTTAAATAACTAACATTTTTTCTACTCCATTCATCATCTGGATTATAGTAACAATCACTATACCAAACTAACTTGTTATTATTTTTATAACTTTTTAGTATCTCATCTTCATTAAAAATATACTGTTGTGACATTAATTGTTTTAATGGTTCAAATATTTCCATGTCATCCGTTATGATAATTTCATTACTATCTTTAAAATACCATATACATTCATCAGTAGGATAATCTATATACATTACTATCTCATTAGTACTTTCATTCCAAAATTCTATTCTACTTCCATTTATTGTTTTCTTCATAAAACCACATCCAATTAGTATCTATTATATCACACTAATTCATATTCTCTAGCAATTATTCTCTCATCAGAGCAATATTTAATTACATATTTATTATCTTGTTTGAAAATAATAATTCCTACTGTATCATTTTCTTCAATAGTTTTTATATTCTTATCTATATAATTCATATAAGTCATAATTTGTCCAGCATGATCTTTCTTAAGTTCTGTTATCTTTAATTCTATGACTACATAACACCTATATTTAATATTATAAAGTAATAAATCAATATAGTTGTATCTATTACCTAATTTAATTGGATATTCACTTTATTTAATTCTTTAATACGTGAATAATATTTAATTTTCTTTTTGTCTAATACTTTAATTAATTCTTGTTCTAAATCATTAAATTCACCACAATTAAAGATTACCTTTTCTACTTTAAAATTATTGATGAGGTTTATAGCTTCACCCATGTGGTCGTAATCTCCATGTGGTGATTGTCAAAAAGCAAGTCGAATTTAAGCAAAGAAAAAATAGTGCATTCACACTATTTCATGTAATTTTTTAATATATAAGCATATCCTCTAGGAATCATGTCATTTTCAATTAGTTCTAAAATTTCTTCTTTTGTATACCACTTTACTTTTATTACTTCATCAGGTTGTAATTTTAATAAATTTATATCAACAATCGTATTGGAATAAAAAACATTAAATATATAATTATTATATGGGAACTTTATTGTATCAACTTTTTTATATTTTATATTTCTTATTCCCAATTCTTCTTCTAATTCTCTTTTTAATGCCACTTCTGGAGTTTCACCACTAAGTACATGTCCACCAGGAATTGCCCATTTATAATTATTTCTTTCGGTTGTTTGTTCAAGTAAATATTTATCTTCATTTTTTATTAATATATATGATTGCATAATATTTGTACCATTTGGAATTTCATCAACTCTTCTTATTATAGTTTTATTAAGTTTATTGAAATTATTGTCATATAAATCTAGAATCTCTTGTTTCATGTTACCACATCCTATATTTATTATATCATGTTTTCTTCCTTTTTCTATTTCTTTTAAACTTCTTTCTGGGGTTGTTAAATCTTCTGGCATAGTACCACCAGCTTCCTTAATTGCCTTTCTAACTATTTTACCTATTTCATAATGAACAGAATTTGCAGTATATTCATTATCTACATTATCTCTTTTTAATTTAGCATCAGTTTGAGCAATTCTAAATATATTATCCGCAAGTTCTTCACTTCCCATATTATCTAATATATCTTCTCTATATCTTAATTTCTTTCTTTTAAATATATCATCTGCTGTTTCGCCATTATATAGTCCTTTATATCCTGCATTGTGAAATCTAGCCAAGTCTTTTACTCCACTTTTAACTGCTGTCTTATTTAAATTATAATTACCTTTTCTTGCTTGATTTCTTCTATACAACCTTTTCTCATCCTCAGTCAATTCATTATATTCTTTTTCAGATAGTTCTTGTTTCCTTGTTTGAATGGCAAAGTAGGTTTGACCTAAAGCTATAGCTTCTTTTCTGGAATCACCATTTTGTACAATTAGATAACATGCATATCTTGATAGCCTATAATCTAACAATTTTCTCTTTGTTTTCGAACCTATCTGAACCATTTTCCCAACCCCGGGAAAATGGTCATTAGTATTATATCCACTTTTAAGACAAGATGTTTTTGCATATTCTATGGCATTAGAAAATCTTTCCCATTTACTATATCCAAGTAATGACATTAATTCTCTTGCCAACCAATATTCATTACCTTGTTCATCTATATGTTTAATATCTTCAAATACTTTCTCTGTATATTCTTTTATTTCATTCGTTTTATCATCTTCCTTTCTACGAACTACAAGTCTTTATTTTTAATTTATTATTCCTAATCTTAAACATGATACTACCATCTTGATCTGTCCTATATATTTTTGAATCACTCAAATTATTTAATACTTCTTTATTGGGATGACCATATCTGTTGTTTTTGCCAACACTAATAATGGAATAATTCGGATTTATTTCATTTATAAATTCTTTACTACTACTTGTTTTACTTCCATGGTGTCCAATTTTTAATACATCAATACCAGATATATTATATTTATTTAATATATCTTTCTCTTTTTCTACTCCAGCGTCTCCCATAAACATAAACCTATAACCATCAAGTTCAGTATAAATAACATTTGAATTATCATTTTCATTATCATATTCTTTTGTTTGTAAAAAATATAGTTTGTTATTATCTATATTTAATTCTTTAATACATGAATAATATTTAATTTTCTTTTTGTCTAATACTTTAATTAATTCTTTTTCCAAATAATTAAACTCACCACAGTTAAATATAACTTTTTTTACTTTAAAATTATTAACTAAGTTAATTGCTTCACCCATGTGGTCGTAATCCCCATGAGTAATAATAAGAAAATCTATTTTCTTTAGTCCTTTGCTTTTAAGGAGAGGAATAGTTATATTTTTAACTATAGATGAGTCTTTATTTGTTTTTTGCCACTCTTCTTGCTTATATTTTACCTTGCCACCAGTATCTATTAAGACAGTTTTATTTTTAGAACTAATGATTAAGCTATCTCCTTGCCCTACGTCTATCATTTCTATTAGTAGATCTTTGTTAAGGTATGGATATGTATAATGAATAATTAATAAGAAGAATAATGGTAAGAGTTGTTTTTTGTTTTTTGATAGTAGTCCTTTTATAAAAATAATTATTAAAATATAATACAATAAATAAACTATGATATGTAATCTTGGAAAGATAAGAGTTAGTACCTTTATATTAGAAAGAGCTAGGGAGATATTTTCTAATATCTTTATTAGTAGTTCATATATTGGTAATAGAAATGGTGCAATGGTAGTTACTATAGTTATTGGAAAGACAATGATACTTACGTATGGAACAAAAAATAAGTTATATATAATACTTAGGATATTTATTTGGTGGAAATNNTAGGATATTTATTTGGTGGAAATTATAAAGACTTATAGGAATACTTACTAGAAAAGATATTATAGAGGTTTTTAGTAAACCTATTAAGTAGTTATTACTTGCTATGTATTTTGTTGTTAGTATTAGAGATAGACTTATAGAAAAGGAATATAGAAAACCTATATCATAGATATAGTTATAATTAATTAAGAGAGAAATCGAGGTAGTTAATAAAAATAAATTAACTGGTTTTATATAAAAATAATAAATTTTATTTAGAGAAAATAATAAATAGAATAATACTCCTCTTAGAATAGAGGGGGACAATCCTACTAGAAATAAATACATTATTAATATTATGGAGGTAATATAATAACATTTAGTTTCTGATGGTTTTAATCTTTTTAATGCTTTAGTAATTAATGATGATAATAGAGTTATATGCATACCTGATATAGCAAATAAATGACTGATTCCATTTTCTTGGTAACTAGTTGTTATTTTAGTACTTAATAATGACTTATCACCTAATATAAATGTTTTTAAGTAGGCATTTTTATTAGTTAGATTAGTCATTATATTTTTTATATTATAATAGACATTTTTATTGTCTTTGACTTTAATTAATTTTTGGGTATTTATTATGAAAAAGATATTTTTATGATATAAGTATTTTTTATAATCAAAAAGATACTTTGTAGTAGCAGATTTAGGTTTTATAAATTCTCCTTCTACTTTGATATAATCTCCTAAATGGAATTTAGTTTGATAAAGAGTTTTCTCATTCTCTTCTTTGAAGTAATAATTTATGATTAGTTTTTCTTTGCTTTTTATAATTAGTGTTAACTTGTTACCATCAATACTTTGAGATATTATTTTACCAGTTACTTTAGTTGTAGTGGAATCATAAATACTAGTTCTTGGAATTTTGATATTTACAATAGTTATGATTATTACAACTATAAATATTAGATAGTATAATTTATCATGTAGTAATATAGTCCTTAATTTGAGCAAAGATGTTTTCTCCAATACCTGGTACTTGTTTTATATCTTCTATTGTTTTGAATGGACCATTTTGAGTACGATACTCAATTATTTGCTTAGCTTTAGCTTCTCCTATTCCTGATAACTTTGATAGTTCTTCTATAGTTGCGGTATTTATAGAAACTAAGGATGTAGATGTAGTATTTTTACTATCATTTGTTATACAAGCATCATTTTTTAGAGAATTTTCATCCTTTTGACGACATTTTTCTTGGACTTGTTCCTCTAGCTTTTTAGTTTCTTTAAAATTAGCAACTTCAGCATTACTATAAATAATTATAACCATCTCATCAGTTATCTTTTTACTTAGATTAATTACTGTAGTATTAGCATTTTCTGTTAGTCCACCGGCCTTTTCGATACAATCGATTATACGTGATGAACTTTTCATGGTATAGATACCAGGATTAATTACTTCTCCCTTAATATCTATTTTGTACTCTACTGTTGTTTCTTCAGTTGATGAACTTTTTTTGATACTCGAAGATTCCTTAACTATAGTGGGCTCTTTTTTTACTTTTGATTGTGGTCTATTTGTTACAAAGTAAATAGTAATAAGCGAGATAATTAATGCTATTACTGCCGCTATAATTAATTGTTTTCGATAACGATAATGGAATGTTATTATTATCACCTCCTATTATATTATTCGAAAAAAAAAGAAAAGTCTTTGAAAAACTTTTCTATTTTTTTACTTTTTGATATTGAGGTGGAATTATTGATAGAGAATGAGATTCTGTTTTAGGACTTATTTTAGTTCCAACTACTCTTTTTAAAGCTTCTTCTAAAGATTTTATATCAGTAGTTTCAACTTTACAAGCAGCACTTTGGGCATTACCTCCACCAGTGAACTCCTCCATTATTTCACCAACGTTTATATCACTTTTACTTCTAGCACTTATTGATACTAATCCATCTTTTACATAACCTATTACAAAAGATGCATCTACTGGGTATTCTAATAATTTGTCAGCTGCTTTGGCTAGATCTTCTTTTTTATAGATTGTTGTTGGAAAGGCTCTATTTAGGGTAAAAGAAACTTGTCTGTATTGAAAAAGTGAACGCTCATATCTTTCAAAAATACTACCATTATAGACTAAGTTATTAATACGACAATCTGTTTCAAATTCAGCTAAAAATAGTCTATTGACAAAATCTGGGCTAGCACCTTTATCTATTAATTTTTCAGCTACATCATGAGTTATTGAAGTAGTATTCTTTTTATATCTATTTGTATCTAGTTCAATTCCCGCTAACAGATAGTTTGATACATCAGAAGTATATGGAACCTTAAAATAATTTAAGAGTCTTGCGACTATTTCAGCAGCTGATGAGATGTTTGGTTCAATATAACTATATGTAGAAGCTATAGTATGTTGGTCTGGATTATGATGATCTATTACAATTATATTTTTAAATAAATCAAGATATTCAGATACAGATAATTGATATTTTTTATTAGCATCAACAACTATTAATGAGCAGTTATCTCCTATTAAAGTTAAAAAGTCAGATAATCTAATTATATTATACTTATTTTTACTACTTTCTATTATCTTTTTAACACTTGGTTCTAGTTCTTGTTCAGAATCATTTACAATTATATATGATTCACAGTCAAAAGCAGTACAAAGATTTTGAATTCCAATTGCACTAGAGATTGAATCAAAATCTGGTTCATTGTGTCCTACTATAAATACTTTAGAAGAACTATTAATACTTTCAATTAGTTGGTGCTTGAGATTGTTACATATCTCAGACATTTTTCATCTTCTCCTTGCTACTCGCTGTATTATATCATCAAAGTTTTAATTATTCAAGCAAAATTAGATATAACAGAGTTAACTAAATTTATAAATAAAAAGAAGTGTTACTTAATTACACTTCAGATAATTCATTGTTGTATTTTATTATATTCATTAAGAACTTGTTCAGTTAAAGATGATATTAATCTATCATCTATATATTTATTTTCTACGTTGGTAGTTATTTGTTCATTTAACTTTTTTTCTGTCCAACTTTTCAGTTCTTCTTTGGTAATATTTAAAATATCATAGTATGTTGGACTTTTTAGTTTTTCTTTTATTTCTATGAAGAATGTTGATGTCATATTTTCTTTAGCATATTCGTCCATACATTTTAAAAAGTAAGGATGAGGATCTAATAAGTCTTTATTATCTTCCTTTATTTTATTTGTTACATCTAGATAAAAATAATCATCAAATACGATATCAGTTAAAATATGAATTAAATAACCTGTTAGAAAAGCTTTATTATAATTATTTTGATTTTGCTTATAAAAGTTTATGATGTTTAGTCTCCATTTATTTAAATCTTTATCTCTGATATGAGAAGTCCATCTTTCTTCTTTCGAAGCAAAACCGTTAACATTTACAGCATCAGGAGATAAGGCTCCTAAGTAAAATTCTTTTGTGTCTAGATCTTTAATTTGTTTTGCGATAGTATAAGCTACTTTTTCATGAATCATTATATTAGGCATTTTTTAGACTTCTCTCTTTAGCTAGACCATTTTCTATACTTATTCTTTGAACTATAGATAAAGCAGCAATTAAACTGATAGTAAAACTTCCTCCATAACTTATAAATGGTAATGGTACTCCAGTTAGAGGCATTAGTCCTAAGATTCCCATTAAGTTTACTGCAATATGTAAGAAGATATAGATTGCTACTCCATAACAGATAGCACTACCTTTATTAGTTGGACTTTTTCTACCGATTACTAGAATTCGGCATAAGACAATTAAATAAGCAACAAGTAAGGCTATTCCTGCAACTAATCCTAATTCCTCTATAACAATAGCAAAGATAAAGTCTGTATATGGTTCTGGTAAATATAAATACTTTTGAGTAGAATTACCTAGACCAGTACCCGTTAGACCACCATTATTTATTGCAATATAACAGTTACACACTTGGTTACCAGATGAAAGAAGACTGGCACAAGGATTAGAAAAGTCTAGGCGGGCTTTTTGACGATCTTGTAGAAGAGATTTACCAGATCCTAGAAAGGCAACAATAGCAAAGAATATTAGACCTATTACACCGAATGTAGTTTTAAACTTTATTTCTTTACTTATTGGTACAGCAAAGAATATAGCAGCAACAATACTGGCAAAGATTATCATAGTACCTAAGTCTGGTTGTAAAAAGATTAAAAAAGCTATAGCAGCACAAATACAAAGTGGAAATAGACTTGTACTATATTTATTTAAACTATTTTTATGCTTTTCATAAAAACTCGAGAGCCAGACTATGGTAATTACTTTAATAAACTCACTTGGTTGCAAAGTAAATGGTCCAATTTTAAACCAGCTTTGAGCTTGATTTTTTGGCTTTATAAACATTAGTAATAAAACTAAGCTAATCGAAAAGACAATTAATAAAAACCAGGATATTGGTCCATAAGCTTTTGTATCTACTCCAGCAATTACTAAGAATAAGAAAAAGCCAGCTAATAAGAATAAGGCTTGTCTTATGAAATAATAATAGGCACTTACATGATGTGACATATAGGCAATAACATTAGATGCTGAAAATACCATGATTAGGCCAAATATAAATAATAGTATAGAGACAATTAATAATGGTTTATCTATATATTTGAATATCTTCTTCATATTTTCTATATCACTCCAGTTTATTATAATATAACACAATTTTTATGAATATTTGTAATTAAATTTATTATAGGTCAGTTTTATTAACATATTTTGTCAATTTACATATTCTATAATAGATAAAGAAAAGGAGGCTTTAGTTATGTATTATTACGGTGGAGGATCAGGATGCTGTTCTGGCCAATCATATCAAGTACCATACTATCCAACTTATTCAACAGGAAATAATAATTCAACTTACGCTATTATTTTAGTATTATTTATCTTATTAGTAATAGTTATTGGTACTAGATGGGCTGCTTAAATATTGACGTATAAGTAAAATGCTTATACGTTTTTTAATTTTATCTTTATTTTTTCGAGGTTTTTTGGTAAAATATATGCAGTGTGAGGTGGTACTAGGTGTTAAAGACAAAAGAAATATTAGATGAAAAGGATAAAAGATTAAGATTAGTTAGTAAGGAAGTTAGTTTTCCATTAGCACAAAAAGATAAAGATTTAATTAATACAATGATTGAGTATTTACGTAATAGTCAAATTGAGGAGTTAGCTGAAAAGTATGATTTACGTCCTGGTATGGGAATGGCTGCGATACAACTTGGTGTTGCGAAGAGATATTTTGTAGTAGTTGATGAAGTTTCTGAGGGTGTTTTTGAAGATTATATTTTAATTAATCCAAAAATTATAAGTAATTCCGTTGAAAAGATATATGTTGAACTTGGTGAGGGATGTCTTAGTGTTAATAGACCAGTTGAAGGAATTGTACCAAGATATGCTAGAGTTACAGTTGAAGCATATGACTTAGAAGGAAGAAAGATACATGTTAGAGCAAGAGAAGAACTTGCAATTGCGATGCAACATGAACTTGATCATTTAAATGGAATTATGTTTACTGATCATATAGATAAAAATAATCCTTATAAAGGAAAAGACCAGATGCGTGCTATCTAGTCTTTTTTATTTTGTGTGATATGAGTACCTATACATTACTAAAAAAAAGAAGACCTATACTACTTCCATATGGTCTTCTAATTTTACACTTACTAGTTTAGATACACCAGACTCTTGCATTGTAATTCCATATAAAGTGTTGGCGTATTCCATAGTTTTCTTTTTATGAGTTATTATTAAGAATTGAGTTTTGTCTCTATAATGATTTAAGTAAGTACCAAAACCGGCAACGTTAGCTTCATCTAGAGCAGCTTCTACTTCATCGAATAAACAGAATGGGACACTTCTAACATTTAAAATAGCAAATAGTAAAGATATTGCAGTTAGAGTTTTTTCACCACCTGATAAAAGAGAAATGGTTGTTAGTTTTTTACCTGGAGGAGATGCTACTATTTCAACACCTGTTGTTAACATGTTGGATGGGTCTGTTAGCTTTAGACTAGCTTGACCACCATTAAATAGTTCTTTAAATACTTTTTGGAACTCTATTTGAATAGCCATAAAAGTATTTTTAAATTCTTCTTCCATGACTTCATCCATTTCATTCATTATTTCAAGTAAAGTACTTTCAGCTTTATATAAATCTTCTCTTTGATTAGTTAAGAAACTATATCTTGTATTTACTCTTTCATACTCTTCAATAGCACCTAAGTTTACCATACCAATACGTTTAATATTGTTACGATAAGTATTTACTTTTACTCTAGCCTCTTCTGGTTCTATATCTAGAGAGTAGTCATTTTTAGCACGTTCAAAAGTTAGTTCATAATCTTCAGATAAGATATTTAACATATTATCTATTTTTACATCTAAACGATTTATACTAATTTCTAACTCACGAGATGATTTTTCTAAGTTTCTTAGAGTAGAATTTTTTAATTTGTAGGTAGCTTGAGTTTCTTCTATTTTTACTTTTAACTCATCTATTTCTTTAGTTATATTTTTTAATTTTAGTTGAAGTTGTTCTTTTAGAGAACTTTTCTCATGGAAGAGTTTTATTAACTCTTGCTCTTTTTCTGAAACAGAATTATTACTTATTGCTTCTAAGTTCTCCCACTCTTTCTTTACTGATTCATATTCTTGCTTTACTCTTGATAGATCAATATTTTTACTATTTAAAAGTTCTGATATAGATATTTTTTCTTTTTCTTTTAAGTAGTTTTCTTCTTCTAATTTAGAAATAACATTATTAATTTCTGATAGTTCATTCTTTAAGGAAACTATCTCATTTTTTAAAGTATGTTCTTTTTCTTCTTGATATTTCAGTTCTTGTTTAGTAGTAATAACACTCTTTGTTTTATTTAGAGATCCTCCAGTCATAGAACCACCAACATTAATTACATCGCCATCTAAAGTAATTATTTTATATCTATTTCTGATTAATTTACTTAGACGATTTGCTGAATCTAAATCTTTAGATATGATAGTTGTCCCAAATTGATTTTCAATAATATTTTGATACTTTTTATTATATGTTAATAGGTCGCTTAAAACGGCAATAAAGTCAGAATTATTTCTTATTTGATTTAGAGTTTCAGAATCGACAAATCTTGGTTTTATAACTGTTAATGGAAAGAATGTTGCTCTACCTAGATGGTTATCTTTTAAGTAATTAATAGCTTTTTTAGCAGATTCTTCATCTGATGTAATTACAAAGTTTTTATTAGAAGATATCGCAACATTTAGAGCTTTTAGATAAGTATCTTCTATTGTAATGATATTACCAATAGTATTATGAATTCCTTGAAGGAATGTGTCTTTTAAAACACTTCTTACACTATTTGGTAAATCAGATGACTGTTCTAATTCCATTCTTAATGATGATATTTTATGGTCTAGAGAGATTAAGTCTTGATCCATTTTAGAATAATTACTCATTAAATAATTTCTTTTATTTTTAGCTGTACTAATTTGTTTTTCTAATTCAGCATATTTTTCTTCTTTAGATTTTTTATCTTGGTTAATACTATTTA
Source organism: Mycoplasma sp. CAG:877 (assembly GCA_000433455.1). Taxonomy (GTDB): domain Bacteria; phylum Bacillota_I; class Bacilli_A; order RF39; family UBA660; genus CAG-877. Next base: position 42,353 of record HF992499.1, on the reverse strand, counting down.
TTTCTTCTGTTATGAGAGAAATACTCTTTTCTATTTGTCCTTTCTTTTCTAAAGTAGTACGAATAGTTTCTTTTAAGACTTCTTCCTCTTTATTTGTTTTACTACGTTCTTTTAAAAGATTCTTTTCACCATTTATTTTTTCTACTTCTTCAGTTACTTTTAGAAGATTATTATTAAGAGAAGTTTTTTCTTGTTCTAACTTTTCTAGCTTTGTATTGTCTTCTAAGGCAGAAATGTCAGCTGATGAAGATTCATTAGAAAGAGTTACTATTTCTTTATCAATCTTTTCTTTTTTCTGTTTAGCTTGTTCTAGTTGTTGATTATAATTTTCAATATCATAGGCAAGTAAAGCCACTTCATAGTTATCAAGACCTTTTTTATTTTCTAAGTACTCAGTTGCTTTTTCACTTTGTTCTTTTAAAGGTCCAACTTGAATTTCTAGTTCTGTAATGATGTCATTTACACGATCAAGATTGTTGTGAGTTCTATCTAGTTTTCTTAAGGCTTCTTCTTTTCTTCTTTTATATTTTAAAATACCGGCTGCCTCTTCAAAAATAACACGTCTATCACTAGGAGAATTACTTAGAATTTTTTCTACTTCACCTTGAGAAATAATATTAAATGATTCTTTCCCCATACCTGTATCTAGTAGAAGATTAGTTACATCTTTTAAACGACATTTTTCGCCATTTAAGTAATATTCATTCTCACCAGTTCGATATACCTTTCTTTTAATAGATATTTCTGTATAAGGAACATTTATATAGTGATCAGTATTATCAAAAACTAATTCAACTGACGCTACATTTAAGGGATTACGACTTTTACTACCAGAGAAGATTACATCACTCATAGAACCTTCTCCACGAAGAGATTTTACAGATTGTTCTCCTAATACCCATCTAACAGCGTCTACTACATTACTTTTACCTGAACCGTTTGGTCCAACAATACAAGTAATTTTATCATCTAATTTTATATCTAGTTTGTCGGCAAATGATTTAAAACCGGTCGTTACTATTTCCTTTAAGTACATACTACTCACCCTATTTATAAGTATACAATAAAAGATGAGTTTAGACAAATGATTTCTTGATATATAAAGAAAAAATAGTACTTTTTATTTATATTTGATATTTGTATAAATTTATTTAACTACTTTTCGGCACTTTCGCTAAGTAGTGTTGAGAGTGTTTCAAAAGAATAGCCTTTTTGAGTTATATAGTCAATGATACTTGGAAGTTGTTTAGTAGTAATTGCTGATAATGGTAGTGAGATAATGGCTGAGTTATGAAGAGAGTTTTTTACTTCTTTGAATGGTTCTTTAGTAGTTTTTATAGTTGGGATGATTGTGTGCATTTTTAAAGAGGAGCAAAGTTCTATTACTTCTTTTTGATCATATTCAGCATAACAGTATTTAGGAGAAGTTTTTGTTAGGGAGTTTAAGTAGTTAATAGCACTTTCAAAGTATATTTGATCGTATTTATTATCATAACTTAGAAGTTCTAGTTCATGATTAGTCATTTTTTCAAAGAAACTAGTATTATTTTCTAGAAGAAGACCATCAATAAAAAAAGTACCTGGAATATTTTTTGAGTTTAAAATATTTACAATATCTTGGAGATTAGTCGTAGTATTGGTTTTAAAGACTAGAGATACAGCTTTATTCTCACTGTTACCTTGGACGATATATTTATCATAATAATCATCTATAGATATGGCTGGTGTTACTTCTTTAAATGTTGTTAGGACTTCGTTATAAGAACCGTACTGAATCATTTTAGTATAACTTTTTTGATAATCTATTTCTTTCCCTGTTTTACCAGGAATTATTTTATTACCAATTATTTTGGCATCAACTGCATCTACTTTATATTTTTCAGTAGTAGCTTTTATCTTTTTCATTAGAGGATCTGTTTCTCTAATTAGTTCTATTGATTTATTAGTATAGAAAAAACTAAATAACATTAGAAGAGAAACAGTTAGAATTTGAATTATTTTCTTTTTAGTCATAACATCACCTAATTCAGTATATGAAAAAAAAGTTCAAATTGAACTTTTTTAGTTTTATTTAGCTTCTTCTTTTTTAGTTTTCTTAATAGTAGGTTTTGGAAGAGCATCTTTTCTTGAGAAGTTTTGACGTCCTTTTTTATCTGGTCCTAGGGCTTTAACAATTATTTCATCACCTAGTTTTACAACATCTTCTACTTTATCTACTCTTTCGTTAGCTAGTTGTGAAACATGAACTAATCCTTCACATCCTGGCCATAATTGAACAAAGCAACCAAAGTCTTCTATTTTTACAACTTTTGCTTCATAGATTTTACCAACTTCTACTTCGCGAACAATTTCTTCAATCATTTGTTTTGTCTTATTAATGATATCACGATCTGTATGATAGATTACTACACGGCCATCATCTTCTAGGTCTACTTTAACAGCATTTACATTTGTAACTTCTGTAACGTTTGAAGCTTCACAAATAATCTTAGTGATTGTTTCTCCACCACGACCAATAACATCTTTTATCTTAGCAGGGTTAATCATAAATGTTTCCATCTTTGGAGCATACTTAGATACTTCTTTTCTTGGTTCTTTGATTTGTTTAGCAATTACTTTTAAGATTTCTAGACGAGCTTTTTTAGCTTGAGCTAGAGCTTCTTTTAAGATTTCTTCAGTAATTCCTTTTATTTTAATATCCATTTGTAAAGCAGTGATACCATCTTTTGTACCAGCTACTTTAAAGTCCATATCTCCTAAATGGTCTTCCATACCTTGAATATCTGTTAGAATTGTATATTCATCCTCATGAGTAATTAATCCCATAGCGATACCAGCAACTGGAGCTTTAATTGGTACACCTGCTGCCATTAGTGACATACATCCAGCACAGATTGATGCTTGAGATGATGAACCATTAGATTCTAGAATTTCTGATACAACACGAATTGTATATGGGAATTCTTCTTCTGATGGAATAACTTGAGCTAAGGCTTTTTCTCCTAAGGCACCATGGCCAATTTCTCTTCTACCAGGGGCTCCATATCTTCCTGTTTCTCCTACTGAGAATTGTGGGAAGTTATAATGTAACATAAATCTCTTTTGGTCTTCTAAACCTAGTCCATCAATAATTTGATGTTCTCCTAGGGCACCTAGAGTTGTTACCGAAAGGGCTTGAGTCTCACCTCTTGTAAATAAAGCAGAGCCATGAGTTCTTGGTAATAAATCAATACCTGTTGATAATGGTCTTATTTCATCCATCTTACGGCCATCGGCACGTTTTTTCTCTTTTACAACGATACTTCTAAATAAGTTATATTCAATATCTGATAAAACCATATTTACTTTAGCAAGTAATTCTTTTAATTCTTGGTCTTTTAAGATTTCTTCATTTTCTTTAGTATATAGTTCTATAATTTCTTCTTTTACTTCATCAATTGCTGCATACTTTTTAAGTTTATCTTTAATACGTAGAGCCTTATCCATTTTCTTAGTTGCTAGAGCAGTAATTCTTTCAATCATTTCTTTATCTGGTGTTAGAGTTTCATACTCCATTTTCTCTTCACCAATTTCTTTAATGATTTTCTCTTCAAACTTGATTAATTCTTTTACGGCTTTATGACCAAACATTAAAGCTTCTAACATAATATCTTCTGATACTTGTTTAGCACTTGATTCTACCATGTTGATAGCATCTTTTGTACCAGCAACAGTTAAATCTAACTCTGATCTTTCTAATTGTTCTGGAGTTGGGTTGATTACAAATTTACCATCTACACGTCCTACTTTTACACCAGCAATTGGTCCATTAAATGGAATTTTTGAAATACTAACAGCAAGAGATGATGCTAGCATAGCAGTTAATTCTGGAGAACAGTCTTGATCTACTGATAAAACTGTTGAAATAACTTGTACTTCATTTTTAAATCCTTCTGGGAATAGTGGTCTCATTGGTCTATCAATCATTCTAGCAGCTAGAGTAGCAGCTTCTGATGGACGACCTTCTCTTTTAATAAATCCACCTGGTATTTTTCCTACTGAATATAGTTTTTCTTGATAGTTTACAGTTAATGGGAAGAAATCAGATAATAAGTTAACATTTTTACTTACTACAGCTGCTGTTAAAACTACTGTATCATTATATCTAACTAAAACTGCTCCATCAGCTTGTTTAGCTAATTCACCATGTTCTACGACAATTTTACGTCCATGAAAATCTAATTCAAATACTTTTTTCTTCATTTCTACACCTCAAATCTTTCTAAAAAAAAGACACTAAAAACAAGTGTCTACTTTCTTAATCCTAATTTTTTAATTACTTCACGATAACTTTGAATATCTTTCTTAGCTAAGTATTGTAACATATTTCTACGTTGACCAACTTTCTTTAAAAGACCTCTACGTGAATGATAGTCATGAGTATGTACTTTTAAATGCTCTGTTAAATCGTTGATTTCTTTAGTAAGAATAGCGATTTGTACTTCTGCAGAACCAGTATCTTTCTCATTTTTAGCAAATTCTTTAACGATTTTTGCTTTTTCATCTTTTGTTAATGCCATTATTAACACTTCCTTTCTTATATATTGACCGAAACTAAGTAAAAAGTCGGAAATTCTTTAAACTGAGTACCGGTAAGTAATTGTATTATACACTTAAAAATAGTAGTTTGCAAGTATTTTTCCTCTGTTTTAGACTTATGATTATGAATAAGTACTTATTTGATATTTATTGATGTAAATTATGAAACTTTAAGTACTAGTTGCTTTTATTTTTAATTTTTTTGTGGTATGTTAAATATGGTGATATTAATGAAGGATAAGAAGAAGTATATTGTACAAATATTAAAAAGTATATTTGCATTTGTATTATTTTATTATAGTGCTTATATACAACTGATACCAATTGCGATATTAAATATTGACATACATAATATTTCAGATTCACTTAATGTTTTACTTAGTTGTTTTTCTAATATTGTGGTTCTTATTATACTATGGTTTTTATATCGTAAGGAATTAAAAAAGGAATGGAAGATATTTAAAGATAAGTTAGCTATTAATCTTGATACTATGGTTAAGTATTGGATTGTTGGTCTTGTACTTATGATGGCTAGTAATATTATAATTAATATGATGTTTAAGACTGGTCAAGCTGAAAATGAACAAGCTGTTCAAAGTATGATTTCTGCTCTACCTTGGGCAATGCTTATAGATGCTGGATTACTTGCTCCATTTATTGAAGAAATTATTTTTAGAAAATGTTTTAGAAATGTATTTAAGAATAGTACATTCTTTGTAATTGCATCTGGTTTTGTATTTGGTGCTATGCATGTAATTAATGCATCTAATCCTATTGGTTATCTTTTTATAATCCCTTATGGATGTTTAGGAGTTTCCTTTGCATTAATGTATAAAAAGACGGATACAGTTTATACTTCAATATTTGCACATATGTTACATAATTCTATATTAACATTACTTTCTATATTATAAAAATATAAATAATTACAAATAAAAACTTGGAAGTTATTCTCTTCCAAGTTTTATTTTTTTGTCTAAATAAGCTAGGCCTATACACATTATAGTTTGTATTACTAGAGTTATAAAATAACCTAACCAGTAATTATCTAGAATAATCATATTCAAATAGATTAAAGTATAAAATGCATAGAATGTTACTAAAGCAAACATATAATTTAATAATACTAATAAGAATGGAGCCTCAGTATTACTATTTAGAAAACGATATATTAATAAGTTAACTAAATGTGATACTACTAAAGCACAGAAACTACCAGTAAATATACTAATACTAGTTGACTTTCCCATTGCAAAATTCATTATTAAAGTAAATATTACAATTGAGATACTTGAAATTACTATAGCTAGTATAGTTTTTTCACAATAGTACTTTTTTGTTATGTAGTTTGCTATTAAGTATAAGACTGGTAATAAGAATATTGAGTATGTTAAACTTACTCCAGCTATTTTAAATGTATATGTACTTAAGGAATATGCAAGTATGGTAATTGTTGTTAAGAGTAATATATACATCCAACTATCATCATAACTATCTTTTTTACTTTTTTTTGACATAATTAAAACCTTCCTATTCTATTAAAATTATAACATATAGTTTTGATAGTTAAAAGATAGAAATTAAAAAAATTTTTCTTCTATTAGTGAGTATAATCTTCCACCTACTGTATTACCTAAAAATACTATTAATAAGACTATAAATGCTTTAGATGTATAGTTACCTGCTACCGCAAAGTAAAACATATCAGCTACTACGTGTTCTGTTCCAGTTATAACAAAACCTATTACTCCAAAGAATAATGATAGATACTTAGAAACATTATCTTTAGACTTTTTATAACCATCTACCGCTACAAATATAAATACGTTACAGATTATTGCTAGAATAAAGAGACTAAGTAGATTATCTGATAGTTTTATATCAATAATACTAGTAGCCTTTGTAGATAAAGCTTGAACATATCTTGTACATCTTAGTAATAATCCTGTTATATTAGTACCAATAAAATTACCAAGAATTATTATTAATAAATTCTTGATATCCTGTTTTGTTTTACAGTAGCAAACTTTTCCAGTATAAAGATTATAAGACCTTGTACAAACAAGAAATAATCCTAATGTAAATAGTACAGAACCTAAGTATTTATTATCTACCGATAAGAAGATAAAACCAGCTAGAGAAATAGATATTCCAGCTAGAATACTGGAAATTAGTGTTTTTAGAAATTTTTTCATTTTACGACATCCTTTTTTATAGTTTTTGATAATATATTTTTATTTAGAATTATTGATTATAGTTATTTATGATATTTATAATGTCTTTACCATATACTTCTATTTTTTTAGAGGCAAATCCATGTACTTTTTTTAACTCATTTAAATCTTTAGGCATAAGAGTTAGTATTTCTTCTAGAGTTGAATCACTATAAATAAAATACGGTTTATAATTTAATTCTTTTGCTTTTTGTAGTCGATATTTTTTTAGAGATGCTCTAATACTTTCTTTGTTTACTGAGAAGTTATTTTGTTCATTTGTATCATTATGGTTTTGTTTGCTAGATTTAGGACAACTGTTTTCACTTGACTGAGTATTTCCTTCTAAGTCTATTTTTAATAAGGACTTTTCAATATTCATCTCTAAATAAGCATCAGCTGTTGCTTTTATATCTTTTTCAAATCTAAATGGTTCTCTTTTCGATTCTAGTCTTTTTAAACATTCAATTATCTGATCAGCTTTTACTAATCTTTCTTTTACCTCTCTTGGGGCATACTTATCATTTATAATTGTTTTAGGATTAGCCATTACAACAATGTAGTCATGAAAGCTGTTAAAGTTTTTTTCGAAATTTAGTTTATATAGAAAGTTAGCATTATCATAATTATCTTCTTTTATTATTTCAATATGACGTTTACTTTGAGTAATGGGATTATAGACACCTTCTACTACTTTTTTATTATTCTTGATATATTCCCTTACAAAGTCACCTTTACTGTTTATGGTTATATTACCGAGATAATTTTTACACTCAATAAAATAAGTACATCTAGCTGTTATAACTACAAAGTCTATTTGGGCACTTTTACCATTGTATTCAAGATTAATATTATGAAGAATATACATACCTATTCCAGAATGTTCTAGTTCGTATAAGACTTGTTTTTCTCCTTCTAGACCATATTCAAATAATTTTACTTTGTTTTCTAGATCTTTGTTAGGATGAAGTTTTAAATATTCTTTTACTTTGTCTAGTTCTTTTTGGGTAGTAGTGTCTTCTTTATATAAAACTTGTTTTTTAAATCTATACATAGTATCGTCTATGATTTTATCTATTATATCAAACATATTATCACCTACTATATTGTATCATGTGATAAGACTATTAGTAAATGATGAGTAAAAAAAAAGAAATAAGTAATTACTTATTTTCTTCTTTGTTAATATTATCTATTATTTCATCTATATGATTACCATATTCGATTGAAGTATCATAAATAAATTTTAATTCTGGAGTATGTCTTACTTCTACTCTTTCAGCTAGTTTTCCTCTTATAAATGAGGCGGCACCATTTAGAGCTTCTAGAGTTGATTTTCTCTTTGTATCATCTAAAACTGTAAAGTATACTTTGGCATAACTTAAATCAGAAGTTGTTTCTACACCAGTTATTGTTACAAATTTAATATCTTCATCTTTTATTTCAGTCATTAGAATCATACTTATTTCTTCTTGAAAAGCATGATTTAATCTTTCTATTTTAATACTTGCCATGATGAGTACCTCCTAAATTATCGTTTTATTTCTACTAGGTCGTATACTTCAATTATGTCTTTTTCTTTATAATCTTGACAATTTTCTAGAGTTAGACCACAGTCCATATCTTTTTTAACTTCTTTTACTTGGTCTTTTTCATGTTGTAGAGATTTTATTGAACCATTGTATACTACAACATTATCTCTAATTATTCTGGCTTTTTCATTGTTTCTAATTGTACCTGATAGGACATGGCAACCAGCAATTAGACCAACTTTTGAGAATTTGAAGATTTGTCTTATTTCTAGAGTACCAGTTACTTTTTCTTCATATTCAGGATCTAACATACCTTTCATAGCTTTTTCCATATCTTCGACAACTTTATAAATAATGTCATATGTTTTAATAGATACTCCGTATTGTTTAGCAATATCCATAGTCTTTGAACTTCCGCGGACGTTGAAACCAATAATTATAGCATCTGAGGCACTGGCTAGAACGATATCACTTTCAGTGATTGCTCCTACGGCACCTCTAATTACATTTACTTTTACGCCATCTACAGTAATTTTTTCTAAAGAGTTTTTAACAGCTTCTAGACTTCCGTTTACATCAGCTTTTAAAACTACTTTAATTTCTTTTACACCTTCTTGGATACGTCCAAATAAATCTTCTAAACTCATACCAGAGAAGTTAGTATCTTGTTCACGACTACGTAATTTTCTTTCTTCAGCTATTTGTTTAGCTTGTTTTTCTGATTCGAAAGCCATGAACTTATCTCCAGCACTTGGTACTTCTGAAATACCAGTTACTTCTACTGGAGTTGATGGAGTTGCTTCTACGATATTTTGACCTAAGTCATTTTTTAGAGTACGAACTTTACCAAATGAATTACCAATTACTATTGGGTCTCCTAAACGTAGAGTACCATTTTGGATTAATAAAGTTACTACTGAACCAACCTTACTATCTTTCTTTGATTCAATAACAGCACCTGAAGCGTAACGAGATGGATTAGCTTTGTAGCCTTCCATTTCAGCTATTAGTAAAATATTTTCTAGTAATTCATCAACATTTTCTCCAGTTGCGGCAGATATTTTATTTACAATAATATCTCCACCCCATTCTTCTGGAGTTAGGCCATTTTCAACTAAACCAGTCATAACACGTTCAATGTTTGCTTCTGGTTTATCAATTTTATTTATAGCAACAATGATTGGTACACCTGCGGCTTTAGCATGATCAATTGCTTCTTTTGTTTGTGGCATAATACCATCATCAGCTGCTACTATGATAATAACAATATCAGTAATTGAGGCTCCTCTTGCACGCATTTCTGTAAAAGCAGCATGTCCTGGAGTATCAATAAATGTTATTGACTTATCCTTATATTTTACAGAGTAAGCACCAATTGCTTGAGTAATTCCTCCAGCTTCTCCTGATGCAACATTTGATTTTCTAATGTAGTCTAGTAAAGTAGTTTTACCATGGTCAACATGTCCCATGATTGTTACTACTGGTGGACGTTCTACTAAGTCTTTTTCATCGTCTTCTATTTCAAAATTTTCAAAGTTAGAAATATCAGCTGTTTCAGCTTTCTTTAAAACCTTATCATATTCTGATGCTATTACTTCAGCACTATCATAGTCAATTGCTTGATTAACAGAAGCCATTACACCTAGACCCATTAATTTTTTAACTATTTCTACTGCTCCTACTTCTAGAGCATTAGCTAAGTCTGTTACAGTCATTCCTTGGTTATAAAGAATAACATTTTCATCTTGAGTAGCTTCATTACTTTGAAGTTTTTCACGATGTTTATATATTTTTTTTCTTTCCTTTAAAAAGTCTTTTTTATTTTCAGTTTTCTTAGCTTGCTTATTACTTTTTACTTTTTCAAATTTTGTTCCATTGTCTAAATCAAACTTTGTGTTCATAGCAAGCATTTCGGCTTTATCACTTACTTCTTCATCTAGAATTTTTTCTTCTAAATCTTCTATATCACCTGTTACATAATCTTCGGCGTCTTGTAATTCATTATCAAGTAAAATAATATCAGTTTCATCTAAAGGAGTTTTTTCGTCTTCGTAGTTGATACCAATCTTATCACATAATGCTTTAATCTCATCTATAGTCTTTTCTACATCTAATGCATAATCTTCTATAGTCATCATAAAGACTCACCTCACTTTTCTATAATTTTTCTTATTTCTTCATAAACACTGTCCTCTATATTGCATTCTAATTTTTTTTCTAGTGCTTTTGACTTAATTGCTTTTTCTAGGACTGCAATATCTTTTTTAATATATGCACCATGTCCGTTCATTTTTCCTGTTTCGTCTACAGCAACATATCCTTCTGGTGCTCTAACAACACGTAATAATTCTTGTTTAGGTAGTTTTTCTTTAGTAATTATACAAGTTCTTTGGGGAATTTTTTTTACTTTCATAGAAACCTCCTATCTGAAATTTATACCTGCTTCACGAGCTTGTTCAGTTGTTTTAATATCGATTTTATAGTGTGTTAATTTGCTTGCTAAACGAGCATTTTGTCCTTTTTTACCAATAGCTAATGAGAAGTTATCTCCATCAGCAATTACCATAGCTTCCTGTTTTTTAAGATCAGTTACAGCTACTGTTAATTCTTTAGCTGGAGCTAGAGCATTTTCAATAAATACTGCTGGGTCTTTGTCGTATTTTACAACGTCTAGTTTTTCACCATGTAACTCTTCAATAATTCTAGCAATTCTACTACCCTTTTCACCAATACAAGCACCGATTGGATCAATGTTTGCTCTTTCTGAGTAAACAGCAACTTTACTTCTGTTGCCTGGGTCTCTGGCTACACTATAAATTAATACTGAACCGTCATTAATTTCTGGTATTTCTAGCTCAAATAATCTCTTTACAAAACCATAATGAGTTCTACTTAATAGGACTAATAAGTTTTTACCATTGTTATCTACTTTAGAAACATATACTTTTATTTGAGAACCCATTTCTATTTTTTCTCCTGGGATAATATCTTTCTTTGGTAAGATACCATTTGTTCTTCCTAAATCAATAAAATAGTTATCAGTATCTTCTAGAGCAACTGTTCCTACTAAAAGTTCATCTTGTTTGTCACCAAACTCTTCTAGAATACTATTTCTTTCAGCTTCTCTTATTTTTTGAACTACTACTTGTTTAGCAGTTGATGCAGCAACACGACCAAAGTCTTTTGGAGTTACTTCATGATCAATTGTATCTCCTACTTCTAAAGTCTTATCAATTTTCTTTGCATCACTAACTTTAATTTCAGTTTCAGGATTGAAGTAGCTAATTTGTGGTGCTTCTTCTTGTTCTTCTCCTTCTACTGTTTCATTTTCTTCAGTTTCTTCTTCATCATCTTCATCAGTATAATGTTCGAATAAGTAATCTTCATATTCTTCTTTTGTCATTTTATCATCAGGTACAACAGTAAGATATGAATATACTTTAATCTCACCAGTTGCACGATCAAATAAAACCTTTACATTTGTCTTTGAGTTAAAGTTCTTTTTATAAGCAGAAGTTAAGGCAAGTTCCATTGCTTCATATACTACTTCTGGATCAATGTTTTTTTCCTTAACAATGTTATCAAGAGCTTTTTTAAATTCTTTACCGTTCATTTTTATTCTCCTTTCTCTTTTGAATAAATATCTAATTCATCTGCGTCTTCTAATAAATAATTGTTCTTATCAATTATTTTATTAATTAGTCTTGATGCTTCAGTAATACGATTTAAATCAATTACTTCTTCACTATCAAGAACGATATTAAATATCTTCTTTCCTTCTACGTTTTCAAAAAATGCATCAGAAACAAAGACATTTAAATCTTTTATTTCTTCATCTACAAGTTGTGCTATTTTCTCTTTCATGGCCACCTCCTAGAAATAATAAGAGTGGGAAATTTCTTCTTTCCCACTCCTTTCTAAAGTGTATTATATCATAGTTTTAATAAAATACAAACATTTATTTTATATTGTTAGAAATTTTAATTATTAAAAGAATATGACTGAGATATAGTAAACAGCAAATATTAGTAACATAGTTAAGCCTTCTGCTTTAGAAATAGTTCTTTCACTTCTAGCAAATAAGTATAAGTCTAGAGATGTTAGAAAGACTGCTACTATATCAATCATTGAAAAATTTGCTAAAGAGATATCGCCGTAGATTGTTACTGGTAGGCCTAAAACGATACAAATATTAAAAATATTAGTTCCAATGATATTACCAATAGCCATATCAAATTCACCTTTTCTAGCACTACTTACAGTCATAAACATTTCTGGAAGAGATGTACCAATTACAATAGCGGTCATAGTAATTAGTTTTTCACTTATATGTAGACTTTCAGCTATTTTAACAGCGTTATCTACTATAATATTACTACTTAGAGATATTAAAACTATTGATAATATTAAGATAATTATAGCGATAGGAAGACTATCATATTTAATTTCCATTTTTTCTGTATTTTTTTCTTTTCTTTTAGATAGTTGAACTAAGTACATTACAAACATTAAGAATAAAGACATTAGAACTATTCCATCTACTCTAGAGAAAACATTTGGTGTTGCTTTATTAAAGACGCTATCTAGCATTAATACAGCAAAGCTTGTTGTTATTAAGAGTAAGATTGGTAGTTCTTTTTTGACTGTATCATGTTTTACTTTTATAGGATGTAGTAAGGAAGCTAGTCCTATAATTAGAAAGACATTTACAATACAACTACCTATGACATTAGCAAAGGCTATCGTACCATTTTTATTTATAACCGAAGTAAACGATATAGCAATTTCTGGAGCACAAGTACCAAATGATACAATAGTAAGAGCTATTAACATTTTAGGAATCTTACACTTAATAGCAATCGAGGTTGCACTATCAACTAAGATATCACTAGCTTTAATAATTACTATAAAACCAATTAGTAAAAAGATGTATTTTAGCATTTATCTCACTACCTTCTTGATTATTATACTATATTAAAACCTTAGAAAAAAGGGAGAACTTAGTAATTAATAAAAAAATAGATTTACTTAACTGTAAACCTATTTTGTTTTTTTAACTAAGCAATATACCTTACCCTTTTCTTCTTTAGTTACTAGAGTATAACCAGGATTTTTACTTTGATTGTATTCATCTATGAGAAATTCTGCCCTAGTCATTCTTAAGTGAAGAGAAGGATCTGTTGTATCAGTACAAAAGCCAAATAATTTATCTTGCGGAAAGTTACTAGCTATAAAAGATGTATTACTTATTCCATTTCCCATTATTAAGTCAAAGTCTGTAATTTCTGGAATTTCTCTTCTTTGTTTTTTGTGTGCTATTAAAATTTGTTTTGGTAAGATGATACCATCTTTTGTTAGAGTTCCCCTCTCACCTTTTATACCAAAGTTTGCTAGATCTTTTTGTCTTACTAGATTATTTAAAAGATATATATCTTGATCTGAATATCTTGCTACTGAGTTAGATGGTCCATTTAGAACTTCTAAGATTCTTTGGTACTCTTCTAGTAAATTGTTTTTTATTAAAAATTCAACAAATAATTTATTATTATCCATGATATTCTCCATTTGTTTTTGTATAAGCACCAGTTGATGTTTCTTTATGAGCATCTAAAACATCCTTACTAATAAATGTTGGTACTTGTAGTGTATTAGATATTGGTGCATATACTGTTTCACCAGTTGATAATGTTATTTTATCAATTGCTTCTTTATTTAGTTGTAATAGTGTTTCAACATCTGTTTCATATAAAGCGGCAAATGTTTCTAATGGGATTTCACTTGAATACTCTTTTGATGATACATAATATTTTAAGTCTTCATTTGAAACTGTATATGGAATTATTATTCTATCCCCACTCATAATCTTATCGCTGTTTTCTAAACCGTTTACACTCATAATTTGTTCAATGGATGTATTTGATTCATTTGAATATTTAGTTAATGTATCGCCATCTTCTATAATGTGTACTCTATTTAAAACAACTTCATCAGGAATTGTTGTAGTTGGAGATTGTGTATCATCATTTGAAATTGAATCTGTTACAGTTGAATGTGTTGGTTCTACTGGTGGCTCAATTTTATCGTTAGCTTTTCCTACTGCTGATGTAATTAAAACTCCAGCAACCACTATACCACATAATGATTTTCTATTTCTAATTATAAATTTTGGAATATTATCTTCAGTAATATAACGGAATTTTTCTAATTGATATACTAATTCAGCTGAAACATGTAAAAGACCATTTTTTAGTCCATATACTATATATTGTGGAAGTGTTGCTCTATAAGGATAGTATTTCCTGTGAATGTTTTTATTAATATTTTTATGTCTTTCAGTAAATGGATAAGACTTTTCTTCACTTCGTATTTCTTGCCAAGCTTCTTTAAAACTTTGTGACATTGTCTTTGGTTCTTGGCCTCTATTTTCTGATTTAGTTGTATGATTTTTTTGTTCAAAATTAGAACTTTCTGTTTTTGGTGGTGTTTGTTCTTTTTCTTTTTTTGCTTGAGCTTGTCTTCTTGCTTGTTCTTCTTGTCTTGCTTTTTGAGCTCTTGCCTTAGCTTTTTCTTGTTCTTCTTTTTGAGCTCTTGCCTTGGCTTTTTCTTGTTCTTCTTTTTGAGCTCTTGCTTTTGCTTTTTCCTGATGTTCTTTTACTCTTTTTAAAAGATATTCTCTAGTTTTCTCATCATATTCAACTCGTTTTTCGGCAGTATTTACAACATTATAACTAGCTTCTAAAATTCCATATATATTTTTTATCATATCTTGAGCTTTTGGAGATTTTGTAGCATTTACTGTTAATTCTGGATTATAAGAATATGCTAAATTTAAGAAGGCTTTATCTATATCAGTAGTACTGGCATTTCTTTTTACACCTAATAATTTATAAATATCTATAAAATCATATCTTAAACTTCTTGATATTTCTGTTAATGTTTCTAAATCATCAGATATTAATTCTTCTTCAGATTTTTTCTCTGGTAAAGTTGCATCATAAGTTGCTTTAAGTGATGAGTCTTTTAAAGTTCTATACGCATCAATTATTTGTTGAGCAAGAAAATCTTTTACACGTTCGTCGATTGGATCAAGTGACTCTTTATCCATAGAAGCACGTTTATCTGGATGGAACTTTTTAATTTCTTGTCTATAACCTGCTTTTATTTCTTCTAGTGTTGCATTTCTACTTACTCCTAAAATTTCATAATAATCTAATTTTCTGTTTAAACTCATGATGTATCCCCCCTTTTTCAATTGCTGTATGATTATATCATATTTTGGGCATTTTGTAAAGATATTTCGGGTATTTTGTGAGTGGTTATTTGTTGCTATAGCTAGTTAAAATTTAGATTTCAGTGTTAAACTAGACGAAGTTTTTCCAGACTACTAATAGATTATTTTCAGATTGATAAATACCTAATAGTTCGTTAGAAGAAGTAAGAAAGATTACTTTGTCTTTAATATTATAAGTATTAGGTAATTTTTGACCGGTTCTTATTTTTTGTTCTATATCCTTATCGACTATTATTTTAGGATAATCTAGAACATCTTCTATTTTATGTAATTTGAAATTACCCTTTTCTATTTCTTCTAAAGTGTTTGCTTCTTCAATAGTAAATTTACCTTGTTTAGTCCTAATTAGATTTGTCATAGTGGCATAAGTATTTAGAGATAATCCAATATCTCTAATTAAACTTCTTATGTAGCAACCTTTTGAAACTGTTGTTTTAAAGGTAAAGGTATTTCGATCCGTTTCTAAAAGTTTTATTTCTTTAATAGTTACTTCTTTTTTAGGAAGAGTTACTTCTTTATTTTGACGAGCATAGTCATATAGTTTTTTACCATTTACTTTAACAGCTGAATAGATTGGAACTTCTTGTAAATAAGTTTTTTTATAACTATTTAGAGTAGATTCTATTGGGAGATTTTCTGGTACTATTTTAGTATTTTTTATTTTTCCAGTTATATCTATAGTATCTGTATCTACACCTAATAGGACTCCAGCTTGGTATTCTTTATAAGTTGCGGTTAATAGTTCACCTATTTTAGTAGCTTTACCAATTGTTACTACTAGAATTCCTGTTGCTAGTGGGTCTAGGGTTCCTGTGTGGCCTACTCTTTTAATACCTAGAGTTTTGGAAATACTATTTACAACATCAAAAGAAGTTATATCAACTGGTTTATTTACAATGATTACACCAGAATAATTATTTAGATATTCTTCTAAAGTGTAATTTTCTTTTTCGATTATTTTTGCTACTACTTTACCAACATATCTAATATGCCATGGTTCATATGGGTAGCCAGTTATATTTTCTTTATCTTTTGAATAACGAAGTATAAAACCATAACTTGCTAGATACTTGTGTATTTTTCTTAGAGATGGTTCTTGTTTTTCTAATTCTTTGTTGTTTGCTGGCCATTTACCGTTTTTCTTTATATTTATGTCTATTGCAAGACCAGTATGGTGTTCTGAACAACCTACTGGGGCAACTATTTTATTTGCATATTCTTCACCATATTCTTTTACAAAATCATCATATATTTCTTGTTGGTATTCTTTACTTCTATAGGCAGATGAGATACCAATAATAATGTTTTTTGTTTTTAGAAATTTTTCTAGTTTTTGATAAGCATTATAAGTTTCTTTTTCTATTTGAATATCTTCATTATCTATATTTTTAATAGTTATTAATTCTATTTTAGAAAGATAGTTTTCTTTTATTTTATGTTCTTTATTTACTAATACTTTGTACTTCATATAATCAGTCCTTCTAGTTAATTATAAACGTCTTTTAATAAACAAGCAAATTATTATTTTAGATTCAAAAGAAAAAGAGATTTCAAATCTCTTTTCTCTTTTTTAGTTTAAGTATCAAACCTACTCATCGTCAATTACGTAAGGACTTTCAACAGTACCATCACCAGCAATAGCTCTAGTATTAGGTGCAAGAGAAACTGCTGGCCTCACGCCATAAGATGAATTTAACCAATCAGTTCCTCTGTAGTGAAAACCACTAGCTTCAAAAGAAAACATATTTGGTGACATTGCCCACAACTCTTGTCCTGTGTAAAGATAATTAATATAACCATTATGATCATTATTAAATATTCCACCGGCTAGCCTTATTTCATCAGCTGTAAGCAGACCAACTGGATAAGTTAAAGCTCCATTGCCACCTGAACTAGTTGAAACTGTGAAGCCATCTCTTGCCACATTTGGGCAAATTATACTTAGTTTAGATGAATTAAACACTCTATCACTAGCACTAAAGTACGAATATTCAGTTCCAAAATCTATATCTTTTCCTAGCAATGAACCCGAGTGTATAGTTCGATCATTACACCAAATTGTATCTTCTAATCTATCAGTATAAGGAACCATATTAGCCTCATACCAAGAATCTATTGCTATTTTTATTTTTGAATCATTTTCATTAGTAAACATTTCATCTTTAGCTATCTCTATATCTTTGCCATTTGATAAAGTCAAATAAAAAATTGGATGAGTAGCAGTAAAACTAGGAGCAATAACATAATAGACATTAGTACACTCACCAGTTGTATTAAGACAGGTATAATGATATTTCTTTGCTATTGTTGACATGTCGGTTGAATAAGTATTAGTAGAAGTAAATGTATTCTTCAAAATATACTTTGTTCCATCCCAAGAAATATCATTACCATAAACATAATTAAAAGCTGCATCATATGTCAATTGATAGTTATTAGTTGAAATTATTGGAATTTTCTCATTGCAAGTTGTGCTTATTAAATCACTACATATATAATAACCATTATATGTACTATAAACTGAAAACCAGTCCTTTTTCTCTATAGTTATAGGATTTAACAAACTATAAGTTCCATCACCATTATCAGACATTCCTTTACTTAAAGTCATAGTTTGAGTTGTTGGATCTGTTACACCACTTGATAAAGATAATACATATTGAGTACCACCATCAGTACCAGAAATATAATAAACAGTTGAACAAGTAGTAGAATTACTTCGACACGTATAATACCCCACTAAATCTTTATAATTATCAGACCAAATTTTCTGAGTGGCATTTGATAAAGTATAAATTCCATTTGAATAAGTAATAGAGTCACCATAGTAAAAATTAGAACTAGAATTTATCCAACTTTTACTTAATATATCTACGCTAGGACTTGATGCAGAATAACTCATTTTATAACTTGTACCATACATATATCCTACAGAAGAAGGTGATGTATAATCCGTAGTAAATTCACTTTTACCAATTTGACTATCCACACCAGTACTAATACACTGCCTAATAATATTTCCTGTAGACCTATCTATCGAAAAAGTTACAGAGTCACTCCCTTTAGAGCCAGACCCATCCTTAGTATATTTTACCATTATCACGTTCGATGGCGTTAATTCTCCTAAAGATATAGAACTACTATTAGTACCAGAATCAACCTTTAGTTCAACATTATCTTTATAGAAATATACTTTATCATATTTAGCCTCAGATGAAACAGAGTACGATAATATATATGTGCCAGGTTTAGTTACTGAAAAAGAAATGGTACCTGTTGATGAATGTGTTTTATTAGTACTTGTCCATTTATTAGTCGCCAAATCGTAATCATAAGGATAAGTGATATCATTTGTAACATTAGTGTACTGATCTTGTAAAATTGGAATTCCTTCATCAAAATTATTAGGTAGGCCATTATAAATAAGTTTAACTCCACCAGTTGATGTTGTTATTACCATTTTCCAACAAAAATTTGCAAACAAAACATTGTTATTATTTATATTTCCACGATAATAATGTATAGGATACTTATCATCTTTTGTACTAGATACTGTATATATTCCAGAGTTTTCATCAGTCGGTTTCGAGCTAAAATCAATATTAGTATCTAGTCCAATAGAATTATCAGCCATTAATTTATATAAAGTTTGTACTTTTGATATTTTTCCATCCGTTGATTTTGCCAGTTCGACCCTTTTCCAAATAGGCTTTATTGTCACATTAGATTCTGGCATTATAAATTGATTGTTTCCAACTCTCTCTACATTATCAGTTACTATTTTCCACTCTTTAAACTGATATCCACTACAGTTTGGAACACTATCGTCTAATCTTACTGTATCAAAAACAGAATAAACTTTAGAACTAGGTGCCCCCGATACTACACAACCTGCTGGAGTATTAGGTTCATATGTAACAATATAATTATCTTTTAAAATTGTAGTTTTATCAGTCGTTTCAGTTACTGAAGTAGTACCAATTTTATAATATAAATCTGTTTTAGTATGAGTTGGATATACGTCTCCTACTTCTATTAAGTCATTATTTAAATTTATATCTATTGTAAGTTCTGCGTCTACGCCAGATTTTAAACCATCTAAATTCCAAGTCACTTTGTCATCTTTTATTAAAGCATTTCCTGATGATGTTGTTATATTTGTTATATTATCTAAATTAAAATAATTAGTATCTACATAATCTGTTAAAACTAGCTTCTCATAATTTTCTGTTCCAACAGCAGCTTTATATAAGAACTTACTTAAATTTCTAGTATTAGCAATAAACTGATTATCAGTAATATTCTTAATACTACTTAAAACAGTATTACCTAATTCATATTGAATACCATTAATATCTAAATAATCATACTTTTCTTTTAGAAGTTTGTACTCGCCTACTTCACTTGGGGTTTCTGATGTAGGAAGTCCATCTGTCAGAAATAAGACTACACAATTTTTATTATCTTCTTTTGTATAAGTACTTAATACTTCATCAACTTTAACTAAAGCTTGATAGTAATTTGTTTCACCTGATGCGGTTAAGTTACTTATACTTTCTTGTAATACTAACGCATCATCCGTAAAATCATTTACAATATTAGCCGTATCGTTAAAAGTAATTAAAGCTATTTTATTACCTTTTGGTATTGTATCATTAATAAACTCATTAACATCAGTTTGTAATTGTTCTATTTTATCTTTAACCATACTACCAGATGTATCAAGTACTAATATAACATCAGTGTAATCACTCTTTAACATTTCTTTAGTTTCTAACTTTATATTAATTCTTGCTTTGCCTTTAGAAATCCATTTAGCGGTCTTAGTATACTTCCAAGAACCATCAATATTGCTTTCATTATCTAAAGTAGTTGACTTAATAGTTATACTAGAAACCGGTTCAAGGGTAGCAAATGAATTAAACATAAACACGATAAAAAGTCCTATCAGTCCGATCAAAACAATAGAACCAAGTATATATTTTTTCCCGTCTAAAAATTGGTCTAATCTAACATGTCTGTCTGTCCGTCTGTCTGTCTGTCTGTCTGTCTGTCTGTCTAAGGATAGACTTTATTCCTTTCAAAGTCAACATCTTATCACCATCTTTAGTATTTTTACTGTATTAATTATACTATTTTTATAGTTTCATTTCAATATTCTTGATGAAAAAAACTTACCATTAACTAAACTATTTTCTTAATAAATATTTTTTGAATACATAATAAAGGAGTGTGAAGAAATGAAGAAAAATAAATTAGAAAAAATTACAAACCTATTTGAAAACAGCACTATTCGTAGTGTTTGAAATTTGGAAAAAGTTTGTCTTTTTTTAGGATTTATTATCTAAAAAAAGATACTAAATGATTAGTATCTTTTAAAATAATGATAATTGATTTGAGTCTGGTAAATTGTTTAATAGACCCATAGATTTCATTTTATCTATTAGTGTTTGTGAAACTTTGCCTCGTCTTTGGATGTCTTCAACACTTAAGAATGGTTGCTTTTCTCTTTCTTTAACAATATTTTTTGCAACGGTTTCACCTAGTCCATCGATAGCAACAAATGGTGGATAAATTTCTTTATCGTTTTTAGCTATCCAAACTGTTGCGTCACTTTCATATAAATCTACTTTTAAGAATTTTATACCACGAGCAGTTGCCTCTAGGGCAACCTTTAAACTTTCAGCTTGACCATTTTCTTTATTAGTTGCTTCAAAGCCTTTTGCTAGAATATCTTCTATTTTAGCCTTAATAGCATCATAACCTTTAATCATTGATTCAACATCTACATCTGTTGCTTTTGATGAATACCAAGATGAATAGAAGTAAACTGGCATATGTACTTTATACCAAGCTATTCTAAAGGCACTCATTACATAAGCTGCGGCATGAGCTTTAGGGAACATGTATTTTATTTTACGACAAGATTCAATATACCATTCTGGAATATTAGAAGCTTTCATAGTTTCAACATGACCTTTCCAAGTTTCTGGATCTTTTGAGGCTTTACCTTTACGAACAAACTCCATTATTTTGAAGGCTTTAATTGGAGCCATACCTTTATTTATTAAGTAAACCATAATATCATCACGACAACCAATAGTTTCTTTGAATGGAACGATATTATTTTTTATTAAGTCTTGAGCATTACCTAACCAAACATCGGTACCATGAGAAAGTCCGGCTATTTTTATAAGTTCTCCAAAGGTAGTTGGTTTAGTATCTTCTACTAATTTTATAGTAAATGATGTACCAAATTCCGGAATACCTAAAGTACCAGTATTACACATTATTTGTTCTTTGGTTACACCTAGGACATCAGTTGATGTAAAAATACTCATTGTATCTTTATCATCCATTGGTACTTTCATAATATCGGTACCTGATTGCATTTGAATGATACGTAACTGAGTTGGATCAGAGTGTCCTAAGATATCTAGTTTTAAAACACATTGGTCTATAGCATGGTAGTCAAAGTGTGTTGTACGCCATTCAGCAGTTGCATCTTCTGCTGGAAATTGGAATGGTGTAAAGTCAAAAACTTCTTTATAGTCTGGAATAACAACAATTCCTCCTGGATGCTGACCAGTTGTTCTTTTAACACCGGTACAACCCATAGCAAGTCGTTCTACTTCAGCGGTTCGCATGTCTGGTATACCATGTTCTTCACAATAACCTTTTACGAAACCGAAAGCAGTCTTGTCTGCTACTGTACCAATTGTTCCGGCACGATAAACATTATCTTCACCGAATAAGACTTTGGTATAAGCATGAGCACTTGCTTGATTTAAATCTGAGAAGTTTAAGTCGATATCTGGAACTTTATCGGCATTAAATCCTAAGAAGGTTGCGAATGGCATATCCTGACCATCTTTATATAATGGAATATGACAGTTAGGACATTCTTTATCTGGTAAGTCAAATCCTGATGAATAGTCTGCTGAGAAAGATTTTCCTTCTTCATCTTCAAAGATACTTATTTTACATTTTAAACATCTATAGTGAGCAGGTAGAGGGTTAACTTCTGTTATTCCCATCATAGTAGCAACAAAGCTTGAACCTACGGAACCACGGGAACCAACTAGATAACCTTCATCGTTTGAGTGCTTAACTAGACGTTGAGCAATTAAGTAAATTGGATCGAATCCTCCACCGATAATACCACCTAATACTTTTTTTGTTTGTTTTTCTAGGGCTTTTTCATCTAGTTCTTCTTCTGAAGTTTTCTTAACATATTCTCTTACGATGCTTTTAACATTATCAAAACCTTTTACAATAGTATCATGTAGTTCTTGATGAGCTACTTTTTCTAGTTCATCACCTGATAATGTTTCTTTTAAGCGTTCTTTTGTTATTTTTAAAACAATATCACCGTATAGTTCGGTTGCGATACGTTCTTCTATATAATATGGTAATGGGTCTCCATACCAAGCAGCTGCTTTTGTATAAACTAAGTCGGTAACTACTGCTGGACAATCTAGATAACTTGTTCCATCATCACTTTTAACTCTTGGAGAGAATGGTATACCACCTGTATCTGGTATTACTTCAATTATTTCTACCATGTCAGCAATTTTATTGGTATTTTCAACAACAATACGATAGGCAGTTTCTTTGTCTAAGAATTTAAAATCTTCTAACATTTCATCAGTTGTACGGAAATGTTGAGATGGAATTTCTTTGATACTAGATTTTGCAAGTGGATGACGTCCACCACCTGGTACTTTTTGATTTACTATTATTTCACGATAGATTTTGTCATCTCTTTTTATATGATGAACATCACCAGTTGCGACCATTATTTTGCCGGCATCTTCTGTTACTCTAATTATCTTTTCAATGTTGGCAGCTAACTCTACTTCATTAGCAAAGTCACCAGTTTGAATTAAGTGGCCATAACACTCTAGAGGTTGAACTTCTACATAGTCATAGAATCTAATAATGTTTGATAATTCGTCTTCACTTTTAGATGTTGCTTCTTTAAAGACTTCACTTTCGTAGCAACCTGATCCTACTAGAAGACCTTCTCTATTCTTTTCTATTTCACTACGTAGGATTCTTGGGGTTTTATATAAGTAAACTGTATTAGCAAGGGATACTAATTTGAATAAGTTTTTTAGACCGGTATGATTGATTGCTAGAAGGTTTACGTGATGAGCACGACCATATTTATGGATTTCATCTTTACTAACTAAGTTATCTAATTGATCCATTGTTTCAATATTACGATTAGATAATTTCTTTAGCATTTTATGGAAAACTAAAGCTGTTCCTTCGGCATCATAGTCTCCTCTATGGTGAGCTTCTTCATCCCATGGAACTTCATATCTTTTAACTAAAGCTGATAGCGAGTGTCTAGCATAAGTATTATCCATGGTTCTTGATAATTCTAGGGTATCAATTACAGGATTAGTAAATTTACCTAAATTATATTTTTTATGGGCCATTTCAAGGAAAGATACATCGAACTTAGCGTTATGAGCAACCATTGGCAAGTCTCCATACCATTCAATAAATCTTTTAACGGCATTTTCTTCATTATCTTTGCCCTCTAACATAGCGTCAGTAATATTAGTTACGTCAATTATTTTTTGAGGTAATGGTCTTCCTGGGTTAATTAATTCATCATAACGTTCTAGTATTTCACCATTCTTAATTTTAACGGCACCAATTTCAATGATTGAGTCAGCACCACCGGCATTAAAACCAGTTGTTTCAAAGTCGAAAACAACGTATGTTTGATCAAGCAAGACGTCTTTATTAGGACGTAGGACTATATTTACAGTATCATCAATTAGTGTTAGCTCTGTACCATAAATTGCTTTAAATGGTTCTTCTCCTTCTTTTAAGTTCTTGTTATGAGAAGTTACTAGGTTGAAGACATGCGGGAAGGCTTGAACACCATTGTGATCTGTGATTGCTATAGCTTTGTGTCCCCATTTCATAGCTTGTTTTACTATTTGTTCTTCATCAGCAAGACCATCCATTTGACTCATTTTAGTATGACAATGTAATTCTACTCTTTTTACTTCGGCATTGTCTTTTACGACAGATACTTCTTTTTCTATTTTTACAATATCTCTAGCATTTAAAACTAATTCTTTAGAGAATTGATCATTTTTAGTATAACCACGAATTTTAAACCAATTTCCAGCTTTTAATTCTTTACAAAGTCTACCATATTCCTCGGCATCTCTTACAAAGACTTTACAATAGATGCTGTCTGAATAGTCAGTTATTTTTAAAGTTATTATTTTAAAGTCTGTTTTTGATGACTCAAAATAGTCTGTTCCAAAAACAAATCCTTCTACAACAACATTATTATCTTCACCTATTAAAGTCTTTATTTTTATTGGGTCTTCTTTTATACCTCGACCAATAACACTATTAGGATCTTTTGGTTCTTTATGATATTTTTTCTCAGGAGAAGCTGGTGGATCTTGCTTTACTTCTTTCTTCTCCTCGATCTTTGGTGTTTCAACAATTAAATCCTGTTTTATTTCTTCTAGAATATTTTCTTCTTTTCTAATAGTTACATCAATATTAAATTTGTAACCTAGGCATCTATAAAAAGTATTTATTTTAGAAAGACATGATTCTAATCTTTCTTTTTCTACTTCATTACTAGCAACTAGTATTAAAAAGTCATCTTCTATTTGAAGAGAGTCTTCATAAATTTCTAGAACTTTTAATTCTGGTTTTAATAATTTTAAAAGATGCTGATAGTATTCTTTACAAGTATTTAAATCTGGATTTTCAATATTAAATATAAAACCTATTTCAGAAGCATTTTCATCTAATAAGTGTTTTTTCTCTTCTAACTCTTCAAATACTTCTAGTGGTAGAAGTGTATCCTTTTCGACAAAAACATTCCAACTACCAGTTTTGGAATTTATTCTTATTTTAGAAATTTTAGCATCAGAAAAATATTGATAATTATCTTTATCAATATTTATTTTATCTAATAATATTTTAATTTTTTCATCCATACTATCACCACTTTATTATATTAATTCTAATTGTTCTTCCCTAATTATTCTTTTTTTGTTTTGAATACAGAAATCAATAAAGTCTGTAATATCTAGATTTTTTAAATTAGTTTCATATGGAAACTTGTTAACGTCAAATGCTATTTTATCACGGTTCATATATTTTGTCATTTGTTCTTTTGAAATTCCTAAATACATTAACCAGAATGGATAGATTTGTCTTTTTATATTTATTAGTTTTGATTCACTAGAGTAATAATGACTAATATTTGATAGAGATGTTGCTAGTTCATTTTCAATAGCTAGTTCAATTATAGCATTAGCAATAAATCTATCCTTATCTTTATAAGTATTTAATTCTTTTTTTAGAATAGATTCAATAACCGATATAATTAATTTTTCTGGTTCATCTTTTGATATTTTTTTACCAAGTATTGCAATTTTTACATCTACAGATGAAATATTTGGTATTTCTAATACTTCAAGACGATTATCAATAAGATAAACTGTATAGTCAGGAATGTCTTTTCTAATTATTTTTTTTATTTGATTAGATATTTTTCTATTCCAAAGACTTATTACTTCTAAACGATATTTTTCTGTTTCTTTTTTTATTTTTTGATATTCTTTGGACTCTAACATTATATTATATATTGTATCATCATTTGGAATATAGTTTTTTACATCTTTTAGTATTGTAATACGATCTTTATAAGTATCATTATATTGTTCTTTATAAGTATCCCATAATCTTTGTTTTAATTTATATATAGGTTCTGATACGGAAGCTTGAAATAAGATATTCCAAATTAGTATGTAATCATTTATTATAAAGTTTAAATTCATATAACCACTCCCACTGCTCTATATATATTATAATATATTTTTGTTATTTTTTTAGATTATTTTTATTTTATTTATGGACGCATCCTTGTTTTTTCTACTTCTGGATACCATTCTTTATGATCCATTGTATAATAATTCATCTTTTCTTGAATGAGACCTGATTTATCTTTATAAGTTGCACTTGCTACTGTTGAATCATAATAGTAGTATTTTTCTTTGTACTCAACAATGTTCCACATATGTGGACCTGTTGAAGTACCTAATACACCGTAAGAATTTATACCAATATTTTGGAATATTATTTGACTAGCTTTAGCAAAACCAGCACAAACTGCTTCTTTATGAAGAAAGACACTATAAGCTGATTGATTTTTAGATGAAAAAGTAAATGTTTGATCATAACGAGTATTTTTAGCAACCCAGTTATAGACATAATCTATTTTAGTTATATCGTCCATATTTTTAGTAGCTTGTTTAATATCATAAACTATTCTTTTTATTTTTTCAGTACCAATTTTAGCAAATAAAGCATTAACAGAATAACTTATATTTACTCTCATATTGTTATCTTTTATGTAAATACTTTTTATACCACCAAATTCAAGTAATTCAGGATGATCTACGTAGATAGCATCATAAGCTGTAAGAAGTGATTTATAACAATCTGTTTCATCTTTACAAGTTGAACTATTAACACTAACATTTAGAGTACGAATATTTTTCTTAATACTTTGAAATAATAAGTCATACATCTTCTTTTCTGTTTTATTTAGATAATTATTATATATTCTACCATCTGAGTAATATAATTCATTTACATAGTGATAACTACTCTTATCGATATTATTATTTAAAGGAGTTATTCTAGTGTAGTAGTAATAAATATATATTGATAATATAAATAAAAGTATAGTTGTAATTTTATGTTTCTTAAAAAATTCCATATTTCTTTCTCCTAATACGTGTAATAACCTTTTATATATGCTAAAACTGGGTACATAATAATAGGAAGAATAAATGTTATAATTGATACTTTAAAATTACTACTATAGGCATCAGCTATTTGGAATGGTAAAAAAATAATTATTAAAGTTGCTACAAACATACGACATGGTAAAAAGATAAGTCCAAGTCCTAGTACTATTAATAAGACTGGATTTATCTTTAGAATCATGCATAGTATACATATGTTATATATTGGTATTAGACCTTTTAGAGGACTGTAACCAGCTTTAGCAAAGAAACCAGGTAAAGATAGATAGAAGCAGACAAAATATATTAAGGGTAACATTATTTAAAATAAGTTTGCCAAATGAAGTAAACCGCTGCTGCTATACAGGCAAGTACTAATAATATTAGGAATATCTTTAAAGGTAATGGAAGAGATTTTTCTTTAAATTCATCATCCATTTCAAAGTCTTTATCAGATAAGTCCATACTTCTAGTGTAGAAATCACTATCGGCTTCTTTTAAATTACTATCTTTTTCTTCTACTATTTCTTGATCTAGTTTATTTACTTGTTCTATTTGTTCTTTATTTAGAACTTCTCTAGAAAGTCCAAGATTAACACTAGTGTCTTCTTTTTGTCTTTCTACTTTGTCTAGAATACTAGTTGCCATTAAATCACTAAGTAAGTTAACACCGGTTGCTTGATCTATTTCACCAGCTAATGTTTTAGAGGCGATAGTATTTATTAATTCTTTTATGTCATCATCATTGGAATTTGCGTCATCATTAGCTCGATAAACTCTGTTTATCTTCTCTTGGCGATACTTTTCTAACTCTTCAGGATTTAGACTAGTAATTATATTATAGTTACTGTTCTTTAGACGACGTTTTTCTTCCTTTTCATCATCAGCTGTTCTTCTATTTTTTCTAGCCTCTTCTAAAACTCTATTTACATCATAAATTCTATTTTCTCTAGTTTGATATAAGTAATTAAAATCGTCTAGTTCTTTTTTTACTTTTGGTACAGCAATATCTTTTCTGAATTCTTTCATTTGATGATATCCTTCACGAGTATTTGTAATTCTAGAAGCATTGTCTAAATCAATAGCGTTAGCATTTGTTACATCTGTTAGGTTAGCTACTCTTGTGTTACTACCAATGTTTTGATATAATTCTTGATTTCTATTTGCACGACTATAAGTATTTGTATCACCTTTATCTCTGTAACGATCCATTCTACTTGACATACTAATCACCTTCTACTATAGATTAGTTTATCATAAGTTAAATAAAAACAAAAGTAGTAATTATTTCTTTACGTAAAAGATTATTTTAGATATAATGTTTTTTAAGGAGGATATAAAAATGAAAGTAAAAGTTAATGAAGATGCTTGTATCGGATGTGGTGCTTGCTGCGCTATAGCTGATAGTATTTTTGAAATTGGTGATAATGGTTTATCAGAAGTAAAAAAAGAAGAAGTACAAGAGGATGAAAAACAAGCTGTTAGAGATGCAGCTGAAGCTTGCCCTACTGGTGCTATTGAAGTAGAAGAATAATTTATTTATTCTTTTTTTGTGTATTTTTTTAGCTTGTTTAGATAGTGATTATAGTTTATACTTATCATAGTGGAGGGGATTAAGATGGCTTATCCTAAGAATTGTCCTAAGTGTGGAAGACCAATGCATAGTTTTTGGTGTTTACATTGTGGTTATATGGTAAATGGTAAAGTTATTACTAAAGAAAGTAAAAATCCCAGTGCATCTGATTTAGAAATATATTTAGGAGATAGATTTGATACTGTTTGTTATAATGAAAATAAGGTATTTGTCTTTTTAACTGGTCCTTTTTATTTTTGTTTTAATAGATTTAATTTATTAGGTATTTGTGCCGCTATAGGAGATTTTTTACTATATGCCCTAGCTTATTATTCTTGGGGAATTGGTTTAAAATTACTAATACTTTTTATTTTGATGAGGATTATTTATGTAACGGTTGCTAATATGGTTTATATGAAAGTCTTAAATAAAAAAATTGAAAAAATAAAGGAGAAGAATCCGGATAATTATTTAGATATATTAAGAGATGCTAATGGTAAGACTGTTAGTTTACTTGATTTAGTCGTTAGTGCATTAATTTTAGCGGTTATATTTTTAGTAGTGTTTATGATATTAAGAAGAGATATTTTTATGTAAAAGAAAAGCATGTTTTATAGTTTGAAACATGCCTTTTTATTTTGTTCTACTTAGGTAGAATTCTTTATTTATTTATTTATTTTCTTCTAGACCATAGACTCTTTTTACTTCTTTTGGTGTTAGTTTTCTAAATTCACCTGATTGAAGATTTTTTAAGTCAAAGAAGCCTTCTTTTTCTCTTTTTAGTTTTATAACATCAAAGCCTACTGCGGCAAACATCTTTTTAACTTGATGATTTTTTCCTTCGCAGATTGTTATTTGAACCATACAAGTGTTTGTTTTAGGATCAAACTTTTTTAGTTTTACCCGTTTTGCTGCTACTGTTGTAGCTTCATCAATAGTTACACCTTCTTTTAAAGCTTCAATTTGTTCTTTTTTAATAATGCCTTTTAATTTAGCCATGTAAACTTTTTCAATATTGTTACTTGGATGCATTAAAATATTAGCAAATTCACCATCGTTTGTTAGAATTAAAAGACCAGTTGTATCATAGTCTAATCTACCTACTGGATAAATTCTTGCTGAGGTTGGGATTAAGTCTACTACAATTTTACGAGAACGATCATCTGATGTTGTAGTTAAGACTCCTCTTGGTTTATTTAAAAGATAGTATTCTTTTACTTCTTTTGTGATTGGTTCATTATTAACTAAAATTTTATCTTTATCAGATACTTTAGTACCTAGTTCAGTTACTACTTGTCCATTTACTTTTACTTTGCCTTCTGTTATTAACTCTTCTGCTTTACGGCGAGAAGTTATTCCTGATGCCGCTATTACTTTTTGTAATCTTTCCATTAGTATCACCTCTATTTTTATTATACAATAAATTTGGTTGCTTGACTATTATATCAAAGTTTTATTTTTTAGCAAGAATATTTTATTATTTGGAATGTTTCAAAAGAAAAAAGTCTTTCGACTTTATTGATAGTAATAATTATTACTAAAGCTATTGTAGCCATATGGTGAATAAGGTACTGGGTATACTGGATAATATGGATAGATTTTATTAGGATTCATGTTGTTTATTTGATTGTTATTGGCAATACCATACCCAAGTGCTGTTCCTGCTAAGCCACCAACTACGAAAGGTGCCCAGAAAAATCTTTCTCCATCGTTACTATAAACGTAAGTAGGATAATTTTTATTGTTCATTCCATAAGATGTATTTCTATAAGGATTCATAAAAGTCCCTCCTTATAGTAATTTATGAAAAGATAATATTTATGTGATATTTTTCTTGTGTATAAGTATTTGTTGTGTTAATATTTAGGTAGGAAGCATTTAGTTAACTAAATGTCTACCCGTATTTATTGGGGTGGCATTTAATTCATTTGAATTAAGTGCCTTTTTTTATTACTAGTATCAAGATTATGATTAGTAACAAAATGATAGAAAGAGAGTGTAAAAACTTTATAATGAAAGTCTTTGTTTTCGTTTCTTATCAACCTCCTTTTTATTATTAGAGGTAGACACTTAATAACTAATGCTTCCTATATATATTATAGAAATTTTTTTTGAGTTTCCTTGAATTTTTTTATTTTTTTGAAAATTTATTGTATATTTGAAGCTTATTATGTTAATGTTTAGGTAGGAATCATTTAGTTAGTTAACTAAATGTCTACCTATTAGTTAGTGACATTTAATTCTTACGAATTAAGTGCCTTTTTTATTTGTTAAAAGGAATAGTTGTACTTGTAAAACTTTTATAAAACTGATAGAATACACTACTTGTAAGTGAGGGCTATTATGAAAAAGTATGAGGATAAGGATATTTGTAAATCATGTGGTGGAATGTGTTGTAAGAAATCAGGATGTGACTATTATGTAAGTGATTTTCCTAGTATTACTAAGAGTGAAATATTAAAGACTTTAGAAACAGGAAATATTTCAATTGTTGCGGCTATTAATATTCAAGAAATTAATGGAAAATCAGTTGCTTCCCCTATTCTATATTTAAGAGCAAGAAATAAGGATCGTGATGTAGTTGATTTATTTTCGATGAAAAGAGAATGTTCAATGTTAACTGAGACTGGATGTTCATATAACTTAGAACATAGACCATCAGGGGGAGCAACTCTTATTCCAAAGAAAAATATTTTTGGAATATATGAATGCAGACCATCGGTTGATCATATAAAAGAATTAGAAAAATGGTTGCCACATCAAAATTTACTTGGAAGAATGGTTAAACGTTATACTGGTAAAAGCGTTAATGAAGTTTTTAGAGAAGATGTTGAGAGAGTTTTTTTTGAGGTAATGACAGAACAATACGAAGGAGTCTCAGAACTAGAGATTCATGATCTTGGTCGGACTTTACCACAACTAGCAGAATGTTTTCCAACTGAACTTAATAATGCCAGAGAAAAATATAAAAAGGCAGTTAAAACATATAAAAAAATTAAAGATTAGTTTTGCTAATCTTTTTTAATTACATGGTAAGGTTATAGTAACAGTCGTTCCTTTTTCTTTTTGAGATTTATAATTAATAGTACCATGATGCATTTCTACTATTTCTTTGGATAAGACTACACCTAGCCCATTACCATTTGCTTTAGTTGTATAAAATATTTCACTTATTCTTTCTAAGGTGTTTTTATCCATACCTATTCCATTATCTTTAATTATTATTTTTACGGCTTTTAAGGACTTTTTTACTTCTATTTGGACATTTAGTGGTTCTTCTTCTTTTCTAGCTTCTAAAGCATTTTTTAAGATGTTTACGAAGACTTGTTTCATTCTTAAATAATCTAGACTTAGATAAATATCTTGTTTGACATTTAGATAAATATTTGCATTATACTTTTTAAATAGTGGATTTAGAATAGTTATTATTTCTTCTAATAATACTTGTAAGTCTACTTCTTCTTTATTTAATTCTTTTAATTTACCAAGAGAAGAAAAATCATTTATTACTGATAAAGATCTTTCTATTTCACTAGAGATAATTGGTAAATACTTAGGAGCTTTTTGATAGCCGTTTTTATCAATTATTTCTAAGTAACCTTTACAGACTGAAATTGGATTTTTTAACTCATGTGTTAGTTTAGATAAAGATTCAAATAATAATTTATCCTTTTTAGATTCTTTCATAATACTATAAAGATTAGTAATATCTTCACCCTTTTCAAATAAGAAAAGACTTAGGTATGTAAATACTATAAAAAGAGTTGAAGTTATAATTAGATATATTAAATTACTTATAATAGAGCCATTAGGATTAATTATATAAAATATTATAAAAGATATCATAAATATTTTTATAGCAACAAATATATTTATATAGTTAGTAGATTTACTTTTATACTTAGATATGTATAAGTAAATTATAAAATATAATAAGTACTCTAAACTTAAAATAATTAAAGGAATACTTATGTAGAGATTATAAAAGAAAACAATAGTTATAGAAAGAGCTATTATAGTTGGTATTTTTCCTTTTAAGTATGCTATAAGTAAAGGAATATTATAAAAAAGAAGAATATAAATAGATTTATCATTAATATATCTAATTATTAAAAATAAAGCTGATATTAGAGAAATATCTAATAAAATACTTTGTTCTTTTCTATCCATATTACTTAGATGAGTTATATATATTAAGTAGCAAGTTATTGGGAAAAATAAAAATACGAATAATAAAATTATATTTTCAAATATTGGCATAAGTACACCTCTTAGTTTGAATTATATAATTTTAATATGTCGTATTTTGTCGAAATATGAAAAAAATGACAAATTTTGTCATTTTATTTCGTCTATGTATTTTTTTAATTGTTTAGATTCAGGACCTAAAATTATTTTTAATTGATTGTCTATTTCAACAATTCCTTTAGCTCCTAGTTTTTGAATGCCCTCTTTATTGGCTTTACTGACATCTTTTAAAGTAACTTTAAATCTAGATAAATTAATCTCAGTATCAACAATATTTTCTTTACCACCTAGATATTCAACTAATTTATTAAAATCTAGTCCGGCATCTTTTTTATTAGCTTTTAAGATTGCTAATAAAATAATAATTAAGATAATTGCTATTACAGCATATTCCATTTTTATCACCATATTAATTATATAATAAGAGAAGAAAAAAATAAAGATATTTTAGTTAATACTACATATAATTATATAGGTATTTATAAACACCAAATATAAGTTTTTGAATACTTTATATTAGAAATAGATAAAGAGGTGGGGACTATGACTACTAATCGTTGTATTAAGAATTTGCTGAAACTAATTGCTCTACTACAAGATAATTCTCTTGATGAGTGTTGTGTAGAGGAAGGTTGCACTAAACCTTTTTTAGGACCTACTATTAATTGTATTTGTTATAATACTAGAGTTATTACTTTATATAATAAGAAAGGTACTATATTAAGTGCTAATTATATGGATAGTAGTAATGTTATGCAGACTAGTACATTATTTAGAGTTCATAAAGTAGATGATGATTGTGTTACACTTAGGGTTTTATATAGAGATGGGGATAATTATGTTGCTAGTGGTAGTTTTATTAATGTTAATTTAGGTTGTATTTGTGCAATTCAATGTATAGAAGATGCTGTTGTTTCTAATTTATAGAAAGGAGGAGTTGTGAATATGGGTTGTGAAGATAAGAATCGTACTTGTTGTTTAGCAGATGTATTAAGAAAAATACTTGCTCTTCAAAAACAAGATTTTGATAATGAAAGTTACTCTGGTTGTGATAAACCTTTTTTAGGACCAGTATGTACTAGTGTTTGCTATAATACTAGACCAATTACTTTATATAATTGTTGTACTGGTACTCAATGGAGTTTTCCTTATACATTAAATGGAGAAAGTAGACAATCAACTGTATTTAGAATTGAAGCATTAGATGATTGCTGCTGTACATGTAGAATTTTATATCCTAATAGTACTAATGATGGTTATGTAAGTACTAATCAATTCTTTACATTAGATTTAGGTTGTGTTGGTGCATTACAATGTTTAGCAGATACTTATGTAGAATTATGCTAAGTAAAAAATAACAATAAAAAAAGATTGTTAGTGACAAGATTATATTCTGAAGTCATAACAATCTTTTTAGTTTATTTGGAAATCTATTATGTCTGATATTGGAATTATGTCATTATCTAGAGTGACTAAATTAGTAGCAGTTTTAGCAATTAGACTGGTGTTATATGTGTTATTAGTAGTTTTTATAGTTACTGGTATATTGTATGAATAACCATATCCAGAGAAGACTTGATCTATTTTAGAGAGAATGGTTGGAATACCTTGATGGGGATCTAGAGATGATTCTTCTTTTAAGTAGCAGACAGTTTTATTATTATTAATTTTTTTTGTAATTTCATTTTGATAAATTTTAGGTAGTTTTTTCATAAAATATCTCCTTTTATTTATTCTTCTTTATATTTTATGAAATAAAAAAATAAAAATTGATAGATTTTAGCATAATATAAATGAAAGGTTTGATTATATGAGTAAATTTAAAATTAATTTTAGAATAGTTATTCCAATAGTTTTAATGGCTATTATTAGTATTATTAGTATTTATAGTGCTCTAACTTATACTTCTAAGTCTCTTGGTAATTTGGCTTTAAAACAAGCTATTTGGTATATGGTTGGTGTGGGATTAGTTTTTGTTTTAGTTAAATTAGGAAATGAATATTTATATAGACATACTTGGATTTTATATGTTATTGGGAATTTATTATTAGTTGTACTTTTATTATTTGGTACACCTATTAATAATAGTAAGTGTTGGTTAATTATACCTGGTATTGGTAGTGTTCAACCAAGTGAGTTTATGAAGATATTTATTATGTTAGTTCTTGCTAGTATGATACATGATTTTAGGAATAAGTATAAAAATCCTAGTCTTTGGGAAGAGTTTTTGTTTATTGTAAAGAGTTTTGGAGTTGTATTAATTCCTTCTATTCTTACTTTTTTAGAACCTGATACGGGTGCTGTTATTATTTATTTTATTATATATATTGCGATGATGTTTGTATCTGGTATTAGGATTAGATGGTTTGTTATAGCGATTATTTTATGTGGTGTTGGTATGGGGAGTTTTTTAGGTCTTTATTTTTTTAAGGAAGATATATTTATTAAGGTATTTGGAAGTTCTATTTACTATAGACTGGAGAGGTTATTTGATTGGCAAACTGGGTCTGGGTTACAATTAGAAAATGCTTTAGCGGCAATTGGTTCTTCTTCTTTAGTGGGGTATGGATTTAATAAGACTCCGATTTATTTTCCAGAGTCTTCGACTGATTTTATATTTGGCGTGTTTGCGTCTAATTTTGGTTTTGTTGGGATTTGTTTGTTACTGGGAATAATTTTGTATTTTGATTTAAGTATTATTAGGCTTGCTAGAAGAAGAATTAATGATACTGATAAATATATTTTGATTGGAATTGTAGCGATGCTTTTATTTCAGCAGGTACAAAATATTGGGATGACGGTTGGTCTTGTTCCTATTACGGGTATTACTCTACCCTTTATATCGTATGGTGGTTCTAGTTTACTTTCGTATATGATGATTGTTGGTATTATTTTGAATATTTCTAGAGAGAGGGAAAAGAGGTATAAGGTGGCGTAAGGGATTTGTCTTTTGGAAGGTTTAATTAGTTTTGAGGAATAAAAAAAAGGAATTACTCAGTTGGAGTAGTTCCTTCTTGTTCATTTGTTTGTGGTGTTGTTGAAGCAGCACCATTTTCATATTGGGTTTTGTATGCTTCATAACCAGCATTTAGTATTTTTGATAATTCTTTTTGTTGTTCTGATTCATAACCTAAATAAACAATCTTTTCTATTTGGTCATGATTAAAGGCACAAGCCATATTACTATCTAATATTCCTTCTGGATATACACAGCCACCATATTCATATAATTTTGGTCCGCCTTCAATTGCTTCTCCATTTGGTTTTTGAACTTTAGCTGGGAAGATACAATAACTTGTTATCATTACTTCTTTCTTTCCACCTTTTAGTAATAATACTGTACCAATTGGTAAAAATCTTTCTTTCATAATCTTTCTCCTTTTTATTTAAATTTTATTTTAAATTTCTCCTAAGTCATTATTATCTTCACTTGCGTCATTTACTATGTCATTGAAGTTTAGACTTGTATCATCATTATCGTCTTCTTTCCATTCATCAGCAAGAAGATCATCACCATTATCATTATTTTCATCTTTGAATTCAAAGTCATCAGCGTAGTCATCATCTTCACCGTTGTCATTATTCTTTTTGTTGTCCATATATATTTTAGCTCCAACACCTACTGCCGCAGCAGCGCCTAGGCCTCCAAGTATTGGTATTACACTGCTACTACTGTGACTCTTTTTTGTAGCTCCCGATAAATTGTTTGGTATTGTATATACACTTTCTTCTCCATCTGTAGGCAATTCTGTATCTGTTGGTTCTTCTATCGGCAATTCTCCATCTGGCAATTCCGGATTAGCTATATCACCATTTTCATTAACTCCAGACCAAGAGTTTCCTGTATTATTATTGTAATTGCCACCATTGTTATAATTGCCACCATGATCTATGCCACTGCTACTTCCACCATTGTCATCTTTTACTGGTGGTGTTGGCGTTGGTTCTGGATTAGTAATTGTCGTTCCAGGATTCTCTGGAGTCGTTGGCTCCGTAGGTGTAGTTGGTTCAGTTGGTGTAACTGGTTCCTCAGGTGTTGTAGGTTCTGTTGGAGTTACTGGCTCAGCTGGTGTAACCGGTTGCGTTGGATTTGTTGATGGTGGTGTGTAACTTGTTCCATTATTCTTGTTGCTATTGTTTGATTGCTGATTAGCATTGTTTGCACCGCCTGTATTACTAGATCCAGAACCAGAATCGGAGTCATTCCCATCATTTTTAAATGTCATTTCGGTTGGTACTGAGTCACTTAATTTTTGAATGTCAAAGTTCTCTAAACTTTCACTTTTAGCTCTTGCATTTGCATTTATGTAGTCTTCAATGGCATTCACTCCAAAAATAGGTGAAGCTTTTAGCATAGTACCTGCTAATGTTGCTTGTGCAGCTGTTGCAACTGGTCCTACTGAATTTGTATATAGTGATAGTGCTGTACTTGTACTTGGAATTGCACTTGAAATTGGATTTCCAATTGGGAAAACTCCTCCAGCAACTACCACACTGCGTCCTAATGTTTGTGCTGTACCAAGTCCTACCGCTTGATTATAGCTTAAGCCTAGATTTAGCCCAGTTTCAGTTCCTTTTCCAAGTCCCCCTGCAATATAAAGTGGAGCTCCAAAACCACCAAATGCTAGGTAACTACCTGCTTCTCCTATTGCTTTTATGAATGCAGCTCTACCACTATTTTCAGTATAATAGCTTAGTTTGGCTTCATCACTTTTATAGTATGAATTGAAAAGATCATGTGACCATGACTTTTTTATATACTCAGCACACTGTTTTTGAAAATTCTCATTAAAAATGCCACCTATAAATCCGCCTATCGCAACAGCACTATCTCCTATGTTTTCAAATATTGAAAAGCCCCCTTCAAGAAGTTTCGCGGCTGACATTTTAAAAGTACTTGCAACATGTTGTCCCCGCGTTGCACTGTTATACGCTACAACATCTTCTATTTTTTGATCCATTTGTTTTTTTATATCATCAACTAAACTTTTTATTTGATCATATATAATGTCAAACGCACCTGTGTCAATTCGTATTCCTGCTTCTTGCATACCTCTAAGACGATTTAACTCATCAACTCCTTGTTGACATATTAATTTTTCATCTTCTATTTTTGCTTTTACACTTTCAAACTCTTCATCAACTAAAACGCTTTTTTCTGGGTCTGCGCTAACGCTTTCTCTTTCTGCTGCGATATTAGCATATGCATTGTTTACCTTTTCGTTTCTACCACTCCAAAATTCCTTCCAACTCATATTAACATTCCTTTCTATGATATTACCTGTACATATGCCACTTTAGGATCGTGTTCACATATTCTTCTTGCACCTTTGTTAAGTTCTGCTTGCTTGGTTTCATATGCATCACAAGCACTATCATATACATTTTGTAATGCTATTTCTAATTGTTGTGCTAATGGTGATATATCTTCATTATTATCTAATTTACCACCTATTTGTTCAGCAAGTTCATCTACTATTGGCTGCATTGTTTTATCATTGACTAATAAAACATCTTCTGATATTTTGACGTCTGATAGCCTATTAGCAATATTTTTAAAGCCCATATTTATTGTATTTATTAACTCTTCTATTTTTTCGTAAACATTATCTGGATCTATGTAATTTCTTGCAGAATCAGCTGTCGCATCAATTCTACATATATTATCCTCAGAATACCCACCATATGTTATTGGCTGACTTAATTTTCTTTTGATTATACCTTTTATAGATGTCATTTTAGCACTCTCCTTTTTATTTTATACAAAGTCTAGTAAATAGAGAAATGCTCTCTATTTACTACACACTGCATAAGCAATGCATAGTTTTTATTATTGTTCTTGGCTATATTTTAAAGCTTGATCAACTGCTAGACGTAAGTTTGCAGCACTCATTTTCATAGCTTCCATAGCTTCTGGTACATCTGAACCATAGTAAGTTTCCCAATTGTTTCTTACTTCATCTGACCAAGCAGTTTCTACTCCATTTGGAATATTTCTCTTGATTGCAGCGTCTAATGTTTCCATTGCAGAACTGATATCATTGATGATGCTGTCGATTTGGCTAGCATCTTCAGTAGCTGCTCCTGGATTAATTGTTAAATTCATATATTTTCTCCACCTTTCCCTTTACTATTTCATTGATGATGATAGGTCTCCAATAAGACTTGTAAACTTTGTCTTTTGCATTCCCATGTACTCTTCTGCTTCATCAATTGTTTGAGCTAATCTCTTGAATGTTTCTTCTTTAGCTTGGAACTTTTGTAATAAGTCGTTAGCTGGATCTCCTTGAATGTCACCTGAAGTGATTTCGTTAATTAGGTTTTGTAATCTTGATAATTTGTTTTTGTAATCTTCACCAGCTGTTTCTAGAGCATTTCTTAAATCGTTTAATGCTTCTTCTTCTACATGAATTGCCATTCGTGCACCTCCTAATAATTTTTCTAAGAATATTTATTCCTTCAACCGAATCCATATCCTTAATATGATTGTAACTTTTATTTACTTTTTTTTCAAGTTATTTTTGGCTTTTGTGTAAAGTAAAAGAAGAACATTTCTGTTCTTCTACATTTTTAAGACATCTTCATAAACTTGTTTAAGTTGTTCTCCTACTCTTTTTATATCCCTTTCTTCTGCTATTTTGTAGGCGTTTTTACCAATTTTTGGTAATTTTCCTTCCATTATTCCTCTTATTTTTTCTTCGAACTCATCTAGTTTTTTAGCTTTATAAACATTTTTACCATCTTCTAACATTTCTTCAAATATTGGAATATCTCTAATAACAGCAGTAGTTTGACAAGCACATGCTTCAATAATTGGAATTCCTTCAGTTTCTTCTAGAGTTGGGAATAAGTATATATCACAACCATTCATAGCATCTTTTATTGTTTGTTGTGGAACATGTCCTGCAAATACTAAGTTATCTAGTTTAGTATTAACAGCTTTTCTTACATCTTCTGTTGCGGCTGCTAGAGGACTATAACCAAACCAAATAAATTTATATTCTGGTAGACGTTTTGCTAATTCTACAAAGTCTACTATACCTTTTCTAGTTATATATAGACCTATACCAATTATTACTTTATCTTTTTCTGAATAGTTATACTCTTTTCTAAATCTTTTACCGGCTTTTTCATCTTTTTTAAATAAATCTAATTCTATACCATTTGAGATAGCATAGATTTTCTTTTTTATACCATATCCTTCTAGTAATTTTTTTGAATATGGAGTTGGTGTTACAATTACATCTCCAAGACTATAGCATTTAATTAACCATTTTTTAAATAAATGAGCTGTTTGTTTAGCAAAAATAAAGCCTGATTTATAATCTTCTTCAGTACTATGAGCATGATAAACTACTTTTTTACCTTGACGATGGGCTTTTTTAGCTAGGTGATATGATCTTGGTCCGTAAAAGTTTATATGGATTATATCATAATCATCTTTTAAATTTGTTGTATAGGGAACTTTTGCTAATTCTAAAGCTTTTTCTTGATGTTTTATAGCCTTTCCTAGTCCTGAATTAGAAGTCATTTTAGCTCCTTCTGTATATAATAATACTTTCATATTTTCTCCTCCACTTATTGAATTCTATGTCCACAACGTACACAGAATAATCCTTGAGCTTTTTCTCCACAATTTGCACAATATCTTACTTGTGGTTCTTGTGGTCTATTAAACAATTGATAATTATTAGTTGCGACATATTTTAACTTTTTTATTGATATTATGTACATTGCTATTACAAAGATAAAAAAGAAAATTATGATAAGAGATGTTCTTGATGCTGTAAAACAACATAAATCATATATACCATGCAGAATGGTTGGTACTAATAAACTTTTTATAATATTTTTTCTTTCTTCTTGTGGGTTGTTCTTAAGACTTGCTACTTTGGCTAAACTTAGGTAATAGCCCATAAATAGCCCATCGCAAGCATGACCAGGTACAGCTAAGAGACTTCTTAAGACACCAACCTGTACTCCTTCCATATATGTTTCAGCACCTAAGACATATAAAACATTTTCAAAAGCAGCAAAGCCTAATGCCGTAAATACTGAATAAATTATAATGTCATACAACTCATCAAACTCTTCATGTTTATATGAAAACAAATATGTCATTAATAGTTTGCATCCTTCTTCTATTAGGGCAACTATAATAAAACAATGAAATATGATTTTTAAAAAGCTATCTGTTTTTATATTTAGGGCTACTGCTTTTGGAAATAATAATTCCAGTAATAAAGATATAAAAAGCACTAAGAAGCATGATGCTATTCCTCCTAAAAATAGTTTTATTAATAATCTAGTTGGTTCTTTATTTTTGTCTTTTTTATAAACATAACTTCCAATTAAAAATATTGGTAAAATAGCTATAATAAGCAATATATGTGTCGACATGATTTTCCTCCTACTCTATGATGATTATAACATTATTCATTTATAAATAAAAGATAGTTTTAGACAAAATAAAAACCATGTTTCCTTTGTCCTAGGAACATGGTTTATATTGCTATTTTTGTAATTTTACGTTTATATCACCATTATTATCAAACTCTAGAATTGGAATAGTTAGTAACCAAATTTCTCCTATTTCTGCTTGCATTTTTAGACTGTCTTTCTTTTTTTTAAATCTTTTTCTGATAAGCCTAATTTATATAACATAGAATTGTTGTATACTGTTTTTTCATTACTTTCTGTATTATGGGCTTTAATGTTTTTTAAATTCTGCCTATATTCCTTAAGAGTAAGTCCTAACATAGCAGCACAATCTCTTTCTTCTTCTATAAATTGTTTTTTACTTAGCATAAAACCCACTCCTTTCTTAAATTTATATAGTCTTACTTATCCTATTCTTACTTTCATTCTATCATATGATGTTAAACTTGAGAATATTTTTTATAACTAAATTGGGCATTTACATATAATAAATAGTATGCCAATCTATAGGAGCTTTAACTCTTGTTTTTCAAATATTATTACACAAAAAATGAAGCACTGCAAATCATAGTCTTTTCAAAAATAAGGGGTAAATAAGGGGTAAAACAATTTTAACAATAAAAAAACGTTGATTTCTCAACGTTAATTTCAATATGGTGGAGCATAGCGGGA
>HF992498.1:114732-125865 GCA_000433455.1 Mycoplasma sp. CAG:877 | reverse complement strand
GTTGCTCCAGTAGTTGAACCTGCTGCTCCAGTAGTTGAACCTGCTGTACCAGTAATTGAACAAGCAACTCCAGTAGTTGAAGCTGCACCTGTAGTTGAACAATTAGTTACTCCTACAGTTCAAGCTGCACCACAACCAGTAATCTATGGTGGAGCTAGTCCAGTTGTTCAAGATTTAAATTTTCAACAGAATCCAACTCATCAAATATATGGAGGTGCTAATCCATTAGAAAATACTCAATCAATTCCAATAATGGAAACTCAAGCATCTCAACCAGTTGTTACTGCTCCTCAACAAGAAGTTCCAGTTATGCAACCAGTAACACAACAAGTACAATAATAAATTAGAAGTATGTAAGCACATCGATAAATGTTATTTCGATGTGTTTTCTTATACAATTTTTTCTTTTATTCCTATTTTTTCTCTGACATTAATTTACTTGGTAATAATATACGTGATATAATGGTTTTAGGTGGTTATATGAAGAAAATTTCAATATTAGCTTTACATCTTGGATATGGTGGAATTGAAAAGTCAATTGTTGCTTTAGCAAACTTGTTATGTGATAAATATAAAGTTGAAATTGCTTGTACTTATAAACTATATGATAAACCAGTCTTTGATCTTGATGAACGTGTTAAAGTTATTTATTTAATGGAAGAAGATAAGCCTAATAAAGCTGAATTTAAAAGAGCTTTGAAAAAGAAAAAGTTTATTACAGCTTTTAAAGAGGGGATTAAGAGTATTAGGATACTTAGAATGAGAAGAAAGACGATGATTGATTATATTAAGAATAGTAAATCTAAAGTTATTATTTCGACTCGTGATATATTTAATACTTGGTTAGGTGATTATGCGAAGAGTGGAGTTTTAAAAATTGGTTGGGAACATAATCATTATCATGATGATTATCGTTATGCTAGAAATGTTATTAGGTCAGCTTATTACTTAGATTATTTTGTATTAGTTTCTGAACCTTTAAGAGAGTTTTATAGTGAACATTTAAGTAATTCTAATTGTAAATGTGTATTTATTCCTAATATTATTGATAAAATACCTAGACATGTTTCAACACTTGAAGAGAAAAGAATTATTTCTGTAGGTAGACTTTCTCCTGAAAAAGGGTATATTGATTTATTAAAAGTATTTTCTGTTATAGCAAATAAATATAGTAAATGGCATTTAGATATTATTGGTGATGGTGTTGAAAAAGATAGATTAGAAAAGTTTATTACTAATCATAATTTGGAAGATAGGGTTACTTTACATGGATTTCAAAATAAAGATTATATTGATAAGATGTTACATGAGTCTTCTATTTATGTAATGACTTCTTTTACAGAGTCATTTGGAATAGTTCTTTTAGAAGCTATGTCTCATGGACTTCCTTGTATTGCATTTGATTCTGCAGAGGGAGCAAGAGATCTTATTAATAGTGGAATGAATGGTTACTTAATTAAGAATAGAAGTTACGTAGCGATGATTAAGAAGATTGAAGATTTAATGAATGATAAAGATGTAAGAAAGAAAATTGGGATGGCTGGTAGAAAGAGTATAAGAATATATACTAGTGAAATTGTTGGTGAACAATGGTATAATTTAATTGAAAAGAAGTGATAGTATATGAAAAAGAATGTTATGTTTATATCTTCTACTGGGGGTCATCTGAATGAGATGATGCAGTTAAAAGAATTATTTAAGAAGTATGATTATTATATAGTTACTGAGAAGACTAAGTCTAATTTACATTTAAAAGATAAATATAAAAATAAAGTTAGTTTTTTGATTTTTGGTACTAAGGATCATATGCTTACGTATCCATTTAAGTTACTTGCTAATTGTTTTAAGAGTTTGTATATTTATTTAAAAGTGCATCCAGATTATATAATTACAACAGGTGCTCATACGGCAGGACCAATGTGTTGTATAGGTAAAATTTTAGGTAGTAAGATAATTTATATAGAAAGTTTTGCTAATATTAGTACAAAGACAATTACTGGGAA
This sequence comes from Mycoplasma sp. CAG:877, assembly GCA_000433455.1. Taxonomy (GTDB): domain Bacteria; phylum Bacillota_I; class Bacilli_A; order RF39; family UBA660; genus CAG-877. The sequence goes on along the minus strand of HF992498.1, from coordinate 123,862 downwards.
ATTACTTTATCCAATAGCAGATAAGTTTATAGTACAATGGGATAGTATGAAGAAGCTTTATCCAGATAGTGATGTTGGGGGGTGGATTTTCTAATGATATTAGTTACATTAGGAACTCAAGATAAAGGTTTTCCAAGATTACTTAAACAAATAGATGAAGAGATTAAAAAGGGTAATATAAAAGAAAAAGTTATTGTTCAAGCAGGATGTACTAAGTATGAATCTGATAATATGGAAATATTTGATTTAATACCTAGCGATGAGTTTGATAAGTTAGTGGCACGTGCAGATTTAATAATTACTCATGGTGGGGCTGGATCAATATTAACTGCTATAAAGAAAAATAAGAAAGTAATAGCAGCTGCTAGATTAAAAAAATATAAGGAACATACTAATGATCATCAAATACAAATAGTAAAAGAGTTTGCTAAAGATGGATATATTTTAGAACTTAGAGATTTTAGTAAACTTGGTAAATTGATTGCTAAAAGTAAGACATTTAAACCTAAGAAGTTTGTTAGTAATACTCCTAATATGGTAAAGATGATTGATGATTATATAGAAGAGAGTAATCATGTATCTTGGTATAATAAAACAAAAGAAATTTTATGGTATGGTTTCTTTGGAGTTTTAACAACATTAATTAATATAGTTAGTTTTAGTTTGTTAGATAAAGCTGGAGTAGAAGTTTATTTTGCTAACTTTATAGCTTGGGTTTTATCTGTATTATTTGCATTTATTACTAATAAAGTATTTGTATTTGGTTCTAGAAGTTTTAGTCCAAAGATTTTATTTAAAGAAATGTTTTCATTTTTCTTTGCTAGAGTTGTTTCACTAGGAATAGACATGGGTGGTATGTATTTATTACTTGATGTTTTTAAAGTAAAGAAGATACTTTCTAAAGTAGTCGTTAATATTATTGTAATTATTGCTAATTATATATTTAGTAAATTGGTTGTATTTAAAAAAGAGAAGTAGGAGATTTGGTTATGTCAAAAGAAAAAATTTCAATTATTGTACCATGTTATAATGAAGAGGAGTCTTTACCAATATTTTATAAAGAGATAGATAAAATATCTAAAGAGATGAAAAGTGTTGATTTTGAGTTTCTATTTATAAATGATGGTAGTCGTGATAAAACTCTTAGTATTTTAAGAGATATGGCTAAGAAAGATAGGAGAGTTAGATATATTTCTTTTTCAAGAAATTTTGGTAAAGAAGCTGGTATGTGGGCGGGTCTTGAAAATGCAACAGGTGATTTTGTTGCAATAATGGATGCTGATATGCAAGATCCTCCTAGTAAAGTAAAAGAAATGTATGATATTTTAAGTAAAGATAAAGAGTATGATTGTGTTGGTTTATATACAGTAGATCATAAAGATTATTCATTCTTTAGAAGAATTTGTACAAATATTTGGTATAAGTTAATTTCTAAAATATCTGATAATAGACAGGTTCCTGGTGTTAGAGATTTTAGATTGATGCGTAGACAGATGGTTGATGCAATACTTGAAATGAAAGAGTATAACAGATATACAAAGGGTATATTTAGTTTTGTTGGTTTTAATACTAAGTGGCTAGAATTTAAAACTGGAGATAGAGTTGCTGGAAATAGTAAATTTAACTTTTGGAAGTTATTTAAGTATGCATTAGAAGGAATTGTATCATTTTCAACAGCTCCCTTGGTAATATCAGCAATAATTGGAGTTATATTTTGTTTTATAGCATTTGTTGCAATACTAGTAATTATAATTAAAACACTTGCATTTGGAGATCCAGTATCTGGATGGCCTTCACTTGCGTGTATAGTTATTTTTGTATCAGGTGTACAATTGTTTTTCTTAGGTGTTATAGGAATGTATTTATCTAAGACATATTTGGAAGTTAAGAATAGACCTATATATATAGTAAAAGAAACAGAGAAAGATGTACTGTAAAGTAGAAATATCATTTGAATTAAATATATACAATTTATAAAAAATTTGTTATATTTTATGAGTAGGTGATTTTTGTGAAGAAGAAAACATTAAAAATTGTAGCAATTGTTGCAGGTGTTTTATTATTATTTATTGCAGGTATTGTTTTATTTATTTTAAGTATAAAGAAAGATCAGAAAGCTACAGTTGAACGAGTACAAGATGTTATTAATGTATATAGTGAATTCAGTGATTCGGTAGATAAATTTAATGATATTAGAAATGAGTTATATTCTAATACATTGGATAATGTTTATATAACTAATATTGGGGAAATGGATTCTGCAATACAAGTATCATTTAAAAAATATGAAGATATAGTTGATGAGGTTAATAAAGTTACTGATAAATTAAGTAAATTATGTGGTAATATATATTTTACAGATTCAAGAGCTCGTACTAAGTGTGAGAGTTATGCTAGTGTTTATGAACAAATAGTTAATGCTTTTGTATCAGATGTTAAATCTTATAATAAAAATATAGATGAGTATAATGATTATCAAAAGGGTTTAAATACTAATATTAGTTTAAAACATTATGATACAACTAAGAAGTATATTGATTATAATAATGATAAAAAATATGAAGGTAAGGAAGAGTAGTTATGAAGAAGTGGTCTTTAAAGAAAAAACTTATTGTTATATTTTCTAGTCTTTTTGTAGTAGGTATTTCTGGACTTTTATTCTTGTTTTATGGTCCTTGGGATGGATTTAGAAACTTTTGGATAACTTCAGCTATGACTACTATGAATCATCAATATTTGGCTACTTGGCTATATAGTGATGAGACTATTCAAAAAGTACTTGCTAATAACCAAATTGTTGAAATTGATGAGGTTAGTGATTCTAATTCTATTAAGATAAGAAAATATTCTGCTAAAACTATTTATAAAAATGAATATGAAAAGGCAGTTTTGACTAAGGATCCTGGTAATGATTTATATAAAGTTATTCCAGTATCTGGAACTTCTTATCAAGGCTATTTAGTTGCTGTATATGATCCTTCTAGAATATCTATTGCAACTACTAAATATTTAGGAAAGTATGGAGAATCTATTACGACAGTTGCAAAAAGAGAAAATGCTATTATAGCTATGAATGCTGGAGGATTCTATGATCCAGATTGGAATTCTAATGGAGCTTTACCACATGGTACTGTTATATCTAATGGAAAAGTGGTTAGTGATTATGAGGATGCTAGAGTTGGTGGAGGATTTATTTGCTTTACAAAAGAAAATAAGTTAATATTAGGAAAAATGACTAAAGAGGAAGCTTTAGCTAAAGGATGTCGTGATGCTGTTGAGTTTGGACCTTATTTAATAGTAAATGGAAAGAGTTCATTTATAAAAGGAAATGGTGGTTGGGGTATTGCTCCTAGAACTGCTATTGGACAAAGAAAAGATGGTATAGTTTTAATGCTTGTTATTAATGGAAGAATTCCATCTAGTATTGGTGCTGATTTAGTTGATCTTACTGAAATAATGGAAAATTATGGAGCTTATAATGCTGCTAATTTGGATGGTGGTTCTTCTTCAGAACTTGTTATAAACCAAAAAATAGTTAATACTCCAGTTGCTGGTGGTGTAGATGGATTAAGAGATATGCCAACTTTCTGGATTGTTAAATAAAAAATGATGGGTGTGGTTTTATGTTAATTTTAGACTTGACTGCTGTATGTGGCAGTTATGCAGTCGCAACCTTACTTAGTGTATTTAAAAGAGTGCTAAACTTAATACAAATGATTGGACCAATTGTTGGTATAATTGCGTTAATTATTAACTTTACAAAACTGATGATTACACCAGATGAGAAGAAATTAAAGAATGTAATTAGAAACTGGGCTATTGCTATTATAATGCTGTTTCTTATACCAACGTGTGTAAATTTAGTGATGCGGTTATTTGATGATACATTTACAGTTAGTAAGTGTTGGAATCAGGTTGATGAATTATTTGATAATGGAGTTATTTATAATACTTTAGAAAATAGTATTGATTTGGGTAATGGTGAATATAGTTTGATTATTAAAAAATAATGAGGTGTCTCATGAATAATAAACGTAAATTAACAAATGTAATTATTGTTGTACTTGTTTTGATTGTGGCTTTTTCTATAATTGGAACAGGTATTTTTTTGCATAATAAAAATAGAGAAAATAGAGAAAAACAAAATAGGGAAAATGAGAAAGTATTAGTAAAGAAGATTACTGATAGTTATAGTAAGTATGTGAAGGTTAAAGAGGGAAGCTTTTTATATAAGCTTGATAATGGTAAATATGCAAAAGTAATTAAACTTGATAAAGAGAAGGAGTTAACTTTAGAAGATATTAAGATAGATAAAAATACTAAGTATTTTCTTATTAAAGAATTAGGTTATTACGTTAAGTATCAAGATGTTATAAAGATTGATGGTTTGAGTAGTAAAGATATGCGTTATAAGAATTATTTGCCATTTAATTTTAATATTGTTACTAAAGAGAAGAGTACTTTATATCAAAATGGGGAAGCTATTTATGAGGTTTTTTATAGTTTGGATTTAGCTGTTATTGAAAAAGATGATAATGGGTATGTTGTTGAGTTTAATGATGAGGAATTTTTGATTAAGAATGAGGATATTCTTAGTACACATGATGTTGTTAATACTACTTTGAATGAGACTAGTAGTGTTCCTGTTACTGTGTATCATTTTATCTATTTAGATGGTGATACTAGTTGTGGTGAATCTATTTGTCATAGTGAGGGACAAATTAGAGAGCAGTTTAATTATTTGAAGGATAATAATTATTTTACTTTAACTACTACGGAGTTAGGTAAGTTTATTGATGGTAAAATTAGATTACCGGAGAAATCTATTTTAATTACTATTGATGACGGAGCTAGAGCTTGGAATTTTGTACCTATACTTAATGAGTATAAGATTAATGCAACATTATTTTTAGTTTCTAGTTGGTATGACTTGGAACAGTTTGAATCTCCTTATTTAGAAATTGCTAGTCATACTCATGATTTACATTGGCCTGGACGTTGTCCTGGTGGTCAAGGAAGTCCGTTGAAGTGTTTAGATAAGAATGTTTTGTTAGAGGATTTAAGAAAAAGTAGAGAGAAACTTAGTGGTACGAAGGCTTTTTGTTTTCCATTTTATGAATATAATGATTATGCTATATCAGTTTTAAAAGAGGCTGGTTTTGAGATGGCATTTATTGGTGGAGGTAGAAGAGTTACTAGAGGTATTGATAAATTTAAGATACCTAGAATACCAATAAGTAGTGGGACTGATTTAAATACGTATATTAGGTATGTATCTTAGTTATGTTTTACTTATATGGTTTTATCTCTTAAAGTTTACCTGGAGGTAGACTTTTTTTCTTTATTTGTTATATAATATAATTTAGTAGGAGGATCTGATAATATGAAGAAAATTATGGATGGTAATGAGGCTTGTAGTTATGTTTCTTATAACTTTACAGAGGTAGCTGGAATATATCCAATTACACCGGCTTCACCAATGGCTGAGATTACTGATAAATGGAGTAGTGAGGGTAAACTTAATTATTTTGGGACACCAGTAAAAGTAGTGGAAATGGAGTCTGAAGCAGGGGCTGCTGGAATGGTTCATGGTTCTTTAGAGGCTGGATGTTTAACAACTACTTATACAGCTAGTCAAGGATTATTATTAATGATTCCTAATATGTATAAAATTGCTGGAGAAATGTTACCTTGTGTTATAAATGTAGCAGCTAGATCTTTAGCAACTCATGCTTTATCAATATTTGGAGATCATCAAGATATTTATGCAACTAGAGCAACTGGTTTTGCGATGCTTGCTTCGTCTTCTGTACAACAAGTTATGGATTTAACTGGTGTTGCTCATTTAGCAGCTATAAAGGGAAGAGTACCATTCTTGAACTTTTTTGATGGATTTAGGACTAGTCATGAGTTACAAAAGATTGATGTAATAGATACAGATAAGTTAAAAAGATTGATTGATGAGAAAGCTCTTAATGAGTTTAGAGATAGAGCTTTAAATCCTGATAAGCCTGTTATAAAAGGTACAGCACAAAACGAGGATATTTATTTCCAAGCTACGGAAGTTAGAAATGAATACTATAATAAAATTCCAGATATAGTATGTAAATATATGGAAGAGGTTAATAAAATTACAGGAGGTAATTATCAACCATTTAATTATTATGGTAGTAAGACGGCTACTAAGGTTATAGTTGCGATGGGATCTGTTTGTGAGACGATAAAGGAAACTATTGATTACTTAGTAGAAGAGAAAAATGAAAATGTTGGATTACTTGAAGTGCATTTATATAGACCTTTTAGTACTAAATATTTTTTAAAGGCTTTACCAAAGTCAGTTAAGAAGATTGCGGTACTTGATAGGACTAAGGAACCTGGTTCTACTGGGGAACCTTTATACTTGGATGTTGTTAAAACAATAAAAGAGATAGATGCTAAAGTATTAGTAGTTGGTGGTAGATATGGTTTATCTAGTAAGAATACTACTCCAGCAATGATTAAGGGGTTATATGACTTTTTAGATACGAGAGAAGTTCATAATAATTTTACATTGGGTATCAATGATGATGTTACTAAGTTATCTGTTAAGTATGATAAGAATTTTAGAATACCAAGTAATAATATTGAGTTTTTAATATATGGTTTTGGTAGTGATGGTATGGTTAGTGCTTCTAAGGATATTATGAAGATTACCGGTACTTATACTAATGCTTATGTACAAGGTTATTTCCAATATGATTCTAAGAAGTCTGGTGGAGTAACTATATCTAATTTAAGATTTGGTAAAAAGCCAATTAAGTCTACTTATTATGTTGAGAAGGCATCGTTAATTGTTTGTACTAAGGATTCTTATTTGAAACGTATGAAGATGCTTGAGAAGATTAAGAATAAGGGTGTTTTTGTTTTAAATACGACTAAGAGTCCAGATGAAGTTTTAGCTTCTATGAGTGCTCATGATAAGAAGATTTTACGTGATAGAAGTGTTAAGATGTTTATTATTAATGCAACTAAGATGACAGAAGATGCTGGTATTGCTGGTAAGATTAGTGCAATTATGGAAGCATTAATATTTAAGTTAGGTAAGATTGTTGATTTTAATTTTGCTTTGGGTAAGATTAAAGAAAATTTAGCAGTTAAGTTTTCTAATAAAGGTGGAGATTTAGTTACTAAAAATATTAAGGCAATTGATGCTAGTTTAGATGGACTTGTTCCTGTTAAAATACCAAATGTTGACTATGTAGAAGAGTTTGCTAAAAAGAAGAGTTTCTTTGAAATGATTGATAGTATGGAGGGAGATAATCTTCCGGTTAGTAGTTTTATAAAGATACCTGATGGTACTTTTGAAGCTGGTACTTCTAAGTATGATAAGAGAGATTCTTCAGATATGGCACCTTGTTATAATGCAGAGAATTGTATTTCTTGTAACTTGTGTTCTTTGGTTTGTCCACATGCTGTTATTAGACCATTCTTATTAAATGAAAAGGAACAAATAGATGCACCTGACTCTGTTAGTCGTAATTTGATACCTGCTAATATTAAAGATAAAGATTATAAGTTTACAGTTGGAGTTAGTTTACCTGATTGTACTGGTTGTTCTTTATGTAGTGAGATTTGTCCTGGTAAGAAGGGTGCTAAGGCTATCGTTATGAAGATGAAAGATGCTTTACTTGCTGATAAGAAGGATGAAGAGTATAAGTATTTATTTAATGAAGTTAGTGAGAAAAAAGATGTTATGCCAACTAATACAGTTAAGGGTAGTCAGTTTAAGAGGCCTAAGTTAGAGTTCCCTGGAGCATGTGCTGGTTGTGGTGAGACTCCATATTTGAAGTTGTTGACACAATTATTTGGGGAGAAGTTGGTTATTGCGAATGCGACAGGATGTTCTTCTATATATGGTGCTTCAACTCCATCTATGCCTTATTCAATACCTTGGGCTAATTCATTATTTGAAGATAATGCGGAATTTGGTTTTGGTATGAAGGTTGCTGATTCTGCTATTAAGAATAGAATTGTTAGTTTGATTAAGAATAATATTAAAGATGTTAAGAAGAGTGAGATTGACATTTATAAAGGCTATGCTGATGATATTAATGATGATACAGCTAAGGCTTTATTAGAAGTTATTGATGAGACTAAGATTGAAGGCTTGGCTAAGTTAAAGTGCTTTGTTGCTCCTAAGTCTATTTGGTTAGTTGGTGGAGATGGTTGGGCATATGATATTGGTTATAATGGAATAGATCATGTCTTAGCTAATAAGGAGAATGTTAATATTTTAGTTCTTGATACTGAGGTTTATTCTAATACGGGAGGTCAGTCTTCTAAGTCTACTAGGACTGGAGCAGTTGCTAAGTTTGCTGCTGCTGGTAAACAGACGGCTAAGAAAGATTTAACAAAGATTGCTCTTACTTATGAACATGTTTATGTTGGTACTATTTCTTTGGGGGCTAATCCAAATCAGGCAATTAAAGTATTAAAAGAAGCTGAAGCATATAATGGTCCTTCAATTGTTGTTGCTTATGCACCTTGTATTGCACAAGGAATAATTAAGGGAATGAAGAATAGTATTAATGAGGAAAAGAGTGCAACAGAGGTTGGATATTTCCCATTATTCCATTACAATCCAGCTAGTTTAGAATTTAAGATGGATAGTAAGGCAGACTTTTCTAAGTATGAAGAGTTTATACTTGGCGAAGATAGATATCGTTCTTTAAAGAAGTTAAATAGGAATGCTAAAGAATTGCTTGATAAGAATAGGGAAAACGCTATTAAAAGATATAAATATTATGAGAGTTTAGCAAATAGAGAAGAGTAGTAATTTGAATTGTATAAAAAATAAGAACTATATGAGAGAGATTCATATAGCTCTTTTTTGTTGGTAGTAGATATATAATAAAAAAAGATGTCGGCAAACATCTTTTTTAATTTCTATATAAGAAGCTGCACCCCCTGAGGGCAGCTTCCAAAAAGAATAAAAAGGGGTTGGCTAGTGTGATACTAGCGACCAATTCGCCTAATTCCGAATTGGTAGTTCTTATACTAATCGAAAGTTTGATATTTGTCAACAAAAAAGGTAAAAAAAATTAAAAAAGTTTTGCACTTTTAACTTTAATAATAATATTTATAATTTAAC
>HF992498.1:48751-114703 GCA_000433455.1 Mycoplasma sp. CAG:877 | reverse complement strand
AACACAAGAAAACTTTATAAATTATATAATGTGAAAATTATTTTGTTAATGATTTTTCTGTTGGTTGAAGGAAAATTTTTTGTATATTTATTTTTATGTTATATGCAAGTAAAAGAGTGTAAACTTTACTTTTATTTCTTTAAAAAAAAATCTTGTTATGTTATAATATGCCAAGAAGGAAGTGATACTAGATGCAATTAAAAGATGTAAAAGGTATTGGACCTAAATCTCTTTCTTTATTAAATAAAATTAATATTAATAGTGTAGAAGATTTGGTAACACATTATCCTTTCCGTTATGAAATACTTGAAAGATGTAATTTGGCAGAAATAGAAGATGGAGGGAAAATTATAATAGATGGAAAAATTGAAAGTGTTCCTATATTAATGCATTTTAAAGCAGGACTTAATAAAATGAATTTTAGATTAGTAACAGCTTCTGGAGTGGTAGGAGTTTCAATTTTTAATAGAGCCTTTTTAAAGTCACAACTTACAGTTGGAACTGGGGTTACAGTTATTGGAAAACTTGATAAGACTAAGAATGTTATAACAGCTTCTGATATAAAGTTAGAAACTTTAATGAATAAAGTAAAAATAGAGCCAGTATATCATTGTACTGCGGGTCTTACAAATAAGAATATGTCAACATATATAAATATGGCTTTGTTGATGTTTGGAAAAGAAATATTTGATTATATACCTAGTGTTTATTTAGAAAGATATAACTTTTTAAATAAGAAGACATCATTAAATATTATTCATAATCCATCAACAATAGAAAAGTTAAAAGAGGTAAAGATTAGGCTTAAATATGAAGAGTTATTTGCTTTTATGTTTAAGATTAATTATTTGAAATTACAAAATAAGAAAAAAAATAATGGTCTTTCTAGAAGTATTGATCGAGAGAAGATCGATAAGTTTATTGATGGTTTACCATTTAAGTTAACTGATGATCAGTTGAAAGCTGTTGATGAGATCCTTGGGGATTTAGAATCTAGTAGTCGAATGAATAGATTGCTACAGGGTGATGTTGGTTCTGGAAAGACGATTGTTTCTTTTATTGCAATGCTTGCAAATGATTTATCAGGATATCAAAGTGCTTTAATGGCACCTACAGAAATTTTAGCAACACAACATTATAATAACTTAAAGAATTTTTTAGGAGATAGTAATATTAATGTAGAGTTACTTACTGGCTCTACTCCTAAGAAGGATAAAGTTAGAATATATGAAGGATTAAAAGATGGAAGTATTTCAATGGTTGTTGGTACTCATGCTTTAATACAAGATGAGGTTGAGTATAATAATTTAGGTTTAGTAATTACAGATGAACAGCATCGTTTTGGAGTACATCAAAGAGCAAATTTGCAAAATAAGGGAATTAAGCCAGATGTTTTATATATGAGTGCTACTCCTATACCTAGAACTTATGCTTTAACAATATTTGGTGATATGGATGTTTCTACAATAAAGGCTAGACCTAAAGGTAGACAAAAAATAGATACTTATGTAAAGAAAAATAGTGAGATTAAAGATGTACTTGGAATGATGTATAAAGAATTAAAAGAAGGACATCAGGTGTATGTTATTGCTCCGTTGATAGAAGATACAGATAATTCTAGTGATCTTGCTACTGTATGTAATTTAAAAGATCAGATGAAGTTGGCTTTTGGAGATAAATATAAAATAGATATAGTACATGGTAAGATGGCAGCTTTAGCAAAAGAAGCAATAATGGAACAATTTAAAGAAAATAAAATACAAATACTTATATCAACAACAGTTATAGAAGTTGGGGTAGATGTTTCTAATGCTACGACAATGGTTATTTTTGATGCAGATCGATTTGGACTTTCAACGTTACATCAATTAAGAGGTAGAGTTGGTAGAGGTACTTCTAAGTCACAGTGTATATTAATTAGTGATAGTGATACTGAAAGATTAAAAATAATGGAAACTGTTGATGATGGGTTTGTTATTAGTGAGGAAGACTTTAAATTAAGAGGTCATGGAGATTTATTTGGAACTAAACAATCAGGAGATATGACTTTTAAGATTGCTAATATAAGAGAAGATTATAAGATATTATTACAGGCTAAGAAAGATTCTAAAGAGTACTTACTTGATAAGAATAGTGATGAAGATGTATTAAAGAAAAAATTAATTAGTGATATAACAGAAGGATAGAAGTATAATTGAAGTTTAAGAATAATATTAAATATTTTTAAGTTCAATTAATATTTCTATTCTTTTTATGTTATACTTTGGTTAAAGGGAGTGTTATTTTTGAAAGCTTTGTTTCCAGACTATGAAAAGAGTTTAAATAATTTTGCGAGTTCTATTTTAAAGTGTTTTGGAGTAGGGTGTAGTTGTTCTAGTTTAAATAGAATTGATAAAATACTAAGAGAAGAGAGTTATAGTAATATTATTGTTTTATCTTATAATGGATTAAGTACTAGTTTTATAGAGAAGAAGATGGATAGTAAGGGTATTTTGTTAAGTAATAAGGCATTTAATATTATTTCTACATTTCCAGCTAGTGATATTACTTCTACTATGTCTTTTTTAAGTGAAAAAACTCCGTATGAGCATGGTTTTATTGATAGTAAGGTTGATTTTAATTGTATAGAAGAAAAGACTAATATGGGTGGTTTTAGGATGTCTTTTGATATGAAGTATGAAAGTATTTTTGATAAGATAAATAATTCTTGTAATGGTAAAGCATATGCATTATTTCCTTTTGGTAAGGGTAAATATAAAAATAGGGAAGAAGCTTATAAGACAATAATTAATTTGAGTAATAATTCTGGTAAAAAGTTAATTTATGCATACTTTGATAATTTAGATAAGGTTATGATGAAGAATGGAGTTGATTCTTCGGAAACAATAGAAGAGGTTTTAAATATAGAAAAAGAGTTAAGTAGTTTATGTGAGAAGTTGACTGATGCGATTGTGTTTGTTATTTCTGGGTATGGAAATATAGATTGTTCTAAGATTAGTTTGGATAAAGAGAAGAGTTTAGTTTGTTTAGTTAATGAGATGTTTGAGATAGAGCCTAGATGTCTAGGTGTTAAGACTTTGGAAGGAAAACAAGATGAGTTTAGGGATATGTTTAATGAAAAGTTTTCAGATAAGTTTTTACTTATAAGTTATGATGAAGTTATGTCTAGGGGATTATTTGGAAAAGATTCTGGTAGTTGTTTTAGGGATAGAATTGGTGATTTTGTTATTGTTGCGACTGATAAGTATTATTTGAGTTGTAGTAAGTGTAAGGCTAATAATAGAATGACTAAATTTGTTTCTTGTCATGGTGGATTTACTGAAAAGGAAATGTTTGTACCGATTATTGCAATTAAGAAGGGTCTATTTAAAGACGGAGTTAGGGCAGTTTGCAAGGGAGACTATGAAGAAATTAGAAAGATGAGTTCTGGTATACAAAAGTGTAGAGCTAGTATTAGAAAGGATTTGTTTAGTAATGTTGGTCCTATTACACATTCTGATTTTGTTAAGTATTTTGGTAGAAATGCTACGGAGACGTGTTTTGTTTATACAATAGAGGATAAGGTTGTTGGCTTTATTAAGGTAAAGCTTAAGACTCTTGGTGGGTATAGACTTTATAATGACTTTGCTTATATTGAGATTGAAAATGTATATGTTAAGGATGATTATCGAAGAAGAGGTATTGGAACTGAGCTTGTTAGATATGTTATTGAGTATGCTAGAAAGAGACATGTAAAGAAGATTGAGTTTAGAGCTTGGAATTTTGAGGAGGAGATGTTTAAATTTATTGAAAAATTTAAGTCTAATACGTTGTTTACAGTATTTGAAATAGATTTATAGATGTGTAAAGTAAAATTATTTTGCTGGTATAGATTGACAATTTAGTAAAATTCATTTATGATTAAGGTGCGTGATGCATGTCACGCCGATATCTCTTACGTTTGTATGTAAGAGTATATTCAACCGAACCCCCTGAAATCCCGTCAGAAATGGCGGGATACTTTGTTTATAAGGGCTTTAAGCTTGTTTGTATATGTGTTAGGTACCCAAATAGGTACCTATTTTAATTTAGTTTGTCTATAATATTAATTAATGTCAATAAAGCTTGTGAGTTTTAATCACAAAATTATTGTTGAATAATCTGTTTTGTGGTAAAATGGTATTAGAAAGTCAAAAAGAGGTGTAATTTAATGAATGATAAAACTTTAGCTAGTGTAGTAAAAGAAGCTAGAGAGAAAATTAATATATCCCAAAGAGAATTATCAAGAATAACTGGTATAGACAATAATACAATTGCTAAAATTGAAAAAGGCGAAAGAAAGAAACCTAATGTATAAAGGGAATTATCAAGAATAACTGGTATAGATAATAATACGATTGCTAAAATTGAAAAAGGTGAAAGAAAGAAGCCTAATGTATTATCTTTAAAAAAGTTAAGTTCAGTATTAAATCTATCCTTAGAGATGTTAATGGAACTATGTGAGTATAGTAAGGAAGAAATAGATTCAACAGTAAATAATTCTTATAGTAGTATGGTTATTAAGCCAGAAAATGCTCCGATTTTAGTACTAGATGATATAGTTAATCAAATGCAAGATGAACTATATATGAAAATGGTTATTAAAGAATTATTAGATAACTGTGATTTAGAAGAGTTAAATTTTATTTCTGAATTAAATAAAAAGGACAAAAATAGAGTTATCAAAGTAATTAAAAATTATGTTAAAGATAATGAAAAAGAAATAAAAAAACAAAAACAATCTCTTGATGATTTAAAAAAATTACTTACTGAAGAAGAATGATTTTTTAGTTAGTAATGACAATATGACAAGAAATAGAGATATATGGGTATGGTGTAATAAAGGCGTCATTGCTGTCATTGGAAATATAATATTTGTCTAGAAAGCAATGAATTTGTACTCCTGTACGAAATTCGTATGTGGGAATGCCTAAACCCTTGATTGAAATTTTAAAATAAAAAATTATTTTCATAATAATTATTAAATGATATGAATTTTACTGCAAATTTACTAGAAAAATACCAGGGAATTCATCATGATCAATTTAGTCTTAATTGGAGGTGTATGATGGTTGAATCTTTAAAAACAACATTATCGGGTGAAAATTTATTAACTATTATTGGTTTTGCATGTACAATTTTTGTCGCTTTTATCACAGCTTTTTTAACATCAAAGAATAATAATAAAAGTATTACGTCCGATTATTTTAAAAGAGAAGGAATAAATGTACAAGAGAGAATTTTAAAGTTTTGGAGTAGTTTATTGCTATATGATTTTAATAAATGTATAGAGATATACAAAAAAAATATTGGATTAGAGGGAAAAACAGAAGATGTAGAAATTATAAAACTAATTAGCCATGATGCAATTCTATATTCTTCAAAATCAACAATAAAAGCAATTGCTACATATCAACATTATTTATACAAAAATAATAAAAATGGTAAAAAAACAAAAGAAGAAAAAAATAGTACCCTAGAAACCATGAAATTATTAATAATTTCTTCGAGAGTCATAAAAAAAATGAAATATGATTTTACTGGTGAAAAGGTGGATATCATTGATTTATTAAAAATAAGAATTAATGATTTAGACAACAAAAAAATACTATTATCAAGAATTTTGATAATTTATTATAACTTTATAGAAAATGTTGGAAAATTAATTATAGCAATAATTTTATTGATAATGATAATAATATTTAAATATAAAATTTTATGAGAAGTTAATTGCAATTTAAACAAAAATTAAATTATAACTAATTAAGTAAGAATTGGAGGTATTTAATGATGACTGATTTAGAAAAAAAGAATAGAGCAAAAGAATTTGCAGAGTTTTGGAAAGATAAAGGATATGAAAAGGGGCAATCACAAATATTTTGGACAACATTATTAACTGATGTGTTTGGCGTAGAAAAAATTAGTGAATTTATTGAATTTGAAGATCAAGTTCATATTGATAAAACAACGGGTTTTATAGATGGATACATTCCAAGTACAAAAGTATTAATTGAACAAAAGAGTATCGAAAAAGATTTAAGAAAGCCGATAAAACAATCAGATGGTAGTTTACTTAATCCTTTTCAACAAGCAAAAAAATATATTGCTGAACTTCCTGTGTCTAAGCATCCAAAATGGGTTATTACATGTAATTTTAAATCATTTCTTGTTTATGATATGAATAATCCTAACAGTGAACCAGAAGAAATACTATTAAAAAATTTACCAAAAGAATATTATCGTTTATCATTTTTAGTAGATGAAAAAAGCGAGCATTTAAAAAAAGAGGAAGAATTATCATTTAAAGCAGGTGAATTAGTTGGAAAACTTTATGATGCTTTTTCTAAGCAATATAAAGATATAACTAATGAGCAGTCACAAAAAGATTTAAATGAATTATGCGTTAGATTAGTATTTTGTTTATATGCTGAAGATGCAGGCTTATTTGGAAGAAAAAATGTTTTTCATGATTATTTAAGTAAATATGATAATTTAGTTTTAATGAGGAAAAATTTAATTGAACTATTTAAAATTTTAGATACAAAATTAGAAGATAGAGATCCTTATCTAGATGATGATTTAAACCAATTTCCTTATGTTAATGGTGGATTGTTTTCTAATGAAAATATAGAAATACCTTTATTTACTGAAGAGATAAGAGATACTTTGTTAGCTAAAGCATCTGATGATTTTGATTGGTCTGAAATATCTCCAACTATATTTGGTGCAGTATTTGAATCAACATTAAATCCAGAAACTAGAAGATCTGGAGGTATGCATTATACTTCAATTGAAAATATTCATAAAGTAATTGACCCATTGTTTTTAAATGAATTAAGAGAAAAATTAGATGATGCATTAGCATATAAAAATGAGAAAACAAGAAATGAGAAATTAATAGAATTTCAAAATTATATAGCATCACTTAATTTTTTAGACCCGGCTTGTGGTTCAGGTAACTTTTTAACAGAAACATACTTATCTTTAAGAAGATTGGAAAATGAAATGTTATCAGCTATGTCTAAAGGTATGATGATGTTGGATATAGCTGATACAATAAACGTTTCAATTCAACAATTTTATGGAATAGAGGTAAATGATTTTGCTGTTAAAGTTGCTAAAACTGCACTTTGGATTGCAGAAGCTCAAATGTGGACTGAAACTAAAAAGATAATATCTAGTTTTACAAATATAAGTGATTTTTTACCATTAGAAACTTATGATAATATAGTTGAGGAAAATGCTTTAAGAATAAATTGGAACGATGTTATTTCAAATAATAAATGTAGTTATATAATGGGTAATCCACCTTTTGTTGGTTCTAAATATTCAGATAAAGAGCAAAAGTTGGATATGGATTATGTTTTTGAAAATAATTCTAAAATTAAATATAGGACACTAGATTATGTTACATGCTGGTTTTATTTAGCGTCTAAATATATTTTAGAAACTGAAATTAAATGTGCGTTTGTTTCCACTAATTCGATAACTCAAGGAGAGCAAACTGGAATTATATGGAAACCTATTATAGAAATGGGAATTACTATAAATTTTGCTCATCGTACATTTAGATGGGATAGTGAAGCAAGCCTAAAAGCACATGTTCATTGTGTAATAATTGGTTTTAGTTGTAAAAATCTTGTAGATAAAAAAATTATATTTGATAACGGTAAAGTATTAAAAACTAATAATATTAATCCTTATTTAGTATCTGCACCTAATGTTTTTATTGAAAGCAGAAATAAGCCATTTGATTTAAGAAAAAAGATGATTGCTCCTAATAAGCCTTGTGATTACAATAATTTAAAAATTGAAAAGAATGAATATACTGATTTTATATCAAAATGTCCACAATCAAAAAAATGGATAAAGAGGATGGTCGGGGCTCAAGAATTTATTAATAATAAAGAAAGATATTGTTTATGGTTAGTTGGATGTGAACCTAGTGAGTTGAGAAGTATGCCTTTAGTATTAGAAAGAGTAAATAAATGTAGAGAAGATAGAATAAAGGCAAATACTGAGGAATCATTAAAGTTAGCAAACACTCCAACATTATTTAGAGAACAAATTAATCCAAAAAGTTATCTAATAATACCTTGTGTTTCATCAGAAAGAAGAAGATATATACCAATCGGATTCTTGGACGATAAAACTATTCCAGTAATGGGTACATTGATTATTCCTAATGCTGATTTATATGATTTTGGAATTTTAACATCAAATGTACATATGTCTTGGACAAGAACTGTTTGTGGTAGACTAAAAAGCGACTATAGATATTCAAAAGATATTGTCTATAATAATTTTCCATTACCTAATCCAACATCTCAACAAAGAGATAAAATTGAACAAACAGCACAAATGATATTAGATGCTAGAGCAAAATATCCAAATAGTTCCCTTGCTGATCTATATGATGAATTAACCATGCCCGTGGAATTAAGAAAAGCTCATCAAGCAAACGATGTTGCTGTAATGGAAGCGTATGGATTTAATTGGAAAATTATGACTGAATCAGAATGTGTAGCTGAACTGATGAAAATGTATCAATTATTAACTGAAAAGAGTTAATAGTAATTGAAATGAGGTGTAAGATATGTCAAAATGGAGTGAAAAGCCTACTAAAATTTTATTAATGAAAAAAGATATAGATTATGTTATGTGTATTGATGAAAATGGTAGCAGTAGTAATTTAACTTATGTATTAAAGCAAATATCTAATGATAAAGAGGTGTCAGAAGATGATAAGTACTTTACCATTACTGGGTGTATTTTTACAAAGAAAGAATATATGGACTCGAAAAAAATAATAAATTTATTAAAAAATAATTATTGGAAAAATGGAATGTTTTATGATACTAAATTGAAACAAGATAGAGCTGTATGCTTTCATTCAAGAGATATAAGAAAACATGATAATTGCTTTAATGATAGTGTTATCAATTATGACGAGTTTATGGTTGATTTGACTAATTCAATGAAGAATATAAAATGTAAAATAATTTCAATTAGTATTAATTTGTATGAATATTTAAAAAAAGGATATACACATAATGTTTATAATGTGGCATTTGATTTTTTGTTGGAAAGATATATTTATGCAACTGATAATAATAAAAAGGGAGTAATAATGCTTGAGGCTAGAGGAAAAGAGGAAGACAAAGAATTATTAGAACACATTAGTAAAGTTATTAATAAAACAGGTACTAAAAAAATAAGTTCAAAAGAATTGCAAACTAAAATTGATGGAGTATACTTTAATCCTAAATGGAATGAAGAATATAGTTCTACTTATGTTGGACTTGAGATAACAGATTTATTTTCTTATCCAATTCATAAATATGTAAAAAGAAATTCAAAAGATAAAGCATTTTTAACATTTGAAGATAAGATTGATGGATATCCAAATTATAAAAATAAGGGAATAAAAATATTTCCTTAAGCAAAAAAATAAGAACTGGTTAAACCAGTTCTTACCGTCCGCGATACCACGAACCCCAAGCAAATTGATTGCTTTTGACATAATTAATATAGCAAATAATTTAGTATTTGTCAATAACTATGTCTTTAATAGTATATATAAAAATGGCTGAAATATGCCTATAAATTAAAAGTTTAAGATTTAAGAGGTAAAATATGAAGATAACAAGTATTAATATTGAAAGTTCATTTACAAAATTTATTGATTCTCAAGAAATAAAAATTCCAAGTGATAAAAAGACAAATTGTATATTCATTTATGGTAAAAATGGTAGTGGAAAAAGTTCTATTTCAAAACTTTTTTATACTAATAATAAATATATAGAGGGAAAAGAATACATTGATGATTTATTACAATTAAAGACAAAAAGAGCTATAAAAGATTTAAATGTAAAAATTAATTTTGATAATAATACATCTAATATTTTTACAGGGAATAGCATTATAAATCCAATTAAGATACCAGTTTTTAATCAAGAATATATTGACTTAAAAATTACATATCAAGAAGACTTTAAAAATAACAAATTTCAAGAAAAAAATCTAAATTATGGTGTAGAATTACAGTCAAAAACTAAATATTTAGATAAAATAAAAATTGGTAAAATAGAACAAAAGCGCAAAGAAGAACTTGTAGAAAAAATAAACAAACAAATAAAGGATAATATTGAAAACCTAAAAAAAGATACTTCTACTAAAGATAATAATAAAAATTATTCAATGTTTGCAATAGAAAAATTAAAATTAATAAATCCACAAGAAAAAGAAGTTATAGATGATTTAAATAAAAAAAGGTTAGAACATATTAAATATATACAAAGTCTTAAAGATTTAAATGATAGTAACAAAATACATTTAAACATTGATTTCTTAGATCTTCCTTCTATAGAACAAGATATTATTAATGTTAATAAATCATTGACTTTTAACGAAGATGAGACAAAGACAAAATCAGCTCGTGAAATTTTAGACAGTTTAAGTGAAGAACTCAGAAAATGGAAATTAGATGGTGTTAGCCATATTACTAATGATAGCTGTCCATTTTGTGGGTCTGATATAAAAGGAAATGAATTAGTTAATATGTATAAAGATTATGTTGATAGTAGAATTAATAAGATGAAAACATATTTAACTAGCGAAATAAATAGATTTAGTAATTATAAAAACAATTCAAAACATTCTTTTGAGTTAGTAAAAACTAATGCACAATATTTAGATAGTATTTTCAAAAGTAATTTATATAATCAGATTAACTCTTTAGAAAATAAGCTGAATTTATATTTAGATAAAATAGTAAATATACTAAAACAAAAAAGTTTAGATAATTACTTATTCGTTGATAGTAGTAAATCTATAGATAATGTTGATGTTACAGAATTGAATGATATTCAAAAATTATATAGTGATTTAACAAAAAATATTAATGATATCAATAAAAAAGTTGATAGTTCAACAAGTGATAAAACTCGAAGAAATGATGACTATTTTCAAAATGTTGCTATTTATTTAACTTATGAGTCAATGAAAGATGATATAAAACAATTAATTGACTCTGAAAATAAAATAAAACAAATTATTGAAGAATTAAAACCTTTGAAAGAAGAATATGAAAAAGAACTTAGAGAAAAAAATATTTTGTTGAAAAAAATGAATGACATTTTAGATGATTTTAACATTAGTAATTATAGAGTAGATGAAGAATTCGATTTATGTTTAAATGGAGAGAAAGTTAGTTTTTGCGTAGATAAGTTATTGAGTAATGGCGAGAAAAGTATTGTTGCATTTTCTTTATTTATTGCAGAGTTAGAATTATATTATTCGGAAAATGAAAAAAATATAATTTTGATTGATGATCCTATATCATCAGTTGATTATCCAAATTTATATGGAATATATAATTATATAAATAATATAATAGAAGAAAATCCTAATTCTCAGTTTATAATATCTTCTCATAATACTTTGTTCATGAATTTATTTAAGTTTGATTATAAAAAAACAGCAACATATCTTAATTTAACTGAAGTTAATGGTAAAACTAAAATAATTATTGATAACGAAAATCTTGACTCAATATATCTAGAAAAATTGAAAGAAATATTTAAAATATACAAGACGAATACAATTGATAAAAAACAAAAACTGTATATTCATAATTACTGTAGATATGTATTAGAAACAATTTCTAGATTTGAATATCCAATTAACGATAATGAATCTACGTCTTCTAAATATTATTTAAATAAAATAATTGATAATATATCCAATAATATTTCTGATTATGATATTTCAAAAGTTGCATTACAATCTCTAATGAAAATAGTTAATAAAGGTTCTCATGCTACAATAGATGAAGTACATGATGGTGAACATTTTGAAGACAATCACTATATTGAAAGTTGTAAAGCTATAATAAAATTTATTAAAAAAGATTATAATGGTCAATTTGAATTATTATCAACTGACTATGACAGAATTAATCAAATAAACAATACATAAAGGGTTTGGGATTTTCCCACATTTGAATTTCGTACGGGAGTGCAAATTCAGTGCTGGCTAGGCAATGATATTAATCCCAAATATAAGTTAAAAGCACTATCTAAATTTAGATAGTGCTTTTCTTTATAGAACTTCTATTAATTTTAGTGGATTATTTTTTGCAATTTTAAGATTATATTTTATTTTTAAAACTAAGTCTATTTCAGACATTAATTCATCAACATTACATCTAACATTAAATATATCAAGTGCTGAATTAATATGATTGATTAATGGACAATCTGATAAACAATTTCTACTATATCCATTTGCTAAATAAAATGCTATTGCGTCAGGTATTACAAATTTAATAAGATATTCATTATAGTTGTTATAGAATGGTAATAATATTTCTTCAAATTCTTTATCTGTAATATCTTCTTTACCTTTAATCATATTTCATCTCCATAAATAATTTTCTTTAAAACAATTTCTTCAGCAGTATTTTTACAATTATTCATTTTTTGAACCCATAGTAATTGATTTTCAGATTTCAATTTTTACGTAATTGATGAATCTAATTCTATTAAGTTATTAACTATGTTATTAATTCTATCTTCAGCTATTATACTGACTGAAAAAAGATGCTCATTCAATTTGTTTTTCATAAGTAATTCTTGATATAATGCTTTCTTATTACTTTTTAAGTATTATAATCTTAATAATCCATATTTATTTAAAAGTTTATTTTCTTTTTCAGCAAGTATTAAATTTGGTAATAAATAATCACCACATTTTGTATAAGTTATATTCATAATATTTATCCTTTCATTTCTATGAAGAATTAATAATAGTATTATCAATTTTAGGTACCCATTTAGGTACTCAAATTTTAAAATTTGATAATTATATTTAAAATTTTGTAATTAGTTATAATTTATAAATGCTTATAATATAAGGCTTTTAACTAGTAATAATTTATTTTGTGTGTGATATATTTTTGCCCCCTGAAGAGAGCATTTAACCGTGTTCTCATTTTTTGTGCCCATTTTATAAGGACTTGCGAGGTATCAGTATTGCTAAAATAATTTTAGGTACAATTTAGGTACAAAAAAATTAGATTTTAAAAATAGTTCATTGAAGAAAAGTGACGTAAACGGCAAAAATCTTCAATGGATTTTTAATTTTAACAATGATACGGATAAAATATAAATGATTCGTATGAATGAGAAAATAACATTATTCCGCAAACGGTAAGATATAATCGTTACAAGATCATGGTATAATTATTATGGAGGAGATGACTTATGGAAAAGAAAGAAGAAATAATTAGTAATAAAATTAAATGTAAAAAATGTGGAAATATTATAGAATCGAAAAGCACTAATGATTATAAAAGATGTTCATGTGGAACAGTAGCAATTGATGGAGGTAAAGATTATTTAAAAAGAATTGGTAACGAAGAAGATTATGAGGAAATGTCAATAGTAAAGTAATATAGTTAAAAATAGTATTGAAAGGACTTGACAAAACATATATTTAAATATATTATATATTTTCAAATTATCAATTGATAATTTTTTAAAAATGGTGTATACTATAATTGGTGATATGAATTGGAAGTGTCAGAAATATTAGTAAAAACAAAATCATCCATAAAATCTGGAAATTATGACATGGTTCCAACAGTAAAAAATAGAAATTCAAAGCGTAAATATGGATTATCACAATATGACATTGAAGATTATATTGCCAGTTTAGAAGCAGAGGATTTATACAAAGGACCAGAACCAGATCGAGATTGCCCAGGGGAAGAATTATTCATCTTTAAGAAAGAGATAATACCTAATGTTATATTTTATACTAAATTGAAGTATAAGAATAATCAAATTAAGATATTATCTTGTCATGAGGATGAAAATTAGGAGGGATAAATATGGATAGTAGAGAAAATGTTAAAACAAGGAGAATTGAAGCTAATGTTAAGGGGAAAATTATAGAATTTGATGAATACTACATGATTGACCCTACAACAGGAGAAGAAGTGTTTGATAGAAACATAGAAATTGAAAATGATGCCAGATTATATGACATATATAAAAAGCAAATGAATTTATTAACTTCTTCAGAAATTAAAAATATAAGAAAAAAATATGATATGAATCAAAAAGAGTTTGCTTTATCAATTGGTGTTGGTGAAATTACAATACATAGATTTGAAAATGGTTCTATACAAACTGAGTCAGTTGATTCAATTATAAGACTTAGCGAAGATCCTGATATCATGTATAATTTATTGATTAAAAATCAAGCTAATTTATCTGATAATGATTTTAGTAGCTTTCTAAAAAAAGTGAGTGCATTAAAAAGGTTAAAACACCATAAAATTGCAGATTTTAATATTAATGATTATATAAATTTGAATTTTGAAACTGAATCAATTAATTATGTTACTAATCAATTAATTATTGAATATAATACTCAGATTGATAATGTTAGTAAGAAATATGGAATAGAAGATAATTGTGGAGCTGCTGAGTATATTACTCCTTTAAAACTTCAAAAATTATTATATTACATTCAAGGAATGGCTTTAAGAATATATGGAAAACCAGCGTTTTCAAATAGCATATCTGCATGGCAATATGGACCAGTAGTAGAAGAAGTTTATCAGCAATATAAAGGTCGTAATCCAATTGCTACACCTAAAACAGATTATGAAGTTTGTGATGGACTAAAGAAAATAATTGAATTGGTTGTATCAAGCTATGGCCAAATAGAAGCTGGTTCCTTAATTGACTTAACTCATGATGAAGATCCGTGGATAAATTCTGTAAATAGTGGTACTATTAGCATAGATTTTATAAAAGAATATTTCAATAAAGTTTATGAATAATATATATTGATTAAAGACATTTAATTAATGCACATTTATATGTGGTATTTCACTCTGATGAGTGCGCCTCCATTTTGGAGGCTTTTTCTTTTTTAAAACAAATGGTGATGTAATTATTGAAAGAGGGATAAATATGAATAGTAGAAAAATTACAAGAATAAGTGTTGATAAAGAAAACTTTTTTGATGTGACAGGAACATTTGATGTAGAATCTAGAATTATTAATCTTATTATATCGTTTGATGTGCTCAAGAGTGCTTTTAATCTTAATTGTGCAGAATTAGTAATGACTCCAGAAAAATTGAATACAAATAAAGCTGTATATTTATGCGATGAAAATGGAATGTATTACAGCTGCTTTAATTGTATATTTGGTTTTAAATTGAAAGATGAATTAAAAATATATACTGCTCCAATTGAATATATATTAGAAAATGTGATAACAGATGAAAGAAATGTGGAAACAAATAAATTGGTTTTTAGAACATCTATGCCTAAAAAGTTTTCTTTGTATATTTCAAATGTAGATTTTAAATATGATAAAGATATTGAGATAAGTATAAAAAGACTATTTGATAATGATAAGGTAATTATAGATTATACAGTATCAAGTTCAAAAAAATATAAATATGACAAACTTTCTAACATCATATACACAATTCTTGAAATGACTTTTTTATATTTAGGAGATATACCAAGAGTTGATCAAATAAGTATTTTTAATGAGAAAGAAATTGTTTTATATATAGAGAATGCACCAAAATATATTCAAAGAAAAGGTATATATAGATCATCCACAAATGGAATTTTATCTTATATTGATCCACAAAGTATTTCAAAAAAACAAATAAAAGCATTTAAAAAGCTTAGAAAGCAGACAAAAATAATATTTGACTTATTAATGACTAATATGAATGGCGATTTCTATGTAGAAATTAAAAATTCCATGTTAGTTCAGTTATTAGAAGGTTTATTTAAAACAATGAATCCAGGCGTAAAAATGGATCTATGGCAAATACTTGAGTTCTGTTTTTTGCAAAATTCAGTAATTAGTACATTATTAGTTAAAAGAGATTTAAAATTAGCTGGAGATCAACATAATACACCTATATTCTTATTTAAGTCAAAAGAACATAGACATTATCTTTCACATTTAAATATGAATGAAGAAAAAAATGTATTTTATCAACTTGAAAATATTTATGCAAATTGGAAATTAAGTCATTCTATAAGAATATATATAATGCAATTAATAGGAGTTACTATCAACAATGATGAATTTGAAAAAACTAAAACATCAATTGAAAAATGGGCAAAAGATCATAAATTTAGATATAAAAAATAGCTTAGTCGTCTTCTAAACTATCTATAACAGAAACCACAGAGTCGAGGCGGTACTAAACATATGTGAATATGTATTTAGGGTTTCCTCGATTTTTGTATGACCTAAATATTTGGCAACTAATGTAACATTAGCGCCATTGTTAATAAGCAGTGATGCACACGAATGTCTAAAGTCATGAATCCTAATAACTTTTAAACCTGCAAGTGTTGCTAATTTAGTTCTTCTTAGATATATATTAGAATCAGCTATAGGTTTAGCATCAAATACAACAAAGAAATCATCATTAAATCCGTAATACTCTTTTTTATTCTGTTCATAAAGCATTTTAAGGTCATTTAACAAGACTTTAGTGATAGGAACTATTCTTCTACTATCTCTTGTCTTAGTATCCGAAAATTCGAATTTAACACGGTTATTTCGCTGGGTTATTTGTTTATTAACTGATAATACTTTTTTATCAAAATAAATATCTTTCCAAGTAAGGCCTTTTAATTTTCCTTTACGTAGTCCACAATAATATAGTATTTCAAATACACATTTCCATCTTAAGTCTTCTTCATTAGAAATAAACTTTTTAAATTCATCATAAGTATAATAAGTCATTTCTTTTCTACGTTCGTTAGGATCTTGAAACTTCGTCATCTTATTATATACTGCCTGAAAATTTAAGTTATGCCATTTAACTCCAAAATTTAAAATAGATTTAAGAAATTTATAAATATCATTTTTATATCTAAGAGATATATTAAGTTTATTTATTTCTCGTTTCCATTGTTCAAATTGCATAATATTAAAATCTTTTACTTTAACAGGATAGAAGCATTCTATAAATTCTTCTTTATTATCATAACCGTACTTAGTAGTATCTTTCATTATTTCATCGTTATGCATTCTAAATTCATCATATAAATCCTTAAATGTCATATTGTTATCTTCAACTTTATCAGTAGAAGTAACTAAAACATTTTTTCTGCATCAGATGCTTCCTTTTTAGTTAAATATCTTTTAGATCTATATTGTTTAGTAGCACCAAATATATCTTTATAGCTAAACTTAAAATATCAAGCTCTACCATTTTTAGTAGGCTTAGGATCTTTATATCGTTGAATCAATTTAAAGTGCACAAATAAGTACAATTAAGTAATAAAAGTATATTTTCAAAAGAAAATGGCTATTTAAATGTGGGCCTAGTTAATGCTGGACTTCAATTGTTTTGTATGGTATTCTTTAGACCAAATATCAGTCTATAATTAGCACTTTTGATACTTTTGTTGCTCATCAAAATGGGCCTTTTTATCGCCAAGGAAACTATGTTATAGTTCCTGCATCTGGGAGATTTCCGATGATATTGTTAGAGCATTAGCTGTTGAAAAATCAGGGGTTTTGTTTGGAGGGTTCTAAATGATCTTATCCTGTTTAATTTTATATCAAAAACCAATTTACTAATAGATTTGATTCATGCTATAATTTGGTTAGGTGAAATTATGAAATTTGTAGAGTTAAAATGTAAAAACTGTGGGGCTAAATTAGAGGTTGAAGAAGGAACTACTCAAGTTACTTGTAAGTTCTGTGATACGACTTTTTCTATTGATGATGCTTATACTCAAGGGTATAAATATACTAAGGGTGTATTGAAAGCACAAGATGAGCAATATGAAAAGAATCTTGAACGAGCTAAGGATTTTATGAAAAATAATCCTATTTCTAAATCTTCAAAGATTATGAGTATTATATTTGTGATAATTTTCTTTTTAGTCTTTTGCTTTATTGGGTATAATATCTATAATGATTTTTATGCTGATCATTCTACTGATAATCATTCTACTGATAATCGCTTTGAGATTAAGTCTTTTAATATGCCATATGAGAATAATTCTGGCAGAAGATCTGGTTTCTTTTTGATTGGTAGTCTTGATGATATTGTTACTAATAATAAGACAAATAAAGAACATGCAATTATAGTTGTTTATAAAGATGTTACAACTGCTGAGGAAACTGAGATTAAAAAGATTAGAGATAGTTTAAGTTCTAGAAAAGATTATGATGTATCGCTTGATTATGATAGTAAAGGTTATGTGAATAAATTTATTATTGCAGATATTGATACTGATAATAGTGTTGCTTCTTCAGAGACAGATATAGATGATTATAATCAAATGAAAGAGGAAGTAGAAAACCAGATTAATGAGATTAGAGATAAAATTGGTAATTAAAATTGAGAATCTAAATTAGATTCTTTTTTGATATAATTATAGTGGAGGTATGTATGAGGGTTTCTAGTAGATGTGTGTTAATTGAAAATGACAAAGTATTATTAATTTATAGAGAGAAGAATGATAGGATTTATTATGTTTTTCCGGGTGGTGGAGTTGAAGATGGTGAGACTAATGAAGAATGTTTAATTAGAGAATGTAGAGAAGAGTTAGGAATAAAAATTAATATTATTAAGCAATTATATGAAGTTAAAGGAAAAGACTTTTTGCAACATTTCTTTTTAATAGAAAGAATATCTGGAAAGATTGGTAGTGGGGACGCTAATGAGTATGATATCAATAGAGTTGGTGGTTTACAAAAACCGATGTTTATTGATATTAATAAATTAGTTGATTTAGATGTTGTGTCTAGACCAATAGTTGAACAATTATTAAATGATTATAAAAAATATGGTTCTGGTTTAGGAAAAGAAATTATAACAATTGATGAAGATAAATAATTTACTTGAGGAGGAAATAAGATGAATGAAATAAAATGTCCGAAGTGTGGTACTGTTTTTCAAATAGATGAGGCAGATTATGATTCTATTGTTAAACAGATTAGAGATAAAGAATTTGATAAGGAAATAAGTTCTAGAGAAGAACAGCATAAAGTAGATAGAGAAAATGCTGTTAAGTTGGCAGAAGCACATATTAAAGAAGAGTTAGGACAAGAACTTAATAAAAAAGATTTAGAAATTAGTGAGTTAAAATTATCATTAAAAGTAAATGAAGAGAAAACCATAAATAAAGTTGAAAAAGAGTATCAAGAACAGATAAATAAATTACAGTTACAAATAACAGAGTTAAAGAGTAAGATGCAGTTACAAGAGTCTAAGAGTGAGTTAGATATACAAAAGGCTGTATCTGAAAAGAATCAGAAAATATCGGATTTAAGTAGTGAACTTGCTCTTAAGAGTAAAGAATTCGAGTTGAAAGAAACTACGATAAAAGAATCATATGAAAATAAGTTAAAAGATAAAGATGATCAAATTGCATATTATAAAGATTTTAAGGCCAAACAGTCTACAAAGATGATTGGGGAATCTTTAGAACAACATTGTAATGTAGAGTTTAATAGATTAAGACCATTATTTAAGAATGCTTATTTTGAAAAAGATAATGATGCTAGAACTGGATCTAAGGGAGATTTTATATTTAGAGATTACGATGATGATGGTAATGAGATTGTTTCTATTATGTTTGAGATGAAGAATGAAGCTGATATGACAGCGACTAAACATAAGAATGAAGATTTCTTTAAGGAACTTGATAAAGATAGAAAAGAGAAGAAGTGTGAGTATGCAGTACTTGTTTCATTATTAGAGGCAGATAATGATTACTATAATGATGGTATTGTAGATGTATCACATTTATATGATAAGATGTATGTTATTAGACCGCAGTTTTTTATACCTTTAATAACATTAATTAGAAATCTTGCGAATAAGTCATTAGAATATAGAAAAGAACTAGAAACTATTAAGAATCAAAATATAGATATTACACATTTTGAAGAGAATATTAATACATTTAAAGAAGGTTTTGGTAGAAACTATAGACTAGCGGCAGAAAGATTTCAAAAAGCAATAGAGGAAATTGATAAGACAATTGATCATTTACAAAAGACAAAAGAACATTTATTAAAGACTAATGATAATTTAAGATTGGCTAATAATAAAGCAGAAGATTTAACTATAAAAAAATTGACACATAATAATCCAACAATGAGTAAGATGTTTGAAGAGTTAGAAAAAAATAGTAAAGAAATCAGTAGTAAAGTAGAATAAACATTTTGAGTATTTAAACTTTAAAGACTACTTGTATTTGTTTAATATTGATTTATTATTTGAACAATAATATTTAAAAAAAATTTGACAAGTACTAATTTTGGTGTTATTATTTAAGTAATTTCGTTGATGAAGAAATTATCTAAGTAGTTATTTAGAATTCTATACAGGGAATAATGGTTAGCAACTGAGAGCCATTTTAGAGAGTCTAAGTAATGAATTTCAATAATGGAGTCAAATCGTGATGAGCGTTATTCTATAGAGTGCTAAGTAATTAGAACAAAGGTGGTACCGCGGATTTAATAGTGATTCGTCCTTTTTATGGATGATCACTATTTTTTTATTATAAAGAGAGGGATGCAATATGAAAGAAAAATTAGAAGAAATCAGAAGTAAAGGATTAAAGAAAATTGAAGAAGTAAAAAAATTAGAGGATTTACAAGAAGTTACTAGAGAGATTACTGGTAAGAAAAGTGAATTGACTGAGGCTTTAAAATCTCTTAGTGAATTATCAGTAGAGATGAAGAAGACTATTGGTATGCAAGCTACAGAGATTAAGAAGTTATTTGCTGATAAGTTAAAAGAAAAAGAAGATGAATTAATTAATGCTAAAAGTGTTGTTGATAAACCTTTAGATTTAACTTTACCAGGTATTGAAGTTGAAGGTGGTGCACTTCATCCAATTACACAAATGTGTTATGACTTAAATGATGCGTTCTTATCACTTGGATTTGAAGTTTATAGTGAAGATGATATTAGTAGTGAGAAGTATGCTTTTGATAATTTAAATTTCCCTGCTGATCATCCTGCTCGTCAATCTATGGATACATTCTGGTTGGATGGAACTGAAGATAAAGCTGGAAATGAACGTTTATGTTTAAGACCACATTTAACAGGTGGGTCTGTTAGATACTTATTAGAGCATGGAGCTCCTGCTAGATTCGTATATCCTGGTAGAGTTTATAGAAATGAAACTACTGATGCTAGACATGAGAGAGCTTTCTTCCAATATGAAGCTTTAATAGTTGACAAAGATATTTCATTCTCATCTGGTATGGTTATGATTCAAACTATTTTAGAGAAAGTATTTGGTAGAAAAATCAATGTTCGTATGAGAGAGGGATTCTTCCCATTTACTGAGCCTGGTTATGAAATAGATATGGAATGTTTAGTATGTGGTGGTAAAGGTTGTAAAGTATGTAATCACAATGGTTGGATAGAAGTTATGCCAGGTGGAGTAATTCATCCAAATGTATTAAAGTCTGCTAACTTAGATCCAGAAGAGTGGACAGGATTCTATATCAATATAGGATTAGATAGATTAGTTATGATGCGTTATGGAGTAGATGATGTTAGATTATTCCATAGTGGAGATTTAAGATTCTTGGAGCAATTTAAATAGGAGGTTTTAGAAGATGAAAGTATCATTAAATTGGGTAAAAAAATATGTTGATTTACCAAAAGAAGTAACAGAAAAACAAATAGCTTATGATTTAACTTTAAGAACTGTTGAAGTTGAGTCTGTTGAAAATACAAAAGAAAAATTTCATGATATTGTTGTTGGTAAAATATTAGAAGTTAATGAACATCCTAATGCAGATAAATTAAAAGTATGTATGGTTGATATTGGTGAAGAAAAGCCAGTACAAATCGTATGTGGTGGATGTAATTTATATGTTGGAGAATATGTAGTTATATCAAAACCTGGAGCTGAAGTTTATTGGCATGGTGAAGCTAGTCTAGTTAAGATTAAAGAATCTAATATGAGAGGTGTTTCATCATATGGTATGATTTGTGGAGCAACTGAAGTTTATCTAGAACAATTATTTCCACCTAAGAGTGAAGATGAAATAGTTGATTTAAAAGGATATGAGTGCAAAGTTGGACAAAATATTGCAGATGTTATTTGTATGGATGATGTTGTTTTAGAAATAGATAATAAGTCTTTAACAAATAGACCTGATTTATGGGGACATTATGGTATAGCAAGAGAATTATCAGCAATATATAATGTACCATTAAAAGAGTTACCAGTTGCTAAGATTGATCCAAAACTTCCTAAATATAAAGTTGAAATAAAAGAACCTGAAAAATGTAATAGATATGCAGCAGTTGAGATTGAAAATGTATATGATAAAGAATCACCTATGTGGATGAAGGCTGCTTTAATTAATGGTGGTATGAGACCAATTAGTGCAATTGTTGATATTACTAATTATGTAATGATGGCTGTAGGACAACCTTTACATGCATTCGATAGAACTCATGTAGTTGGAGAAAAGATTGTAGTTAGAAATGCTAAGAAAAATGAAGAGTTATTATTACTTGATAACAATTCTATTACTTTAACAGAAGATGACTTAGTAATTTGTGATACAGAAGATGCTATGGCACTTGCTGGTATTCGTGGTGGTAAGAAAGATTCTATTTTACCAGAGACAACTGGTGTTGTATTAGAAGTTGCTAATTTTACAGCTGGTACTATTAGAAAAACTGGTAAGAGATTTGATGAAAAGACTGATGCATCTATTAGATATGAGAAGAATATTGATACTGAAAGAGTAGATCAAGGGTTAGCTTTAGCATTGGAGTTATTCAAAGAATTATTCCCAGAAAGTAAAGTAGTAGCATTTAATGATGTATATCCTATAAAGACAGAAAGAGAAAAGATTGATGTTCCTGAAGAGTTCTTAAATGTTAGATTAGGAAAAGTATTAGGAAGAGAGACAATTGAGAGAGTTCTTAAAAATTTAGGATATGATGTTACATATAAAGATGGAATTTATCATGTGGTGGTTCCAGTATGGAGATCTACAGGAGATGTTTATTTAAAAGATGATGTAATGGGTGATATAGCAAGACTTTTAAGTTTTGAAAGTTTCGAAGCTAAACCATTAACTATTACATTTGAGCATGCAGTATTACAAAGAAAAGAATCTCTTGAACGTAGATTAAGAGAATACTTAGCTTATAGATGTGGATTTAATGAAATATTTACATATCCTTGGATAGATGAGAAGTATATTAATGCTGCTGGTATTAATAAAGAAAATTCAGTTAAACTAGCAACTCCACCATCACCAGAGGAAGCATATTTAAGAAGTTCACTTGTTCCTGGTATGTTAGAAGCAATTTCTAAGAATTTAAGATACTATGATTATTTCAGATTATTTGAAATGGCTCAAGTATTTGAAAAGGGTGTATATCATGAATCTTCTGAAGATGAGACTTTACCAATACATAAGATGTTATTGACTGGATGTATTGTTGGTAAAGATCCTAGTCGTATATTTTATGAATTAAAAGGTGTTTTAGAGAAGATGGCTGGATATACACAAATGGAGAAGATTAGACTTGAGGTTAGTAAGGAAAAACCAAGTTGGGCTGATGTAAATGTTTATATGGATATTTTACTTGGACAAGAAGTTGTTGGTAAACTTGGATTAGTTTCAATTAGGACAATGAGTGAGGCTAAGATTAAACGTACTAATGTAGCAGTATTTGAATTAGATACAGGATTATTAGTACCTAATGCTTCACGTGATAATAAATTTACACATTTATCACAAGTTCCATTAGTTGAAAAAGATTTATCAATTTTAGTTAATGAAGATGTTACTTGGAGAAGTATTTCAACTGCGATTAAAAATAAAGTTAAAGAAGTTAAGTTTATTGAAGAGTATAGGGGTAATCAAGTACCAGAGGGTAAGAAGTCTGTTATGTTAAGAGTATTACTAGGTAATGGTGATGTTACTTTAACATCTGAAGAGATTAATTCGACAATGGATGTAATTATGGAAATACTTGGTAAGAAATGTGGAGCAAGTCTAAGAGATGAATAAAAATAAAGGACCAATTTATGTTGGTTCTTTTTTTGTCTGCGATTTAGTTTTAGTTTTTATATAATTAAGTTGGTGATTGTAATGAGACTTTATGTAGATGAAGATATTTATTTAAGAGATATTGTTGATAATGAAGAGGAATATAAGAGACTTTATAATTGGTGTTTAAGTCCTAGTGTTTATAAGTATTTTGAACAGAGAATTTTAAGTTATGATGAGGTTGTAAGTAAATATAAGAGGAGAGTAGGTAATGAAGAAGTAAAGCCTTTTATAATTGTTTACAAGGATAGGGAGATTGGACTTGTTCAGTATGAGAAAATGGATGAAGAAGATAGAGAGCGTTTTGGTATTTTATTAGATGATGTAGTTTCAATAGATATTTTTATTGGGGATAGTTCTTTTTATGGATTAGGAATTGGAACTAGAGTAGTTAAATATATTAGTAAGTATTTACTTTCAAAATTTGATATGGTCATTGCGAATGTACAAAGTACTAATGATAGTTCTATTAATATGTGTTTAAAGTCTGGTTTTAAGAAATTAAGAGAAGTTGATTATTCTGATACTCTTGGTAATAGTACTAAAAACACTTTACTTTATTTAAAATAATAGTCTTGTAAAGTTTAGATGTTTATGATACGATGAATATGTCAAGGAAACTTGAATAAAATAAAAATAGGGAATACTTAATGTTTTGTGCGATTAAGTACTTACCTCAATTGGGTTTGCACTTAATCACATTGCTGATTTAGTGCTTTTTTCTTTTTTATTATCATTATCTGAATAGTAGAGTGATAATAAGCAAGATGATGATAATAATTTGACTAAGAATTAGGTATTCCTTTTTAGTCATTTGACATCACCTCCTCTCTAAAGAGGTAAGCACTTGAATCCATTAGTATTCCCTACTTATATTATTCGAAAAAAATATAGAAAACTTTGAAGTAATTTAAAAAAAAGTTAAGAAAAATATACTTGTAAAAGTATAAGGTCTATGATACGATGAATATGTCAAGGAAACTTGAATAAAATAAAAATAGGGAATACTTAATGTGCTGTATTAAGTACTTACCCCTTTGTTGGTGGTAGCACCTAATCACATTGCTGATTAAGTGCTTTTTTCTTTTTTATCATCGCTATCTGAATAGTAGAGTGATAATAAGCAAGATGATGATAATAATTTGACTAAGAATTAGGTATTCCTTTTTAGTCATTTGACATCACCTCCTCTCTAAAGAGGTAAGCACTTGAATCCATTAGTATTCCCTACTTATATTATTCGAAAAAAATATAAAAAACTTTGAAGGAATTTAAAAAAAGTTAAAAAAAATATACTTGTAAAAATAAAATGCCTATGATAATATTTTGGTGTTAAGAAAAAGTTAATATTTTATTGAATGTTAATGACTAAAAAAAATTATCGCTAATATTTCTTATATTTTTCAGAACTTTCTTGTGATATGCGACATATGAATATTGAAAGGAGGTGAGTAGGACATGGAAATATTAGTTGATAGAAATGGTTATGAACAATTTATGAATATTTTGGATGAGCTTAGAAGTACTTTAGAAAATATTGCTTCTGTAGGTGCTGATGTATGTAGAGATGCTGTTGGAGATGGATGGCATGATAACTTTGCATATGAAGAACTTATGAGAGATGAGAAGAAAATAAGTGCTAAAGTACAAAAAATGCTTGTTGATAAAAGATATTTAAAAGTGGTTAGTGAGATAAAACAAAATAATGATGTAATAAATGTTGGAGATGTTTTAAAAATTGAAGTTATCTATGATGAAGATGATATTGAAGTTTTTGAAGTTAGATTGACTGGTAAATATTTACCTGACTTAGAAAGTTCAATACAAGAAATATCATTGAATAGTCAAATGGGTAAAGCATTGTACTTAAAAAATATTCATAATAAAATAACTTATAAAATACATGGTGAGGAAGTAGAAATAAAAGTGTTAGAAAAAAATGGAAATATTGTAAATTAAAAACTAGAGTTTTATATTTGACGTTTTGCAAACTCTAGTTTTTATATGGTCTTTTTTAATTGTTCAAAGATAGGAATGTTTCCTTTTAAACTTAATGGTGATATAGGTGATGGGTGGTAAATTGGAATTACTTTTATATTGTCTATAGTAAATTCTTTATCAACAACTTCACTGAATTTTTTGTATTTTGTATCTAGAATTGTTTTTGTTGCGGCATCTCCTAATGCTAAGACTATTTCAGGTTTTATTTCTTCTAGTTGCCTCATAAGAAAAGTCTTACAGTTTTTACTACAAATATTTAGACTTTTTCTTTCTTTAGGGAAACATTTTATGGCTTCTAAAAAGTAAGTGTCTTCTAATTTAATATTTATAATGTCTAATAGTTTTTGCATTACTACTCCTGATGGTAGTAATTTTTTATTTTGATCATACCAAGCAATACCAGATTTACGCCAACCATTGTTAGCTGGTGCTTCTCCTAATATTAAGATTTTTTTTGTTTTTCCGAAGGAGATTGTTTTACTATTAGGAAAGTGTTCTACTAAGTCTTTGCAAAGAGTGCAAGAAGCTATTTTTTGATCTATAAGAGCTAGATTTACTTTTTCTTTTAGTAAAAAATATCTTTTTTTAGTATTTTCATTTTGAAGAAGACTACTAAAATCTTTTTCAATATAATTTGAATAATCTAATTGGTCTTTAAATTGTTCTTTTGTTAAGTCAATTATTTCATTATTAATAATATTAAAGTAGTGAGAAGATTCTTCATCTAAGTTAATTTTGTTTATTGTACCACCAAACTTTTTAAATACAAGCATAGAGGTAATAGCACATTGACCATAAGAACAATCATTTTTCTCATAGTCATTTTGACAACTTGGATGAGCGGTTTCTTTTGAAAAACATTTTCTTAAGAGTTCTTTATATTCTAATATTTCTTTTTTCATAATTCTATTTTTACAATTACTCCTTCAACATCTTTACCAAATTTTTTCCCAGTAGTTTCTTTTATTACTTTAAAGCCAACATCTTCAAATACTTTAGTATGATATCGATCTTTTTCAAAGTTATCATATAATTCTTTAATACCATTTTTCTTGGCTGCTTCACACAATAATTTTAAACCTTCTTTAGAATAACCTTTTCCTCTTTTCGAAGCTTCTATTAAAATGCCACAGTCATAGTAATTTTCAGAACTATTAAATTGGTAATTTATATAGCCTACAAATTCATTTGTTTTTGTGTCTTTTAAGTAGGCAAAAAACTTGTTTTTGTCTTTTCTTTTGTTGTAGGTCTTTTCAAAATTTTCTTCAGGAAAGTCAATTGTTCCTGTATCATAATGATAACCAGAATAGGAAACGTCATATCCAGCATTATAACTCATAGAAGCAGGATCTTCATTTAATTTTTTTTCATACCAGTAATCTTTTAATTCTGGTATAACTAAAGTTAGCATAGTTTTCACCTCAAAAATATTATATCATGTATAATCTTTAGCATAAAGATTTCATTTGTTATTTTAAATTAATTAGAAATTAGGTATAATGATATAAGTAAGATAAGAATAGAAGGCTTGGTGAAGAAAATGAATGGAGAAGATATAGCGTTACCAATTAGTAATGAAAATCCGGCAATAATGAAAGATGCTAGTAAATGTATACAATGTGGCTACTGTGTTAGAATTTGTCGTAATGATGTGACAGTGGCAAAGATGTATGATCTTGGTATTACTCATGAGCCTATATGTATTAACTGCGGACAGTGTGCCAATTATTGCCCTACAGAGTCTATTAGAGAACGATTCGACTATTTGAAGGTGGAGAGATTACTTTCTAATCCAGAAAAAGTCGTTGTTGTTTCATTGGCTCCAGCTGTTAGAGTGGCACTGGGAGAAGAATTTGGATTAGAAGCAGGTAAAAATATTTATAAGAAAATTATTACGGCTTTAAGAAAACTAGGTTTTAAATATGTTTTTGATATTACTTTTGGTGCTGATTTAACAGTAATGGAAGAGGCTTTAGAGTTAGTAGAGAGAATTAAGAATAATAAGAATCTTCCAATGTTTACTTCTTGTTGCCCTTCTTGGGTAAAGTATGCAGAGATTTTTTATCCAGAGTTAATTCCTAATTTATCTACTTGTAAGAGTCCTATTGCGATGCAAAGTACAACTATTAAGACATATTTTGCGGAAAAAGAAGGTATTGATTTAGGAAGACTAGTTAATGTAGTGATTGCTCCATGTACATCTAAAAAGTATGAGATTAAAAGAGATGAAATAAATGTTACTAAGAGGGATACAGATTATGTTTTAACAACAAGAGAACTTGCAAAAATGATAAAGGATAATAATATTGATTTATTGAAGTTAGAGGATGGTAAGTTTGATTCTCCTTTAGGACTTGGTAGTAGTGCAGGAGTTATTTTTGGTAGTTCTGGAGGAGTAAGTGAGGCAACTTTAAGAACGGCATATCATTATATTACTGGTAAAGATTTAGAAGATGAAAAATTAGTTTTTTCTGATGTTAGAGGAATGGATGGAATAAAGGAAGTTTTACTTGATACAGGAGAGATAAAACTAAAAGTTGCGATAGCAAATGGTATGAAAAATGCGAAGACTTTGATTGATAAAATTAAAGAAGGTAAAGCAGAGTATCAATTTGTAGAAGTGATGAACTGTGTTGGTGGTTGTATTGCTGGAGGGGGACAGCCTAAACTAAGTTTATTAGAGATGAGAGATAAAAAGTTAGAGAGAATGAATGGACTTTATAGTGAAGATGAGAAAATGAAGAGACGTCTTAGTTATAAGAATCCTGATATTATAAAGATATATAGGGAGTTTTATAATGATAAAGATAAAGTTCATAAGTATTTACATACTACTTATGATGATAAATCTTATTTAGTAAAGGGGAAAAAGTAATGGAAAAGGAAAAATTAGAAGTAAAGATTGCTGCCTCTAAATGTGAGACTTGTGTTACTAAACCTTGTCAAATAGGATGTCCATTAAATATAGATATTCCAGAGTTTATTGAAAATGTAAAGAATAATAATTATGAAGAGGCTTTTAAAGTACTTTGTAAGAGTACAGTTTTACCTTCTGTTTGTGGAGAAATATGTCCTGTTGATAAGCAATGTCAAGGATCTTGTGCAAAGAAAGTGTCATATGATCCAGTCGAGATTGGTAAAATAGAAAGTTATGTTGGAGATTTGGCAGTAGAGAATGGGTGGAAATTACCAAGAAAGAGTAAGAAAAAAGAGAGGATTGCAGTTATTGGATCTGGACCATCAGGTCTTACTTGTGCAGGATTTTTAGCAGAAAATGGTTATCAAGTTACGATATATGAAAAACATGAATATTTAGGAGGACTTTTATATCATGGTATTCCTAAGTTTAGACTTGATAAGGAGTTAGTTTCTAAAGTTATTAAACAGATACTTGATTTAGGAATAGAGGTTAAGACTAATGTTTCTTTAGGAAAAGATATTTCTCTTAAGGAGTTAGAGAAAGAGTATGATGCAGTATTTTTAGGACTTGGTGCTAATGTATCTAAGATGATGGGACTTAGTGGAGAAGAACTTAATGGTGTATATGGAGCCAATGAATTGTTGGAGAATTTAGTTCAAGTAGATTATACTTCTAAAAGAGTTGTAGTTATTGGAGGTGGAGGAGTTTCTATCGATATGGCTAGAACGGCTATAAAAGAAGGTGCTAGTGAAGTTGGTATTATTTATAGAAGAAGTAGAAGTGAAATGTCTGCGGAGATGAATGATATTAGGGCGGCTAAAAAAGAAGGTATTAAGTTTTTATTTCAGACTAATGTTATTAAAGTTATAGGTGAAGATAAAGTTACTGGTATTGAATGTGTAAAGACTACTTTAGATAAGGAGAAAAAGGCTATTAATGTTGAAGGTAGTAACTTTGTAATAGATACTGATGTAGTTATTATGGCAGTTGGTTCTAGAGCAGATAGTGAACTTTTAGAGAGTTTGAAATTGGATGTTAAAGAGAATGGTTATTTAATGGTTAATAGTAATAATCAGACATCTAATCCAAAGATATTTGCGGCAGGGGATTTAACAGGGGCTAAGTCAACAGTTGCTTGGGCTTGTCGTAATGGTAGAGATACAGCTTATTCGATTATGAAGTTTTTAAGTAAAGAGGGTGAGTAGATGATATTATACTTTTCGGGAACAGGAAATAGTAAGTATGTGGCTTCTAGGATTGGTGAGGCTACTTCTGAGAAAATATTTTCTATAGAAGATTGTATTAGAGTTAATAATTATAAGTTTGATTTAGATGAAAATGAAAATTTAGGTATAATTTGTCCTACTTACTTTTTTGGAGTTCCAGTTATAGTAAAAGATTTTTTTAAAAGAGCAAAAATTAATTGTAATGGTAATAATTATGTTTATGGTGTTACTACTTGTGGAGGTTTTTCTGGTGGTACTCTAGATATGCTTGAAGAGTTATTAAAAAATATTAATATTGAATTAAAAGCAAAGTTTGATATTGTTATGGTTGATACTTGGACTCCTAGTTATGATGTTAGTGATTTGAAAAGTAATGAAGAGGTTCAGAAGAAGAGTGAAGTTAGAATTGACTTTATAATAAAAAAAATTATGGGAAAAAAGGCTGGTACTTTTCAGAGTAAGAAGTTACCAGGATTTATTGTAAAAAGAGTATACTCTTCATATGATAAGGCTTGTAGTACTAAGTATTTTACAGTTAATAATGATTGTACTGGATGTGGAATGTGTGAAGTTAAGTGTCCATGTGGAGCAATAGAAGTAAAAAATGGAAAACCAGTTTGGAAGAGTGAGAAATGTATTTTATGTTTAAGATGTTTACATAATTGTCCTAAGGCTGCTATTGAGTATAAGAAGAAGACTAAGAAGCATGGGCAATATATTAATCCAAATGTTAAGGTATAGAAAAAGAATGCTTGAGTATTTTTAAGCATTCTTTATTTATTTTTTACTATTTTAGTACTGCAGGGTATATCTATTTTATTTAGAAAGTTACAAGTACTTGTTCCATCTTTGTTATCAGTACAATTGGTAACAGAATAAGATGGACAAATATATTTATTGGTAAATTTTATATTTTCTAAAGATATAAATACAAAGAAGGAAGCAATCATAAAGATAAGTTCAATAATACTAAGAACTATTATTAGTCCATTTAATTTCTTTTCATTATAACGATGAGTGTCTATTTTATTAGCTGATGTTATACTTATAATTGTTGAGGTGATTGCCAGAATGGTACCAATCCCAAATGCAATCTTAATAGTTTT
Organism: Mycoplasma sp. CAG:877; assembly: GCA_000433455.1. Lineage (GTDB taxonomy): Bacteria > Bacillota_I > Bacilli_A > RF39 > UBA660 > CAG-877. The sequence continues at coordinate 83,310 of HF992498.1, read as the reverse complement.
TAGACCAGGCCAGAACATAACTAGTACAAAGGCAAGAATTATTCCAGCTAGGGCTATTTTTGTTTTGGTACTAATTTGTTTATCTTCTTCATAGTAGACAGTATATTTGTCTGCATCTTTGATAAAGTTTAGTTCTTGTAATTCTTCATTATTTTCTAATTCATTATTATCCATACTTGTATCCTTTCAATTATATATATGTTTATTATAACATGTACATCTTTATCATTGAAATAAAATTATAAAAATAGTATAATTAATATAGATAAAAATACTAAAGTTGGTGGTAATATGTTGACACAGAAAGGAATAAAGTCTATCCTTGGACAGACAGACAGGAATAGATTTGTATTTAGTATTTTGACGGTTATTACCTTTTTACTTTTAATTATTTTTATACCTTTTACGATGGCGGAAGCTGTACCTGTTGATAGTGTATCTATTAGTTCAACTAAATTAAATTATGATACAGATCCAGGATCATGGAACTTAGATAGTTCTATTAGTTTTAGTAATGTAGATAAATTGACTTTAAAACTAGATTTAAAAACTATTTCAAAGACAGATTATGATTATATAGATACGGTTTTTGTTATTGATAATTCTGAATCTATGAAGTTTGAAAAGTTTAGTTATGTTAAAAGTGCTTGCTTTGAATTAATTGATAAATTATATAGTCAGAGTAGTAATAATAAAACAGCTTTAATTACATTTAATTCTATAGCTAATATAGAACAGACATTTATTAGTGATAAAAGTTCAATAAAAGATGTAATCAATAATATTAATTTTTCAGCAGGTACTAATTATTATCAAGCATTTTTAAAAATTGATGAATTACTAAGTAATTATAAAAAAGAAAGTGATAGAGAATTACTAGTTTTATTTGTGACCGATGGAGTTGCAAATGAAGATATACCTAATGAGAGACCATCATATGAGATGTTAAAACAAAAATATCCATATGCTAATGTTCATATAGTTCAGTATGAGATGGGAAATAAAGTAAATCAAAATATTGCTTTAGTTAGTGATAGACAATTTGTTAGTAATAAAGATAGTATAAGTACTGAGTTAGATAAAGCATCTGTTGTTTCTATGACTTATGATACTTTTAATATAAAAAGTTATGTAAATACTAATTATTTTGAAGTATTAAATTATAGTTCTACTCTTGGTACTTTGAGTTTTAATAAGGATACTTTGACTTGGAATTTAGATAATAATATTAGAACTTTAGAGGAAGTTGAAGCTAAGATTGAGTTGAAGTTAAAAGATGAATATGTAGATAGTGAAATTGTTGTACCGGTTTTAACTAAAAATATTATTAATTATAATTTAGATAATATTAGTGAGACTATTGATTCTAGTCTTAGTCCGGTTATTTCTAATTATAATAGTGTTATTTATGATATGAATTTACCTAGTGAGTGTACTATTAATTTTCCTGTTACTAAGAAGTATAGAGTTTTTGATAGTGTTGAAATATATGATGAGGATGTAGTATGTGGAAATTATCAACTTAAGGGATTTTCTATAAAAAATAATGGAGCTAAATTAACTGATTCTAATCATTTTACAATGCCTAATAAGACCGTTGAATTAGTGGCAAAATGGAGTGGCCTTTCTCTTTCTAAAAGAATGGATGGTAAAGTATCTAAAGTACAGACTTTATATAGTCTTTTAGCGGATAGTGCAGTTATGGATAATATAAAGAGTGAGTTTGTTTCTTCAGCTGGCGGTATTAGTATTAAGGGTGGATCTTCTGATACTAATGGTAAAGGTTTATATGAAGTAGCAACAACCAAGAATGATACATATCCAATTTATTATTTTAGAGGAGATGTTAAAAATAACAATGTTAAGTTTGCAGGATTTTGTTGGAAGATAGTTAGAACTACAGAAAATGGTGGAGTAAAACTTATTTATAATGGTGAAGTTGATTCTTCTGGATATTGTACTAATACAACTGGTGTGAATACTAGAATTGCTAGTAGTCAATTTAATAGTAATTATGCATCAGCTGGATCTGTTGGGTATATGTATGGGACATTACATGAACTTACTAATAAGAGATTAAATTTGTATTATGCTAATGGTATGCAAATGAAACAAAAATCTAATATACCAAATACAAAATATTATTTTAGTGATACTGTTACTTATTCTAATGGCGTATATACTTTAGTTAATCCGGTTCAATATCTTTATAAAGAAAATCATAGTAATTTAGATAAGAAATATACTTGTCTTTCTGAAACTGAGACTAGTTGTACTAATGTGGGACAAGTATATTTAGCTACTTCTGGTTCTACATATTTAAATTATTATGAATTTACTGATGGTCTTACTTATGAATTTTTATATGCAGATGGAGATAATCATAAATGGATATTTGGTAATGATTTTACTTATTCTAATGGAGTATATACATTAAAAGATACAATTAGTATTAATATGGGAGACTATTTAACAGGCGGATCTAAGATATATAATAAGCATAATTATACATGTTTATCAGAAAGTAATTCTTGTAGTACTTTATATTATATTTTAAAACATAAGAAGACTAATAATACAGTAGATGATAATACAGGCTATTATAGTATGACTGGTGGTAAGGGAATAGAAGATCTTAAGAATGAGATGTTTGAAAATAAAAATGATTCAACTATTAAGAGTGTTGTTGATAATTGGTATAAAAATAATTTATTAAATTATACAAAGTATTTAGAGGATGCTAACTGGTGTAGTGATAGAACAATTAGTGATAGCTCATTACTTAGTAAAGATACCGATGCTAGTAATGATTCTTATACGCATTTTATTGGATATTACCGATTGTATTATGGTTCTTATAAATTATCTTTTACTTGTGCTAATAGTAATGATATTTTGAATACTAGTATAGAAGGCTTTAAGTATCCAGTAGCGTTACTTACTTTGGATGAGTATATTTATGCTGGGGGATCTAATAGTGCTAATTCTAGTTACTATTTATATACTGGTATGACTGATTGGATGTTAACTCCTAGATCTTATTATGGGCTTAATGCCTCTGTTTCTTATGTTACTTCTATGGGAACTGTTGGTGGAGATAGTTCTAATTATGATGTTAGAGATAATTATGGTGTGAGACCAGCTATTGTACTTAAAAGTGGTATTAGAACAGATGGTGGAAATGGTACTATGGAAGATCCATATTTAATTACAAAAGATGTAAATAAAAATGTAATTGGGTAGGTATAAAATAATTTTTTTAATATAATTTTTCATTTCTATACTTTTGTGTTATATTTATTATAGGAGACTTTTGTTATGATAGAGATAAAGAATGTTAGTAAGACTTATAATAATAATATTAAAGCAATAGATAAGTTAAATTTAACTATTGATGATGGTGAGATTGTTGGTTTTATTGGACTTAATGGTGCTGGCAAGACTACGACTATTAAGATGATGACTGGTATTTTACAACCTGATACTGGTACTATTAAAGTTAATGGATATGATATTGTAAAAGATAGTTTGAAGGCTAAACAGATTATTGGGTATATTGCGGATAGTCCAGATATGTTTTTAAAACTTACTGGTATGGAGTTCATTAACTTTATAGCAAACATTTATAAGGTTCCTTTAAGGGAAAGACGTGAACGTATTAAGACATTTGGTGATAGATTTGGACTAAGTGATGTTTTAGATAAGCCTATGCAAAGTTATTCTCATGGTATGAGACAAAAGATGATGGTAGTTGCGGCTTTAGTACATGATCCAGCAGTTTGGATATTAGATGAACCTTTAATAGGACTTGATCCAACGTCTGCTTTTGAGTTAAAGAAAATGATGAGAGAACATGCCGATAAAGGAAACTCAGTATTCTTCTCAACACATGTTTTAGAAGTAGCAGAAAAGTTATGTGATAGAATAGCAATTATAGATAAAGGTAGGGCAGTATTTGTTGGTACACTAAAAGAATTAAAAGATAAATATGATAAGAAAGACTTAGAAGAATTATTTATGGAGGTTATTAAACATGAGTAATTACTTGTCTTTAGTAAAAGTATTTCTTAGATCTTTATCAATGAGAGATGCAGATGATAAAAAGAAGAAAACAATAAATAAAATACTAGTAGGTTTTGTTATTCTTTTTGTAATGTTACCATTTGCATTAATTTGTATGTTCTTCGTTATGTCTATGACTGCTGTATTAAAAGAGTATGGATACGCTACTACTGGACTTGAAGTAATGTGTATTGTTATATCGATATTTTCTTTTATATTTGGATTTAATGTTATACTTAATGAATTTTATTTTACTGGTGATGTTGAAAATTTATTACCATTACCTATAAAACCATTTAAAATAATAGCCGCTAAATTTAGTGCAGCTTTTATAGCAGAAACACTTATGCAGTTAATTATAGTAGTATTTAGTGTTATAGGTTATTACTTAGGATCAGGTATTGAATTTTATTATTTTATTTTAGGAATACTTGGAATGTTTACTTTGCCATTAATACCAATGATATATTGTGGAATTATTAGTATCTTGTTAATGAGTTTTACAAAGTTTATTAAAAATAAAGAGACTGTTAAAAAGATTGGATTAGGATTTATAGTAGCTCTTTTACTAGTAGCAATATATGCTTTAAGTGGATTAACAGATTTTAATATAGATACTTATATAGAGAGATTTGTTAATGGAGATAAGAGTTTATTATATACGATGAGATGGATATTTCCACATATTCATTTATTTATAGATACTATTTCTACTGGTAGTATTTCATCTTTATTACTATATATTTTAGTTAATATTTTATATGTTTTAGTATTTTTAGGATTAGCACAAGGATTATACTTTAAAGGACTAGTTGGATTAAATGTAGGAGATACAGCTTCTAAAAAGGGTAATAGTTTAGATGATATTAAAGTAGAAAGTCCAGTTTTATCTTATTTTAAGAAAGAAATGGCTATTTTATTTAGAACGACTGCTTATTTTTCTAATTGTATTTTAATTAATTTTATATGGCCATTACTAGTATATGTTATTTATAAACTTAGATTTTCTGATATTAGTTTTTGTGAATTAGAGAAGCTTGCTAGAAGTTGTAATGGAGACTTTTTAACAATAATTTTATTATTTGTAGTTAGTATTTCAATACTATTACCAGCAATTAATAGTATTGCGGCTTCATCATTTTCTAGAGAAGGAAAAAACTTTGATTTTATGAAGAGTGTTCCATTAGAATATGATAAACAAATTATGGTTAAAGCTTTAGTAAGTATTAGTGTTGCTTTTATAGGATTTAATTTATTTGCACTAATATTCTATGTAAGTATAGGATTTCCTTTAGTGATGATATTATTCTTTGTACTTGTTAGTTTCTTATGTATTTTATTTGTTACATTCTTAGGTATAGTTATTGATTCTATTAATCCTAAATTGATTTGGGATGATGAGTTAAATGCTTTAAGGGAAAATTCTAATAACTTTATTGTAATGGTAATTGTATTATTACTATTTGGATTATTCTTAGGAGGAGGTTACTTTTTATATAAGAATAATTATGGTATTGATACTATAGCAATTATAATATTTAGTATATTATTTGTATTAAATATATTGGTTTTAGTATTAAATAAGAAATTTACTGTAAAGAATATATTGGAGTTAGAATAAATTTTTGGAATAGTATTTTGTACTATTCTTTTTTTTGAAATTTTGCTATAATAAATTTATGGTAGGGGACTGTGGAGGAAATATTATGAAGAAAAAGTTTTTATTTGTAATAGTATTATTGAGCTTTTTTATTCCTGTTAAGACTCTTGGATTATCAGGGGATATTTCTTTTTCTTGTAATTCTACTACAGTTAATGTAGGTGATGACGTTAGATGTAAGATTGTTGGGTATTCTGATGGGACTGTTTCAGAGATTTTTTCTAATCTTACTTCTGATGGAAATATTATAGTTACTAATTTTAAAGCGGAACGTATATGGAAGATTAATAGTGAGTGGCCTAATCTTTCTTTAACTTCATCTGATAAGTATCCTGGTAATTTTGAGTTGGGTACTGTATATTTAAAAGCTGTTGCTTCTGGGGTTGGAACTTTTTATATGAATGGGATAACATTTACTAGTGATAATGGAGAAGTAGCAGTTATTCCTAATAAGAGTGTTTCAATTACTGTTATTGGTAATACTCCGGATCCTACACCAACACCTGATCCTACTCCAGTTGAGCCAGTTAAGAGTAGTGATGCAACATTAAAGTCTTTAATTGTTAATGATATAGATATTAATTTTAATCCAAGTATTAATGAATATAATGTAGAAGTTTCAAGTAATGTTAGTTCTGTTAAGATAGATGCTGTTGCAAATGATAATAAAGCAACTATTAAATTACCAACTAATTTATCTTTAGTTACTGGAGCTAATCAATTTTTAATAGAAGTTGTTGCGGAAGATGGAACTGTTTTAAGTTATAAAGTTAATGTTACAAGGTTAGAAAAATTACTTTCTGATAATGCTTTACTTAGTAATATTAAAATAGATGGTTATAACTTGAACTTTTCGAGTGATGTTTTTGAATATAATATTGGAACTATTAAAAATAACTATTTAGATATTAGGGCTATTACTGAAGATAGTAGTGCTACTGTTGTTATTACTGGAAATAGTAATATTGGTAAGGATGATTCGATTATTATTAAAGTTACGTCTGAGGCAGGTAGTGTAAAAAAATATATTATTTATGCTAGTTATGTTGGGGAAGCTAGTGAAGTTAAAAGTAATGACTTATTACTTACTATTGTTTCAGGACTTTTTGTATTTTCGTCATTTTTAGTATTGGTGTTGGTAATTAATAGAAAAAGAAAAAATAAGAAGAATGTTAATAGTACTGTTGCAGGTAGGGCAGCAATAGATGCTACTCTTATGAAGAATAGTAAAAAGGGAGCAACTGTTCCTTTACAACTAAAAATAATTGAAGCTGTAAAACAAGAAGAATATGAAGTGAAAAAAGCAAAAGAAGAAAAGATTAAAGCTGATAAAAAGAAAATAAAAGAAGCAATGGAAAAGATAAAAAGAGAAAAAGCTGAACAGAAGCGATTTGAAAAAGAAAGATTAAAAAGAGAGAGAGAAGAAAGAAAAAAAGAAGAGAAGGAAAAGGCTTTACGTGAGAGGGAAGAAAGAGAAAAGGCTAGACTTTTAAATGAAGAAAAGCAAAAGCAAGAAAGAGAACAAGCTTTAAAAGAAAAAGAAGAACGTGAAAGACAAAGAAGAGAATTAGAAGAGAAAATAAAAGCTGAGAAACTTGCTAAAATTGAACAAGAAAAAGCAGAGAAAGAACGTTTAAGATTAGAAAAAGAAGCTAAATTAAAAGAAGAGAAAGAAAGAGAAGAAAAAATAAAAGTAGAAAAAGAAAAACAAAGATTAGAGAAAATACAAAAAGATAAAGAAAGAAAAGAATTAGAAGCAAAAGCTAGAGAAGAGCAGGAAAGACAGAAGAAGTTAGCAGAAGAACAGGCTAAAGCTGAAAAAGAACGTCAAAGAAGAGAAAAAGAAGAGCAAGAGAAAGCAGCTAAAGAAAAAGAACAAAAAGAAAAAGAAATTCAAGAGAAAGAAAAAATAGATTTAATAAAGAAGCAACAAGAGTTAGAGCAAGCTTCTAAAGTTGATACGGCTAATACTGGGGATAAGATTTCTTCTGAGGATGTATTAGAGACTGTAAAAGTTACTCCTAAAGAAGAAGTTGTTACTGATAATAATAATGCTAATACTAGTGATGCTAAACTTGATGTTAGTAAAGAAAAGACTCATACTACTGTAGTTACAGAGAAAAAACAAGTAGAAATAGATGCTAAAGATATTGGAGCTCCAGAAGTTTCACAAGTAGTTAATACAGTTGCTGCTACACCAGTAGTGGTTGAGGAAGAACCTGAAGTTTTAGATATGAATGTAACAGTCATTTCTCCAGAACAAGTATTATCAGCTGTTAAAGTGGGAGTAAAAAAAGAAGAACCAAAAGTAGATAATAAAAGTAAGAGAAAAAAAGGTAAAAGATAGAAAGATTAGGTGATATCTTGGTTAATGTAAAATTAGTTCAAAATTATATTAGTGGATTAGATACTACACCTTATGATGTTTCTGAGTTAGAGAATAGTCCAGAATTTATGAAATATGTCATGATGCTTTCAAAAGATAAAAGAATGTATGAACTCTGTTCTGATGAAGTTAAACATGATTATGGATTTGTATGGGGAGTTATTAATGACTTTTCAGATGATTTTGAATTTGTAAAAATGGTTGCTGGTAATTATTTGAATTCAATAAAACTTAATGAAAGAGAATCAGAAGAAAATGATATCGAGAGAATTGATAGAATTAGAAGTATGGAGATTAACTTCTTAGTTAGTACTATGGAAAAAGAAGCTAATAGATTTACTATAGGAGCAGCTTTAGCTTATTCTAAAGAAATGGAAAAAGTGGATTTATTAGTTGAATATAATAAGGCTAAGTTTAAAGATAAATTAGGTTTAGGATTTTTACTTATATTAGAACAGTATGGTTCTAGTAAAGTAATTACAGATTTCTTTGCTAAGAGAATGGTTAATAGAGAGTTTTATTGTAGTGATATAGATGGTGAGAATTTAGAGAGATTTATTCATCGCAGATGTCGTTCTTTTAATGATATTAAAAATAATGGTATTAATAGTTTTATTATTAATACTATTGCTGGAATGGATACTTTTTTAGCTGATTATATTACGGCTAATCCTAGTTTAGTTGCTGATTTAAAAAAAGATATTATGGGTGTTGGAGTACGCTGGGATAGTTATATGAAGAGACTTAATGATTATAGAGTTAGAGTTTTAACAAATGAAGTGGTTGATTATTTAAGTTCTAGTGATGATTTTATTTCAATAGATTCAGATTTAGTTATAAAATATACAGCAATTAGATTAGGATGTGAAGATGAGTTTAAGAAGAGAATGGAAACTTATCCTGAAGATATTGATGTATCAGTACTTGGAAAAACAAATAATTTATCTTTACATAGAGCATTAGATTTTGCTTATAAAGTTGGCAATGAATTATTTTCTGCTGATGTTATAGAAGAAAAACGTGATGATTATGATATAAAGCAAGATAGTGGTGGACAGGAAAGCAAAGCAGAAATTATAAAATTTCCTAGTATTAGGTAAAACTTTGACATATAATATAGAAATCTAGGAACTAAAGTTCCTTTTTTCTTTGGAGATGAGGAGAATTTTATGAAATTTATGGCTATTAAAAGAGTTAGTATTTGGGGGATGATTGGAAATGTCTTTTTACTTATAATTAAAGCTATAGTAGGATTTGTTACGGGAAGTCAAGCCATGCTTGCAGATGCATTTAATAGTGCTTCAGATATATTTTCATCTATTATGACTTTTATTGGTAATAAAATTGCTTCTAAGCCTAGAGATGATGATCATAATTTAGGACATGGTAAAGCAGAATATATTTATTCAATGTTTATTAGTATTGCGATGGGATTAATGAGTATAAAAGTTATTATTTCAGCTATTAAGACAATTCTTTTAGGTGAAAAGTTTAGTTTTTCTATTTGGTTAGTTGTTGTATGTATTATAACTATTATAGTTAAATTTATACTTTATATTTATGCCAATGGAGTATATAAGAAACATAAGAGTTTGCTATTAGAAGCTAATGCTAAAGATCATAGAAATGATTGTATTATTACTAGTTTGAACTTAGTAGCGTGTTTGTTAAGCTTAGAGGGAATATACTTTGTAGATAGTGTTGTTGGTATAGGTATTTCTATTTGGATATTTATTGTAGCTTTAAAGATATTTCTAGAGAGTTATGATGTATTAATGGATAAAGCGATGAATACTATTACTAGGGATAAAGTATATGATATTATATCTAAACATAAAGAAATTAGAGGTGTTAATCATTTTAACGCTACTCCTGTTGGGTATAAGTATCAGATATCTTTTACAATATTTGTAGATGGTGATTTATCTACTTTTGATAGTCATAGTATTGCGAATGGATTAGAAAAAGAGATAGACAAGAATATTCCAGAAGTGTATTTAACTGTTATACATGTTAATCCTATAGATGTAAAAAAATAATTTTTATGTTATAATTTAGTAGTTAGGAGATGTTACTATGAATGAAGAATTTGATATTAAAGCAAAAAGGATTAGTATTCTTGATACGTATGGAGAAAACTTTTTAAATAAAAATTATATTACTAATCCGGCAATTGGAAGAGATGCTCAAATAAAGGATTTGATACTTACGTTACTTACCCCTGATAAGTCTGCTGTCTTAGTAGGTAAACCTGGTGTTGGTAAAACTGCTATAGTAGAGGGACTTGCTTATAGAATACAAAAAGGTTTAGTACCGGATGCTTTAAGTAATTATCAAGTTATTAAAGTTAATACATCGGCTTTACTTGGAGTAGATCCAACTACAGGAGAAGCTAAAGTACAGACTTTAATAGATGAGTTAAAGTCTAGAACTAATTTAATACTTTTTATAGATGAGATACATACTTTAGTTGGTAAGGGTGAATCTTTAGACTTTGCTAATATGTTTAAACCGGCTCTTGATCGTGGAGATATTAAAGTAATTGGTGCTACTACTACTGATGAGTATGAAAGATATATTTTAAGAGATAAAGCTTTTGTTAGACGTTTTCAAAAGATAGATGTAGCAGAACCTACTAGAGATGAGAATGTAGAAATACTTATTGGTACTTTACCAAAGATAGAAAAGAGAACTGGGGCTAAGTTAATGTATTCTTCTTATGTACAAAGAAAAATAATGGAATTTATTACGGATATTACTAGTGAGTATAAGAGAATTTATGAGATTGGGTCTAGATATCCAGATGTATCTTTAACTATAGTACAAAATGCGTTTTCTAATGCTTTATTTGATAATAGAAGAGAAGTTAATATTATGGATATAAAGACTGCTATTGATACTAGTAAGAATATTTATGAAGATGTTAAAAGAAAGTCTGAACCAGTATTTAATACAATGTTTTCTGATCAGATAGCTGAATATAATACTAGTCATGATATATATGAGAAGTTAGGGGAAGATTAAATTCTTCCTTTTATTGTGCTTTTATATTTGATTTGCCAATTTTTTTTAAATATCATATAATATTATTAGAATGAAATTAGAAAGGTTGTATTTTTCATTTGAGCGCCAGATCCTATGAGGATGACGAGGTTAGTAGTTTATCGAAATATTCGGCGGATTCTACTACGGATTTAAGTTATTCGTTAGATATATTTTAAAAAGTAAAATCAAGATTACAACAAAGAAATATATCAGAACTATTTTTATATTAAGGAGATTTTACGTATGTGTGGAATAGTAGGTTATATAGGTTTTAGGGAACCTAAAGATGTACTTGTAGAGGGACTTAAAACATTAGAATATCGTGGATATGATTCTGCAGGTATTGCTTTAAAAAATGATACTTCTGTTCAGGTTATAAAAGAAGTAGGAAGAATATCTTCTTTAGAGGAGAAGATTAATAAAGAAAAGTTAATTTATTCTCATATAGGTATTGCTCATACTAGATGGGCTACTCATGGTGGTGTTACTGAGGTTAATGCTCATCCTCATACTGTGGGAAGAGTTACATTAGTTCATAATGGTATAATTGAAAATGCTATGGAATTGAAGGAAAAATTAAGTAGTGAGGGAGTTACTTTTAATACTGAAACTGATACAGAAGTTTTAACTGCTTTAATTGATTATTATTATGATAATGATCCAATTATGGCAATTGAGAGGGCTATTAATGATGTTAGAGGATCATATGCCTTAGCAATTATTTTTAAGGATCAAGATAAGTTATTTGCAGTTAGAAAAGATTTACCTTTAATAGTTGGGTATGGAGATAAAGAATATTTTGTAGCAAGTGATATTTCGGCTATTATTAATTATACTAATAGATATTCTTTATTAGATGAGAATGAAATTGTTACTTTAGATTTTAATGGTATTAGTGTTGTTAAAGATGATAAGGAAATAAAAAAAGAAGTATTGGTTACAGAGTTAACAGCTGAGTCTAAAGAAAAGTGTGGTTATGAACATTATATGTTAAAAGAAATAATGGAAGAGCCTGTTGTACTTGAGAAGACTTTAAAGCCTTTTATAGATAATTTTGATAATATATTTGATGTTAGTGGATACGAAGAGATTCATATTGTAGCGTGTGGTTCTGCTATGTATGCAGGTATGATTGGTAAGAGCTTATTAGAAGAGAATTCTAATATTAGAGTTTTATGTGAAGTTGCTAGTGAATATCGTTATAAAAAGATTCTTTATGATAGAAAGACATTAGTTATAGTTATTTCACAATCAGGAGAGACAGCTGATACAATTGCTGCTATGAGGAAAGCTAAGGAAAATGGAGCTTTGACTTTAGCAATTGTTAATGTAAAAGGATCAACTATTGCTAGAGAAAGTGATAGACAAATATTTATTGAGGCTGGTCCTGAAATAGCAGTTGCTACTACGAAAGCTTATATTTTACAAGTCGCTGTTATGGCACTACTTGCTTGTAGAGTGGCTGGCAAAAAAGATATAGTTGATGAGTTGAAGAGATTACCACGTTTATTAAAAGAGGTTATTGATAGAAGAGATATTTATTTGGAAATAGCTAAAAAAATTAGTAATAGAGAAGATATATTCTTTATAGGAAGAAAAATTGATTATGCTATTTCTTTAGAGGGAAGTTTGAAACTAAAAGAAGTATCTTATATACATAGTGAGGCTTATCAGGCAGGAGAATTAAAACATGGAACTATTTCTTTAATAGATAAAGGTACACCTGTTTTTGCAATTGTTACTGAGGATGATATTAGAGAAAAGACAATTTCTAATATTTGTGAAGTTAAGGCTAGAGGAGCTATGATAATAGTTGTTAGTAATGAAGATGGGTTTGAGTGTGACTATTTAATTAAAGTACCAAGAGTTAGTGAATTTTTACAACCAATACTAGTAGTACCTTGTTTACAATTAATAGCATATGAAGTTGCTAAAATAAGAGGTTGTGATATTGATAAACCAAAAAATTTAGCGAAAAGTGTAACAGTTGAGTAAAATACGTTGGGATTACTTTTAAAGTAGTCCTTTTTTATTGATAAAAAGCTTGAAACATTGTATAATTGTTATAATATGGAGATTTGATTTAATATATGGATAAGAATAATTTTAACATTAAGAAGTATATTGAAAAAATAAAAAAGTCAATTAAGAAAGTGACTTATCTTTTGCGTGGGAACAAGTTTAAAATTTCATTTTTGGGTATTTTTACTATATGTGTTTTAATTTTATTTATTTCTAATTCTTTTGCAGTAGAAGTACCAGTAGAGACTACTTCGTTTACATCTAGTAATATTAATTATGATAGTGGAGAGAGTGGTGCTTGGAAGATTACTAGAACAGCTAGTTGGATTTCTAAAAATAAAGCTAAGGTTGTTTATGATTTAAAAACTAATCCTAGTGAAACTTCTCTACCTGTTGATTATGTATTAGTTGTTGATGGGTCTTTAAATGAGCATGATGCATCATTTTCAGCTCCGCTTAAAACATTGCTTAATAATATGCATCACTATAATAATATAAATAATAGGGTTGCTGTAATTGGATTTAATGATAAGGCGGAAATTTTAACTGATTTTACAAATGATGAGAATGGTAGTAATACAGTACTTGATAATTTTCTTTCTACTTCTGCAACTGCTAATAAGGAGATAAGTTATTATGCAGCAATGGAGGCTCTTTTAGATTTTATGAATAATTATACTTCTGATGGGGCAGAGTATGTTAAAGTTATTTTTGTAACTGATGGTAAGCCAATGGTTGATTCTCCAAAAGAAATTGGTACATATCTTGATTTAAAGGATAAATATCCAGAACTTTCATTTTTAGCAATACAATATGAAATGGGAGATGCAGTTGTACCTGCTGTTGCAAATATTAGCGATGAACAAATAGTTACTAATAAAAATAATGTGTGGGATATTCTTAATAATGTTTACTTAGGTTGTGGAAATGATAGTTTTTATGATAATTTTGTGTTGAATGATTATTTTAAGGCTCCATTTACTGTTGATAAGGTAGAGACTACTAGAGGAGTTGCTACTATAGATAGTGAATATTCTGTTGAGTGGAATTTGAATGATAGTTCACAATTTGTTGCTGGGGCAAGTGCTAGAATGACTGTTTATTTTAATGTTTCTAATGAGTATACAGTTGGCGATATTATTCCTATTTCTGATACAACTATTGTTAATTATTCTTATGCTGGAAGGGAAGAAGAGGTTACTGATGTTAATTCTCCAACTCTAGCAACAGGATTTAAAGTTAATTATGATAGTAATGCACCGTCTGGATGTGTGGTTAGTAATATGCCTAGTTCTGATGTTGTTGGTATATATAATATAGTTAGGCCAACAACTGTTGTTCCTAAATGTAGTGGATATATATTTAAAGGGTGGAAACTTACTACTTCTAATGTAATTATTAATAATGATGGTTCATTTACTATGCCATATAAGGAGGTTACATATAAAGCTACTTGGGCTAAGGCTAGTTTAAATAAATCTGCAGAAGGTACAATTGCTGAAAAAGCTACTTTGTATGGAGTTTTAAGAGATGAAGTTTCTAATGGTGGTGTTGCTAAAGAGTATACTGGTAAACATCAAGACAGTGTAGATGGTTCTGGTAGTAGTAAGATTTATTATTATACAGCTAGTAATGATACTGATGGTACAACGGTACTTAGTAAAAATAATGTTGTGTTTGCTGGTATGTGTTGGCAGATGATTAGAACTACTGATACTGGTGATGTTAGAATGATTTATAATGGTGAGGTTGATTCTAATGATGGTTGTGGAACTGATAGAAAAAATCATCCTAATTATTCTGGTATTGAAGAAATTACTTTAAATGCTAAACATAAGTATTCTACAGATTATAGTTATAATAAGACGTTAAAGAACTTTAAAGTTGCTGGCGATTTAGTCACAGTTGATACTTCTAATCCTTCTTCACTTATTGGTACATATACATGTCTAAATTCACATAAAGCAGTGTCTTGTAGTACTTTGTATCAGGTTTTATATGTTGAAGATTCAAAGATTTATGCTGTTGCTATTAAGAGTTCTGATATTTATAATTCGATTGGTACATCAATATTTAATAATTTATATGGTTATAATTCGGAAATGGGTTATATGTATAATGGTAATTATCCTGGTAATACATATGAGATTTCAAATATTGAAATAAAAAAAGAGCAGATAGATTTTAGCACTGGTACTTATTGTGAAACAGTTACTTATGATACTTCTACTAAGACTTATAGTTGTTCTGGTAATCCTCGTTATTTTTGGGAGGTTGGTGGTGATGATTTCAGGAAATCACTTGTACATAATTATGTAGTTTCTGATGATAATCCTTCTGTTGTTAGATATATGATTGGAATAAATATTGATGAAAATGATATGACTAATTCTTATTACTATTATATAGAGTTAACTGATGGTCAAACTATGGATGATTTTTATGTTTATGGAGATGGTTATACGATTAATGATGATGGCACTTATAAGATTACTAATCCAACACTTATAACAAAAAGAGATTTTTATTATAGTTATTCAGATTATAAAGGAAAGTATTTTGGAGAGGATTTACAGATAAGAGAAGGTAACTATAACAGTACTAGTTATGATGGTTATAAGAATGGGGGATTAATTAATACTAATAGGGTTAGTTCATTATTTTATAATTTAAGTTCTGGTGGTAGTAGTTTAACTGTTAGTAATTATCAAAGTTACTTAGCTTTTTCACCTATTTCTAAAATTCCTAAATTTTCTAGTTCTGTTACTTATAGTAATGGTAAATATAAACTTAGTGGTACTGTTACTAATATTGGTTTATATGATACTTCTAATATTTCAAAAGTAAATAATACTCATTATACTTGCTTTACTGCTGGTGATGAATGTAGTTCTGTTTATTATGTATATTATGCAAATGGAAATTATATCTATTCTATAAAACTTAATAATGGAGAGAATATTTCTGGTGCATTAGTTAATATGTTTAATTCTAGTACTACTAATAGTAAGGATTCTATTATTAAACAACTTGTTGAGTCATGGTATGCACATAGTCTTAGCAGTTATACAAGTTATTTAGCTGATACTGTTTATTGTAATGATCGAAGTATTAAGAGTTTAGGTGGTTTTGATCCTAATGGTGGTAATTTGTATTCTCTTTTAACGTTCAATGGTACTTCTAATACAAGTTTGCTTTGTTCAAATGAAGCTGATAGATTTAGTGTTAGTAATAGTGTGGCACCTTTAAAGTATCCAATTGGCTTATTATCGGGGGCAGAGGCTAATTTACTTGGGAATAACAAAGTTAGGGCTTCTGGTAGTAAATACTGGCTTATGAGTCCAAGCAGTTTAACTGGTACTTCGATTGGACAATTTGTTGTAGAGGCAACTGGAACTTTGAATAGTACTGTTTCTATAAATTCTAGTAATTATATTAGACCTGTTATTACGTTGAAGGGAAGTCTAATTTTAGTATCTGGAGATGGAAGTGTGACTAGTCCATATGTGGTTTCTACTAATTAGTTTATAAGACAAAGAAGTTGTTCTTTGTCTTTTTCATTTACTTATTGATAATTTTATCTTATAATTCTTATGAGGTGATTTCCTTGCAAATATTAGATGGAAAAGAAGTAAAACGTATTAAGTTAGAAGAGTTAAAGAATGAAGTTTTAAAATTGGATAGACCTTTGGGTTTAACGGTTATTCAAGTTGGAGATGATTCTGCTAGTAATATTTATGTTAAACAAAAGTCTAAGATGGCTAGTAATTTGGGGTTTAATTTTAATCATATAAAGTTAGAAGAAGATGTTAGAGAAGAAGTGATTCTTAAGATTATTGATGAGCTTAATAGAGATAATAATGTTGATGGTATTTTAGTACAAATGCCGCTTCCGAAACATTTAAATTCTAGAATTATACAAAATGCTATTAGTCCTTTAAAAGATGTCGATGGTTTAACCGATATTAATATGGGAATGCTTGTTCATAAAAAGAATTGTTTAATACCTTGTACACCACTTGGAGTAATGGAATTATTAAAGTATTATAATATTGATGTTGCAGGTAAAAATGTTGCTATTGTTGGTAGAAGTGATTTAGTTGGTAGACCGATGGCTGAGGTTATGATAAATAGTGATGCGACTGTTACTTTGTGTCATTCTAAGACTAAGAATTTAAAAGATATTACTAAAAATGCAGATGTTTTAGTTGTTGCTGTTGGAAAGGCTAAATTAATTACTAGTGATATGGTTAAGGATGGGGTTGTTGTTGTTGATGTTGGAATTAATAGATTAGAAGATGGTAGTTTATGTGGGGATGTAGATTTTGATGGGGTTTCTTCAAAGTGTTCATATATTACTCCTGTACCTGGTGGTGTTGGACAGATGACTGTTTTAGAACTTGGTTATAATACTTATAAAGCTTATTTGTTAAGACAAGAGAAAAGAGTACTTTAGATAGTACTCCTTTTTTAGTGACAACAATTGTTTTTAGAGTTACCATTACCTGTGTTCCAGAATAGAACAAAGAAAATAATTAGAATAATAATTATAATCCAAAACCAGTTTGTGCCATTGGATTCGTTATAATTGTATGCTGGATATCCGTACATCATAAATATATCTCCTTTCAATATATTATATTTATGGATGTTAATATTGATAATAATGGATACCTAAATTGAAAATATATAAAACAAAAAAAGAGATAAACTCTTCCTTTTAAATTTTTCTACTAAGTGATGTTCTCTACAGTCTTTTAATTAAAGTAGTATTTTATATAACAAAAAAACTAATCGTTTTGATTAGCTTTTATTTTAAAATATGGGGCGTCGTAAGGGAATCGAACCCTTGCGTACTAGTGCCACAAACTAGCGTGTTAACCACTTCACCAACGGCGCCATGTCACATTTGACTTCTTTATTTTATTATAGATATAGAAAAAAAGCAAGGCTTTTTTATTAATTATTCCTTTTTTCATAATTTGGGTATTTATCTATACATTAATACCTAGTTAATCATAAATTAAAGAGAAAGGAGATATTATGTATAACTATGATTATTTAAATGATACTATGTATCAAAAGATGAGAATGAATTCTATGCGTAGTTTTAATAGAAATAGTTCTTTATTTTCACCTAGTGATGGTTACAATAATGGTAATATGTTTACTAATCTATATAGTCAGTATAAAAATTATAGACCGGCTCAATTATCTGGAAATACTGAGAAAGAGAAGATGCTATTAGAGATAGGAAGAATATCTTTTGCGGCACATGATCTTAATTTATATTTAGATTTATATCCAAATGATGAGTCTATGTTAACTTTATTTAATGATTATAGAAAGTCAGCAAATGAATTAATTTCACAATATGAAGTTAAGTTTGGTCCATTAAATATTGTTAGTAATAGTTTAGAGAATGGTCCATTTAAATGGATTAATGGTCCTTGGCCATGGGAGGATATTAATAATGTTTAGTTATAATAAGAGATTACAATATCCAATTGATATTAAGAAAAAAGATTTAAGAATGGCAAAGTATTTGGTTACACAATATGGTGGTGCGAATGGTGAATTGGCAGCTGCTCTTCGTTATTTGAATCAAAGATTTACAATGCCAGATGAGAGAGGAAAAGCTTTGCTTACTGATATAGGAACAGAAGAGTTAGCTCATGTAGAGATGATTTCTACAATGATTTATCAATTAATGAAGGATGCTACTCTTGCGGAGATAAAAGAAGCAGGACTTGATACCCATTATGCAGAACATGCTCATTCATTATATCCAACAGATGCGAATGGTGTTCCGTTTACAGTAGGATACTTTGCATCTACTGGAGATCCACTTGCTGATTTATCAGAAGATATGGCTGCTGAACAAAAGGCAAGGGCGGTTTATGAAAATTTGATAGATTTAACGAATGATCCAGATGTTATAGGACCATTGTTATGGCTAAGACAAAGAGAAATTGTTCATTATGCAAGATTTAAAGAGTTATTTGATTACTATGAGAAGAGCATGAATAATAATAGTACTAATAACATGAATAATAGTACTAATACTAATACAGCTAACATAATGAATGGTAATATGAGTAGTAATCAGTATTTTAATCAGTATGGGCAGTTAATGTAAAATGTAGATATTTCTACATTTTTTTATTGGAAAAGTATTGATTGTCTTGTTATACTTTAAGTATAGAGGTGAGTGTATGGATAAAGATGATTTAGAAAAAACTAAAGAAATTGATACTATTACTGATATATCAGATGAGAAACTTGAAAGCGTTAATGAAGATATAGTTGATGATAGTACTCTAGTTGGTGATGATAAAGTATTAGAGGAAGAAGCTATAATTAATGATCAAGAGGTGGATGCTGATAAAAATAATAAAAATAAACGTAAGAAGAAAATAATTATTATTTTAAGTTGTTTAATAGCTTTACTTCTTTTGTTTTGGTTATGTTTAGATATTAAAAAGAATAAGGATAAAGAAAAAATTAAAGATGATGTTTATAATCAGAATGAGTTAAGTGATAAAGAAAAGAAAAAGAAAATTGAAAATTATGGGGAAAAAGTTGAAAAGGTTATTTCTGATTATTATAAAAAAAATAATACTTTGTTGAGTTATGACGAGGCTTTAAAATTGATAAAAGTAGATGACGATATTAGTTGCTCTATACATGAGATTTATGATGATGGAAAAGTCTATTTAAGTGATTGTTCTTTGAATGGCAAGAGGACTAAATATTCTTATGGAGAGAAGAGACAAGTTAATGAACCTACTGAGATAGTTGAGGATAATACTAAAATTAATGTTTATATTAATAAGAGTACAGGAAAAGCTACTCTTACTAAGCCAACTAATATTAAAGATTATGATATATATGTAGTTGATTGTGGTAGAATTTATCAGAATGCTACTTTGTTTGAAAATACACAATATGTTTTATATCAAACTAGTGATTATTATATGCAATTAAAAAATTATGTTACTAATAAGAAAATATTAGAAAATGTTTCATATAAGGCAGTTTTACCTTTTAAAAATAAAGATAATTATGATACTAGGTATTTGGCTGTACTTATAGATAATAAGTGGGGAATATATAATTTAAATACAGGAAAAGTAGTAGTAGCAGCTAGTTATGATGGATTTTCTAATGGTAGTAATAATGGTACTGCTGGACCAATGGAAGTAGTTATTCCAGTTAGAAATAATTTAATTATTGTTTATAAGGGTCAAAGATATGGTGTGATTGATTATACTAGTGGAAAAGAAGTTATACCATTTAATTATTCGAATATTAGTAAAGTAGGAGATTATTTATATGCTAGTGTTGAGTATGGATTAAATGGAGTTATATATGATTTAGATGGAAAGATAGTAGTTGATAAAAAATATAATAATGTATATGGAGTTACTAATGGTAATTATGTATTAGTTAATAAAGAGAATAGAATTGTATTAGTAAATATGAGTGGTAAAGTTATATTTGATTTTGGTGATGATACTGGTTTAGGTAAACTTAATTTTATGATAGAAAATAATGGAGAATTGTTTTTTCAATTTCATCTAGTTGAAGATACAGAAAACTGTAAGGAATACATTTATAATCTTAGTACTGGTAATGGTAGTACTGATGAGGTTAGTTGTGGTGGAATTGGATAATTATCTTGAAAAAATTTTTGTTTTTTCTAGCTCTATGTTATACTTTAGAAGGTGGTAGTATATGACAAAGGTAAAAAAAGAAGAGTATAAGATAACGATAAGTAAGTATTTTGGACATTTGCATGTAGTTAATAGGCATAGATTTAAAGTATTTTGTTTGTGTGTTAGAGCAGGTATTCCTTGGAGAGGATTAGTACATGATCTATCTAAGTATTCTTTTACTGAGTTTTTAGAAGGAGCTAGGTATTTTTCGAAGGACTTCAGTCCAATTCTTACTTGTAAAAAAGTTAATGGTTATTCTGATGCTTGGTTACATCATAAAGGTAGAAATAAACATCATTATGAATATTGGTATGATTATGCTACTACTGATGCAACTCCAGTTATGCCATATAAGTATTTTGCCGAGATGGTTTGTGATTCTTTAGCAGCAGGAATGACTTATAAAGGAAGACATTGGACTAAGGAATATCAACTTAATTATTGGATGAGAAAAAGAGAAAAAGCAAAAATTAATCCGAAATTAGATTTTTTATTAACTAAGGTTTATACAGATGTTAGTAACTATGGTGTTAATAAAGTTATTAATAGTAAAAATTTGAAAGATTTATATAAAAAATATATTGGGTGATTGAGATGAGAGTATTATTAGTTAATGGTAGTCCTAATAAAAATGGTACTACGAATAGAGCATTAGAAGAAGTTGATAAGGCTCTTAGAGAAAACGGAATTGAAACAGAAATGTTTTGG
Organism: Mycoplasma sp. CAG:877; assembly: GCA_000433455.1. Taxonomy (GTDB): domain Bacteria; phylum Bacillota_I; class Bacilli_A; order RF39; family UBA660; genus CAG-877. The sequence continues at coordinate 61,709 of HF992498.1, read as the reverse complement.
ATAGGGATTAGTCCTATAGCTGGATGTATTGGTTGTAGTAAGTGTTTTAAAAGTAAAAGGTGTATTTATAATGATGTAGTTAATGAATTTTTAGAAAAGGTTGATAATGCTGATGGCTTTGTCTTTGGAGCACCAGTTCATTTTGCGGGAGTAAATGGTAGTATGAATTCTTTTATGGATAGAGTTTTTTATGGTAAAGGTAATTTATTTAAAGGAAAGGTAGCAGCAGGAGTTGCTTGTTGTAGAAGAGCCGGTACGATTGGTGCTTTTGATAGACTAAATAAATATTTTACTTATTCTTGTATGCCTATTGTTTCAAGCAATTATTGGAATGGAGTATTTGGTTTTAATGCTTTGGATGCCGAAAAAGATTTAGAGGGATTACAAACTATGAGGGTTCTTGGTAATAATATGGCCTGGTTATTAAAGTGTATTGAGTTAGGTAAGAAGAATGGTATAGAGTTTCCAAAGATGGAGAAGAAAACATTAACTAATTATATAGATTAGAAAGGGTAACCTTTCTTTTTTTGACTATGTTATGGTTTAATGGTATAATATGCAACTAGTAAAGGGGGATTATTATGAATAGTATTGTTAGTGATACAATTAATAAAGGAATTCCTATTGATGCTCAAATAACTATGTTTGCAACTGATTTTTTAGAACTTTGTGATGATAAAGATAGAGCAATAAAAGCATTGAAAAAAGTAATTGATGAAATTGATTTGTATTTTAAGAGTGAAATAGAAGATTGTCCGGAGTTTGGAATTGTACAGGCATTAAGTGTTGTGCAAGGAAGAGATTGTTTAACTAAGAAGATTTGTTATTCAGTAGAGGCTTTAGCGGCTACTATTGTTACAGAACTTAATTTACAAGGCATAGAAATAGTAGATTTATTTGATTTATTTAATAAAGATAATATATTTGAAAATACTATAAAGAAATTAAGACATATTTCATCTGAGAAAAAATTGGAAAGAGAGTTTCCTAATTTGTATAATAAATATAAGGAATTAGTTAATTGTAAAAAGTTAGCACAACATTATAATCATGTTATTAATGGTTATACTTCTACTTGGAGGGAAAAATATGAGGCCAGAAAGAAGCTAGAAGAATGTTTCGAAAATACTGATCAGATTGATGAGTTTTTAAAGAAAGCAAATTCTGAAGTTAATCCTAGGAAGTTTGCTAATAAATGTGCCGATTTGTTTGAATTTATTTCTATGCATATAGATGAAGTAGTTACATTTATGCATGAACATCCAATAGACTTAACATTATTTAGTGATAAAGAGCAAAAGAGATTTGAACTATATGTTGCTAATAGATATTTAAGATATGTTACTTTGGTACCAGAAAAAGATAAACAAAAGTACTTATATTATGTTTCTAATTACTTTTTGGAACTTGGTAATAATATTGGTAGTGATGTTTCTATAGATGTTGTTGATAGTGAAAATAAAAAAGTAACTACAGTTACTCCAAAAATATTATTAGAAAAGTATAAGAAAGTATTAATTAGTAATCCAAGTTTAAAGATAGTTAGACTTAAGTCAGTTGATTTTTCAACTATGAGTCCAAAAGAAGTAAAAGAGTTTATGGATGGCTATTTAAAAGAATTATCGGCTAATTGGGAAATAATACCTAAGGGAAGTTTTGAAAGTACTTTTGCAGGTGTTGCTTCTAAGGTAACTTCTAATTTGAGTGAAGAAGAGAAAAAGGCTCAACAAGAGAAGTTGGCTAATCTTTATTTAGAAAAAAAGAGTTTATATGAGTCTTCTGATCCATATTCAATACTGCGTGGAATAAAAACATTTGATGGATACTATGCTTATGTTTATCCTAATGGGAAAGTTATTTTAGATAAGTATTTTGAAAATGTTTCTACTGGTAGACTTGCTAAAGATAATGCTATTTATGTTATGAATTTTAATGTTTTTTATGAGTTGTCACACTTATCTAAGAGAGAACTTATTAATCATCCTTCTTGTTATAGAATTATTCATGCTGGTAATTGGCAAGAAAAAGTAAAAAATATTATTGGTAGTGATGGCGATATAGATGTTTCTAAGTGTAGAAAAAAACTAGTTGAAACAGGAAAAGTTACGAGTAATTAATTATTGATCATTTACTTTTTTGCTTGATTATGGTATAATTAACGGACTATTTAGAGATGGGAGAAAAACAGTGGAGAGTGTAGAGAAGATTATTAATAAAGGTATACCAGTTGATGCACCGGTTTCTTTATTAGCTAGTGATATTTTAAATTTATGTAGTAAAAGCGAAGAATTAAAAGATTCTTTAGATAAAGGTTTAGCAAATTTAATAGAGTTTTTAAGGAGTAAAGTAGAATATTATCCAGATGTAGAAATATTTCAAACACTAAATATTATACAAGATGGTGATAGTGTTAATAAACAATTATGTTTTTCGAAAGAAGCTATTTGTTCAACTATCTTTTATAGTCTTAATATGAGTTTATCATCTGGAGAAGTAGGAGATTTTTTTACTGAAAGTTCTGATTTCAGAGAGAAAATTGCTTTATTAAGAAAAGTATATACAGATAAAAAATTAGCTAGAGAGTTTCCAGTATTGTATCAAAGTTATGTAAGGGCTTTTGAGTTTAAAAAGATTGCTCAGAGAATGAAGAGTTTAATTGGGATGATAGTACTTACCAATAATAATAGAGTAAAATTGGAGGAAACAGTTAAGAAAAGTTCTGGTTCAACTATGAGTCTTGATGATATTTTTAGTATGGCAGATGAGGAGTTGAATCCTAAGAAGTATGCTAATGCATGTGCTGATTTATTTATGTATATTGTTGATAATTTTTCGGAAGTTATGAATTTTTTACATCAAAATCCAATAGAGTTAACAGCTTTATCGAAAGAGGAGTTTAGTAAGTTTGAACTTTATGTTGCTCATAAATATTTAGAATGTGCAGAGATGGTTGATGGAAGTCTTAAACAAAAATATTTATATTATGTTTCTAATTATTTTTATGAGTTAGGTGATGATATTAATAGTGATTTAGAGGTATCTGTTGGAAAATATAAGTCTATTTTTGATAGTATTCCTGATCAAGAAGGATATATTGTTACACAGAAAATATTATTGGATAGATATAAGAAGTTATTAATTAGTAATCCAGAGTTAAAAACTGTAACACTTAAGTCAGTTGATTTTTCTACTATGACACCTAGTGAAGTAGAAGAGTTTATGAGTAGTTATTTGAATGATTTATCGGCTAATTGGGAACTTATTCCTGACAGTAGAGGGTTAGATGAGGCTTTTACAGTAAATGTTTCTAAGAGAACTATAGGAATGAGTGAAGAGGAAAAGGAAAAGTACCGAGAACATTTAATGAATATCTATTTAGAAAAGAAGTCATTTCATGAGTCACAAGATCCTTTTTGTACACTTCAGGGTTTAGGAACTTTTGAGGGGTATATAGCGTATGTTCATTCTAATGGATGTGTAGTTTTAGAAAAATATTTTGATAATGTTAATACAGGGCGTGTATCTATGGGAGATGCTATTTATATTATGGATTTTAGTGATTTTCATAGATTATCTCAATTAACTAAGAGAGAATTAATTGATAGTAAACAATGTAAAAGAGTTATACATCGTGGTAATTGGCAAAGTAGAGTTTTAGAAGAAATTAAGTCAAGTTCAAGTAAAAGTGATGTTAGTGAGAGTTATAAATCTTTAGTTAAAACTGGTTCTATAGATGGATTTGGTTCAAGTAATGGTTCTAAATAAGTTAATGTAGTTATACTACATTTTCTTTTTATAAATTATTGGCACTCTATATTGACAAGTGCTAAAACGTGGCGTATAATATATACTGGAAGAGGTGATAGAGTATGTATAATAATTATCAAGAAGAACAAGATGAAAATGTATTAGAAAAATATGGTCGTGATATAACTGAAGCTGCTAAACGTGGCAAGATTGATCCAGTTATTGGTCGTGATGAAGAAATACGTAGTATCACTCGTGTATTATCAAGAAAAACAAAAAATAACCCAGTTTTAATAGGTGAACCTGGTGTTGGTAAAACAGCAATAGTAGAAGGTCTTGCTTTAAGAATTATAAAGGGAGATGTTCCTGCTAGTTTAAAGAATAAAACTATTTGGGAGTTGGATATGGCTGCTTTAGTAGCTGGGGCTAAATATCGTGGTGAATTCGAGGAACGTTTAAAGAAAGTTTTAAACGAAGTTAAGAAGAGTGAAGGCGATATAATCATGTTTATCGATGAGATACATATGATTGTTGGTACTGGTAGAACTGAGGGAGCAATGGACACTTCTAATATATTAAAACCAATGCTTGCTCGTGGTGAAATACATGTAATTGGGGCGACAACTTTGAATGAGTATCGTCAATATATTGAAAAAGATGGAGCACTAGAAAGACGTTTTCAAAAGATTAAAGTATCTGAACCAACTGTAGAAGATACTATTACCATATTACGTGGATTAAAAGAAAGATTTGAAATACATCATGGTGTTACTATTCAAGATAAGGCTTTAATATCAGCTGCTACTTTATCTAATCGTTATATTACAGATCGCTATTTACCAGATAAAGCAATTGATTTGGTAGATGAGGCTTGTGCTACGATTAGAGTACAGATGGATTCTGTTCCAGAAAATTTGGATAATTTAACTCATAAAATTATGAGATTACAAATAGAGAGAGAAGCCATTAAGAAAGAAAAAGATGAGATTTCTAAGAAACGTAGAGAAGAGATTGATGCAGAAGTAGAAAAGTTACAAGCTAAGGAAAAGGAATTAACTGAGGCTTGGAATAAAGAGAAGAACTTAAATGTAGATATTAAGAAGAAAAAAGCTGAAATTGAAGAGGCTAAGTTTGAACTAGAAAAAGCTGAAAACAAATATGATTTGGAAAGAGCGGCAATACTTAGACATGGTGAGATTCCAAGACTTGAAAAAGAGTTGGAAGAGTTAAATAATACTGAGAAGAATAAAATACTTAGTGATACTGTTACGAGTGATGATATTGCTGAAGTTATTTCTAGATGGACTAATATTCCTATTTCGAAGTTAGTAAGTAGTGAAAAAGAAAAATTACTAGCCTTGGAAGATAACATGAAGAAACGTGTTATGGGACAAGATAAGGCTATAAAACTAGTAAGTGATGCTATCTTGAAGTCTCGTGCTGGTATAAAAGACCCTAATAGACCAATTGCTTCATTTATGTTTTTAGGACCTACTGGTGTTGGTAAGACTGAGATTGCTAGAACGCTTGCTTATGAGTTATTTGATGATGAGACTCATATGATTAGAATTGATATGAGTGAATATATGGAGAAGTTTAGTGTGTCTAGATTAATTGGTTCTCCTCCAGGATATGTTGGATATGAAGAAGGGGGACAATTAACTGAAGCTGTTAGACGTAATCCTTATAGTATAGTTTTGTTTGATGAGATAGAAAAAGCTCATCCAGAGGTTTTAAACTTACTTTTACAAGTGTTAGATGATGGTAGAATTACTGATTCTAATGGTCGTACAGTTGACTTTAAGAATACAATTATCATTATGACTTCTAATCTAGGAAGTGAACATATTCTAAATGGAGATGCTTCTAAAGTAATGGATGATGTTAGAAATTACTTTAGACCAGAGTTTATTAACAGAATTGATGAAATTATTGTATTTGATCCACTATCAAAAGAAGCAATTAATTCGATACTTGATAAGATTTTAACAGAGATAGAAGGACGTTTAAGTGATGTTCATATTAAGATTGCTATAAGTGATAAGGCAAGACATCAATTAATAGAGGATGGTTATGATGTTAATTATGGTGCTAGACCATTAAAGAGATTAGTAAGTCGTACTATTGAGACTTTACTTGCTAGAATGATAATTGAAGGTAAAGTTAAACCAAAAGATACAGTTTTTGTTGATTATAAGAATGATCAATATGTTCTTCAAACTGAGGATAAGTAATATTTATCCTCTTTTTTTATTATGATTTTTTTGATATAATTCTTTTTAGAATAGTGAGTGTGATATGATGAAGAAGTTTATTTTAGTTTTGATAGCTTCAGTATTTTTAATTTTACCATTTAGTGTAAGAGCAGTTGACCTTGAGAAGAGTTTTGAGACGATTTTTGGTTTGGTTAATTCAACGACTAATATTTATTTAATGAATAGTTATGATAATAATGAAAATGTAGATGGATATATTATTTATAATAGTGACTTTCTTATGAAGTATGATTTAAATAACAAAGTTGTTTTAAGTAAAAAGAATATTAGTCCTAGTGATTTAGAAGTTACTAGTAATGGTAATTTAATAATAAAAAGAATAGATGAAAATACTGGTGATATTCTTTGGCAAAGTGAATATGGTGGGAATGGTTACGATGTATTGTATGATACGTTTAATAGCTATGGTAATGATGGAAAAATAGATGGATATTTTATTTATTTTAAGTTGGCATCTACTGATCTTGAAATTCAGCCCGGTTGTTATATCATGAAATATGATTTGAATGGAAAACTGGTTTGGATTAAACCATTTTATGATTATTTTTCACATTCTATTTATGCTACAGATGAAAATGGTGATTTACTTAGTTATTCTAGTGATATGTCTTTTGGGGCATTTTATTGTGTTATAAAGAATGTTTCTCAAAATACTAATGTGAATATGATTGATGCTGGTGGATATTGGGGTCCAACTTTTCTTATTGATAAATTGAGTTCTGATAAATTAATTATTATATTTAATGATCATTCTAATGATATTCTTCATTTTGGCAAATATACTTTAACTGGGCAAAAACTTTCTACTAAGTCTCTTAATATTAGTAATCAAAACTTATTTACTATTCCAATTGATAGTATTACAATTAACGGAGAATATGATGGATTTATTGTTGGAAATAGTGGAGACTATGGTAATTGTCTTCTTAATTTTGATTATGACGGAAATTTGTTGTGGAAAAAAACTCTTTCTTATAATCCTGAAGCAGTTATTGAAAGTTATGATGAAATTGGTAATTTTAATGGGTATATAGTTGTGGGATATGATAGAGTTAATAAAAAGGGTTATATTACTAAATTTACTTATCCTAAAAAAGTTATTGAAAGCAAAAATGATGATGTTGAAGTTTTAGACTACACTTACCCTGGAAAAGTAGTTACTTTAAAACCTAAAGAAAAAGCCGGATATTTTGTAAAGAGAGTTATTGTTAGAGATAGTTCTGGTAAGGAAATAGAAGTAAGTAATAATAATACTTTTGTAATGCCAGATGATGATGTTAGTATTGAAGTTATTTATGAAAAAAGAGAGACTGAGCCTGCAATAAATCCAGATACAGCTTCTACTATTAGTGTTGTTTTAATATTAGTAGCAAGTATTGTAGTTGGAAGTGTTGCTGTTAAAAGTCGTAATTATTTAGAAAGATAGGTTGATAGTATGAAAAGAAATATTTTAATTTTACTTGCTTCAATATTTTTAGTTTTACCATTTGGTGTAGGAGCAATTGATTTAGAAAAAGGAACCCAAGTATCTCTTGAATCAACTGATAGTAGTTTTAATATGATTTATGACTATGATGATAATGGTAATGTTTGTGGTTATTTAATATATAACACTAGTTATTCTAGGGATGGTTCCTTTACTACTTATATTAAAGTTGGTCTTGATAGTAAGATGATTTGGAATAAAAATGGTGATAAGGTTACTGATTTTGATGTTTCTGTTGTTAATAATGATTTACTTATTAAGCGTATTAATTCTAATACTGGTGATGTTTTATGGGAGAAAACTTTTGGAGGAAAATTAGGAGAGTATTTAAATAAAGTTTTTAATAGTTATGATGATAATGGTAAGTTAGATGGCGTTATAATTTATTTTACAACTGAATCTTTTGAATTATATGAGCCTGGTACTTATGAGATGAAATATGATTTGAGTGGTAATCTTCTTTGGACGAAGAAGATGAGTTCAAACTCTTTAAAAAATAGTAATAATGAATGGATTAGAGTTTCTACTAATGGACCAATACATGGAATGTATGAAGTAGCATTATTTAATCTTAATACAAATACATCAATGATTCCAATTAGTATAGTTAGTAGTGGAGCTCCTTATTATCTATTTGTCAATGCTTCTAATGAGGTTGTCGTTGCTTATAAAACTTATAATAATCCGATTGTAAAAATTAGTAGAATGAGTTCTGATAATAAAGTTTTACTTACTAAAGAGATAAATAATACATTTATTCCTTATTCTATTGTTAATAGTAAGAACTATGATGGAAGTGTTGATGGGTTAATTATTGCTAGTAATGAAGGTGTTGTTAAGGTTGATAATGACTTTAATGAGGTATCTAGTTTTGATTTATCTTATACAGTTAATAGGATTATTGAAAGTAGAGATTCTAATGGTGATTTCAATGGATATGTTATGATTGGTAGTAATGGGTCTAAATTACTTTTAACTAGTTTTACTTATCCTAAGAGAGTAATTGAGAGTAAAAACACTGATGTAGAAGTTATGGATGGAGCTTATCCTGGTAAGACTGTTACTTTGATACCTAAAGAAAAAGAAGGATATATTGTAAAGAGAGTTATTGTTAGAGATAGTTCTGGTAAGGAAATAGAAGTAAGTAATAATAATACTTTTGTAATGCCAGATGATGATGTTAGTATTGAAGTTATTTATGAAAAAAGAGAGACTGAGCCTGCAATAAATCCAGATACAGCTTCTACTATTAGTGTTATACTTGTTTTAGTATCAATAGTTGTCTTTGGTACAGTTTTGATTAGAGTTACAGTTTTAAATAAGTCAATGTAGGAGAAGATTATGAAAACATTAAGGAAAATATTTATTGTTTTATTAGAAGTTGTTCTAGTTTGTTTGATGGTAGTGTTTATATTATCTTTTTCAGTACGTGATGCAGTTGTTAAACAAATGAAGAATGTTACTGTTGAAAATGTAAGGGAAGAGATAATTTCTGATGTTGATTCTAATATTAATGATGAAAGTTTTAATGAGTTAGTTAATAATACTGAAGCTGATGCCCTAATTCAAAAATATATTGATTTACTTATTTCTGGTATGGCTGGTAATAATATTGATAGTGATATTAATATAGATAAAGATGTAATTACTTTTATTGATAATAATAAAGATTTGTTAAAAGAAAAATTAGGAGTAAGTGATGAACAATTAGAAGAATTTAAGAAGAGTGAAAACTTAAAAAAAGCTAATGATTATTTTAAGGAAAAAGTACAAGAGGGTAATGAAAGTAATAAGAGTGTAGTAACAACGTTTAGAATATATAATAATTTAATATCTGATAGTTTAAGAATTATACTAGTTATTTCTATTGTTGTTTTAATAGTTATTATTGGAATATTAAAAAACTCTTTATTAAGTTTAATTAAAATAGTTGGTATTGATTTAGTTATTACTGCTATTTTATCTATAATTGTTGTAGCTATATTAAATTTTATAATTATATCTGTTGCTGATTTAGCAATTACAGTTAACTATAGTTATGGTTTGATTTATGGAATTGTTGCTTTAGTTATTGGAATTATAATGATTGTTAGTAGTAATATTTATAAGAAAAAGATGTCTTAGGACATTTTTTTTGTAAAGTTTCTGTAAAGTTTCTCATATGATTAATTGTGTCCTTAAAAATAATTAGATTTTGTGGTATAATCTATATTCTGTTTGGAGGGGATACTTTGAATTTTTATAAATATGTATGTGAAGTTATTTCAAATGTTACTACTATAGATAAAGAATATATATATGTTATTGTTTCTACTATTTCGGTATTAGTAATATTTTATTTATTAAAAAAAATAGGAAGAAAGGTAATACAGAAACTTACAACTGGTAGAAGAGAATTTGTTTCTAATCAGGCTTATCAAGTTACTTTAAATGTATTAGAAGTTTTAATTCTAGTTATTATTTGGGATGATTATATAAAGGGATTAATGACTCTTATTAGTGTTATATCAGCAGCTATGACTATTGCTTTAAGAGACTTTATACTTAATTTTTTCTGTGGAATTTATATTAAGTTTAAGAAACCTTTTAAAGTAGAAGAACGTATACAGATTGGAGATATAAAGGGAGATGTTATGAGTATTTCAGCATTTAGTTTTGAAATACTAGAAGTTTCTACTAAAGAAGATAATGGACAGTCTACCGGTGTTGTTATACATTATCCTAATTCAACTATTATATTGGGACCTGTAAAAAATATTAATAAGGGATTTAAATATATTTGGGAAGAAATGACTATAAAAGTTAAGTTAGATTGTGACTTAGCTAATAATAAAAAAGAGATATATAAAATAGTTAATAGTTTGGAGACAGTTAAAAATATTCCAAGAAAGATGAAGAATCAAATAGCTGATGTTAATACTACTAATAGAATTTATTTTAATAAGTTTGATCCAATTATTTATACTAAGATAGTAGATGATCATGTGGAACTTGTACTTAGATTTTTAATGCATCCTAAGAAGGCTAGATATATAGAAAGTGTTATTTGGAATAAGATTTATTTAGCTTATAGAGAAGGAAAAATTAATCTTTATGTTAAAGATTAATTTTTTTCTTTGGTTGTGAATAGTTCTTTGTTTTTTAGAAGTCGTTCATTATGAGGTGATATTTCTAAAGCTAGATTTATAAAGTAGATAGCGTAGTTATATTTTCTTTGGTAGAAGTTGCTTATTGATAATAAGTCATAAATAGTTTCATCCCAACAGAATGGTTCATTAATGTATGTTTTCTCATGATGTTTTATTTTTAGGGCTTCTAAACAGTATGTTTCAACGTCTAAATAATTTTCTTCAGAGTAGGCAAGAAGAGCTCTTTCGACATATGGTTCTCTTAAGTATGGAGTTTCTTTTATGGCTTTTTTTAGCCAGAATTTGGCTTCTTCATATTTACCTATGTTTTTATAACATCTACTAATATAACGCATAGAAGCTGATCTTTCATCTTTCCAAGTAGCTTTCTTTAATTCTAAGTGTTTTTTTAGAGTTTTAATACTTTTTTTCCAGTAACCATAATACATATATTCTCGGCCTAAATAGTGCATATTACGATCATTTTCTGGATCTTCTTTTATAGATAGTTCTAGGAGTGGTAGATAGGAACTACGGCTTTTAGTAGGATCAGGGTAGTGATTTAGAGTTAGGGTGTCTATAGTTATAAAATTTTCTTTTATAGAAGAGTTTAATACTTCATGGACTGGATTAATCCAAGTATAGTTTTTTAGAGTATGAATTTTATCTGAGTAGAAAGAAACTATTGGTTTATTATTTTTATCTAGTTTCCAGTTGTATGTATATCTTGCTCTAGTAGTATTTTCTTGCCAGGATTCTTCTAGTCTTTTACGCCAACCTTCTTCAAATATTTCATCTAAGTCTGTACATACACAAATATCAGTATCTTCTGGTAGGAGTTTTAAAGATTCATTTCTAGCTACATCGAAGCGCCAAGGAGTTATTACTTTTTGTTTTACATTTACATTATTTTCTTTTAAGAGTTTTACAGTATTATCAGTGGAACCAGTGTCTAGAACATAGATTTCATCAGCTTCTTTCATGGAGTTTATCCATCTTTTAACAAACTTCTCTTCATTTTTAGAAATGGCATATACACATATTTTCATATTTTTTCCTTTCTTTTAGACAATTTGGTGTAAAATTATTTATTTTTTTTCAATTTATGGTATCATTATATTAGATGATAGGAGGTTGACTTTTATGAAATGTGTAAAAATAAAAGGTGTTAAAAAATTTGAAATTGGTGACATACCTGAACCTGTTTCACAAAATGGTAGTGTTCTAATAGATGTAAAAAAGTGTGGTATTTGTGGTTCTGATATTCATTATTGGGATGCTGGTGAGCCTGTTGGTTTAGTAATGGGACATGAGTATTGTGGTGTTGTTACTAATCCTGGAGCTAGGGATGATTTAAGAGTTGGTGATAGAGTAACTGCACTTCCAATTTCACCATGTGGTCATTGTAGTGCTTGTCTTACAGGAAATCCCCAATATTGTCCTGAAACTTGGACTCATGCTACGGGTCTTTCTTTAACAAATCCAGGTGCTTTAGCACCAAGGATGGCAATTAGACCGGATATGGTTTTAAAAGTTCCTGATAGTGTTAGTGATGAAGAAGTTGCGATGGTTGAGCCTTCAGCTGTTGGATTACATGCTGTTCATTTAGCTAATATTAAAGTAGGAGAAAAAGTTTTAGTTATTGGTGGAGGAATTATTGGTTTAGTTTCTGCTATGTTTGCTAAAATGGAAGGAGCAAGTTATGTTGCTTTATCTGAAACTAATGATGCTCGTGGTAAGAAGAGTATTCGATTAGGTGTTGTTGATGAATGGTATGATGCTAAGGATACTAAGATGTTAGAACGTGTTTTAGCAAAGACTAATGGAGGTTTTGATGTAGTAATTGATTGTTGTGGTAATTCTCCAGCTGTTAGTTCAGCTTTAATGGCAGTTAGACCTGGTGGAAGAGTAGTTTTAGTCGGAGTATCACTAGGTACAGTTACAATTCCTACAGTAGTTGCTGTTATGAGAGAGTTAACAGTTATGGGCTCAATTGCTTATACAAAAGAAGAATTCCAAACATGTATTGATTTAATGGCTGGTAAAAAAATAGATACATTAAAATTTGTTGATGATATAGTTAGTTTAGATGAAGTTCAAAAGGCATATGAAAGATTAACATCTGGAACTGATGATGCAGTTAAAATATTAGTTGATCCTAATAAATAGATAGATGGTGATATAAATGAAATTTGATGAAATGATTTCTAATAAAAATGCTACTAAAAAGGTAAATACTTTAAAAATTGTGATTATTGTTGTTGTTGCTATTACAATATTTTTAGTTTTATATTTTATTTTAAAAGGTGTATTTGGTGGAA
>HF992498.1:21628-48708 GCA_000433455.1 Mycoplasma sp. CAG:877 | reverse complement strand
GAAGAAAAACTTGATACTAATAGTCGTTTAGTACAGAGCTTATATACTAGTGTACATGATTTTAAGTCAACTTCTCCTTATTGGATGTATGGAGGAGAAAGAAGTAGTATTATTGCTGATATGACAGAGACTAACAAAATGGTACTTGCTTATTTAAATCTTAAAGCATCTGATTTTTTAGAAGCAGATGATTGTACTACTTTAACACAAGAAAATAGTTATGGAAAACTTGTATGTAGTGATAAAACAATTATAAAAAGAGAAGATGTAGAAAGATCATACAAAGAGGTGTTTGGAGATCAGTATACAATGAGTACTGGTAATATTAAAGTTAATCCAGAAAATGATACTTATGTTTATGATGATACTATAGATTCTTATGTTTTATATTCAAAGAATAGTAGTAAAGAGAACTTTTCAAAAGATTTCAAGTATAATTATGATATTTATCAAGCAGAAAGAGAAGGAGATACTATTAGGATATATGAATCATTAGAAGTTATTAATAAAGCTGGTGAGACTGTTGATGAGGCTAAGTATCTTTATACATTTAAATTAGCTAGTGATAATTTATATAGTTATTATAGTATTGAACAAGTTAAGTAATAGAAAAGAACAGTTTTTATAAACTGTTTTTTTGTGTGACTTTTCAAAAAGCTAATTGTCTAATAAATGTTTTTCTGATATACTTTATATATAGTAGTAGACTCGGAGGTATGGTTTATGAAGAATACTAAGAATAATTCAAATAATTTTGGATATGCTGAGGTAGTAGGAACTTGTATTATGATTCTATCTAGTGCATTTTTTATAGCTGCTATTTTGATGTCAGTATTTAGTTAGACTTAAAAAATACTTAGTAGACGACAAGTTAACTAATAATTTACAATAAGACTGGTAATAGTCTTTTTCTTTTGATAAAATTAATTTGTAGTATATAGAAAGGTTGTTATGGATAATAGTATTTTAGTTATACAAAAGTATTTAAAAAAGAAAAAAGAACGTGTTTTGTTAGATTTATATATTAGAGATTATAATAAGTCTAATTTTTATATTGCATTGGTATTTAATAAGAGAATAGAGAAATTTAAGGTTTTATTTGTTCCTTTAGATGTATGTGAGAATAAATATATAGATGATTATGTTTGCTATCAATTTATTGATATTTCTTCTGTTAATTATATTTTGAATACAATTAATGATAATGATAAATTAATTAGAAATGATATTTTTAGAAATAAAATTAACAAGTATATTAATAGTTATTATATTGAGATTAATACTCATATTAATAAACGTGATTATAAATTTGTTACGACTAGATATATTCCAAGTGAATGGCTTTTTATGTTTGATGTTATTGTTACTTTATTTGAGAGAATTCCATCTTTTATGAATGAATTATGTAGAGAAATATTAGCTGTTTTTAGTAATTCTAATGAGGCTATTGATTATAAATATTCAATTGATTTTGATTTAGTTAATGATGATTTTAGTACTTTATTATTTGATACTAGTGAAGTACATGAAGTTTTATTTTTAGAGTTTATTGGAGGAAAGTATTTTGCAATAGTAGATAATGTTTTGGTAGTTGTTGAATACAATCCTAGAAAGATACTTAATTTATATTGTTCTAGTGATGATGATAGTTATATTTATAGTGTATTAGTTGCAATTAGAAATAAAAGTTATAAGAAATTTTATAAGTTAATGGTAGTTGATGATAAGCATGATTTTGAAGTAGGTGTTGCTAAATACTATTTATGTTATGGATTAGAAAATGATAAGTTTTTAATCATTTCTGGAGATAAGTTGGAGACTTTGGATAAGAGTTTGTATGATGAGGGGTTAATTCGAATATTAGATAGTGATTTAGAGTTAGATAAGAAATTGAAGTAGTAATATTCAGTTTCTTTTTTTTGATTGCAGTGTTGAAAAAAAATGAAAAAATATTATAATATGTATAAGAAAATACTAGAGTGGTGATAAATATGCGAAGATTTGGAGGGGGAAATTCTAACCTTAGATTTGTTGGTAAGCAAGTAGGATTAGGTTTTTCTTTCTTTGTCTTAGTAGTACTTTTTATCGTATTTATTGCTAATTCTTTTGCGGTTTTAGAACCAATTTCTAGTATAGAAGTACAGTCTATAACTTTAGATAATAAAAATAATGTTGAGGGTTCTTTTAAATATACAAAAAGTGCTAAATGGATAAGTAGGGGAAAAGCAAGAATTAATATAAAATTGGAATCAGTAGAAAAACCAAGAGCAGATTATACAGATGTAATTTTAGTACTTGATACTTCTGGTAGTATGGCTGGTGATAAGTTAACTCAAGTACAAAGCGATGTTAATGAATTTATTAATGATACTATACCTAAAGGTAATAAAGTTGCTTTGATTACTTTTAATGATGTTTGTACTAATGTAACTAATTTTACAAGTGATGCTAGTTTATTGAAAGAAATTATTGATGGTTTAACTATTAAAGGAGAGACTAATTATTATCAAGCATTAGTAAAAGTAGATGATGTATTAAGTTCTTATAATAAAGAATCTGATCGTGATTGTGTTGTTTTATTTTTAACAGATGGATTACCTACTGTAGATATACCTAATGAGGTAGGTCAGTATAATTATTTGAAAAGTAAGTATGAATATTTAAGTATTAATGGTATTCAATATGAACTTGGTGATGAGGTTTTAGAAGGTCTAAAAAATATTACAGATATTCAATTTATAGCTAGTACAAAAAATTTAAGTGAGTTTTTATATAAAGCATCTATTTCTCCAATCGGTTATGATAAATTTGTATTAACTGATTATATTGAAACAAATAATTTTAATTTAAAAGATGCTAGTAATATTATTACAACATTTGGCAATGTTAGTGTAGATGAGGATCAAGTTATCTGGAATTTAAATGGTTTTAAAACGGGGTTGGATGCAGAATTAACTATTGATATAAATTTAAATGAAGAATTAATTGGTTTAGGAGGAGTTTACCAGACTCATACTAAAACAGATGTATCTTATAAGATTGGTGATGTTAATACTACTGAGACCGTTTCAAAAACAACTGCCTTAAAAGATAATTATGTTGTTATTTATGATGCTAATGCTCCGAATGGTTGTGTGGTGTCTAATCTACCTAGTTCTAAAGTTTACTCAGTTTTTGATACAGTAAAAATTAGCGATGATATTCCAACATGCAGTGGATATCAATTTAAAGAATGGAAAATAGTAACTGATGATGTAGAAAAAATTGGAAATAATCAATTTATAATGCCTGAATCCAATGTGACAATAAAAGCTGTTTGGAAAAAGTTAGGATTAGTAAAATCGATGGATGGAAAAATATCAACGGCACAATCTTTATATAGGATGATAGCAGATAATTCTAAGGGTGTAGATACAAGTGTTAATTTTAGTCAAATTCCAATAAGTACTAATTCTGGAATTTATACACGAAGTGGAACAGAAAATGGTACATATCCTGTTTATTATTATCGAGGCATTATAAACAATAATAATGTTTTGTTTGCAGGATTTTGTTGGAAGATAGTAAGAACTACTTCTACTGGGGGCGTTAAACTTATTTATAATGGTGTTTATGATGAGAATAAGAAATGTAATAATACTGATGTTAATAGTCAAATAGGAATTAGTAAATTTAATTCTTCTTCATCTTCGCCAGCTGATGTAGGATATATGTATGGTACAAGATATACACATAATAATCATTCACTAGTAAACGCTAATGTTCTAAATCAGTATACTGCAACTTCTAGTTCATATTATTATGGTAAGAGTATTACTTATTCTAATGGGAGATATACACTTGTAAATGCAGAACAAAAATCTTGGGCAGATAATTACAGCGGTTTGAGTGGCTATTATACTTGTCGGTCTACAGCGGATTCCTGTGCAACTATTTATTATATTGTTGGGACAGATAGTAACTATCAATATGTTTTACACTTAAGTGGTGGTATTACTGATCCGGCTACTCAAACTATAACATTGGGTAAAAATATGAAGAGTAATGGTGATAGTACTTATTCATTGGAGGATGTTGTAGTGTTGAGAAAAATTGACTGGTATCAAAATTATGCTACGTATAGTGGTTATTATATGTGTTCTGATTTGAAGAGTACAACTTGTAGTAGAAAATACTATATATCTTCAACTTCTAACGCATCTATAAAATATGATGATACACTTGGGTACATTTATGGAAATGATGTTTCTTGGGATGGAAATAAGTATACACTTATAGATACGTATACATCAGAGTTGGGATGGAATGGCGATAAAGTAACACTTGCTAAAAAATATCATTATACATGTTTTAATGCAACTGGTGAATGTAGTAGTGTTTACTACATTCATCAATTTGGAAATAGTTCTTATATTTATTATTTAACATTATCAAGTGGTAAGAATATAGAGGATGCTAAGAATGAGATGTTTACAAGTACAAATGATTCTACAATAAAGAAGACAATTGATTCCTGGTATAAAAGCAATATGCTTGATTATACGGTTCAGTTAGAAGATACTATTTGGTGTAATGATAGAAGTTTTTATTCAGGATCGTTAGTTGGAAAGGATGAAGATGCTGGAGTAGAAAATTCATATTTTAGTACTTATAATAGAATTTATACAAGAGCTAATCCAAGTGTGGGGTGTGTAAATCAAAGTAGAGATGGTTTTACAGTTTCAACTAGTACTGGTGGAAATGGAGCTTTAACTTATCCGGTTGGATTATTAACGGCAGATGAAGTAATGTTGGCTGGAGGAAAAGGTGGGTTAAGTAATACTAGTTATTATTTATATACGGGGCAACTTTATTGGATTTTGTCATCGTCTGGTTTTTATAGTAATGTTGCTGGAAATTTCCGAGTTCGTGCTGATGGACGATTGAGTGATAACTATGTTAACTATTCTTACGGAGTGAGACCTTCGGTTTCTCTTGTTAGAGGTACTAGATACATGGATGGAGATGGTACAGCTGATAATCCTTTTGTAATTGGCGATGAATAAATATATGAATTAAGAGTTTACTTGTTAGTGGACTCTTTCTTTTTTATTTAAATTGGCACTCAATGTTGACAACTGCTAAAAATAGTGCTATAAATAAATTGTGAACAAAATTAAGGAGATGATTTGTTTGGAGAAACATGAATTTAAGTCTGAATCAAAGAGACTTTTAGATTTAATGATTAATTCAATTTATACTAATAAAGATATATTTTTAAGGGAGTTAATTTCTAATGCTTCTGATGCACTAGATAAGTTATATTATCGTTCTTTAACTGATAAAAATATTAAAGTTAAAAGAGAAGATTTAGGTATTTTACTAGAAAAAGATGAAGAAAAACGTACTTTAACTATTTCTGATAATGGTTGTGGTATGACTAAGGAAGAGTTAGAAAATAACTTAGGTACAATAGCAAAGTCTGGAACACTTGCTTTTAAAGAAAATATGAGTAAGGAAGAGAAAACTAATATTATTGGACAATTTGGTGTTGGTTTTTACTCAGCTTTTATGGTTAGTGATAAGATTACTGTTACTTCTAAGTCAGTTGATAGTGATGAAGCTTATACTTGGGAAAGTGAAGGCGCAGATGGTTATACTATTAAGAAAGCAAAGAAAACTGATAATGGTACTAAGATAGTTTTACATATTAAAGAAGATACAGAAGAGAATGATTATTGTAAGTACTTAGATGAATATCAAATTAAGGGATTAGTTAAGAAGTATTCTGATTATATTAGTTTTCCTATTAAGATGGAAGTTACACATCATGAGTTAAAAGATGAAGAGAAACATGAGTATGAAGATAAAAAAGAAATAGAAGTATTAAATAGTATGGTTCCTATATGGAAGAAAAATAAGAGTGAAGTAAGTGAAGCTGATTATGAAAACTTCTATATGGATAAGTTTAATGATTTTGATAAGCCATTAAAAGTAATTTCTTCTTCAGTAGAGGGAATGTGTTCTTATAAATCATTATTATTTATACCAAGTCATGCACCATATGATTACTATACACAAGATTATGAAAAAGGACTTAGTTTATATGCTAATGGAGTATTAATAATGGATAGATGTGCTGATCTATTACCAGACTACTTTAGTTTTGTTAAAGGTGTTGTAGATAGTGAAGATTTATCATTAAATATTTCAAGAGAAGTATTACAAGAGAGTCATAACTTGAAATTAATTGCTAAAAATATTGAGAGTAAGATTCGTAAAGAATTAGAAGATATGTTAAAGAATGATCGAGAAAATTATATTTCATTCTTTAAGACATTTGGTGTTCAATTAAAGTATGGAGTTTATAATAACTTTGGTGCTGATAAAGATAAGTTAAAAGACTTAGTTATGTTTTATTCAGCTAAAGAAGAAAAACTTGTTACTTTAAAAGAATATGTTGATAATATGAAAGATGGACAAGAAAAGATTTATTATGCAGCTGGTTCATCTATCAAGAAAATTGATGCTATGCCTAATGTTGAACAAGTAAAAGATCATGACTTTGATATTTTATACTTAACTGATTATGTAGATGAGTTTGCTATTACGGCTATTCAAGAATATGAAGGTAAGAAGTTTGCTAATGTTGAAAATGAGGACTTAGGACTTGAAAGTGATGAAGAAAAAGAAGAATTAAAGAAAGTAAATGAAGATAATGTTGACTTATTAAAACATATGAAGGAACTTATTGGAGATGTTAGTGAGGTTAAGTTTAGTAATAAATTAAAGAAACATCCAGTATGTTTAACTACTAAGGGAGATGTTTCAATAGAAATGCAAAAAGTATTTGATGCTATGCCTAATGATATGGGAATTAAGGCACAACAAGTACTTGAAGTAAATGAAAAACATCCAATAGCTGATAAATTAAAAGACTTATATTCAAGTAATAAAGAAGAGTTTGATAAATATACAAAGATTTTATATGCAGAGGCTAAAATGATAGCAGGACTTCCAATAGATAATCCAACAGAGATTAGTTCGTTGATTTGTGAAGTAATTGCTAAATAGAAAAAACTAAGCAAAGATTTTTAGATCGTTTGCTTTTTTTCTTGAATAAAATTATTATATCGATTATACTTGTAGTAAGGTAGGAGAGAGTTATGAAAAGAAGTTTTAAGATTTTAAAAGTGCTATTTGTAGCGATAATAGCATTTACGTTGACAGGATGCGTAAAATTCAATGCTACAATGGAAATTAGTAAGAATGGGAAAATCAATTATAATATTTTGTATGCAGTTAATAAGAGTTTATTAAATGGAGAAAGTTTACTTACAGATGAAGATAAGAAGAATCTAGAAGAACAAGGTTTTAAAGTAGAAGATTATGCAGATGATAGTATGGAGGGAGTTAATCTTACTCTTAGTAATTTAGATATTAATAAAGTTAGTAGTACAGATAAAAATGTTTTATATGATTTATCAGGACTTACAGATGAAGATAAAGATGCTAAAATATTTTATGTAGAAAAAGGATTATTTAAAAATAAATATACTGCTAAAATAAAGTTTGATACAAATGATTCAGATATAGGTGATACTGATGATGATTCAACTGATGGTGATTATAGTTATAGAGAAGATGATTATACTGATGTAGATAGTGATTATGATGATTCAGATGATGATGGAAGTTTTTCTTCAGATGATTTTTCACAATATATGTCTAATATGGAAATGAAGTTTGTAGTTAAATTACCGTATAAAGCAATTAGTAATAATGCAACTAGTGTAGATAATGATGGTAAGAATTTAACTTGGGATTTAACTAAGACAAGTGATTTAGAAAACTTAGAGTTTGAATTTGCATTATATAATACAACTAATATTATTATATTTGTAGTTTTAGGAGTTGTAGTTATTGGAGGAGTTATTTTCTCAGTAATAAATAAGAAAAATAAAGGTAAAAAAGAGACTAGTCCAGTAAATCAAGAGAATGTTAATGATACAGTTAATAATACAAATCAAAATATTAATACTTTCCCAGTAGAAAATAATAATGTAGTAGCAGCTGCTAGTAGTGTTGATGATAATAAAGAAGTAGTTAATAATGATGTTTCATTAAAAAATATTCCAGAACCTAAGATTGATATAAATAATAATAGTACTATTGGTAGTAATGAAGATAAAGCAATTATTTAGACTTTGACGATAAGATAAAGATGAAAAATATCTTTATCTTTTTTTGTGTTTGGGCTATAATATATTAAGAATAGGAGGGTGTTTATGCCGGTGTTATCTAGAAAAGAATTAAATTTAATGAATAAGTATTTTAGGGCATTAAATTATTTGTCTGTTGCTCAATTATATTTGTTAGATAATCCTTTAGTTAGACGAGGACTTGTTATAACTGATATTAAACCTAATGTAGTTGGGCATTGGGGTACTGCTCCTGGACAAAATTTTATTTATATGCATTTGAATAGAATTATAAAGAAATATGATTTAAAAATGATATATTTATCAGGTCCTGGACATGGTGGTCAGGCTATGATTGCTAATAATTATTTAGAGGGGGTATATACTAAGTTTTATCCAGAAATAACTGAGGATGAGGCAGGACTTAAAAAGTTATGTAAGCAATTTAGTTTTCCGGGTGGAGTATCTTCACATGTTGCTCCTGAAACTCCAGGATCTATTCATGAAGGTGGAGAATTAGGATATAGTTTATCACATGCAGCTGGTGCTGTTTTAGATAATCCAGATTTAATAGCAGCTTGTGTTGTAGGAGATGGAGAAGCTGAGACTGGTCCTTTAGCGACTTCTTGGAATATAAATAAATTTTTAAATCCTAAGACTGATGGTGTAGTATTACCAATTTTACATCGTAATGGGTTTAAGATTGCTAATCCTACTATCTTTGGTAGAATGAGTGAAGAAGAGATGGAAGACTTTTTCTATGGACTTAGTTGGAAACCATATTTTGTTTCTGGATCTGATCCAATGAAGATGCATGAGAAGATGGCTGAGACATTAGAAAAGGTTGTTAAAGATATAAAGAAAATTAAGAAGACTGGAACTGGTAATTATCCAATGATAGTTTTAACTACTCCAAAGGGCTGGACTGGTCCTAAAGAAGTAGGAGCTAAGAGAATGGAAGGAAGTTTTAGAGCTCATCAAGTTCCAATTCCAATAACTAGAGATAATCCTGAGAATATTAAAGTAATAGAAAAGTGGTTACTAAGTTATCATCCAGAAGAGTTATTTGATGCGAATGGTAGACTTATAAAAGAACTTAGAGAGTTGTGTCCTACACCAAGTAAATGTATGGGAGCTAGTAATTATGCTAATGGAGGATTGTTATTAAAAGAGATAAATACACCTAATTGGCAAGATTATGCAGTTGATGTTAAGACTCCAGGATGTATAGTTGGACAAGATACGATGGAACTTGGTAAATATATAAGAGATGTATTTGTTTTAAATAAAGAGAATAAGAACTTTAGAATATTTGGACCAGATGAGGCATTGTCTAATAGATTTAATCATGTATTTGAAGTTGAAAATAGAACTTGGAATTTTAAAACTATTAGACCGGAGGATGAATATTTATCTAATACTGGTAGAGTAATGGATTCATATTTATCTGAACATTTATGTCAAGGTATGTTAGAGGGATATTTACTTACTGGTAGATATGGTTTTATTCATAGTTATGAAGCGTTTGTTAGAATAGTTGATTCTATGGCTAGTCAACATGCTAAATGGTTAAAAGTATGTAATCAAATTCCTTGGAGAGCACCAATAGCATCTTTGAATTATTTACTTGTATCACATGTTTTTCAACAGGATCATAATGGATATACACATCAAGATCCAGGATTCTTGAATCATTTAGTTACTAAAAAAGCAGATGTTGTTAGGATGTATTTACCTCCAGATACTAATTGTTTACTTTCTTGTTTTGAACATTGTATTAGAACTAAGAATTATGTAAATGTAATAGTTGCTTCTAAGCATCCTAGACCTCAATGGTTAACTAAGGAACAAGCAAAAGAACATTGTACTAAGGGACTTGGTGTTTGGGACTTTGCTAGTAATGATGGAGGAAATCCTGATGTTATAATGGCTTGTTGTGGAGAAACTCCAACACTTGAGACATTAGCAGCAGTTGATATATTAAGAAAGACTGTTAAAGGTATTAAGATTAGAGTAGTTAATGTAGTAGATTTAATGAAATTACAATCTCCAGAGACACATCCACATGGTATGAGTGATCAAGAATATAATGCTATATTTACAAAGAATAAACCAATTATATTTAACTTCCATGGATATCCATCATTAATTCATCAATTAACATATAAAAGAGAAAATAGAAATATACATGTACATGGATATAAAGAAGAAGGTACAATTACAACTACTTTTGATATAAGAGTGCAAAATGAAATAGATAGATTCCATTTAGTAATAGCAGTATTAAAAGAAATACCAAGATATAAAGATGTCTCTAAGGCTTTAGTTGATTGGTGTTTAGATATGTTAGAAAAGCATAAAAACTATATTAGAGAATATGGAGAAGATATGCCATATATTAAAAATTGGAAATGGGATATTAAAGATTAAAGAATGCAAATTTGTTATTCTTTTTTCTTTTATTAGGTTGTCTTTTCATTCTATTTATTGTAAAATTATTTTTAGATAATAGAAGATGGGAAGTTAGGATATTTTGGTGTTTTAACTACATAAAAGGGAGTGTGCTTTGTGTTATTTAGTTCTGCGATAAGTTTAGTCGGATTATGTTATTCAATTGTTATAATGGGCCTATATTTATGGAAAAGAAGAGTAAAAAGGAAAAGAAAAGTAGCTAATTTATTTTTTACTATTTTAGTAATATTCTTAGTATTTTTAGGATTTCTTGATATAGGTTGTGTTGTTGCTATAGCGGGGATGGATAAGCATCCAGTCTTTACAGAAGTGTTATGTAGGTTACATATTTTAGCTGATATAATATTTACTTCGGTATCGTTATTTTATATTTATTCGGTTACAATAAATGAGGCACTTATTACGAATTATACTAAAGTTAGAAGAGTACTTGGTGTTTCTTTAATAGTTATTGATATGTTAATTTATTTACTTACTTTTATGTTACCAATTGCATATCACACTAATATTAATCCTAATTATTTATTAATTTGTGGACCGGGAATGTATCCTATATATATTTTATCTTTAATGGGAGCAATTGCTTCAGTTATTATGATTTGGAAGTATAAGAAAACTAATCCTAAAGAGTTAACTGTTCCAGTAGCTTACTTTAGTGTTGTGTTTTTGTTCTTTTCAATAATTGTATTTGTAGTATTTGAGTATCGTTTTAATATGATTTATATAATGTATGTATTCTTAATTAATGCTTTGTTCTTTACGGTTGAAAGTCAGGATACTAAGTTATTAGCTCAAGCTGAGGAAAGTCGTCGTGAAGCTGAGATTGCTAATAAGGCAAAGAGTGATTTCTTATCAAGTATTTCTCATGAGATTAGAACTCCTATGAATACTATTTTAGGATTTAGTCAAGCTTTACTTGAAGAGAAGAATTTAACACAAGATTTGGTTAAACATGATGTTAAGGATATTAAACAGGCTTCTGGTGATTTACTTGAGCTTATTAATAATATTCTTGATATTTCTAGAATTGAATCTGGTAAAGAAACTTTAGAGAGTAAAGAGTATAGAATTGAAGATTTATTAATGGAAATTAATAGTGTTACATCAGCTAAAGTAAGTCGTGATGTGTTAGATTTTAAGATAAATGTTGATGGAAATATTCCTACTAAGTTTAAGGGAGACCCTGATAAAATATATAAGATACTTGTTAATACTTTAGCTAACGCTATTAGTCATACTAAGTTCGGTAGTGTATCTTTAGATGTTGGTGGAGCTTATGTTGGTGAGAATTATAAGTTGAGTTTAATTATTGCTAATACAGGTCATGAAATGACTGAAGCTGAATTTAATAGGAGTTTTGAAGATTTTTCTGAAGAGGGTGCTTCTATTGGTACTGATAGTGTTAAGTTGGGATTAATAGTTGCTAAAAGACTTGTAGATATTATGGGTGGTACAATTGACTTTAGAAATGAAAAAGGAAAGGGTACAAGATATCTTATTAGTCTTGATCAAGCAGTTGTTGATGATATGAAAGTTGGTGCTATTTCATTTGATAATTCTGGTGTCGTTGAAAGAAAACCTCTTGATTTATCTGGTAAAAAAGTATTAGTAGTTGATGATAATATTGTTAATATTAAATTAGCTACACGTTTATTAGAACAATTTAATTTAGAAGTTAATAGTTGTTTAAATGGTAGAGATTGTATTGATTTAATTAAGAAGAATCATTATGATGTTTTATTCTTAGATCATATGATGCCTGATTTAGATGGTATTGCTACTGTTCATATTTTAAGAGATGATGGTTGTACAATTCCAATTATTGCTTTAACAGCTAATTCTTATTCGGGTTCTAGAGATAGATATATTAGTGAAGGATTTACTGATTATCTAGCTAAGCCATTTAAATATAAGGATTTGCATAAGATTTTGCAAAAGTACTTAGGAGGTGATGGTGAATGATTTTAATGACTAGTATATTTAATTTAGGAGATAATATTTCAGCTAGTTTATTCTTTGTTCTAACTTGTTTAGCATTCACCGGTTTCCTTGCTACTATATATTATTCTAAAGTTAGACCACCAGTTATGAGAAGTAGACTATATGCTGCTATGTTAACTACTGTACTTTTTATGTTAATTTCAGAATTGTTTTATATTGTTTCTATAGGATATTTTAATTCTCCAATTGTTTCTAATATTATAGCGATTGTTCATCGGTTAGGATTTATCTTATGGATAGGAATATTTTGTATATATAGTTTTGTTTATTTATGTGATTTAAATTCTAAAACTCTAAAAGAGTTATGTAAGAAATGTCCTGTAATATTAGTTATTATTATTTCAATTATATTAAATTTCATAACTTATTTAGTTTTACCTAAGTCAGATTTTAATACTATTAATTCAGGATTTATTTCTGGAATTGCTGAGTATATGATTCTTGCATGTTTAACAGTAATGTGTACTTGTGTGTTCATTTCTATGTATACTACTTGTAGAGAAATATCTGATGCTAAAAAGAGAACTGTTATTAGTTTAATAATGATTGTTATGTTAATTTTACTTGTTGCACAAATATTAGTCAATCAAGTTTGCGTTTATGTAATTAGTTGTTCACTACAAGTATTCTTCTTATATTTTGTTCTTGAAAATCCAGATATTCATTTAGCTGATGAGATAGATGATTTGAAATCTGATATTGATAAGTCTAATAGCTCTAAGACGGATTTCTTATCTAATATGTCTCATGAAATTAGAACTCCAATGAATGCTATTATGGGTTTTAGTGATTCACTACTTAATACAAGTGAGTTTAATGAAGAAAATGCTAGAGTTGATATTCAAAGTATTGCTACGGCTGGTACTAACTTAGTAGATATTATTAATAATATTTTGGATATTTCGAAGATTGAATCTGGTAATGATACTTTAGCTAATAGAGAGTGTAGTGTTGCTAAGATTGTTAATGATTTATCTAGTGTTATTGAATCTAGATTGGGTAATAGTCCGGTTAAGTTATATGTAGATATGGATGAGCAGATTCCTTCTAAGGTTTATGCTGATGCTACTAAGCTTTATCAGGTATTATTAAATATTACAAATAATGCTGTTAAGTATACAGAAGTTGGTAAGATTAGAGTATCAATGGTATCAGAAAAGACTGGTGTTGATTCTATACTTTTACATATTAAAATTTCTGATACTGGTTATGGTATTAAAAAAGAAGATTTTGGGAAGCTTTTTGAGAAGTTTTCGAGACTTGATAATGCTGTTTCTAATGAGATTGAAGGTACAGGATTAGGTCTTGTAATTACTAAGAAGTTTGTTGATTTAATGGGTGGCAAAATTTGGTTTGAGAGTGAGTATGAAGTTGGTACAACGTTTTATGTTGATGTTCCTTTAAAGGTTATTGATCCAACACCAATTGGTAGTGTTACTCAGTCTAATGCAATAACTAGAGTTAAAGACTTCTTAGATTGTACTGATTTTACAGCTTTAGTAGTTGATGATAGTCCATTGAATTTAAAGGTATCTGAAAGATTACTTAAGAAGTATAACTTCAAGGTTGATACTGCTGAGTCTGGTAAAGATTGTATTTATAAATTTAAGTATGGTAACCATTATGATATTATTTTCCTAGATCATATGATGCCTGGTATGGATGGTATTGAAACTATTAGGATACTTCGTCGTTTAGATGATTATGAAATTCCACCTATAGTTGCTTTAACAGCTAATGTTATGAATGGTATGGGAGAAAAATATTTAGCTGAAGGATTTGATGCTTATTTACCAATGCCTATCGATACGTTAGAACTTGATAGAATTATTCATAAGTTCTTTGATGGTAAAACTCTTGGAGTAGTAGGTGAAAGAAAGACTTACGTTAGAGAAGAAGAGTCTATTGTTGATAAGAAGCCTGTTGAAGAAAAAGCTGAGGTTCCTGTGACTAAGGTAGAAGAACCTGCTGCTGAAAAACCAGTCGAAGAAAAGACAGAAGTACCTGAAACTAAGGCAGAAGAACCTGTTACAGAGAAACCAGTTGAAGAAAAGCCTGAAGTACCTGAAACTAAGGCAGAAGAACCTGTTACAGAGAAACCTGTCGAAGAGAAGGTTGAGGTACCTGAGACTAAAGTGGAAGAACCTGTTACAGATAAACCAGTCGAAGAAAAGACTGAAGTACCTGAAACTAAGGCAGAAGAACCTGTTACTGAGAAACCAGTTGAAGAGAAAGCTGAAGTATCTGAGACTAAGGTGGAAGAACCTATTACTGAGAAACCAGTTGAAGAAAAGGCTGTGGTTCCTGAAACTAAGGCAGAAGAACCTGTTACTGAGAAACCAGTTGAAGAAAAATATGATGTAAAGGTAGAGGTTTCAGCTGATAAGAGTGATGCAGCTATGGAAAAGTTCTTACGTGATAATGGTGTTGATATGGATAAGTCTTTGGAATTACTTGGTGATATGGAAATGTATAATATGACTTTAGGAGACTTTATATCTGATGTTGTTTCTAAATGGGCTAGAATTAATCAATATAAAGAAGAGGCTAACATGCATGATTATGCAATTGAGGTTCATTCTTTAAAGAGTGATTGTAAGTACTTAGGATTTATGAAGTTAGCTGATATTAGTTATCAACATGAGTTAAAGAGTAAGGAAGAAGATGTTAACTTTGTTAATTCTAATTTTGAAGAGTTAACTGTTGAATACAATAAAGTTATTAAATTAGTTAATGAATATATAGCTAAATTTGAAATAGTTCAAGAATAAGTAGAGATATTAATTTGTCTCTATTTTTTTTTACAAAAAAAAGAAGGAATAACCTTCTTAACTAAATGTTTTTGTGATTGCGTTATATTCTATTACTGATTTAGAAGCATTTACATCAGTAAGATATAAGTATAATTTATTATCTTTTTCTAGTGGTAGTACTTGATAAATATTTTTTATTTCACTATTTGTTAATTTTATGTTGTCTTTATTATAAATATTTACTATTCCTGCTTGTAATGTTACTGTGTAGTTTTCAGTTACTTCAATATCATTAAATTCTGTATTTAGAATTAGACCACCATTTTGATTGATTAGACCTTTTTTACCATCTTTAGTAATGATACCAACTTTTTTATTTAGAGTTTTTTCTGGATATGTATCAAATGTATAATAAGTTGATTTTATATCGATATTATAAATTATATATTTATTGTTATCATAGATTGGTATAAATGAGTCATAGTCTATTGAAAACTGATTACTTTCTTTTTCTTTTATTTCACATTTACTTAGACAAGTGTAAGTATCTACAACTTTTTTACCATTGAAAAATACAATTCTGTTATCTTCAATTTTATATTTAAAAGTTTTATTATCTGGAATATTTGTGTATGAAGAATCTTCTATTTTTTGTTCTTTATTATGATTATAGTTTACCCAAATTATTGTTCCTATTATAGCAATTATTATAGTGAGTATTATTGAGTAAATAATTATTAGGTCTATCGTTTCGAGACTTTTTCTTTCTTTTTCTAAGTTATTCATTTCTTTTTTACCTCATCTTTATTCTATTTGTATATAGTATATCATAAGTTGTTGGAATATTTTAATTTTTTTTGGAAATATTAATAATAATTAGCACTTAATATTGACAAGCGCTAAAAATAGTGGTATAACTTATATTGTAAATGAAAGGAAGATGATAAGTATGGATTTAATTCCAAGAAAATTTTATTTAGATGATGTTTTTGATGATTTTTTACCAACTAAGAGGGAACAAAATATGAAATGTGATATTTATGAAAAAGATGGAAATTACCATATTGAAATGGATATTCCTGGTTTTTCAAAAAATGATATTTCAGTAGAAGCTAAAGATGGTTATTTAACAATTACTGCTTCTAAGAATAGTGAAAATAATGAAGAAGATGAAAATAAAAACTACATTCGTCGTGAAAGAGTTTATGGTAAATATGAAAGATCTTTCTATCTTGGTGATTTAGATCAAGATAAAATAGATGCTACATTTAATGATGGATGTTTAAAAATTACTGTTCCTAAAAAAGCAGAAGTTGATAATAGAAAAGTTATTGAAATTAAATAATATACTAAGTACCTCAATAGTTGGGGTACTTTTTCTTTTGCTTGACTATTATTTTGTTGTTGATATAATAATGTAGAGAGGTGGTTATAATGAGAAAAAAGAAAAATAGAGTATTTCCAATTGTTATTGTAGTAATTATGATTGTCATTATTTTCTATTTAATTGCAACAGCAAAACAGCCATATGTAGAATGTAGTAAGAAAAGTACTAATGATTTAGGAATTACTATAAGTGAGAATTTAACAACCTCATTAGATAGTAATAAAATAAGTGAAATGACACTTACTAAGACTATTATTTTTCCAGATAAATATTTAGAAGATGATAAGTACTTAGAAGGATTTAAATTTGCTTTAGAAAAGTCTTATGCATATTTAGATAAAGATATAGTTAAAATTACAACAGGAGATAATTATTTGACTGTTACTGTTAAAGCTAAAAATAATGAAACTATTATACTTAATAATATTGAATTCTATGATAATGATGGGTTACAGATTAAGATTAATCCTAATACTAAGAGTAGTGATGTAGTTACTTTAAGTATTGATGATAAGTATACTGAAGGAGAGTTAATGACTCATTTAAAGAATAATGGTTATGTATGTAAATAGAGCTTTAAATAAGTTCTATTTTTAATGTATTGAAAGGATACTTTGGTTATGGAATATAATATAGATGAGATAGTATCTAATTTAGATTTTAAGTCTTTAGAATTAGTTAATTTGGAGAATGGACTTTCCCTAACTAATTATGAGATAGAGGTTCTTAATAGGTATGATATAGATTATAAGAATTGTAGTAGTTTAAAAGAGATACTTTATTTAATAGAAGATGTGTTTAATTATGATGATGTGGCAGATTATGAAGAATTGGATAGTGTTTCTTCTTCTATAGCTGAGAGAGATTATTATCAAAATACGAATAAATAGGAGGTTTAATGAATTTTAGTGAAGAAAAAGAATTTAAGGAGATAATGCTTAAGTATGAGTTTGCAAAGAAAAAGTTAGAAACAGAGTTAGATATTTTACTTAAAGAGCATGAATATAAATGTAATTACAATCCTGTTGAACATGTTAAATCAAGAATTAAGTCAATAGATAGTGCTTGTAATAAATTAAAAAAGAAAAAACAAGAGTTTAATACTTATAATTTAGTAAAGTATGTTCATGATATGATAGGTTTTAGAATAGTTTGTTCTTTTATTTCTGATGTTTATGATATTGTTAATATTATTAAGTCATCTAATGAGTTTATTATAAAAGAAGAAACTGATTATATTAAAAATCCTAAAGATTCGGGATATAGTAGTTATCATTTAAATGTATTAGTCCCTTTACATTTAGAAGAGATTACAGAGTATGTAGAAGCTGAAATACAGATTAGAACAGTCGCAATGGATTGTTGGGCTAGTTTGGAACATAAACTTGATTATAAGTTACCTAAGAGAGTTCCTAAAGAGATAAAAGATGAGTTGATAGCTTGTGCAATGGATATAGATAAGTTGGATTTAAGAATGCAAAAGTTATATGATATTATAAAAGAATATAAAGATTAGATAATTTATAGTATAATATTTTTAAGAGGTGATTTTTTTGAATTATATGATGGATAAAATTAATTTACATGAGAATAAAGATGAAATTATTAAAATTGCTGATAAAATAGTAAAATTATTAGAGGAAGATGAGAATTTAGATGATAGTGAAAAGCTTATGACTATAGAGTTAGCTGTTGCTAGAATTAACTATGATCTTTATCATATTTCTGGAGATAATGAATAGTATAATGAGGTGAAATAATGATTTATTTAGATTATAGTGCAACAACACCTGTTAATGAAGAAGTTTTAGATACTTATGTTTTAGTTACTAAGAATTATATTGGTAATCCTAATTCTTTACATAAATTAGGAGTGGAGGCTAAAAAGTTAATTGATGCAGCTACTAATCAAGTTGCTTCAATACTTAAGGTTAATCCTAATGAGATTATTTATACTTCTGGAGCAAGTGAGTCTAATAATTTAGCTATTAAGGGTATATGTGCTAAGCATACTGGGAAACATATAATTACTACGGAACTTGAACATTCTTCTGTTAATGAGACTGTAAAATATATGCAATCTTTAGGATATGATGTTAGTTATGTTAAATTAGATAGTAATGGAATTGTTGATTTAGTAGATTTAGAGAATTTAATTAGAGATGATACTGTTTTGGTAAGTATTGCTGCTGTTAATAGTGAAGTTGGAGTAGTACAAGATATCAGAGCTATTGGTGAGGTTATAAGACGTCATCCTAAGGTGCTTTTTCATAGTGATATGACTCAATGTATTGGTAAGATGAAAGTAGATTTATCAATGGTTGATTTAGCAAGTGTTTCTGCACAGAAGTTTTATGGAATGAAGGGTATAGGTTGTTTAATTAAGAAGAGTAGAATTGATATTGAACCTTTAATTCATGGTGGTAAGTCTACTACTATATTTAGATCTGGAACACCAGCTACTCCTTTGATTGTTTCTTTTTCTAAGGCTTTAAGACTTGCTTATTTAGATTTTGAAAAGAAAAATAAGCATGTAGAAGAATTACATAAATATTTAATTAGTAAATTAAGTAATTTAAATGTAGATGTTAATAGTAATGAGTTTTGCTTACCTTATATAGTTAATGTTAGTTTACCTGGAATTAAACCTGAGACTATGTTACATGCTTTAGAACAAGAGGATATTTATATTTCTACACAGACTGCTTGTTCTACAGGAAATTATTCTTTAGCAGTACTCGCTGTTACTAATGATATGTTTAAGGCTAGTCATAGTATTAGAATTAGTTTGTCATATCTTACTACTTTTGAAGAGTTAGATAAATTTGTTTCGGTTTTTAGTAAAAAAATAGATGAACTTAGTAGTTTAGTTCATTAAAATAGTTTACTTATAATTTAAAATCGGCTATAATTATGATTAGAATAGAGGGTGTTTGCTATGGATAATGACAGAGCAATTGAAATTATTGATATGGAAGGTAATAAGAATGATGTTTTTCTTGTTACTTATTTAGTTTCTGATGATAATTTAAAGCATTATATTGTGTATACAAAGAATGAAATTAGAGGAGCAGAAGGAGATCAGATTATATATATTTCTAGATTGTTTAAAGATAGTGAAGGCCTTAAAATTCAAGAGATTATTGATGATGGTGAATGGAATGAAGTTCAACGTCTTCTAAAGAAAATTGCTAATGTTTAGGTGGTGAGAATATGGGACTAGATAATAATGATAGTACTATTCGGGACTTAAAAGCAAATTTATGTGATTTTTTCTGTCAGAAGATAAGAGAATTGCCTGAAATAGAAGATGCAAGTAAAAAAGATGAGTATATTGCTTGTTTGATTAAGGTTGCAGAAAATGCTGATAATTTGAGTGAGAGTTTTGAACAATTTGAATTACTTGGAATACCAATTAAAATACTTGATATTTCTTCGAAAAAACAGGAGGTTATGAAGAAGGATACTTCTGAAATAGAAGAAGAAAGGGAAGAAAAAGCTAATAATAGTGATGCTATTTCTGAGACTGTTATTAATGCTAGTGACTTGAATGTTTCAGAAAATAAGCAGGTTATTCCTATGCATGTAAAGAAGGAAGTAGTTCCAGATGAGAAAAGTAAATCTGTTTTAGCTCCATCAATAAGGGTAGAGGCTCCAGTATTACCTAAGATGCCTAATATATTTGAAGGAATTTTTAATAATACTAGAAGTACTGATACTGTGGATAGTGGTACTGATGCAATTGAAGAGAGAGCTCCTTTAGTTAATGGAGAACAACAAGAGATGACTCAAAAGCCTATTGTAGATATGCCTTCTGTTTCAGAAAAAAAAGAATTAGATTTAGAAAGACCTATGACAACACAGAAAGTTGTTTCTAATAATGATCAAGTTGTATCAATACCTAGAGTTGATACTGTTATAAATAGTAATAATAATGTTTCTAATAGTCCTATTTCATCATTACTTGCTGCTTATACTAATGGACCTGTTGGAGTTAATGAGAGTATTCAAAATAATGAGACTAATTTAGGAAATAGAACTAGAATAGTAAAGTTAAGTTCTGATAAAGTTAAGGCGATTTTGGTTAACAAGAGTCAGATGGAAAAACTTGCTGCTTCACTATATGGACAAAGAAGACTATTGGATTTTGGGCAAGATGCAGTTATGCCTAAACAAAATAATATAGAAGAAATGATGAATAGAGCTAAACAATTATATAATGAGGGAAAACAAAAGGAAGCTCAACAATTATATGATGAGATTAGTCAAATAAATAGAGCTAATACATTAGTTAAGAAAGCTGGTTAGCTTTACTTTACTTGTTTAATTTGTAAAGGTAAGGCTTAAGGCTTTCTTTTTTTTTTTGACTTTGTTATAATCAACTTATGATAGGGTGATATAATGAGTACTAAGCTAACTAATAAGATTGCTTCAATTATGATATTCTTTGCAATTCTTTTAATTATGACTGGATTATATATGAATTTTTCTACAAGTGATGTTTTAGATCCGATTAGAGATGTTGATAAAGCAAATGATAATCCAGGAGAGGTTACAATTACTACTAATGATGGTAAGCCTCCTGCTACTAATAGTAATGATACTAATACGAATACAAATAATGGTAGTAGTGATACACCAATTACTAATGATAATACTGGGAATAATACAAGTTCTGATACTGATTTAAATCCTAGTACTAGTAATGGTAATACTAATACTGGTTCTAATACTAATAGTTCAAATAATAATACTGGTAATAATAGTGGTTCTAATACAACACCTAGTACTCCGATACCTGATCCTACACCAACACCAGAACCAACACCTGATCCTACACCTGTTGTTGATCCTCTTACTAATTATAGAAAACAAATAGAGGATACATATGGTATTAAAGTTTTATATGGTAGTGAGACTAATGGATATGTAGTTGGTAGTCTTGGGACTACGGTTATTACTGATACTAATGTTATGAAGAGTACTTTGGAACAATTAAATACAGCTCTTTCTATGTATCCTAATGGATTTTTTAGAGAGTTTTCTAAACAAAATATGTCATTAAACGTTTATCTTATTAAAAATTATAGTGCTGAAAATGTTACTGGTGTTACAGATTTTGCTCCTAGAAGAACAATTATTTCTATAGCAACTGATTTTCCTTTTGATGAGAGTTTTCATCATGAAATGTTACATTACATTGAACATTATATTGAAAGTGCTGGAGGTAGATTTACGGCCTGGAATAGTTTTAATCCATTAGATTTTACTTATGGAGTAGAAAATAGTTCTTATTCATATAGTAAGACTGGTACGCCAGGATCATATTTTGTTAATAATTATGCACAGACTAGTGCTAATGAAGATAGAGCATCAACATTTGAATATATGACTGCTAGTGTTAAATATAGTTGTTACGATTCTAATGATTATCCAATATGGAAAAAGTCTAATTATTTATCAACTATGATAGAAACTTATTTTACTACGGTTAGTTCTTCTGTTGTTGATTATTGGGAAAGATATATTTACTAGAGGAGATTATAATGAGGCAAATACTTATCAATGACGATAACTTGAGTCTAAG
This sequence comes from Mycoplasma sp. CAG:877, assembly GCA_000433455.1. Taxonomy (GTDB): domain Bacteria; phylum Bacillota_I; class Bacilli_A; order RF39; family UBA660; genus CAG-877. The sequence goes on along the minus strand of HF992498.1, from coordinate 26,328 downwards.
TGACTTAGATTATGAAGTTACTAGGGTTAAGGGATTAATAATAAATAGTAAAAATGAAATACTAATTGCTTATAACAATAATACTTATCAGTTTCCTGGAGGACATGTAGGTAATAGTGAAGATATGAGAAGTGCTTTACTTAGAGAAATAAAAGAAGAGACTGGTATTAATATTTGTGAGATAGATGGACCTTTTATGCAGATTGTTACTTATGCTAAAAATTATTTTGGTACTGAGAAAAATGTTTATAATAGTATTTTCTATTATAGAGTCTTGTGTGATGATGTTCCTAATTTAGATGAGACTAATTATGATGAGTTAGAGAGGTTATCTGATTTTAACTTGTATTATATAGCTTTTGATGATTTGGAAGATTTCTTGCATGAGGCTTTAGATAGTGGTAAAATTAATGTAGGTATTTGTAAGGAAATGCTGTTAGTTTTAGAAGAATATAAAAGATTCTATGGAGGTATATAATGAATATATTAGTTACTGGAGGATTAGGATATATTGGTAGTCATACTTGTGTTGAACTACTTAATGCTGGATATGATATTGTAGTAGTTGATAATTTGTATAATGCTGATATTTCTGTTAAAAATAAGATTAAATATATTACTGGAAAAGATTTTAAATTTTATGAGGATGATGTTTGTGATGAAGCTGCTTTAGATAAAATTTTTTCTGAAAATAAGATTGATGCAGTTATTCATTTTGCTGGTTATAAAGCTGTTGGAGAGTCTGTTTCTTTACCAATTAATTATTATGAAAATAATATTTTATCAACTCTTAAATTATGTAAGGTTATGAAAAAGTATGATGTTAAGGCATTTGTATTTTCATCTAGTGCAACTGTATATGGTTCACCTAAGAGTTTACCAATTCGTGAGGATTTTCCATTATCAACGACTAATCCTTATGGAACAACCAAGTTATTTAATGAGCGAATTTTAGAGGATGTATGTGTTTCTGATGATAAGTTCTCAGCAGTTATTTTACGTTACTTTAATCCAATAGGGGCTCATAGTTCTGGTTTAATTGGAGAATCACCTAATGGAATTCCTAATAATTTAATGCCTTATATTATGAAGGTAGCAACTGGTGAGTTAGAAATTCTAAGTGTATTTGGTGATGATTATGATACACCAGATGGAACTGGAGTTAGAGATTATATTCATGTTGTTGACTTAGCTAAAGGTCATTTAAAGGCTATTGAAAAGGCTGTTAATAGTACAGGACCAAGTTATTATAACTTAGGAACTGGTAATGGTTATAGTGTATTGGAACTTGCTGATGCATATGAGAGAATAAATAATGTAAAAGTACCAAGAAAGATAGTTGCTAGAAGACCAGGTGACATAGCTGCTTGTTATGCTGATCCTACTAAAGCTTATGAAGAATTAGGTTGGAAAGCAGAGCTAGGACTTGAGGATATGTGTAGAGATGCATATAGATATGAACAAAATTATGTAAATGGTTTTAAAGATTTTGATATACCAAAAGAATAAATGTTAATAGCATTTATTCTTTTTCCTTGCTATAATAGTTCATAGAGGTGATTTTATGCAACTTGAAGTAGTTGGTTTGACTAAGAGCTTTGGAGAAAGATTAGTTTTAGATGATATAGATTTTACTTTTGAAACTGGTAAAATTTATGGACTTATTGGAAGAAATGGTGCAGGTAAAACTACTTTTTTTAATTCGTTGAATCAAGATATTGATATAGATTCTGGAAAATTTTATTTAGAAAATGAGTATGGAAAGAAAGAACTTTCAACTAGTGATATAGGCTATGTTGTTTCAACACCAATAGTACCAGAGTTTTTGACGGCTAGAGAGTTTTTAAGTTTTTTTATGGAAATTAACAAGGAACGTATAGATAAAGATAAGACAGTAGATGATTATTTTAAGTTGGTTGATATAGAAAAAGAAGATCAAGATAAGTTGTTAAAAGATTACTCACATGGTATGAAGAATAAGATGCAGATTTTAATAAATATAATTGCTCATCCGAAAGTTATTTTATTAGATGAACCATTAACTTCTTTAGATGTAGTTGTTCAAGATGAGATGAAAAAGTTACTTAGAGCTTTAAAAGATGAACATATCATTATATTTTCAACACATATTTTAGAAATAGCAATGGATTTATGTGATGAGATTATAATACTTAATAATAAAAAGTTAGAACTTGTAGAAAAGAAAAATTTAAATACAAAGAAATATAAAGATAAGATTATTCATTGTTTAAAGGAACAGAAAAATGATTAATGCTTTGAAAATGTCTTTAAAGATAGATTTAACTTACGTTATTAATGCTAATATGCATTTTATTAAGAAATTACCTATATTTAGGGATTTATTAAATGATGATGTATATAAGGGACAAGGATTAAAGAAGTTTGCTAGGGTATTTAGTATAGTTTTATCTACTATTAGATTTATTGTATATAGATTATTATATTTTTTTGTATTATATTTTATTAGTGGTATTATAAGTCCTAATAATGTTACAAAGACTTTTATTCATATTTATTTTATTTTTACTATTATTGGAATGTTTATTAATGGTAATATTTTAAGTGTTAATACTAAGAAGTATTTTTGTATTGTTCTTTTTAATATGAATGCTAAAGTATTTATGAAGGCTACTTTATTTTGGACTTTGTTATTATCTTTGATACTTAATTCGTTGGGATTTTTTGTATTTTCTTTTGTTTTAGACTATTCGTTATTGGAATGTATTGCTCTTATTTTATTTGGTATTTTTGCTAGAGTTATAGGTGAAGCTTTTACGGTTTTCTTTTATAAGAAGAAGGGTTATGTTTTTACAGCAGATTATAGAAATACTTTAGTTGTGCTTGGTGTTTTGTTACTTATTTCAGCTTTACCTTTTGTGAGGGTTTTTATACCTGATGGTGTTATTTATGGATGTACTTTGGTATTTTTTATACTTAGTATATTTTGTTATAAGTATTTGATGAGGGTGGATGATTATAAAATTATTTATAAGAAGCTTAATACTTTGAAAGCTGCTATGAATTCAAGTGAGAGTACTAGTTATGCTAGACAAAATATGGTTAGAATAAAAGACAAAGATAGAGTAATTGAAGAGAAAAAGATTAAGAATAAAAAGGGTTATGACTTGTTTAATACAATATTTTTTGAAAGACATAGAGAAATACTAATGAGAAGTGCTAAGAGAATTAGTGTTATTATTCTTATTGTGGCTGTTGTTTTAGGATTTATTTCTTTTAATAATAAAGATGCTTTTAATAGTATTCATGATTTTATACTTAATAGACCAGGTTGGTTGGTGTTTATTATGTATTTTATTAATAGAGGTGCTGTTGTTACGCAGGCAATGTTTTATAATTGTGATCATGCTATGCTTACATATAATTTTTATAGAGATGAGAATGTTATAGTTAACTTGTTTAAGAAAAGATTAGTAACGATTATTAAAATTAATTTATTACCATCATTTGCTATTTTGATAGGATATTTAGTATTACTTGGTATTACTGGTGGTAGTAGTGTTATTAATTATGTTTCGTTAGCGTTATTTATAGTTATACTTAGTGTATTTTTCTCAGTACATTATTTGGTACTTTATTATTTGTTACAACCATATAATAAAGATTTAGAGATGAAGAGTTATTCTTATACATTAGTTTCATTACTTACTTATTTTATTTGTTATTCATTTAATGATATGAGAATATCTTCTTTATATTTTTCTATATTTGGAGTTATATTTACGTTGATATATATAGTTATTGCTTTAAATGTTGTTTATAAGAAGGCTCCTAATACTTTTAGAATTAAAAGATAGGTGTTTGACTTTTTACATAGAATAATATAAACTATTTATATAGTTGAGGTGAATTTAATGGGAAAGACTAAGATTATTAGTTGTCTTTTAATTATAATTTCAGTTTTGATGGTTTCTATTGGTTTAAAACTTCAAGAGAAAGTTGATTTGCAGGATGATGATTTTCTTTCTTTTAATGAGGTAAATGCTGATAATGTTACAGCTTCTGATAGTACTCTTAGTAAGAGTATGACGGAGTATAGAGTGGATGATTCTTCTATTACAGCTATTGATATGGAGACTGCTCCAGCTTCAGTTTTAATTCCACCTAGGGTTGAAGTTTTTGATGGGTTAACAATAGAAGAGCTTGCGGCTAAACTAGATAAAAACTTGGGTAATGATCTTTTGGCTGGTAAAGGATATTTTATTGCGGTTACTTGTATAAATAATGGTGTTGATCCTTATGTTGCGACAGCAATTATGTTACATGAAACTGGTTGTGGTTCTAAATGTTCTAATTTAGCGAGAACTTGTTTTAATGTAGGTGGTCAAAAAGGTAGTCCTGGTTGTAATGGTGGTAGATATAAGAAGTTCAATACTTTAGATGAGGGTATTGTTGGTTTTGTTTATAATTTATATAAGAATTATTATGGTGTTGGTCTTGATACTGTTGAAAAGATTGCTCCTAGATATGCTGAAGGAAATAGTTGGGCTGGTAAAATTAATTCTTTTGTTAATAAAATTAAGAATAGTTAATTATTTAGTTTTAATTTTTATATTTAAAGATATAAGGAGACTTATGTCTTTTTATGTAGAGGAGGAGAAGAAGTGTGGATAGATATTTAGAGGAGACTGAGTTGTTAGATTATTCTTGTTTAGATATTT
>HF992498.1:11037-21595 GCA_000433455.1 Mycoplasma sp. CAG:877 | reverse complement strand
AGTAGAGGCTTTGATAAGTTAGATGATTTTAATAAAATAAAAGAAATATATAATTTTGTAAGAGATGAGATTTTATTTGGATATAATGTTTGTGATGAGATGGCGGCTAGTAGGATTTTAAGTGATGGGTATGGGCAATGTAATACGAAGAGTATTTTGTTTATGGCACTTTTAAGAGGCGTTGGGATACCTTGTCGAATTCATGGCTTTACTATTGATAAGAAGTTGCAGAAAGGAGCAATGACTGGATTTGTATATAATAGTGCTCCTAGGAATGTAGTTCATAGTTGGGTTGAAGTGTTTTATAAGGATAAATGGTATGAGCTCGAGGGCTTTATTTTAGATAAAGAGTATTTGGAGAAACTGAAGGAAAAGTTTAAGAATTGTAGTGGAATGTTTTTTGGTTATGGTGTTGCGACTAAGGATTTGAAGAATCCGATTATTGATTGGAATTTAAATAATACTTATATTCAAAGTGAGGGTATTAATAATGATTTTGGAGTGTATGATTCGCCAGATGAGTTTTTTAGGGAACATAGACAGAAAATGTCAAAGTTAAAAGAGTTTTTATATAGGAATATTGGTAGACATTTAATGAATAGAAATGTTAAGAGAATAAGAAAAGGACTATAGAAAGTTATAGTCCTTTAGTGCTTTTTCTTGTGATGAATTTTTGAGTCATAGTTGTAATTTCTTGTTCTATTTCTTTTCTATTAGTACTATCATTTGTTGTATAACTAGTGCCTAGAACATTAAATAGTTCTGTATATTTACTGAAGAATGTGTTATCATTTGTTGGTTCATTTAGACAAGTAATTAAAGCTTGATATGTTTCTAGTGATGGATTTTGGAAGGTTGAGTTTAGTTTTTCTTGGAATGATTGGTCTGTACATAGGGTATCAATAATTGTGTTAAAGAATTTGTAAGGACTTTCTTTATCATCTTGATATTGATAGTTTTCTTTATTATATAATCTTAAAGATGATGTTTGGTGTTCTTCTTTTAACAACGCAATTAGGTTACAGGTTGTTCTTTTTGCATGATATTCTACTAGGGCGTCTTCAAACCATAGATTTTTCCTTATAAGTTTTCTTTCTTTTATGTCAATATAGTCAGCTGATACTCCATTATATAAGACTATTTTTGATGGCTCTATTATTGGTTTTAATTTTCTTAATAAATGTGTTAATTCATGAACTATAGTATTTGTAATTTCTATATCTTTTCTATTTTTTAGGGAGATAAAAAGGTGATATTCAAAGGATATACTAGGTCCTTTAGTGCTAATGTTCATTTGCGTATTTATTGCTCCTAGGGCATTTTTATATTTTTCTTCATTATTAGATGATAAGCTTATTTCATTTGCTAGTTCAACTACTGTTTTAGGTTTTATTCTTATATCTAGGCTTTTTAGAATATTTGGCATTTTTTCTAAAATGATTTTTCCATCTGTTAAATATAGGGCTAGAATTGCAGTAGTTAAAGTGGTTAGAGCTTCTTCTGTGATGGTGCTGTTGATGTTATCTAATACGAGCTTTTTACATTTTTCAAATAGTTTATCCATATGATATAATTCCTTTCTATTTATATATTATAACATTTAAAAAGAGATTATAGAAGAAAGATATAATGATGTGAAAGTTGCAAAATAAAAAGTTTTGTAAAAGTGTCAATTTGACATATCTTGTAACATATGATATAATGTAGGTGTAATTGATGGCACATTATTCTAGTCAATTACTTTATTAGGAAGACGGGATTAAACAACCGTTATAGAGCATATCTGTGAAACCTTTGGTGTTTGCTTTATACGCCCAGTGTAGGGTGGATGCTGAAGATGAGGAGAATGGGCGCTCGTAATGGCATACGACAAACGACCCATTATCTGTGGAGACCTACTATTTGTGATAAGCCTATACGTTTTATACTGATTGGACTTGTTACGAGGTAGGCTGGAACCTGTATTGTGGCGAAAGTTATGTGCAGTGTAGCTTGTCTTGAGTGAGAGCTTTGGGATTAAAGAACTTGTTTATTAGAGCTGGCCAACTTTGATAAATATTGCTTTATGAAATTTCTCTTGCAAAAAAGAATAAATAATAAAGTGTTGGTGAGGAAATCTCCTAGAGTGCGCTTTACATAGGATTGCAGTGGATACTAAGTGGTAATCAAGTCGTATGAATGGTGACATCATACTTATCTCTTTAAAGGGGAACCATGTATTTGGTAACGAATACATAGAGATAAGGGAAATCCTACTTGACCTAAGATTCAAAGTTTACTATGTTTAGAGCCATTAGTTTTTTTTTAACTAGAAATAGTATTTTATACTATTTTTTCTATATAGGAAGGTTATATGAATAGCAAGAAAAAATTAGAAAGAAATGAATTTCAAGAATTAGTTATTGAGACTAAGAAAAAAGAAAAAATTAGTAAAAAGAAAGCTGATATGAGATGGATTATTAAAATTATTTTAATAGCTTTTACCTTATCATTTTGTCTTTCTTATGTATCGCAAGTAGCATTGCCTAAACTATCAATATTTGGTGGAGTTTTTGTGACTTTATTATTTGTTGGTATTGGTATTTTATTTGATATAGTAGGTGTTGCGGTTACTAGTAGTGATGAAAAGGTATTTCATTCGATGAATTCTAGAAAAGTTAAGGGTGCAGATGTTGCTGTTAAATTTAAGAAGAATGCTTCAAAAGTATCTAACTTTTGTTGTGATGTAGTTGGCGACGTATGTGGAATTATTTCTGGTACAGCAGCGACGACAATAGCAGTGATTGTTGCGGAAAAGTTTAATTTCAGTATATTATTTACTGGTTTATTTATAGCAGCAATAGTTGCAGCTCTTACGATAGGTGGTAAAGCTTTAGGTAAAGGTTTTGCGATAAATAAAAGTAATATTATACTTTATGAATTTGCTAAAGTAATCTCAATATTTTATAAGGTTAAGTAGTTGTACTTGCCTTATTTTTTCTTTTATAGTAGAATTAAGGAGCGGTGGTGAAGAGGATGATACAAGTAAATAATGTTAGTTTAAAATTTGGAAAGAGAGTCTTATTTGAAGATGTTAATATAAAATTTACTAATGGTAATTGCTATGGTTTGATTGGGGCAAATGGTTCTGGTAAATCAACATTTTTAAAGATATTGTCAGGAGAGTTAGAAACTACGACTGGCGAAGTTGTTATTTCTAAGAATGAAAGACTTTCTATTTTGAAGCAGGATCATTATCAGTTTGATGATAAGAGAGTTATTGATGTAGTTATTATGGGAAATAGTAAACTATATGAAATAATGGAAGAGAAGAATAAGATGTATGCTCAGACTGAGTTTAGTGAAGAAGATGGTATGAAACTTGCTAATTTGGAAGCTGAATTTATGGACTTGGATGGCTGGAATGCAGAGTCTGATGCTAGTACACTTTTAAATAATTTAGGTGTTAAGGATGAATATCATTATGTTTTAATGGGTGAATTACCAGTAAAACTTAGAGTTAAGGTTTTACTTGCTCAAGCATTATTTGGAAATCCAGATATCTTACTTTTAGATGAACCTACTAATAGTTTGGATATTGAGGCAATTAAATGGTTAGAAGAATTTTTAATTAATTTTAATAATACAGTTATTATCGTTTCTCATGATAGACATTTCTTAAATAAAGTATGTACACATATTGCAGATATTGATTATGGTAAGATTAAGCTTTATGTTGGTAACTATGATTTCTGGTATGAATCTAGTGAATTGTTACAAAAACAGATGAGAGATTCTAATAAGAAAAAAGAAGAGAAAATTAAAGAATTACAAGCCTTTATTGCGAGATTCTCGGCTAATGCTTCAAAGTCAAAACAAGCAACTTCTAGAAAGAAAATGCTTGATAAGATTCAATTAGATGAGATAGTTCCTTCTTCTAGAAAATATCCTTATATTGATTTTAAGATAGAAAAACCTGCTGGTAAGGAAATATTAAAAGTTGAAAATTTAACTAAAATTGTTGATGGTAAAAAGATTTTAGATAAGGTATCATTTACAGTACTTAAAGGTGATAAGATTGCGATACTTGCTAATAATGATATGGTTAAGACTACTTTATTTAATATTTTATCTGGTAAGGATAAGTATGATAAGGGTAGTATTGAATGGGGTAAGACTATTGTACCTGGCTATTTACCACAAGATAATACAGAGTATTTTGATGTTGATAAGAATATTATTGAGTGGATTGGACAATATTATGATATTAAGGATGAAACAGTACTTAGAGGATTCTTAGGTAGAATGTTATTTTCTGGAGATGATGTATTTAAGAAAGTAAATGTATTATCTGGTGGAGAAAAGATGAGATGTATGTTATCTAAATTGATGTTAGAGGGACCTAATTTCTTAATATTAGATGAGCCTACTAACCATTTAGATTTGGAAAGTATTACATCATTAAATAAGGGACTAATTAATTTCCAAGGAGAAGTTTTATTTACTTCTAGAGACTATGAACTTAATAGTACAGTTGCGAATAGAATAATTGAAATATTAGATGATGGAACTATTATAGATAGATGTGTTCCATACGAAGAGTATATTGGAGAAAAATAAAAAAGATAAGATAGTTTAGATGAATCCTCACTATGTTATCTTTTTTGTTTTTTAAGAAGTTTTTACTTTTCCTCTTTCACAACGGTTTCCCCAAGAGTCAATGAGATGATTATTTTTCTCGATGCAAATTATTTCACAGTTATTAGGACAGTTTTCACAATTTTTACTAGTTGTTTTGAAATTATCTGTAATTATGTTGAAAGAGAAGCATATTTCTTCTTTTTCTTTGGAAAGGATTGCTACACCTAAGGCACCCATTAGATGACCATCTTTATCAGTAATTATTTTGGTATTTAAAATGTCTTCAAAGGCTTTTTTTACAGCGATATTTTTAGATACTCCACCTTGGAAGATGATGGGGTCTTCTATTTTTTTACCTTTGGCAACGTTGTTTAGGTAGTTTAAGGCAATACTTCGACAAAGGCCAGCGACTATATCTTTTTTTTCATAGCCTAGTTGAGCTTTATGAACTAAGTCACTTTCAGCAAAGACAGTGCATCTTGCTGCGATGGAAGCTGGATTTTTACTGGTTAGAGCAATATTACCAAATTCTTCAATAGGAATTTCTAAACGTTTGGCTTGACTAGTTAAAAAAGCCCCAGTACCAGCTGCACATAAGGTGTTCATAGCATAGTCTATTACAATACCATCTTTGATGAGAATAATTTTAGAGTCTTGTCCACCAATTTCTATAATTGTTCTAATACTTGGGTATTTTGATAAAGTTCCAATGGCATGAGCTGTGATTTCATTTTTTATGATTGTGGCATTTAACATAGTGCCAATTAGTTTTCTGGCTGAACCAGTGGTACCGACTGAAACTATTTTTATATTTTTGTCTTTTATTTGAGTTTGTAAATCTTTTAGGACTTCTTTTACGGCATTTATTGGATTTCCTTTAGTCCATAGATAGGTACTTGCTAGAATGGTGTTATTTTTGTCTATTATGACTCCTTTTGTAGATATTGAACCAATATCGATTCCTAGGTAACCTTTAATCATTTTTTCTCTCTCCTTATTCTTATTAAGTCTTCAAAGGCTTCTAATCTAGTTTTTATTCCTTCATCGGAAGTTTCAACATCATATGAAAAGAAAATTATTGGCATTTCATGTTCATTACATATTTTTTGTATTATAGGGATAGCTCCTACTTCGGGAGTACATCCAAATGGCTTTGTATGAATTATGCCATCATATTTTTTATTTATTAGTTTGATTGTTCTATAAACATTATCAAGTCCATCGGCACCTAGAGTGTATTTACAGTAAGGCTTTGTTACTTTTAACATATGATGCGTTAGATATTTTTTTTGCCAAAGTAAGTAACTTAGATTAGTATATCTTTTTATTTCAATATGCATTTTGGCTAGCTCTTTTTCAAGAAAATAAGTAGCAAAAGGTTCCATAGCAGTATATAGTTCACCAATTATACCGACTTTTAGACAGTTTTTGGGTTTTGCGATAGGAATTTTTTTTATGAGACGTTTATATTTAAAGTAGTGGTAGGTTAGTTTGGTAATGGATTTTGTTTTTTTGAATGATGTTAGCATTTTATTTTTAATTTTTAGAAAGGAGTTATTTTCAATTTCAAAACCGACTCTTGTTCTGATTATTTTGTCAATTTTATCCATGTGCCAGATGAAGAAGACTGTGTAGAGTAGTTGATGAATGAAATAGATGAAGTTTAGGCTTGGATTTATTTTTTTAAAATTTTTATAGACTTTTAGAAGATTTAGTTTGCCATTTTCGATTAGATTGTAAAATTCAAAGTCATAGCCTAGGTCTTTTAGAATTGTTTCGGTTACTTCGGCATAATAGCGATAGCGACAACCACCACCAGCAGTAAAGAGGATGGTTGCTCCTTGGTTTAGAGATTCTATGAAGTTACCGAGATTGTATTTGAACGGAAGACAAACAGAGTCGGGAGAATACTTGGAACCAAGTTCTATTGTTTTTTTTGTTATAGGTGGGGCAGGCTGTACTTTTAGGTTGGTTGTCCTTTTTAGAAAGGTTTCTATTGGAATATAATAATCTCCTAGATGTGGAAAACTAATTATTTTTGACATAATCTTCTCCTTTCTAAGATATCTATAAAACTTTCAAGTCTGGTTATGACGCCAGACTCACTATTTAGATCTTCAAATACTAAAGTAATGATAGGAATATTTTTAATTTTTCTGGTTATTAATTCATTACTCAAGGAATCTGGTCCACATGGAAATGAAGAAACTATAATAATTCCATCAACTTTATCATGATAGTAATTGATACTTGCAACTACTTCTTTACTGTGAGTCCAATGAATGTCAGTTGATAATTGTTGACATTCAGTATCAATTATTGTGCTGTCTATTTTGTTGCTATAGAGAATTGAAACATTATTTTTTGATAAAAAGTTGGTGATAGTTTTTCCAATTAATTCGTCATATAAATTGTAGGGGTGACCAGCAAGAAGAATTTTTATGGAGTTTGTTTCTAGAATTTGACGTTGGCTTTCTTCTTCAATTTTTCTTTTTTCTTGGGCGACTTTCTCGGCATGCTTAAAAGCATTATATGTTTCTATATAAGATATTCCTAGAGTTTCACCTAGTTTTAGAAAAGCAATTAGTTTACTTTTTCCTTTTGTTAAGTCAATATTGTAATTTAGTATTTTTACGTCGAATATGTTGTTTACTAGATCGTATAGGCTGTTAAAGTTTGTACAAACCTGCTCGTTTTTCTTAATAGAATACATTCTTGGTACTAAAATGTAGTCACATTTATCTTTTAAATCTAGAATATGTCCTAGATATATTTTTAGAGCTAGACAGCTTTCAGAGTTTGCAAGCGATGTGCCATTTTGTAGTATTTTCTTATTGCTTTTTGAACTTATGATTGTGTTAAATCCTAGTTTAGTAAAAAAAGCCTGCCAAAAGTCCTTATCATAGTAGTAAAGTAATGCTCTAGGTAATCCGATAGTTTTTTTTATAGTATCACGTCCTCATTAAAAAATATGAAGTGTTAGTATTGACTATTTCTTTTTTTGTCGACAAGTTGGGACATAATTCTTTTTTATAATTAGTGATATGTTTGTAATGATGGTTTTTTTCATGTGTATAATAGTAAACAATTTTACTCTTTGTGTAGGTTCTTTAGAAATTTTGTTTTGAAGTTTATTTTAATTATGTTATAATTGATTTAATAAATTGCTATATTTATTATGGAGGTTAATATGAGCGTAGTTTATAAAAAGGCATTAAAATTTAAAAAAGAGCATCCTTCTACAATTGGTTGGCGTTTGAAGAAAAATTCAGCAATTGTTGAAAAACATCTAAATCCTGGAGAAAAGGTTTTATATGTGTTTGTGGCTCAGAAGAATGATAACCCTTTAGATATTTTAGGTACGGCAGTTATTGCTCTTACTGATAAGAGAATTCTTATTGGACGTAAGAGGGTTGTGTTTGGATACTTTTTAGATTCAGTAACTCCGGATTTATTTAATGACTTGAAAGTAAAGGGAGGTTTGATTTGGGGTAAAGTTTACATCGATACAGTAAAGGAGTTTATTACTCTTTCTAATATTGGAGTAGAAGCTTTGCCAGAAATCGAAACTGAAATCAGTAGTTATATGATGGAAATGAAAAGAAAATATTATTCTCATAGTCGTGATGATGATGATATTGATGCAGAAGAAAGAGATGATTAGGAAATTAAAGTCTTTATTTAGACTTTTTTTTTTGCTATAATGAAGATGGTGATAGTATGAAAAAGTTACTTCCGATTTTATTACTCTTAGGAGTTGCTGGTTTGTCTTTACAAGTTATTGTTCAGTTTATGATTAAGTATCATGAGGTTGATTATTCTATTATTACAAAGGATAATTCTTATTTAATTAATGAAAAATTAAATGTTGTTGGAAAGAAAAATACGTATTCATTTAAAGTAGTTGATAATAATAAGGATACATATTATTTTAATTTTGAACATAATTACAATGGACAGGATAAGATAATAAAGAATGTAAAGTTTTTTAATACAAATGGTTTGAAATGTATTTACCCAGTTTATAAGGGAAAGAAAACAAGCGACATTTATTGTAATTATAATGATGTACAGACTAGTTATACTTATCTAAAACAGACTGACAATAAAGATTTTGATGAATTTATTAAAGAGTTAAAGAAGGAAAAGTATACTGCTGCTTCTTGGAAAAGCAATAGTAATACCTTGCCAACTCAGGATGTAAATTATAAATTTTATTTAGACAACGTTCCTAAGAAAACGTTTTTTACAGTTTGGTTTTATAGGGGCTTTTATATTTTAGAAAATGGTAAGTTTGAAAAGAAAGAATTTTTGACTGCTGATCATTATGAAAATAATTTGTCTTCATTTGTTGGAAATTATTATGTTTCTATTAATACTGATATGAATTCGGCTAATGAGTATACAACTTTTTATTTGTATGATGTTGTTGATGGTGGTAAGGGTAGAGTTGACTTGAATGAACATATTTCATTTAATATGTATATTAATGGAGCTTATGATGGTAAGTTTTATTATACTGATTTAGATAAGAAAAAGCAGTTTGCACTAAATCCAGATAAGGAAACCGTTGAAGAGGTTGGAAATGTCAAGGATGGATTTAAAAATATTTCTGGTAAGAAGTTGATAAATGTTTTGGCTAAGGATTATTTAAAAGAAAATAGAACTTGGACTAATGTTGTTACTAATAATGTTTTAAAGGAAAAGTATGGTGCTACAATGGTACAAAAAGATAATGATATGTATTATTTTGTTACTGATAATGGTGATTTTTATAAAGTCTTTAAAACAGATTTGGATAGGGCTTTATTGTTGTTTCATTTTGATTCTGTTTCGGAGTGGAAGGTTAAAGATTCCAATATAATGATTATCTCAGGAGATACAATGTACTATTATAATGATGTAGTGGGTCTTAGTCCCATTGTCAGCAGTAGTGAGTTTAAATATAATTATAAAAACATTTGTGATTTTGTGGTGAAGCAGTAGTAATATTGCTTCTTTTTTTGAATAAAATTATAAAAATGAAATAATTTTGTTGATATTTACAAAATCATTTGATATAATTTTAAGTGCAATGGGGCTTTAGCCAAGTGGTAAGGCGTAGGTCTGCAACACCTTGATCACCGGTTCAAATCCGGTAGGCCCCTCCATTTATGTGCGAACGTGGTTCAATGGTTAGAATACGGCCTTGCCAAGGCTGTGATGGGGGTTCGATTCCCCTCGTTCGCTCCATTTGAAATCAACTTACGGACTTAAAAGTTCGGGAGTTTTTATTTTATATAAAACTTTAAAAGTTCTCTTATCACAGAAAGGAGGACTTTTTTCATGCTTGAATTTAAAACAATAGAAACATTAAAGCCTAACTCAAGTATTATTGATATTATTAAATGCTATGACTATAAAACAAAAAATGGTAAAGTTAAAATTCTTGGAAACACAAATTTAAATTTACCGATTTCTTACATTTTATTTTACCATTTATAAATTCTTGGATGTTCTTTACAGATTATAAAGATGATTAGATATTATTTTCACTTATTATCTTTAAGAATTGCATTACGCTTTTTTATCATTATACTCAGTTGGAATTATTAATTGTTCACTTACACTTTAATATTTTGTAATAATTAAGTCATCTTTTTCTTCATTATATTTGAAATTTTCTCATATTCTATGAAAATAATGCAAATAAAATACATTATAAGTATATTGAATTGTTTAATTTACTTTTTCAATTGAAGCAATTGTAATTTAATTAATAAAAAAGTTTTAAAATAAATAATTTTATAGTATAATATGCAAAATGGGAAAAAATAGAAGAAGATAAAACTACAACTAAAGAAGAAACACAAACTAAAAAAGATAATAAAAATAAAGTATCTTATTATTGTGAAAGTGGCTAAAATTTAAATGGTAATAAATATAATAAAAAAAAAAC
>HF992498.1:0-10998 GCA_000433455.1 Mycoplasma sp. CAG:877 | reverse complement strand
AGGTGTTTGTCCACAAGGTTATAGCGCAGGAGCATGGGATAATGATTATTGTACAACTGAAATAGATCCAGAAGAAGAATACAGGTGTATAGATAAAAATGGATACAAAGAAAGTGATGCTGTTCTTGATTCAGTAACAAATTATTGTTATTATAAAAAAGATTATCCTGAATCAAATCCAATTTATTGTTCAAATCATGGTAGAGTATATTATAATGGTTATTGTTATTATGCAAAATTTAAAGCGGAATTTATTACTTATTGTGCTGGTGGAGCAAATGTAAATTCTAGTGGTATGTGTGATTTAAGAATGAAAAAAGTATTTAATTGTGAAAACGGATGGACATTGGAAAATAAAAAATGTACTAAGACAATAGTTGTAGATGCTAAGAAAAGATAAAAATTTAAAAAACTAATGTAAAAAATCAAGGTCTAATGAATAATCGAGCTCATCTAAACCTTGATTTTTATTGTTTGTTTTACTTTTTAAATTCTTATAGGGAATTATAATATTAAACTCGCCTTGACTATAAGGAGCCACTTGATATTGTGGAAATAATATAATCAATCCTTCTTTAGAAAAAGCAAAATTGCTAAAGTTTTCTTTTATAGGTTTAGTTCCTTCATATAACATTGAATAGTTTATAATTTTTGTATTGTATTTTAATTCATTACGACTGAATTCTGATAATATTTTTAGGAAGTTTTTATTTTTATTTATTAGCTTATTGATATTTATAATTTTATTTTCTTTTATATCGTAGACAACTGTATAAATACGATGATTAGGGTGGGCTCCTCCTGTAAAATCTTCAATATGAAATACAAAAGATATATAATTTTTGTATTCATATTTTTCATATAGAATTATTAAGTAGTAGTATTGGTTTGTTGGTATTGTTGATGATTTTATATTATTTTTGAACTCTTTTAAATAGTTAGTGATTTGTTTATTAACATTGTTATTTAGTTTTTTATATTTTGTTATTGGGTAATATATTTGAACTTTATAATTTTTGTTTATTTCTAATATTTTGTGTTCATTAGTATTTATTTTTGATTTATCAATATCCGCCTTAATATTTATTATGTGAGTAAAAAAAATTAAGTTTATTATTAGGAATAGAGTAAATATGGTCTTTATTTTCATTGTATCACCAATATATAATATTCTTTGATATTTATATTTATTTGTTTTTATGATATGATTTTTTAGAGGTTGATGTTATGGAGAAGAATTATAAGAAAATTATTTTGTGGCTAGGAATATTTTTGTTTCTAATTATAGTGTTATTTGTTATTTATTTTATGTTTTTTAACAAGGTTTCGTTTTTAAAGTATAGTGATGGTGAGTTTAAATTTAATTATGGAACTAATTTTAAGGTTTCTAAAAAAGATGGAGTATATACTATTGGTGAAAAGAATGGTACGGCTAAAATCATAATTAATATTTCTGATAATACCTTGGGAATGGATTATGATAATAATAAAAATAGGGCTGTTTCTATTTCTGATAGTTTAGTTGGCGAAGGTTATACAAAAGCTTCATTTAATTGTTTGGATCATATATGTATGAATGTGTATGAAAATGAAAATAAACATATTACTATTGCGGTTGAGTTTAATGAGGATAACGTTTTTACATATGAACTTGTTTGTGATAAAGATGAGTCTGAAAAGTTTAATGATGATTTTGATTTGATTATTAATTCTTTTGTAAAAATGAAGTAGTTACTGTATTTTGTATAGGAATATTTTACTTGAAATGATATTTTGAGAATTCTGGTTGAATAATTTGGTTTAAAGAATAAATATTGCTTTTATTCTTTTATATTGCTATAATATTTTTAGTATAGGAGGTCTTTATTATGTATTGTCCAAAGTGTAATGGACCTATGGAAATGGGAAGTTTATTTTGTCCTCATTGTGGGGCAAAAATTGATAATAATGATAATAGTAATGGTGAAAATAATTTATCACAAAGTGCTAATGATTCTTTAAATAATGTCGATAATACTTTGTTATCTAATGCAGGTAGTGTCACAGTTCCAGTAAATATGAATAATCCTGGGAGCAATGATTTAAATACTAGTAATGTTAATGATGTTAATTTAAGTTATGCTACTGAAAATGGTACTGCTTCTAGTATTGGTGGTGTTAGCACAAGCAATGTTAGTTCTTTTAATGTTGCTAGTTTAGAAACTAACAATAATGTAAATACTGATATAAATAATAATTACAATATGGCTAGTATGAGTCCTGATAATTTGGGTGTTGCTAATACGAATATAGTTAACTCTAATGTTGTTGGAAATGATTCTGGTTCTAATATAAGTACCAATGAGATGAATACTAGTATGGAATCTGTTGTTAGTAATGCAAATATAAATTCAAATATGAATACTGATAATTCTAATAATACAAATTTAAATATGAGTAATTATTCTCCTAATCAAAGTATGAATATTAGTAATAATTCTAGTGTTAATTCAAATGCTATCTCTAAAGTTAACAAGTCTGGTAATTTGATAACTATTATTCTGGTTTTAGTTATTGCTATTCTAGCTGTGGTGGTTTGTTATCTTATGATATCTGGAAATAAGAGCAATACTACTAATAAGGATAAGAATGTTGTTGCTACTAATAATACGTCTGAGGTTACTATAAATGGTAGGACTGGTAAGGTACCTAAAGGATGGAGTTTTATTTCTGGAATTGAGGCTGGGTCTGCAGAACATGAATCTGTATTTATAAAAGATACTCGTGATTCAGTGGCTCTTATTTCTTCTACTAATGAGGTAACATTTGGTGATATTAAAAATGGTATGTATACAGTTAAAGCTAAGTTTGAGTCCTTGGGATTTTCTGAGTTGAATGCTACTACTGATAAAAAGAATGGCATTGAATATGTGTTATTTGATGGATTATATGATGGTAGTAATTATCATATTTTATACTTTGCTGATGGAGTAGGTGTAAGTGGTAGTGAAGGTTATTATGCTTCTAGTGAGGATTTAATGACAATTATTAATTTTATGACTAGTTTAAAGAAAAATACAGTAACTAAAGGAATTATTTCAGATAATAATGTTAATTTTTTTAATACTATGATAGGAAAATAGAATTGTTGACCAAATTTGTATTTGGTCTTTTCTATTGCTATTTTTTAGTATTTATGATATAATATGAAGACATTTTCAAAGTGGTATATATTTGTTTGAAAGAGTGTATATTTTATTTAGAGATTAAATTTTATTTAATATTTAAAGGAGATTTTATTATGATAAAAAGAAAGTTAAGTGATGTAAATAGCATACTTATGTATAAACAATTACTTGAAAAACCAGAAAAGTATATTTTATGTAATTATGAAGAAGGACCTCTTTGGGTTGAAACGACAGAGGCGGAACTTTATAGAGAAACAGTAGATGTTTCTTCTGATATTACTAATATTTTTACTGAAACTTTAAGGAAATTAGGTACTGGGGTAAGAAATGTTAGTGATATTTCAATAGGACTTGATTTTAGTATTTTTGTAGATTGTGATTCATTAGATGAAAATGGTCAATATACTGAATCACCTAAAGTTCTAAATGATAAAATTTCTGTAATTGTTGATAGTATATCTGGTCATTATAATGGAGAAAAGAGTTTTGAAATCATTGGTGATGATTTTGAAACACTATTTGGTAATCAACAATTTACAACAGATTTTAGTACTTTAGTTATTGGATTAAATAAGTTAGGATTTGAATTAGGCGGTATATCTTCATTTGGTGAAGTAAAAGAAAGAGTTTTAAAAGGTGAAAAGACTATTGGTACTGTTTCATTAACTACAGAAAAAAACAAAGTTTATAAGAAAAGTGAAAAATAATTCACTTTTTTTTTACATTATTTTACTATTTGAAACTTATTTTTTTCTATTTAGTATTACTAATTGTGTTATAATTCTTATATGGGTGATAAGTGCATGAAAATTAAGATAGACAATGTAGAAGTTAATTACATACAATATGGTGAAGGTAGTGATGTTTTACTTTTGCATGGATGGGGACAAAATATACAAATGATGAGGCCACTAGGGGATAACTTATGTAGTAATCATAGAATTACAATTATTGATTTTCCTGGTTTTGGTGAAAGTAGTGAGCCGCCAGTTGCTTGGTCTGTAAGAAATTATGCCGTTTTAGTAGAAAAATTAGTTGAAAAATTAAATATTAAGAAACCTACTGTTATTGGACATTCCTTTGGTGGAAGAGTTGCTATATATTTTTCAGCAGATAATCCTATTAATAAATTGGTTTTATTTGGTAGTCCTTGTATGAAGGAAAAAGAAGAGTTGACTTTATCGGTAAGAATTTTAAAGAAAATAAAAAAGTTACCTGGCATGGATAAGTTTGGTGATTTTATGAAACAATATATTGGTTCTCCTGATTATAGAGCTGCAAGTCCGATAATGAGACAAACTTTGGTAAATGTTGTTAATGAAGATTTGGCATCTTTTGCTAGGAGAATAGAGGAACCAACATTACTAATTTGGGGTGAACATGATGAAGCGGTTCCAGTTAAAGAAGCTAGAGAGCTTGAAAAAATAATGATAGATGCGGCACTTATTGTTTTGCCAGGGACACATTATGCTTATCTAGAGAATTTAGGGCAAGTTATAAATATATTAAATAGCTTTATTTAGGAGGGATAATATGGTTTTAAAAATATTATTATTTTTATCATTCCTTTTCTTATTATTTTATAAGACAAAACGTATATTACATATGTTACAGCAAAACCTTTACAATGAGAATAATCGATATATAAAATGGTTATTTAAGACTAAGAATCAATTTTTAGATTTAGACTTAATAGTTATTGGTATTTTGTTAGTGGAAAGTTTAATACTTTATGATATTAAATATTCTACAGTTATAGTTAGTCTTGTTGTTATTGGGTTTGATTTTTTATTAGGTTTAAAGTGGAAGAAAAAAATAGAAACTGATCAAAATAAAAAACCATTAGTTATTACTAAGAGAATAAAAAGACTTATTGTTACTACTAGTGTTTTATATTTGATACCAGTTGTTATTTCGTTATTTAATATAAATGATTTGGCACTTACTTGGAAATTGATTTTACTTAGTTATATTATGATATACTTAAATCCATTTGTTGTATTTATTGCTAATATTATTAATAAACCTATAGAAAAATTTGTATATATATATTATAAAAATAAAGCTAAACATAAACTTAGAGGAATGACTAATTTAAAAATAATTGGTATTACAGGAAGTTATGGTAAGACTAGTTCTAAAAATATATTGAGTGATATTTTAAATGTTAAATACAATGCTTTAGCTACTCCTAAAAATTTAAATACTGATTATGGATTGATGATGACTATTAATAATCATTTGGATATATTTACTGATATTTTTATAGCTGAAATGGGAGCTTATGTTAGAGGAGAAATAAAATCACTTTGTGATTTTGTTAAACCAAAGTATGGTATTCTTACTACTATTGGAACGGCACATTTAGAGTCGTTTGGAAGTGAAGAAAATATTGTTAAGGCAAAGTTTGAATTGATCGAGTCCCTTCCTAGTGATGGTTTTGCGATACTTAATGGTGACGATTCGAAACAAGTTAGTTATAAGTTGAAAAATAAAGTTAGAACTATTTGGATAGGCATTAATAATAATGATGTTGATATTAGAGCTTTTAATATAAAGTATACTTATAGAGGGACTAGTTTTGATATTATGTTTAAGAATGATAAAAAAACTTATCACTTTGAAACTAAGTTGTTAGGTGAGCATAATGTTTATAATATATTAGCTGGTATTGCTTGTGGAATGGAATTTGGTATTTCACTTGAAGAACTAGCTGATGCTGTTAAGTTAGTTAGGCCGACTGAACATAGATTGGAACTTAAAAAAATTGGTAATTTTTATCAAATTGATGATGCATATAATTCTAATCCTGTTGGAGCGAAGAATGCTTGTCATGTTTTGGGAATGATGAATGGTATAAAAATTGTTGTTACTCCAGGAATGGTTGAACTTGGGGAAAAAGAAGAGTTTTATAATAAACAATTTGGTGAAGAAATTGCTGAGGTTGCAGATTATGTCATACTAATTGGAGAAAAGAGGACTAAACCAATTTATGAAGGTTTATTAACACAAGGATTTGACAAAGAGAAAATAATAGTATTTAATGATGTTAGAGAAGCGTATGCTTTTATTAATAGTATATATAATGGCAAAGATGATATATTTGCGTTATTTGAAAATGATTTGCCAGATACATATAATGAGTAGGAGGATTTTTAGATATGAGAATTAAAGTTGGTGTTGTTTTTGGGGGAGAAACAGTTGAACACGAGGTAAGTATTATTTCGGCTATTCAAGCCATGAACAAAATGGATCAGGAAAAATATGAGATTATTCCAATTTATATTACTAAGGATAGGGAATGGTATACTGGGGATATGTTAAAAGATATTGATGTATATCAAGATTTATCTTTAATTAAGAAGTATGCAAAGAATGTTGTTTTATATTATAAAAATGGTGCTTATGTATTACAAAAGAAGAAGTTTCCTAGAACTATTGTTAAGGAAGTTGATATTATTTTCCCAATAGTTCATGGGACAAATGTTGAAGATGGTGTTTTACAGGGCTATTTACAAACTATAGGGGTTCCATTTGTAGGACCTAATGTATATGCTGCTGTTGTTGGACAAGATAAAGCTTTTATGAAAGATGTATGGGCTGGAACTGGACTTCCAATGACTGATTATGTTTGGTTTTATGATGCTGATTATAAACACGATAAAGATGCAGTTATTAAGAAGGTTTCTAAACTAAAATATCCAGTTATAGTAAAACCTGCTACTACGGGATCTTCTGTTGGTATTAGTGTATGTGAAGATGAGGAAAGTTTAGTAGAAGGAATAGATGAAGCAATTCAATACGATTCTAAGATTGTAGTTGAAGAAGTTGTTAAAAACTTAGTTGAAGTTAATATTGCGGTTATGGGTAACTATGAACATCAAAAGGTTAGTGAGATAGAAGAAGTATTATCTGGAAATAAATTCTTAACTTATGCTGATAAATATATTGGCGGAGGTAAGAATGGTAAGTTAAAAGGAAAAGCTCCAGTTAAGGCTTCTAAAGGTATGGCTTCAACTAATAGAAAATTACCAGCTGATATTGATGAAAAATTACGTAAGGAAGTCGAAGAGATAGCTGTTAAGGCATTTAAAGCACTTGGTTCTGCTGGCAACTCTAGAATAGATTTTCTAATTGATGAAAAAGCGAAAAAAGTATATGTAAATGAAATTAATTCTATTCCGGGAAGTTTGGCTTTCTATTTATGGGAGGCTAAAGGTGTTGACTTTACTAGTATGTTAGATGAAATGATTAATATTGGAATTAAAGAATATAAGAAGAGAATTAGTAAGACTCATTCATTTGATTCTAATATTTTACAGGGATTTGCTGCTAATGGTGGAGTTAAAGGTATGAAAGGAGCTAAAGGAAAGTTAAGATAACTTTTCTTTTTTCTTTATGATAGGTGTTTTAATTAGAAGAGAAAATTCGGATGTTGCAAATGAATATTATGTTAAGGGAATAGAAAAATTTGGTGGAACAGTCATTTTAATTAATGATAATGATTCTAGAAAAGAGCTCGAAGATAAATTAAGTCGTGTAGATGGTATTTTACTTACTGGTGGAGATGATGTTGGGCCAATCGATTTTTATTTAATTTCATATGCTTTAGAGAATAAGTTGAAGTTACTTGGTATTTGTCAAGGAATGCAATCAATGTGTCTATATGGTAGTTCCCTTGGATTAATTCCTATTGGAAATGATAGTCATAAGAGAAATGAAGGATATGTACATGGAGTCACTTTAAGTGATGGTGCTTTGAAAGAAATATTTGGTAATTCTAGGATTATGGTTAATTCACATCATTTACAAACTATTAGTAATAGTCACTTATTTAGGGTGGTTGGTTATAGTGATGATGGATTGATTGAAGCAATCGAGGGAAATAATGGTGTGTTTCAAATAGGAGTACAATGGCATCCAGAGAGAATGCTTGAGTATGATAGTTGGAGTCGAGATTTATTAGAAACATTTGTTAAGAGTGAATGAAGTTGTTACTTAGTGGTATTTTTTAATTAAAAAGACAATAATGATAAGATTCATCATTATTGCCTTTTTGTATGGATTTATGATAATTTTTGTTTTGATCTGTGTAACAAAAAAATCTAACAAATAATGCTTGTTAGATTTGTGTAATCAATATAAATGGTGGGCTGTTAGGGATTCGAACCCTAGACCCACTGATTAAGAGTCAGTTGCTCTACCAACTGAGCTAACAGCCCATTTCTTGATTGCATAATTTATTTTATACTAAAAATTGATAGTTGACAAGTACTTTTTTGATAAAAGTTTTAAATAGTTAACATTTTGTTGAGTTGTGTTGATAGACTAATTTAAGTATTTATGATATATTCTAATTAGTGTAGGTGAAGCGAAAATGAAGAAAGTAGAAAGATATAATCCAGATATAAAAGTTGGATTAACTAATTATGAAGTTAATAAGAGAATAGAAGATAAATTAGTAAATATAGATACAGAAGTTGGTACTAAGACTGTTTCTGAAATAATTAGAGAAAATGTTATAACTTTATTTAATATTATTAATATAATTTTGGCAGTTGCGGTTATATGTGTTGGATCATTTAAAAATTTGACATTTATCATAATAATTACTATTAATACGTTGATTAGTATTATTCAGGAACTTAGAAGTAAGAAAACTTTGGACAAGTTAAAAGTAGTTGCGGCTTCTAAGATACGCGTTGTGAGGGATTCAATAGAAAAAGAAATAGGAATTAATGAGATTGTTTTAGACGATATTATAGAAGTAGAAATAGGTAATCAGATAGTTGTTGATTCTGTAATTAGAGATGGAGAGGTTGAAGTTGATGAGTCTTTTATTACAGGAGAAGCTGATACGGTGTTTAAGAAAAAAGGAGATATGTTATTATCGGGAAGTTTTATAGTATCTGGTAAGGCAGTTTGTCAGGTTGAACATATTGGGTATGATAATTATACGGCTAAGATTTCTAGTGATACTAAATATATAAAAGCAGTTTCTTCGGAGATTATGAGAAGTTTAAATAAGATTATTTCAACGATATCATTTTTAATTGTACCAGTTGGAATACTTTTATTTAGTAGGCAGATGTATATAGAAGGGAATACTGTTTCACAAGCTGTTGTTTCGACAGTTGCGGCTTTAATAGGAATGATTCCGGAAGGGTTAGTTTTACTTACTAGTACAGTTTTAGCAGTTAGTGTAATTAGACTTTCAAAGAGAAAGGTATTGGTACAGGATTTATACTGTATCGAGACTTTGGCTAGGGTTGATACTTTGTGTTTAGATAAGACAGGAACAATTACGGAAGGTAAGATGGAAGTTGCTGCTGAAGTTTTATTTACTGATGATGATATTGGAGAGATAATTGGTAATATTAATAATAGTTTAGGAGAAAATAATCCGACTGCTATTGCTTTATTAGATAAGTATGGGAAGAGAGATAGTTTTGAGGTTGTTAAGAATTTACCTTTTTCTTCAGCAAAGAAATATTCAGGGATTGTTTTGAAAGATAGAGTTTATGTTGTGGGGGCAGCGGAGTTTATTTTAAAGAAAAATGATTCTATTATGAAAAAAGTAGAAGAATATACGAGGGAGTATAGAGTTATTTTGTTAGGAGAGGCTAAGGATAAGGATTTAGATGATGTTAGACCGATTGCTTTACTTTTGTTACAAGATAAGATTAGAAGTGATGCTAATGAAACGTTACAATATTTTAAAGAACAAGGTGTTACTTTAAAAATTATTTCAGGAGATAATCCTAATACGGTTTATGGTATTGCTTGTAGAGCTGGTTTTCCAGAAAAAGCTAAATTAATTGATGCAACTACTTTAAAGAACGATGAGGATATATTAAAAGCAGTAGAGGAGTATGATATTTTTGGTAGAGTTACTCCGGAACAGAAGAAGACTATTGTTTTGGCACTACAACATTTAGGTCATACGGTTGCGATGACAGGGGATGGAGTTAATGATGTCTTGGCTTTAAAGAAAGCAGACTGTTCAGTAGCAATGGCATCTGGATCTGATGCGACTAAGAATGTTAGTCAACTAGTTTTATTGGATTCAAACTTTTCATCTATGCCTTATGTAGTGGCAGAGGGGAGAAGAACTATTAATAATATTGAGAAGAGTTCATCATTATTTTTAGTTAAGACAATATATGCTACTTTATTAGCAATTATCTTTATCTTTATTGATATGCCATATCCATTTATACCAATTCAGTTATCACTTGCTAGTACGGTAACCGTTGGAATACCATCATTTATTTTAGCACTACAAGATAATTATGATTTAGTACAAAAACATTTTTTGAAGAGAGTTTTAAAAAGAGCAGTACCACCGGCATTTACAATAATTTTAAATATTTTAGTAGTATTTATTGCTAGTAAGATGTTTAATTTTACGTATGAACAGACTTCAACTTTGTCAGCTGTTGTTACGGGATATGTTGCTTTTATGTTGCTATTTAAGACTTGTTTACCATTTAATCCTTTGAGATCTTGCTTATTTGTAGCAATGGTATCATTATATATTACTGGTTTCTTTGGATTTAGAACCTTGTTTTCGTTCTCGACATTGGACTTAAAAATGGTAGTAATTATTGCAATATGTATAGCATTTGCACACTTTATGTATTATACGTTTGAGAAAACAATTAATTATTTAGAATTAAAAGTAAGAAAAGAGTAAAAAACACTTGACTTTCTTACTTTTTTTATAGTATTCTATTATTGCAGTTGGGAAATATATTTAAAAAAATTAATTTTCTCTTGCAAAAGTTTAAAAAGTATTGTAAACTTAAGAAGTCAGTTAATTAATGGACTT
>HF992497.1 GCA_000433455.1 Mycoplasma sp. CAG:877 | reverse complement strand
ATTTTACCTTCCATGTGCACTTTTTATTTTGGGAGAATTATATGAATATTAAATATATGAAATTGGCTTATAAAGAGGCTTTAAAAGCCTTAAAAGATGATGAGGTTCCTGTTGGAGCTGTAATTGTAAAAGATGGTAAAGTAATTGCTAAGGCTTACAATATGAAAGAATCTAAGCAATGTGGAGTTTATCATGCTGAAATTTTGGCAATTATGAGGGCGTGTAAAAAACTATCTAACTGGCGCCTAGAAAACTGTGATATTTATATTACTTTGGCACCTTGTCCTATGTGTGCTAGTGCTATTAAACAGTCCAGAATTAGTAATGTGTATTGTGGATTATCTAATTCTGATTCTTCTGCTATGAATATTACTAAAAAAATTCTTGAAAATAATGATATTAATTCTAGTGTTAATTTATATAGTGATCTTTTTTCAAATGAAGTTAGTGTGTTGTTGAAAAAATTTTTTGAAAATAAAAGAACAAAAATGAAATAGTTTTTATTTATATGATATAATTTTGTTAGTGAGGTGAGGTTATGTATCATGCTTTATATAGAAAATACCGTCCTATGACATTTGATGATGTTGTTGGACAAGATTCTATTGTTACGACTTTACGTAATTCAATTATAAATAAGACTTTTTCTCATGCATATATGTTTTTTGGACCTAGGGGTACTGGAAAGACTACTATATCTAAAATATTTGCTAGATCAATTAATTGTGAAGAACCAATCGATGGTTGTACCTGTGGAAAATGTCCTAAATGTTTGCGTTCTTTTGAAAAGGAATGTGTTGATATTATAGAAATAGATGCTGCTAGTAATAATGGAGTAGATGAGATTAGAGAATTAAAAAATAAGATTTCTTTAGTACCTGCTGAACTAAAGTATAAGGTTTATATTATTGATGAGGTACATATGTTATCTATAGGTGCGTTTAATGCCTTATTAAAAACACTAGAGGAGCCTCCAGAACATGCTATATTTATATTAGCAACAACTGATCCTCAAAAAGTTCCAGAAACTATCATTTCTCGTTGTCAGTGCTTTTCATTTAAACGTATTTCTGAAAATGCTATTGTTGATAGAATGAAATTCATTACTGAAAATGAAAATATTTCTATAGAAGCAGATGTATTACATGATATTGCAAAATTTTCTGATGGTGGTATGAGAGATGCTTTAGGATTATTAGATAAATTAAGCTCATATACAGACAAAAAAATTACTTCTGATTCTTTTGCAGAGCTTAATGGGACAATTACTAAAGGTGATTTAGAAAAATTTGTGGATAATATTTTTTCTAATAATATAGGAGAAATATTAACTTATATTGTTGATATAAATAATTCTGGTAAAAATTTAATTCAAGTGATAACACAGTTATTAGATTATTTACAGGATACTTTGTTTTCTTATTATGTTAATAATGTTGAGCTAAAATACCCTGTGGATAAAATTATTTCTTTGGCAAATGTAATTAATGATAAACTATTTGATATTAAAAAGAGTAGTAATCCTCGTATATATATAGAAATGTTATTGATAGATTTTTGTGAGAAAAATAAAAATTTTAACAGTGTTGAAATTATTTCCCGGGAAATAATTCCTAATAAGGAACTTACTAATAATTCTATAAAAAATAGTCAAACGATTGTTCGTGTTGAAAATCATGCTAAAAATGATACGGTAGTCATAGATACAAATGTAAAAAAAGATAATGATAGCAGTGATAAAATTACGATAAATAAAGAATTTTCACCTAGTATCGATAAGAAAGTTATTTTAAACTTAAATGATATTATGAAAGCAAGAGTTAATAATATTATGGCTACTGCAGATAAAAGTATATTAAAGGATGTTATTGATAAGATGCCAATTTTTAATGATTATACTTTTGATTCTGAGATAGGGTTTGCTGCATGCGCATTACTTGATACTAAGGTACGTGCTGCTAGTAATATTGGTATTATTTTGAGTTATGAGTATGATTCTATAGTTAAACAAAACTTATTGAATCTTGAGAAAATAAATGAAGTTTACAATAAAATTAATAAAACGGATTATAAGTTGGCTATAATTTCTGATTTAGAGTGGGACAAAGCAAAAAGCGATTATATTAAAACTATTAAATCTGGAGGTTCTTATAGTTTAATTGAAGAACCAGCACCTGAATTATTTGAAGATACTAAAAAAGATGATATAATATCTAATAGTGCAGTAGAACTATTTGGTAATATTGTTGAAATTGATTAAAAAAGGAGAATATATATGAATATACAAGCAATGATGAAGCAAGCACAGGCTTTACAAAAAGATATGCTAAAAGCAAAGAAAGAAATTGATGAGAAAGAATTTGTTGGAGAAAGTTCATTAGTAAAGATAACTTTACTTGGTACAAAAGAAGTTAAATCTGTAAAAATCGATAGTTCTTCTGAATTAGATAAAGAAGATATAGAAATGTTAGAGGATATGATTATGGTTGCTTTTAATGATGCAACAAAGAAAATAGATGCTGAAACAGAAAAGAAAATGGGAAAATTTGCTAATATTCCAGGTTTATTTTAGTTATGTATCCTAATAGTATTAAAAATTTGATAGAGTCTTTTAAATTTTTACCAGGAATAGGAGAGAAGACAGCAGAGCGACTTACTTTTGCTGTTTTAGAGTTGGAAGATGAGCAAGCAGATTTTTTCTCTGAAAGTATCATTAACCTAAAAAAAAATATTCACAAATGTAGTATTTGCAATACACTTACTGAAAATGAGCTATGTTTTGTGTGTGAAAATAAGTTAAGAAATGATGAGGTATTGTGTGTTGTTGAAGATACTAAGAGCGTGTTCTTATTTGAAAAACTTGGTATGTTTGATGGATATTATCATGTTTTGAATGGTTTAATCTCACCTTTAGATGGGGTTAATCCTGAGGATATTGGATTAGATAAATTAATTGATCGTGTAACGAAGGAAAATTTTAAGGAAATAATTTTAGCATTTAAACCTAGTATAGAGGGAGAAACAACTGCTTTATATATAAAGAAAATATTATCCGATATGGATATAGTTGTTACAAAGTTGGCAAGTGGTTTACCAATTGGTGCCGATATGGAATATGTAGATAGTTTAACACTAGAAAGAGCATTACTAGATCGAAAAGAAATAGAATAATAGTATTTTTTCTTCATAATCTTCTATTAGGAGATGAATATTTTGAAAAATATAATGTTATTAATAAAAAAAATCGTTTTAAGTGCTTTTGTATTATATGGTTATAACCTAATCGCAGTTAATTTTAATATGATTATTCCAATTAATTATATTACAGTTGGCCTTATGACGATTTTAGGTGCACCGGTTTTAGTTGCTTTAGTATTATTTAAGATATTAGTATTATAGGAGGTAAAGTTATGAGTAATATAGGTATAAGAAATGAAAAATTTATTTCCTTTACTGAAAATATTCTTGCTCATAACAAAATTTCTCATGCTTATATTATTGAACTGTGTGATTATGATATTGACATGTCTCTAGTCAGTCGGTTTATTAAGTTATTATTATGTAAGAATGATATTAAAACATTTGATAAACTTAATTGTGGTTCTTGTAATGTCTGTAATTTGATTGATAATCATAATTACCCAGATATTAGATATATAGAACCAGATGGTAAAGAAATAAAGAAAAATCAACTTTTGGATTTACAAAAGGATTTTAACAATAAATCTTTATTAGAAAATAAAAGAATTTATGTAATTCAGGAAGCGGATAAGTTAAATGTGGCAGCAGCAAATACTTTACTTAAGTTTTTAGAGGAACCAGCTGATGATATAATTGCTATTTTACTTACAAAGAATAGGTATAAACTTTTGGATACGATTTTATCTAGATGTCAGGTTTTAACTATTGGTAGTGAAGATGACAGTTATGATTATAATGAAGAAATTAATACTATTATTTCATATATTGTTAAGGGTGATTCTTTATTTATAAATTATGGTTCTTTATTGGAATTATTACCTGATAAGAATATTGCAATGGATTATTTTAAGAAAATAGAAATTATTTTTCTGGACTTTTTACAAAATAATAAGTCTTTGTATTCTTGTTTATTTGGTGTCAATAAAGATTCAATTATACGTTTTTTGAATATAATTGAGGTAGAATTAATGAAATTGGATTATAATGTTAATTATAAGTTATGGTTAGATTCTTTGTTTTCTAAGCTGATTGGTGGTGTTAGTAATGATTGATGTATTAGTTGTTAGTTTTGATAATAATAGGCAATTAGCATTTCTTTCTCCTAGTGATTTAAATTTTTCTGTCGGAGATAAGGTAGTAGTTAGTACTGAAAATGGTTTTCAACTTGCTACTGTTAAAAAAGATATATATAAAGAAAAAAAAGATAATTTGGTATTACCTTTAGATAAAGTTGTTAGAAAGGCAACAGAAGAAGATTTAAAACAATTTAATGAGAATATTAAGTGTGCTACTAAGGCTCTTGAAGACGCAAAGAAATTTAGTAAAGATTTAAAATTGAACATGAATTTCTTGGAGGCTTTTTATAACCTTGATAAGTCACAATTATTGTTTTCCTTTTTAGCAGATGATCGTGTTGATTTTAGAGAACTTGCTAAAAAATTAGCGCAAAAGTATAAAACTAGAATTGAATTAAGACAGATTGGTGTTAGGGATAAGGCTAAAAGAGTTGGTGGACTTGGTCCTTGTGGCTTATTTTTATGTTGTAATTCATTTTTGACTGATTTTAGTAGTGTTTCTATTAATATGGCTAAAAATCAGTTTCTAGCACTTAATCCTTCTAAAATCAATGGTGTATGTGGTAGACTTTTATGTTGTTTAGGATATGAAAATGACGTTTATACTGAATTAAAAAAAGGTTTACCAAAGATTGGTTCTATTATGGAAACTGAACATGGGGTTGGAAAAGTTGTTTCAATTGATGTGTTTAAACGAACCTATAGTGTTGATTTAAAGGAAAAAGGAATTATAGAATTTGAGCAGGTTGATAAATAATGGAACGATTGGATGATATATTAGGTTATAAAAATAGGAAGATTTATCAAGATGATGATTGTTTTTCTTTTTCATTAGATAGTATTATGCTTGCTAATTTTGCAACTATTAGAATGAGAGATAAAAATATTTTAGATTTAGGATGTGGAAACGGAGTAATTCCTCTAATTCTTTCTCTTAGAACTGATAAGAAAATAGTTGGAGTTGAGTTACAAAAAAAATTGGCTAATTTGGCTATTAAGTCAGTTGAATATAATGATCTTGAGTCACAAATCGAAATTTTAAATATAAATATGAAAGATTATGTTAATACTGAGACAATGGAAAAGTACGATTTAATTACTTGTAATCCTCCGTATTTTAAAGTTAATGAAGAAAACTATTTTAATTTATCTTTAGAAAAGGTTATTGCGCGTCATGAAGTAGAAGTAACACTTGATGATGTTTTTTGCATTTCAAAAAAATTATTGAAAAATAATGGAAATTTTGCTATTGTACATAGACCGGTTAGATTAATGGAGATTTTTGATTTGTTTAGGAAAAATAATATTGAGCCAAAAAGATTACAGTTTGTTTATGAGAAAATTTCAAAAGAATCAACTTTAGTTTTAGTTGAAGGACAAAAGTGTGGTAAAACAGGATTAAAAATAGAAAGGCCGTTTATTTTATATAATGAGGATGGTACTATGACGAAGGAGTACGAGTCTTTATGTAGGGAGGTTATTAATAATGCGACAAAGTAGTTATGATGGTAGAGCAAGTTTATATTTAATTCCAACTCCTATTGGTAATTTAGATGATATTACTATAAGAGCACTTAATACGTTGAAAATGGTTGATATAATTTTATGTGAAGATACTAGAGAAACTGGTAAATTACTTAAAAAATATGATATTAAGAAAAAATTAGTTAGTTGTCATGAATTTAATGAAGAAAAAGTAAAGTCTGTTGTTGTTGATGATTTAAAAAATGGTTTAAATATAGGACTAGTTACTGATCAAGGAACACCTATTATTAGTGATCCGGGATATGTTGTTGTTAAAGAAGTTATTGCTAATAATTTGAATGTTATAAGTTTACCTGGTGCGACAGCTTTTGTACCAGCTTTGACGTCTTCAGGAATATATCCTTCACAGTTTTTGTTCTATGGTTTTTTAAATGCGAAGGATTCTAAACAAAAAACAGAATTACAGTCTTTAAAAAATTTAAAATGTACAATGATTTTTTATGAGGCACCACATAGATTAAAAAATACATTAACTAATATGTTAAATGTGTTGGGCGATAGAAATATTTCTATTTCTAGGGAAATTTCTAAAATACATGAGGAAATTTTAAGAGATAAAATAAGTAATTTAATAGATGTTGCAGATAGTTTAAAAGGTGAATTTGTACTAGTGGTTGATGGAAATCATGATGTAGTTGATTATAGTGAAATGTCTATTATTGAGCATGTTAAATTATATGTTGAGGATGGCATGGATGAAAAAGAAGCTATTAAATTGGTTGCCAAAGAGAGACAGATTGCTAAGTCTATAGTTTATAAAGAATATCATTTAGGGAAGTGATTAGATGAAATTGATAGTAGGATTGGGTAATCCTGGAAAAGAATATGATAAAACAAGGCATAATGTAGGATTTATGGTTGTTGATAATTATATTGAACATATTAATATTAGTGATAATGAGTGGAAAAAGAAATTCAATTCATTATATTTACAAACCGATATAAGAGGAGAAAAAGTTATTTTTATGAAACCTCTTACTTATATGAATTTATCTGGACAAGCAGTTAAGGAAGTTGTTGATTATTTTAAAATTGACATTTCTGATATTTTAGTTGTTTCAGATGATTTAGATTTACTTGTTGGTAATTTTAAGTTAAGAGAGGCTGGTTCCTCTGGTGGTCATAATGGTTTAAAAAATATAGCGTTATGTTTAGGTACTGATAAATTTAAGAGATTAAAAGTTGGTATTTCAAAAAATAGTTCTATTGATATAAAAGATTATGTTTTGGGTAAAATATCTAGAGACGATTTAGATACATTGAATGGGTTATTTAAGGAATTAAATAATGTTATTGATGACTATTTTGTTTTGCCATTTTCAGATTTAATGAGTAAGTATAATCGTAAAAACAGGTGATTTAATGAATTTTTTGGAAAATTTAATTAAAATTGATGTAAAAAAGGACATGGGTATAGTTGGGCTTACCGATGAGTTTTTTTGCGTTTATTTGTATGATTTATTTAAACAAAAAAATAAAAGTATTCTTTTGGTAGTCAATACTTTGTTTGAGGCAAATAATATATATTCATCTTTAAGTAATTATACTGATGATGTTAGACTTTTTCCAATGGATGATTTTTTAACTAGTGAGGCATTAGCAATTAGTCCTGATTTAAAGATAAATCGATTAAATACTTTGAATGATATTATTAGTGAGAAACCTTTAATTGTTATTACTAATTTGATGGGATATTTAAGATTTTTGCCAGATGCTCTAAATTATAAAAAACATATCATTAGTTTAAAAGTAGGAGATACTATTTCTCCTAAAGATTTAGTTAGTAAACTTGTTAGTTGTAGTTATACTAGAAGTACGATTGTTACTAAAACTGGTGAGATTGGTGTACGTGGATTTGTTGTTGATATTTATCCTGTTGAAGAAGATAAACCAATAAGAATAGAATTTTTTGGTGATGAAATTGACTCAATTAGATATTTTGATGTTGAAACACAGAAGTCTTTAAAGAATATAGATAATATTACAATAAGACCATATTCAGAATTTTTAACTAATAGTTCATTTGTTGTAGAAGATGAATATGGAAAACAAAAATATTTACCAAAATATGAAAACGTAGTGTCAATTGCTAAGTATTTTGATGATGGATATGTCGTATTTAAAGATTTTGAACAGATCAATGTTAGTTATTTACATATTTTAGAGGAAATTAATTCTTATAGAAATAGTAGTGATTCTACTTTTACTTCAGATTATATGTTTGCTTTAGATGATATTTCTGTTAAGTTTCCATTATACTATATGTCTGTTGATAATTATGTTTCTTCAACAAATAGTATTAGTTTTAATTCTAAGACTATAAATAATTTTGCTGAAAATAGTGAACAAATGAATAAATTTATAAATAATTCTATTAGAGAAGGAAAAACAGTTTTGATATGTTTAAAGAAATATCAGCTTAGAAGTATTGCTAACAAATTAAACATGAAATTATATTATTCTGATTTTAATAGTGTTGTCGTTGGACAAGTTAATTTAATTGAAAAAGAGTTTAACCATGGATTTATTTATAATGATATTGTATTATTAACGGCTTCTGAACTATTTATAACAAGAGAAAGAGTAGAAAATATAATACTACTTTTAAGTATTCTACTTCTATTTCTGATATTTCTAAATTAAGTATTGGAGACTATGTTGTACATAATATACATGGTATTGGTATTTATAATGGTATTAAAACTTTATCATCTTTTGGCTGTGAAAAAGATTATTTAGAGGTTTTATATCAAGGAACTGACAAGATTTATATACCTGTTGAAAAAATAGATTTATTGATGAAGTATTCTGGTAAAGAGGGAGTTCAACCTAAAATTAATAAATTAGGTGGTACTGAATGGGAAAAGAC
Source organism: Mycoplasma sp. CAG:877 (assembly GCA_000433455.1). Taxonomy (GTDB): domain Bacteria; phylum Bacillota_I; class Bacilli_A; order RF39; family UBA660; genus CAG-877. The sequence goes on along the minus strand of HF992497.1, from coordinate 86,924 downwards.
TAAAATTCGAGTTAAGGCTAAAGTTAGAGATATGGCTGATAAATTATTAAGACTTTATGCAGAAAGAGAAAAAAAATCTGGATATGCTTTCTCACCTGACTCTGAAATGATGATAGAGTTTGAAAATGATTTTCCATATGAACTTACTAGGGACCAAATAACAGCGATACAACAAATCAAAATGGATATGGAAAAACCAGTTCCGATGGACAGATTATTATGTGGAGATGTTGGTTTTGGTAAGACTGAGGTAGCATTTGTTGCTGCATTTAAAGCAATTATGGATTCTAAACAAGTATTATTTTTATGTCCTACTACAATTTTATCTAATCAACATTATGAAAATGCTAAGGAAAGATTTAAGAACTTTCCAGTATCTATAGCATTACTTAATAGATTTACTTCTCCCAAAGATGTAAAAAAGACAATAGATGGTTTAAAAGATGGTACTATTGATTTGGTTTTTGGTACTCATAGATTATTAAGTGACGACGTTGTATCCAAAGACTTAGGTTTATTAATAATTGATGAAGAGCAAAGATTTGGGGTGATGCATAAGGAAAAAATAAAACAATATAAGACTAATGTTGATGTATTGACTTTGACAGCAACACCTATTCCTAGAACATTACAAATGTCGTTAGTTGGTATTAGAAGTCTTTCATTGATTGGAACTCCACCTGTTAATAGGTATCCTGTTCAAACATATGTAATTCAAGAGAATATGATGATACTTAAGGATGCAATTTACAAAGAGTTAAGTAGAAATGGACAAGTATATATTCTTTACAATAAAGTACAATCCATTGAAGAAGAGGCTTTAAAAATTAAAAATTTAGTACCTGAGGCAAATATTGCTGTTGCTCATGGACAAATGTCTAAAAGTGAACTTGAAAGTAAGATATTTGATTTTGTTAATAAAAAGTATGATATTTTACTATGTACTACTATTATAGAAACTGGTATAGATATTCCTAACGTAAATACTTTAATAATAATAGATGCCGATCGTTTTGGACTTAGTCAACTATATCAGATTAGAGGTAGAGTTGGGCGAAGTGATAGATTTGCATATGCTTATTTAATGTATGATGCTAGAAAAGTACTTACTGAGTCTGCTGTTAAAAGACTTAATGTTATTAAAGAGTTTACAGAACTTGGTAGTGGCTTTTCAATAGCGACAAGAGATTTATCTATTAGAGGTGCTGGAGATATACTTGGTAGTGAACAAGCTGGGTTTATTGATTCAGTAGGAATTGATTTATATTTAAAAATGCTAAATGATGAGGTTAGCAGTATTAGTAGCGAGACTTTAGAATCTTCAGAAGAAGAGGAGGAAAAAGAAGCAAAACCATTACTTAATGTTTCTACACATATTGATGATAGTTATGTTAGTGATGATGACTTAAAAATAGAGATTCATAGGAAGATTAATGAGATTGATTCTGAGGAGAAATTCAATGAGATTAAAGTAGAATTAGAAGATAGATTTGGTCGTTTGAATGAAGATATAGTTATTTATATGTATGAAGAATGGTTTGAGAAGTTAGCAAGAAGTCTAAATATAAAAAACGTTCATCAAACTAAGAATTCTATTGAATTAGTATTTACTGCTGATGTAGTTTCTAAATTAAATATGGATGAAGTATTTATGGATGCATTTTATATTACTAATATGTTTAGATTTATTAGTAAAGGCAGTAATTTGATTATCGTCTTAGATATTATAAAATTAGAAAAACATCCTATCTATTATTTAGTTAAACTTTTAGATAAAATTTATACTAAATATAAAAATAGTATTGACTAATTAGTAAATTATTAGTTAAATTTATTTATGCTAGGAGTTGGATAAATGATGTATGATGTTCAGAGTCTTAAAGATAATCATGTTAGTAATTATAGAAAGGCGTTAGTAGAGACTATTAATAATAATACTAATGCCTTGTTTGATGAGGATATATCTTCTTTAATAAAAAAACCACCTTTAGATTCAATGGATTTAATAAAATCTAAATTTTTAGATTTGGCTAAGAAAAATAAAATAGTATTGAATGCTGATGTTTTAACTGGAATGGTTGATAGATATAGAGATAAGTGTTTAGATGCGTTTGATAAATTAAAAGATATTAGAATTGCTGAGTTATCAAAGATTGTAAATAATTATTCTTTAGAAAAAGATACTGATGTTATTAAAATAAATAAAAAAGATTTTAATTTGGTTAATAAAAAAATAAAGAGTGAAATGAAAGAGATAATAAAATTAAATTTAAGTCAGGAAATAATTACTAAAATTGATGGGTTATTTTCTGAAAATATCGATCCAAGTATAGTTAAAAAAATAACAGGTGATGTTAGTAAATATATCAATGGTAATTATCAGAGACAATTATTAGAAAATATTGATTTTAAAATATTAGTTAAAGATACTATTTTGATTAATAGTTTCAAAGAACAGAGTGAAAGATATTTATTTACTTTAGAAAATTCACGTATTTTTGATATAGAATAAATATTATAAGAGGACTTTTAGATAAGATTTTTATAAATTGCTTAACTATTAAGTCTTTTTTTTTGACTTTTTTGACAATAAAATTAAAAATTAAATTTACTTAATTTATGTACTGAAATTCTTTATTTTATGGTACTTTTATGGAAATATTTACCAAGGGAATTTATGGAAATATTTATTATAATATAAATGAGAGACAAAGTTTGTGTATAAAATGTGATTATTGTAGAGAGAATATTAGTATGAAGAAAGTGAGGAATAATTTTATGAAGTCAACAGGTGTAGTAAGAAGAGTGGATGATTTAGGAAGAATTGTTATTCCCAAGGAGATTCGACGTACTCTTAGAATTCGTGATGGAGAATCGTTAGAAATATTTGTTGATAGAGAAATGATTGCTCTAAAAAAATTCTCTAAAATGTCTGATATGAATGAAGTTGCTCAAGAATTAGTAGAAATAATAAATGCTACAATAAATAAAACCGTATTGATTACAGATCGTGATAGATTTATTGCTGGTTCTGGTAGTTTGAAGAAAAAATATATAGATACTAATATCTCTAGATATTTAGAAAGTATTATGAAGGAAAGAAAAAATATATTTGAAACAAGTGTACATACTGTTGAATTACATGAAAATGAAAAGGATAAACTATCATATATAATTCAACCAATTATTATGAATGGAGATGCTGTTGGCTTAGTACTGGTTATTTCTGATAAAAATGATATTACACAATTAGATGAAAAACTTATTAGTGTAATGGCACAATTTTTAGGAAAACATATTGAAGAATAAAAAAAAGTGTGTTATACTTTGTCCATATCTCAAATGTTGTGATGAAGAGCTTAATAACATTGATTTATAAAGAGAACTCTTGGTTGGTGTGAAAGAGGATAAGTTAGTTATTAAGTATGGCTTTTGAACTACTGTATCGATATGTAGGTATGGTCGTATGTAGGCGTTAACTATTTAAGTGTATAATATCAAGATTATTATAAATAAAGGTGGTACCGCGGGTTAGTTCGTCCTTTTGTTATAATAATTTTTTTTTGGTATTAATACTATATTAGAAAAGGAGTGATATTATGGGAAAAAAGTTTTATATTTCAACAGCAATAGCATATACATCAGGAAAACCACATATAGGTAACACATATGAAATAGTTCTTGCTGATTCTATTGCTAGATTTAAAAGACAAAGAGGTTTTGATGTATATTTTCAAACTGGTACAGATGAACATGGAATAAAAATTGAAGAAAAGGCCAGAGATGCTGAAGTTTCACCACAAGAGTTTGTAGATGGAGTTGCTAAACAAATTAAGGATATTTGGGATTTAATGAATACAAGTTACAATAAGTTTGTTAGGACAACAGATCCACATCATGAAGAAGTGGTTCAACATATCTTTAAAAAAATGTATGATAATGGTGATATTTATAAAGATGAATATAAAGGATTATATTGTACTCCTTGTGAATCATTTTGGACTGAATCACAGTTAGTAGATGGAAAATGTCCTGATTGTGGTCGTGAAGTAAAAGAGGCTAGAGAAGAAGCATATTTCTTTAGATTAAGTAAATATCAGAAAAAACTAGAACAATATATAGAAGAACATCCAGACTTCATATTACCAGTTTCTAGAAAAAATGAAATGTTAAATAATTTTATTAAACCTGGATTACAAGATTTATGTGTATCTAGAACATCTTTTAAATGGGGAATTCCAGTTACATTTGATGATGCACATGTTATCTATGTATGGTTAGATGCTTTAACTAATTATATTACTAATACTGGTTATGATGTTGATGGTTCAACTGAACAATTTAAAAAACTATGGCCTGCTGATATACATATAATTGGTAAAGATATAGTTAGATTCCATTCTATTTATTGGCCTTGTTTCTTATGGTCATTAGGATTAGAAATACCTAAACAAATATATGGACATCCTTGGTTATTAATGAATAATGATAAGATGAGTAAATCTAAAGGCAATGTAATTTATGCTGATGAATTAGTAGAGAAATTTGGTGTAGATGCTATTAGATATTACTTATTACATGAAATTCCTTTTGCTAATGATGGAAATATTACTTATGAATTAGTTATAGAAAAGGTTAATAGTGATTTAGCAAATGTATTAGGTAATTTAGTACAAAGAACTATTTCAATGGGAAATAAGTACTTTGAAGGAAAAGTTACTAATAAGAATGTAGTAGAAGAAGTAGATAAACCATTTATTAATAGTATTAATGAGTTAAATAGAAAAGTAGAAGAAAAGATGAATGGATATCAAACTAGTGATGCTATTACAGAAATCTTTAATGTATTACGTGCAAGTAATAAGTATATAGATGATACTACTCCTTGGATTTTAGCAAAAGATGAGGCTAGTAAGGATAGACTTGAAACTGTTATTTATAATTTATTAGAGTCTATTAGAGTTTGTGCTATATTGTTACAACCATTTATGCCAGAAACAAATGAAAAAATATTAAAGCAAATTAATAATACTAGAGAAGAGTTTAATTATATAGAAGATAATAAATATGAATTAACTACTCCAGAGGTATTATTCCAAAGAATAGATAAAGAAAAATTTTTAGAAGAAGTTTAGGAGAAGTATTATTTTAAAGTTATATTTGTAAATGTAAATACTAGTGTCTAGTAGAAGAAAAAAGAAAGAATATTCAAATATTTTTTCTTTTTTTGTGATATAGTGTATTTAGTTTAGTAGTACAAATATATTTGACAGGAGAGTATCATGAAAAAAGATATTTGTGGTGATTTGTGCTTTATTTTATTTTTACTTATTTTAGTAGTTAATATTTTGTTAGAATGGAATATTATAGATATAGTTTATTTTCTATTTATGTTACATTCATATTTAAGTTTAAAAATACATAGGTGGAGAAAATACCATTAGTTATATGAAGTTCATTTCTTTTAGAGAGATGAATTTTTTATTTGGAGTAATTTGTGGTATTATTATAAATAGATTATGTAGGAGGTATTTTATGTTTGTTGATACTCATTGTCATTTATCTATTAAAGATTATGATGATATTGATTTAGTTATAAAGAATAATATTGATTCTGGTGTTAGTAAGATTATTGTTTCTGCTTGTGAGATTGGGGACTTTAAAGAGGCAGTTTCATTACTTAATAAATATGATTCTGTTTATTTAACACTTGGTTTTCATCCTTCTGAGGTTTCTAAGGTTAATGATTGTGACTTAGAAGAGTTAAAAAAATTGTTAAAATTAGATAGAGTTGTTGGTGTAGGGGAGATTGGTTTGGATTATCATTATGGAAAAGATGATTATTTGGAACAAATTGATTTATTTGAAAAACAACTAAAAATGGCTGAAGAAGTTAATTTGCCTGTTGTTATTCATAGTAGAGATGCGGTTAATGATACAATTAATACTTTGAAAAAATATAATGTTACTGGTGTTATACATTGTTTTTCTGGTAGTGTAGAAACTGCTGATATTTATATTAAGATGGGATATAAACTTGGTATTGGAGGAGTAGTTACTTTTAAAAATAGTAATTTATATAAGGTAGTTAAACATGTTGGACTTAGTAATATAGTTTTAGAAACTGATGCTCCTTATTTAGCACCTGTGCCTTATAGAGGACAACAAAATAGTTCTAAGTATATACCAATTATTGCTGAAAAGGTAGCTGATATATTAAATGTTTCTTTAGAAAAAGTGGCAGATCAAACTACTTTGAATGCTTGTAATTTGTTTGACTTGAATTAATCTTTATGATAATCTTATAAGTATAGTAAGGGTTGATGATATGAGTGTGATTTCAAATTCAAAATTTGCTGATAAAAGTGTTTATATTTTACTTGCAGCAATTATATTATCATGTGGTTTAGTTTGTTTAATACCAAATATTTTGTATAAAGTGAATTCTAATAATGTTTCTTTTATTGGTGATAGAAATACCGTTACTATAGAAAATAAATTACCATTAACAGATATAAGTGGTAAAAGCCTTGATGCTAAAACTGGAATAATAGATGAGGTTAGTTTTTCAGTTAAGGGTGTGGGTAAAAAAAATACTGAAGTTAATTATGAAATATATTTAATTAATACTAATACTGATATGCAGATTAATCCTGGTTTTATTAAGATTTATTTAACCGATGGGAATAATAATCCATTTGAATATTATTCTAAGAATTCAGTACCAGCGTATAAAAGTTTAAATGTTTCTAATAGTCAAGCTAATGGAAAAATTATATACTCTGGTAGTATTAAAGGAGAAGAAATTCAAAAGTTTAAACTTAGAGTTTGGCTTGCTGATAATTATGTATTAAATGATTCTGATAGAAGTTTTTCAGGTACTATTTTAGTTAAAAAAGTATGAGTAGAAAGGGAATGTTCAAAAGAAAGATTCTTTTGTAATTGTAGTAGAAGTTATGGAAAATAAAAAAAGTGTTTCAAAGAAAGTTTTATTATTAATATTATTGATAAGTATTATTGTTGTTTTAATAGTAGTATTAGCATTTGGACTTTTCTTTAAAAGCAAAGATAATGATGATAAGAAAGATTATAATGCTGGGGTTATTACTATGAATTATTCTGATAGTACTAATTTTAAAATTACTAATTTAATACCAGTTACTGATAGTGTTGGTATGAATTTTAATGAAGCTGGTACTTATTATGATTTTATTGTTGATACTAAGATGGAAGATTCTGATGAGGTATCATATGAGGTGGCAATTTCAGTTAATGAAGATGAAACTAATGTTGATTTAAGTAATTTAAAAGTATATTTAGAAAAACAAGAAAGTGGTTCTTATAGTAAGGTTTTAGTTCCAACTACATTTAAACCACTTAGTAAAAGTAGTAGTTTTGGTACTCCTAAAGGAGCTATGGTTTTATTTAAAAATAAAGTAGTTAATAATTCTAATGATAATTATAGGTTACGTGTATGGATGGATGAAAAAACGGTTACTGTACCTAATACTGTTTATACAATTTCTGTTAATGTAGATGTTTATGGTCATGCAGAATAGTAATTATATATAGAAGAGAGTGTCTTATGGATAATTCGTTGTCGAAGCAAATTTTGTTAGTAATAATAGGAATAGCTTTATTAATTGTTGCGGTTGTTGGGGTATCATATGCTATTACAGTAAGTGATATTTCTACTAATAAAGTCAGAATAGTTACGGATAGTTCTAATATGGGAATTGATATGAATAATACTTTACCTATGAGTGATAGTGAGGGTATTTTAAGTAATAAAGTATTTGATTTTTGTACTTTGGCTACGGTAGAGAAAAATTCTATTGTTAGATATGAAGTAGCTTTAGAAAAAATTTTATCTGATAATAATTTAGATGATGGGGAAGTTAGGATATATTTGGAAAAGTTAAATTCTAATGGTTATGTTTCTACTGATATTACTAAGATCCCTAGTAGTTTTATTGCTGATTGGAATAGTAGTTTGACTCCTGATGGGAGTATGATTTTATATTATGGAGCATTTAGTAATGATTCTTCTGATGATAAAGAAATGAGTGAATGCTTTAGACTTAGAATGTGGATTAGTGAAGATACAGTTATTGGTAGTTCTCCAAAAGAGTTTAAAACTAGAGTTAATATATATTCGTAAGCTTGTAAGAACGTGTAAAGCGTTCTTTTTTGTGGATAAAAATATAGCTTTTTATGTTTATTACGTATTATAATTGATTTAGATTAGGAGGCAATGTCATGAAGATTCGTGATATTAGAGTAAGAGAAAATTCACAGTTTCAAGATGATATGAGTTTCTTTGGAAAAGTTAAGTATATTTTTCATTTTGTGACTCAGGCATTTTTGTATGCTATTTTTGTTTTCTTTATAGTATTTGGTCTTTTTATGACAGTGTACTTTGTGGATTTACTTTATAATATTAGACATGGTAATGGAAAGCTTCCTTTGTTTGATGCCTATGTAATTGTATCGCCTAGTATGGTTCCTACTATAAAAATAGATGATGCTATTGTAGTTAAAAGAGAGAATGGTTCTAAATTAGAAATTGGAGATATAATTACCTTTTCTTCCATTGATCCTTCTTATCCTGGTCTTACTGTTACACATAGAATTGTTGGTAAAGAAAAGACTAGTTCTGGTAAGTATTTGTTTAGGACTAAGGGAGATAATAATAGTGTTATGGATCCTTCTATAGTTGAGGAAGGTAGAGTATATGGAAAAGTTATTTTGAAAATACCACAACTTGGTAAAGTTAGAAGATTTTTAACTACTTCGTATGGGTTTTTATTTGGTATTGTTGTTCCGGCTTTAGCGATAATTGTTTTTGATATTTTAAAGTTATTTAGAAAAAAAGATAAAAATATAGTTGAAGAAGAGGAATTAGAAATTATATAATAATTTGCATGGCGGTGATAGGTTGGAAAAGTATGATGTAAAATTTAAAAAGAAATTTGGACAGAACTTTTTAAAAGATGTTAACGTAGTTAGAAGAATAGTTGATGCTGCTAATATTGATGGTGAGTCTTTGGTTATTGAAGTTGGACCAGGTGGTGCTATTATGACTAGGGAACTTTCTAAGGTAGCAACTAATGTTTTGGCTTATGAGATAGATTCTGATTTAGAAGATGAACTTGCTAGTAGGCTTTATGACTGTAATAACGTTAGAGTATTGTTCCAAGACTTTTTAAATTCTGATTTATGTAATGATGTAGACAATTATAGTTATGAAAATTTGTATTTTGTTAGTAATGTTCCATATTATATTACAACACCTATTATTCTTAAATTAATTAGTAGTAAATTACATTTTAAGAAGATAGTTATGATGGTACAAAAAGAAGTTGGAGTTAGGTTTACGACTGGTCCTGGTTCAAAGGACTATGGATCTATTTCTGTACTGTTACAATATTATTTTAGGGTAAAAAAAGAGTTCTATGTTTCTAGAGGTATGTTTGTACCTGTACCAAATGTTGATAGTGTAGTTGTATCTTTTGAGGAGAGAACTGATAGAGAAGAAGTGTGTGATTTAGACTTTTTTGAGACAATAGTTAGAAATAGTTTTCAGTTTAAGAGAAAGACTATTAGAAATAATTTAAAAAAATATGATTTAAGTATAGTAGAAGAAGTCTTAATAAAACATGGATTTAATTTGAATACAAGAGCAGAAGATTTAGGGGTGGAAGTTTTTGTAGACTTAACAAATGCTTTATATAAAGAATAATAGGGCTTAGAATAATGAATAATAATTTTGATAATCAGGTAAATAATAGTTTTAGTGTAGGTTCTGGAAATTCAGTTAATGATGGTATATCTAGTGATGGTTTAAATACTAGTTCTTTAGGTAGTAATTTAAATGTTAATCCTAATCTAAGTGCTGATTCATATGGTAATCCTAATACTAATGCTATTTATAATAATAATTTAAATGTTATGCCTAATAATTTGAATAATAACCCTAATATAAATTTAAATACTAATCAAAATACCAATTCAACTACTAATTCTTTAATTAATAATGTAAATGGTATTCCTAGTAATTGTTTAGGGGTTAATTCTAATGCTCTGTTTAATAATAATTCTAATAATGTTAGTGTTAAAGATAATAGTAATAAAAGATCTACTAAGAGTACTGTTTTTTTGTTTTAGCAATTCTAAATATTTTGATTGGTGTACCATTTTTTATAAGGTTTGGTGTTTTCTACTCAATTTTTGGAGCTTTAGGAGATGCAAATACTTATCATATAGTTTTAACTACTTGTATACTTTATTGTTTATTTTCTATATTTATTCTTTTGGTAGCAATAATTAAGAAAATTTGATGTTGTTTATTTTTATAGGGAATGATTTTATATCATTCTTTTTTTGTTTTCTTAAGTAGATTAAGCTACTTTTGTTCTTTTAGAGGAATATTGTTAAAGTTTTGGTACTTTTTTCATATATATTAATGAAAGGAGTATGTATGAATAATAATACTTATGTGGTTCAAAAGGGTGATACTTTGTATGGCATATCTAGACAGTTTAATACTAGTATGCAGAGATTACGTGAATTAAATAATTTAAGTAGTGATAATTTATCTATAGGACAGGTATTAATAGTTTCTGCTAATAGTGATAGCAATCCTTCAGAGTGCGTTGTTTATACTGTTAAGAAGGGAGATAGTTTATATAGTATTGCTAGGGAATATAATAGTAGTGTAGATGCTATAAAAAGATATAATAATTTGACTAGTAATAATTTAAGTATTGGTCAAAAATTAAAGATTCCTTGTTATATGGATGATACTGATAATACGACTAAACCTAATTTTATTATGTATACTGTAAAAGCAGGAGACAGTTTATATTCAATAGCTCAAAAGTATGGTACGACAGTTGATAAGATAAAATCTGATAATAAACTTAGTTCTAATACTTTAAGTATTGGACAAGTATTGATGCTTGATGATAATACTAAAGAGGAAGTTGTTGAGGAGTGCTTTGGTGAGGACTTAGTGGAAGATGAGGATTATATAGTTTATGTTGTTAAAGCTGGAGATAATCTATATTCTATAGCAAGAAAATATAATACGTCAGTATCTGAAATTAAGAGTCTTAATAATCTTACTAGTAATAATTTAAGTATAGGTCAAGAGTTAAAAATACCTAGTAGTGGTAGTGTGTATGTAGTTAAGAGAGGAGATAGTTTGTATAGTATTGCTAAAATGTTTAATACGACAGTAAATTCTATAAAGAGTAAGAATAATTTAACTAGTAATAATTTGAGTATAGGTCAGGAGTTAATTATTTAGAGAGAAATATTATGAAAGGTAATAATATATTTACTTAGTTTTTTGGTATTCTCTCTTACTACTTTTTAAATATATTATTTTGTTTTATTATGGAAGAATATTTTAATAGTGAAAAACATGCTGATTATTTGAAGAATAATCCTGGTTCTGGACTTTTAAGAATACAGGTTTATACTGCTAATCAGGCTTTTCCTTTAGAAGATGTTGAGGTAAAAGTTTATAAGGAAATAGATGGTAAAAGAGTTGTTTTTTTTAATGGGGTTACTGATTCTAGTGGGATAATTGATAATATTAATTTGCCTACTAAGGAGGTAAAAAAAGAGGTTGAGTCAGCTTCTGATATTATGTCTACTGATTATATTATAGAGGCTAAATATCCTAAAACTGGTGTTGCCCAGGACTATATTGTTTCTATTTATGATGATTTAAAAGTCATTCAACCTATTAAATTTGCTAGTGTTAGTGGAGGTATAAATGAATAATAGTGTTATTAATTATCCTACAATACCTACAGAGATAGTTGTTCATTTGGGGGCTCCAGATGAAGCTGCAGATAATGTTAGTTTGCCATTTGTTGATTATATAAAGAATGTCGCATCTAATGAAATATATCCAACTTGGCCTGATAGTGCGATAGAGGCTAATATTTTGGCACAGATTTCTTTTGCTTTAAATCGTATTTATAATGAATGGTATCCAAGTAAAGGTTACTCATTTGATATTACTTCTGTACCTGCTTATGATCAAGCATTTAAAGTTGATAGTCAGGTGTTTGATAAGATTTCTAAGAAAGTTGATCAAATATTTAATAATTATATTTATCGTAAGGGACAGATTCAACCTCTTAGTGCTGTCTATTGTGATGGTAAGGTTACTACTTGTAATGGATTGTCACAATGGGGAAGTGTTACTTTGGCTAGACAAAATAAAACACCAATAGAAATACTTAGATATTATTATGGTAATGATGTTGATATATTTGAAAAGGCTGCGACAGGGGAAATGATAGGGGTATATCCAGGATACCCTATAGAGATGGGAAATGCGGGAGATAAGGTTAGGGTTATTCAAAGAGAATTAAATAGGATTTCTAATAATTATCCGGCTATTCCTAAAATACCAAGAGTAAATGGAGTATTTGGTGTTTATACTGAAAATAGTGTTAAGAAATTTCAGGAAATATTTAATTTAACGCCTACTGGTATTGTTGATTATGCTACTTGGTATAAGATTAAGTATATTTATAATGCTGTTAAAAGAGTTTATGATATTTATTCTGAGGGAATAGTAGAAGAGGAAGCTAAATACGATTATGGTCCAACTTTAAAATATTCAGATGTTGGATTAGGTGTTAGAGTGTTACATTATGTTTTACTTACAATTGCTTATTTTGATCCAGACTTGCCATCTTTGAGAGTAAACAATGTTTTTAATGATAATACTAAGGCAATGGTTGTAGCATTTCAAAAAAAATATGGATTACCGGCAACAGGTGAAGTTGATGCGACAACTTGGAATAAAATAGTTCAAGTATATGAAGATACTATTCATAATATTCCAGAAGAATATGTTCAGTATGAAGATGAGTTTTTTCAAGGTAGACTTCTTGCTTTGGGTATGACTGGGGAAGATGTTAGAACTATTCAAAAGTTCTTGTTGCAAATATGTAGAAAGTTTGGAAATATACCAGGAGTTAGAGTATCGGGAATTTTTGATGATTTAATGGAAAGATCTGTTAAGGTAATTCAATCTACTTTTGATATTCCAGTTACAGGGGTTATTGATCCTATTACTTGGTATAATATTGTGGAGTATTCTAAGCAATAGTAATATTTTAGTATTTGAAACATATACTTAATTGGAGATGATTGTGTTTTGAATTTTAGAATAGGTGATTTAGTAACTAGAATTTCTCATAAGCATGATATTTTATTTAAAATAGTTAGTATAGAAGGTAATACAGTATTTTTAAAGGGAGTAGATTTAAGACTTGTTGCGGATAGTGATATAGATGATTTAGTTAAAGTAGATGAACATGTTACGGAAGATGCATTAATTATTGAGAAAAATGTTAGAGATTTAAATATCGATAGGAGTCAGTACTTTTATTTACCGGGTAAAATATTACATATAGATGGGGATAATGATTATTTGGAACGGTGTATGAAGTTTTACGAGGATATGAGAGTAAAAGCTAATGGGATAAGTCTTTCAGAGATTGATATGGGTAGTAAAATTACTAGTCTTTTGAAGGAGTTTGAACCTGATATTGTTGTTATTACTGGGCATGATGCTTATTACTCAAAAAAGAATGATATAAGTGATTTAAATAATTATCAGAATACTAGTAATTTTATAGATGCGGTTAAAATGGCTAGGAAGTATGAGAAGAGTCATGATAAATTAATTATTATCGCAGGAGCATGTCAGTCTAATTATGAAGAATTGATAAGAGCTGGAGCTAATTTTGCTTCTAGTCCTAAACGTATTAATATACATGCATTAGATCCGGCTATTATTGCATCTTCTATTGCTTTATCTGATCGAAATAAAAGTATTGATTTAATTCATTTAATTGATAGGACTAAGTATGGAAAGGATGGGATTGGAGGAATTATTACAAATGGAACAATGTATGTGGGGTATCCTAGATGACATTAGATAAGATAAAGGAGTTTGTTAAGGAAAATAAAGGTATTCAACATTCTTTTAAATTTAAAGGTACAAGGAATCAAGTGGATGAGTTTCAAGGTATTATTACAGATTTATATCCAGCTATTTTTATTATAACTTTGGATGATGATAAGGTTAAATCTTTTAGTTATAATGATTTATTAGCTGATAATTTGGAAATTGTTGATTAATTAACCTTGCTTTTTACTTTTATATATTATAAAATATCCTTATAAAGTGTTCATACTTTATAAGGGAGGAATATTCATATGAAAATTACATCTGTAAATGTACGCAAAATCGAAAAAGAAGGATCTCGCATGAAAGGTATCGCTTCAGTTTTGTTAGATGATAGTTTTGCTGTACATGATATTCGTATAATTGAAGGAGACAACGGACTATTTATAGCAATGCCTAGCCGAAAGACTGCTGCAGGTGGTTATCGTGATATAGCTCATCCAATTAATCCTGAAGTTCGTGCAATGTTTGAAGAAGCTATTTTAAATGCTTATAAGAACGCTGAAGATGTTTCAGAGGAAGAAGATGCTTAGGCATCTTTTTTAATTCTAAATTTATTTGTTTTGCATATAATTTTCTAGGAGGATTATATGGATAAACAAGATAATAGTATTAATAATTATAATCATGGAGTTAATTTATTTGAAAGAAAGAGTTTAATTATAACGGGAGTTAAAAAAATAGAAAACTTTGATAATGAACAGTTCTTGTTGGAAACTATTATGGGTTTTATGATTATAAAGGGAGTAGACTTAGAATTAGTTAAATTAGATACATTACAAGGAAATGTATCAATAAAAGGAACTGTTAATAGTATTAATTATGTAGAAGAGAATACTAGAAAGAATAAGGAAGAAAGTATTTTTAATAGATTGTTTAAATAATGAATTTAAAAATACAAGTTTTTTCATTAATCTTTTCTTTAATATTTGGGGTTTTGTTTGGGACTTTAGTTAATTTGAATTATAAGTTAATTTTTAATAAGAATATTAAAATAAAGATTATAGGTACTTTTACTTTGATATTAGATATATCATTAATATACTTTCTAGTTATAAAAAGAATAAATAATGGGATTTTGCATGTGTATTTCTTGTTTATATTTTTAGTTGGATGTTATATAGGATTTACTTTAACGACGTTTTTACGTAAAAAATAAGTGTAAAGTAAAGTCCTTTTTTTATTTTTTTATATCTCTTTTTAGAAAGATGTCTTATAATATATGGTGAAAAGGTGGGTGAATGTTTATGGCTAAGAAAAAGAGTAGTTCAGTTAAGAAAACTAAGTTAAGATTAGTTATTTTTGGCTTGTCTTCTGTTTTAGCAATAGCATTTACGACATTTACAATTGGACATTATTGGGTAGAAATATATGATAAATATAAAGAAAAACAGGAACTTGATCAGAAGCTAGCAGATTTAAAAGATAAAGAGGCAGAACTTAGAGTGGATGTTGATAAGTTACAAGATCCTGATTATATAGCAAGATATGCTAGAGAAAAGTATTTATATTCTAAAGATGGAGAATTTATTATAAAGATACCTGAAGAATAAATTCTTTTTTTTCGCTTTGCGATTGATTTTTGTTATGTTGTGTTATAATATTCTTGATGATGTAGGAGGAATTATGATTAATATTGAAAATAATTTTTTATTCCATAAAAATGATATTATAGTTATTGGGTGTTCTGCGGGACCAGATTCTATGGCTCTTGTGGATATGCTTTTGAAAATACGTGATAAATATAGTCTTTCTTTAATAATAGCTCATGTTAATCATAATGTTAGAGAACAGAGTATTATTGAAGCAAACTATATGAAGAAATATTGTGAAGATAATAACTTAGTGTTTGAGACTATGACTATTTTAGAGTATGGTGATGATAACTTTGAGAATGAGGCTAGAAATATTAGATATAACTTCTTTGAAAATGTAGTTTTAAAATATAGTGCTAATTATTTAATGACAGCGCATCATGGAGATGACTTGATTGAGACTATTATGATGAGAATGGTTAGGGGATCTAATTTAAGAGGATATTCTGGCTTTAAAAAGATAGTAGATATGGATAATTATAAAATAGTTAGACCATTGATATCTTATACAAAGAAAGAATTAGAAGAATATAATGACTTAAATGGTGTTAAATACTTTATTGATGCTACTAATAGTAGTGATAAATATACTAGGAATAGATATAGAAAGTATTTGTTACCTTTTTTGAAGAGTGAAGATATAAATGTACATCATAAATTCTTAAAATTTAGTGAGAATTTGAATTCTGCGTGTACCTTTATAAATAAAGAAAGAGATAAGGCTTTGAAGAGGGTTTTGTTAGAAGATTCGTTAGTTATTGATAAATTCTTGGCTGAAGATGAATATATTCAAAGAGAAATACTTTATTATTTACTTAGTGAGTTTTATCAAGATGATTTGATATTACTTAATGATAAACATATTGCTTTACTTATGGATTTAATTTGTAGTAAGAAGGCTAATAGTTCTATTAATTTACCTAATGATGTTATTGCGAATAAGTACTATAATATGTTAGAATTAAAACGTGACATTAGTGAGATTACAAGCTATGAGATTGAATTTGATGAATATGCTACTTTACCTAATGGACATGTTATTGAAAGAGTATTAGATACTTCTGATAATAGTAATAATATATGTAGGCTAAATAGTAGTGATATTAGTTTACCTTTAATTGTTAGAACTAGAAAAATTGGAGATAAGATGTATATTAAGGGTATGGATGGATCTAAGAAAGTAAAAGATATATTTATCAATAGTAAAATTAAATTAAATGATAGAGATTCTTGGCCAATAGTTTTGGATTCTAAAAATAGAATAGTTTGGATTCCTGGTGTTAAAAAGTCGAAATTTGATAAGAAAAAGTCAGAGTCTTATGATATAATACTAAGATATAGTTAAGGAGGAAAAAAAGTGAATATTGATAAGAAGACTGTTAAAAGAGGTTTATTACCTTATTTATTCTTATTTATAGCGATGTTAGGAATATTTTATTTCTTTAATATAGCTAATAAGAAAGTTAATGTTATTTCATATAACGAATTTGTTGAAAAACTAGATTCTGGAGAAATTGAAGAGTTGAATTTGGTTGCTAGAGCAAGTGGATATACTTATGAGGCTAGAGGTAAATTAGATGGTTATAAAGAAAATGAAACATTCTTTGCTAGATTACCTTTAAGTGATGAAGTAATGAAAAAGATTGTTGCTGCTAGTGATAATCAAGAGTTTAAATTAGAAGTTGAACCTGATCCTGATTCATCTACATTATTACTTGTTGTTGTTAATGTATTACCATTAGTTTTATTAGTAGGAGTTGCTTTTTGGTTTTTAAATAGACAACTTGCTGGTAATAAGAGTTCATTAGATTTTGGTAAGAGTAAGGCACGTTTAAGTAGTGATAATAATAAAGTTACATTTAAAGATGTTGCTGGTTTAAAAGAAGAGAAAGAAGAAGTTAAAGAAATTATTGATTTCTTAAAGAATCCTAAGAAGTTCCAAAGTTTAGGAGCTAGAATTCCAAAGGGTATCTTATTATTTGGTCCTCCAGGAACTGGTAAAACTTTACTTGCTAAAGCGGTTGCAGGAGAGGCTAATGTTCCTTTTTATTTCATTTCTGGATCAGACTTTGTTGAGTTATTTGTTGGCGTTGGTGCCAGTCGTGTTCGTGATATGTTCCAACAAGCAAAACGTAATGCTCCATGTTTAATCTTTATAGATGAAATTGATGCTGTAGGACGTCAAAGAGGTACTGGACTTGGTGGTGGACATGATGAGAGAGAACAAACATTAAACCAATTACTTACAGAGATGGATGGATTTGGTGCTAATGAAGGTATAATTATCATGGCTGCTACAAATAGACCTGATGTATTAGATCCTGCATTATTAAGACCTGGTAGATTTGATAGACAAGTTACAGTAAATTTACCTGATGTTAGAGAAAGAGAAGAGATTTTAGCAGTACATGCTAAGAATAAGACTTTAGCAGAAGGTGTTACATTAGAGAACTTAGCAAAGAGAACTCCTGGTTTTTCTGGAGCTGATCTTGAAAACTTATTAAATGAAGCTGCTTTACTTGCAGTTAGAAGAAATAAAACTAAAATCACTATGAGTGAGATAGATGAGGCTACTGATAGAGTACTTATGGGACCAGCTAAGACATCTCATAAATATAGTGAAAGTGATAGAAAACTTGTTGCATATCATGAAGCAGGACATGCCGTTGTTGGCTTAAAACTTGCTAATGCTAACGATGTACAAAAAGTTACAATTATACCAAGAGGATCTGCTGGTGGATATAATATGATGGTTCCATCAGTTGAGAAGTTATGTTCTACTAAGACTGACTTGTTAGAAGAAATTACTGGACTACTTGGTGGACGTACAGCTGAAGAAGTTGTATTTGGAGAAATTACAACAGGTGCTCATAATGACTTTGAAAAAGCAACTAAGATTGCTCGTGCTATGGTTACTGAGTATGGTATGAGTGATTTAGGACCTTTACAATTTGAGCAACAAGAAGGTAGTGTTTTCTTAGGAAGAGATTACAATAAGATGCAACATTTCTCTAACGAAGTTGCTAATGAAATAGATATGGAAATGAGAAAAATCATTGATAATTGTCATAAGAAGGCTACTGAGATAATTAAACAAAATAAAGATTTATTAAAACTAATTGCTGAAGCATTATTGGAATATGAAACATTAACTAAAGAACAAATTGATTACTTAGTTGCTAATGGAAAGATGCCTGAAGAAGATGAAGAGACTAGTTATGAAGCAATGTCTATTACTAAGTTAAGAGAAATTGCTAAAGAGAAGGGTATTAAAAACTATTCTAAATTAACTAAAGCAGAATTATTAAAAGAACTAGATTCATAATTTAGTTCTTTTTTTCTTGAAAATTATTCATTTCATATTATAATAACAACATCAGATATTTTTTAGAGAGGAGTTTTTATGAAGAAAGAAGTTATTAAGAAGAGTGAAGAAAGTATTAAGAAATTAGAAAATGGTGCATCAGAATTCAAGACATTTATATCTAAGGGAAATGTTGTTGATATGGCTGTTGGTGTAATTATTGGTTCTGCATTTGGAAAGATAGTTACTAGTTTAGTTAATGATGTGTTAATGCCTTTGATTGGAGTTATTTTAGGAGGACTTGATTTTTCTAATTTAAGTATTAAAGTAGGAGATGCTACTGTTATGTATGGATCTTTTATTCAAAGTATAGTTGACTTTTTAATAGTAGCATTTTGTATTTTTATGATGATTAAAGTACTTGATAAATTTAAGAAGAAGGAAGTTAAGAAGGAAGAAGCTCCTAAGAAGGATGAAAACACTTTATTATTAGAAGAGATTAGAGATTTATTAAAGAAGAGAAAATAGGCTTATTTTGGGATGTGATAGTAGTGAAATGGAAGATAGGAACCATCGAGATTAAAAATCAAGTAGGATTAGCACCTATGGCTGGTATTTCTAATCCGGCTTTTATGAGGATTGTTTCAGAGCTTGGATGTGGGTTTGCAGTTACGGAGCTTATTAGTTCTGAGGCAATTGTTAGGGGCAATAAGAAGACTTTTGAGATGTTGAATGGTATTGATACTTTATCTTTTCCAGTAGGTGTTCAGTTATTTGGAGGAGATCCTTCAGTTATGGCTCGTGCCGCTAAGATAGTTACGGACTTATATAAAAATGTCTTTATTGATATTAATATGGGGTGTCCTGTACCTAAAGTCGCGGTTAGAGCTCAAGCAGGTTCTTATCTGTTAAAAAATCCAGACCTTGTATATTCTATTGTTAGTGCTGTAGTTAGCGCAGTAGATGTTCCTGTTACGGTTAAGATTAGATCTGGTTGGGATAGTAATAGTATTAATGCTGTTGAGATTGCTAAGACAATAGAAAAGGCTGGTGCTAGCGCTATTTGTGTTCATCCTAGGACAAGAAGTCAAGGATACTCTGGAAAGGCAGACTGGAGTGTTATAAAGGCTGTTAAAGATAGTGTTTTAATACCTGTTATTGGTAATGGTGATATTAAGACTTATCTTGATGCGAAGCGAATGCTTGATGATACTTTATGTGATGCTGTTATGATAGGCAGGGGTGTTTTAGGTAATCCTTGGTTAATAGAAAATTCAGTTAATTATTTGGAAGGTAGGGACATAGTTTTAGTCAGTGATATAGATAAAATAGATATGGCACTTAAACATTTAGAGTATTTAAGTGAATTAAAAAGTGAGAAGTTAGCATGTTTAGAGATTAGAAATCATATTGCTTGGTACTTAAAAGGAATAGATGGAGCAAATGATGTAAAAAATAAAATATATAAAACTACTAAAGTTTGTGATATAATCAATATATTAAATGAATTTAGGGAGGAGTTGTCTTCAAAATATGAAGAAAAAGAATGAAAAAGCCTTATTTATACATAGACTAGGAGCATTTATTATTGATGTATTTTTAGTTTCATGTATAGCATCTTTAATTTCTTATCCATTTTTAGATAGTAAATCAATTAATAAACTTAATGATAGTGCTACTGAGTTGATTGAGAAATATACTAATGATGAAATAGATATTGAAACTTATACTGATGAGGTAAAGAGTGTTACTTATGAACTTGCTAAAAAACAAGGAGCTAGTTCTTTAATTACTATTACATTGACTATTTTATACTTTGTTGTTTATCAATGTAAAAGACAGGGTCAAACTATTGGAAAACAGCTTTTAAAAATTAAAGTTGTTAGTTCTGATGATGAGAAGTTAACTACTAATAATTATGTTATTAGAGCCTTAATTATCAATTCAGTTTTAGTTGATTTAATTAGTTTAACTTTTGTAATATTTGGAGATATAAATGCTTATTTTTATAGTACTGCAATTTGTGGTTTTATTAAGTATGGTATATTATTAACTTGTGCATTTATGGTTATGTGGAGTAAGTCAGGTATGGGATTGCATGATAGACTTGCACATACTATGGTTGTTAAAGCTTAGAAGAGGAGAGATATAATGAGAGAATTTACAGAACAAGAATTAGTAAGAAGAGCAAAAGCAGAGGAAATCAGATCATTAGGTATGGATCCATTTGGACATAGATTTGATACTAATACTAATTCAAAAAAACTTAATGAGATGTATAGTGATAAGACTAAAGAGGATTTAGAGGGTAACGAAGAGAAGTTTGTTGTTGCTGGTAGAATTATGACTAAACGTCGTAAGGGTAAAGCAGGATTCTTCCATATTCAAGATAGATATGGTCAATTACAAATTTATATTCGTGAAGATGCTGTTGGAGAAGAAAATTATGACTTATTTAAAAAGTCTGATATTGGAGATATAGTTGGTATTGAAGGTACTGTATTTAGAACAGATACTGGAGAACTTAGTATTAGAGCTAATAAGTATGTACATTTAGTTAAAGCATTAAGACCTTTACCAGAAAAGTTCCATGGTTTAACTGATGTTGAGGAAAGATATAGAAGACGTTATGTTGATTTAATAATGAATGAAGAATCTAGACGTGTTGCGTTTACTAGACCAAGAATTATTAGATGTATTCAAAATTATATGGATGGTTTAGGATTTGTTGAGGTAGAAACTCCAGTATTAACTACATTACTTACTGGTGCTAGTGCTAGACCATTTGTTACACATCATAATGCACAAGACTTGGATATGTATTTACGTATTGCTTTAGAGTTACCATTAAAAAGATTATTAGTTGGTGGTATGGAAGCTGTTTATGAGATTGGTCGTGTATTTAGAAATGAAGGTATGGATACTAGACATAATCCAGAATTTACAGAACTAGAAGCATATTTAGCTTATAGTAATCTTGATGGTATGATGGATATGACTGAAGAGATGTTCCAAACTATTGGTAGGGAAGTATTTGGTCGTTTGAAATTTAACTGGTTAGGACATGAAATTAACTTAGAAGGTCCTTGGAAGAGAGTTAGTATGGTTGAAGCTATTAAAGAAAAGACTGGTATTGACTTTAAGAAGGATATGAGTTTAGAAGAGGCTTTAAAATTAGCTGAAGAGCATCATATTCCAGTTGAAGAACATGAAAAGAGTTTTGGACATATTGTTAACTTATTCTTTGAAAAGTATGTTGAGGAAACTTTAATTCAACCAACATTCTTATATGGTCATCCAATTGAAATTAGTCCATTGACAAAGAAGAATCCTGAAGATCCAAGATTTGTTGATAGATTTGAATTATTTATTGCTGGTAAAGAATTTGCTAATGCATATACTGAGTTAAATGATCCTATTGATCAATTAGAAAGATTTGAAGCTCAAATAAAAGAAAAAGATTTAGGTAATGAAGAAGCTAATGATATTGATATGGACTTTGTAGAAGCATTAGAATATGGTATGCCTCCTGCTGGTGGAATTGGTTATGGAATAGATAGATTATGTATGTTATTCTTAGAACAAGATTCTATTAGAGATGTATTACTATTCCCAACTATGAAACAAAGATAAAATTAAATATAAATTTAAAAATGCGGCTAAAAAAGTCGCTTTTTTGTGCTAAAAACGTTGTAAATGCTTGTAAAATGGGTTGTATGTAGTATAATTATAGTGGGAGGTTAATTATGAAAAAACACAATATTTCAACGATCGTTTTATTGATTGTAACATTATTGATGCTTGTTTCTTGGTTTTTACCTGATGCTGACTGGGCTTACATAGTAAAACTAGTTCTTTGGGTAGCAGAATTTGTATTAGTATTAATTGCTATACGTGATAAGAGTACAAGCCTTAAGGTTGTGCTAATTTCTACTTTGGCACTTATGTTACTTACTTGGATATTGCCAGCTGCTTCTTATTCAAGTGGTCAATATATTGATCAAGGTCACCAACAAATGGGATTATTTGATTTATTCAATTATCCAGTGACTGCACTTTCTTATTTTGGTTATATAGCTTTCTTTGTGTTAGCTATTGGTGCTTTCTATGGCATACTAAATAAGATTCCTGCTTATCGTACTTTCTTAGATAAATTTGTTTCAAAGGTACGTGGAACAGAAAAATTTGTATTAGTAATTATTATATTACTACTTGCTGTTCTAACTTCAATTGGAGGTATGCAATTACCATTACTTGTATTATTTCCAATGTTAGTATCAATAATCTTATTAATGGGATTTGATAAGATGGTTGCTGCTATGTCATTAGTTGGTTCAGTTATGATTGGTATGGCTGGTTCTACTTATGCTTATGGTAATACTAATATAATTTTAACTATTTTATCTATTGATCTTACTTCTGAAATGATTACTAAAGTTGTTATTTTAGTTTTAGGATTAGTTTTATTAATTGCTAATATATTGTTATATATTAAGAAGACTGATTCAGTTACTAAAGTTATTACTAAGGATTCAAAGAAGAATATGGAAAAAGAAGATAAGAAATTAGAAGTAAAGGAGACTAAGGTTGTTAAAGAAGAGAAGACTACTAAGTCTACAAAGACAACTAAAGCTACTTCTAAATCAAATAAGGGTTCTAAGAGTAACTCTAAAAATGGAACAAAGAAGAATACTAAGTCTTCATCTAGAAAAAATATTAAAGCAGCTGTAAAGGATGAAGAAGTTATAGTAGTTAAAGAGGCTGTTAATGGAGGAGATGCATTAACTAAGTTAGTACCTAGTGAAGTTTCTACTCAACATAATATTTGGCCATTTACTTTAATGTTTATATTATTCTTTGTATTATTAGTTTTAGCTTATTTACCTTGGGTTAATGGCTTTGGTGTTAATGCATTTACTGATGCTACTAATGCTGTTTCTGAATTTGAATTATTTGGATTCCCAATCTTTGGTAAGTTATTAGGTACAATAAATTCATTTGGTAATTGGACTGTTGTAGATATGTTATTACCAATGGCTATCATTATTTTATTCTTAGCTTTAGTTTATAAAGTTAAAGTTCAAGATGTATTAGATGGTGCATTAGCTGGTATTAAGAAAGCTTTACCTTTAGGTTTAATAGTAGTTTTACTATATGCTTGCTTAGTAATTGTTACATATCATCCATTCCAATTAGTTATTTATAAAACATTACTAGGTGTAATTGATAAGTTTGGATTTGTTGGAGCATTAATGTCTTCATTATGTGCTATGTTAGCAAGTATATTTAATGTTGATCCAAGTTATACTTTCCAAAGTGTACTTCTATATTTAGCAAGTGTTGTTACTGATAATACAGTTTATCCAGTAATTGGAGTTATTTTCCAAGCTATGTATGGATTTACAATGTTATTTGCACCAACTAGTGTAATCTTAATGGTTGTATTATCATACTTAGATATTCCATATACTAAGTGGATTAAAACTATTTGGAAATTATTATTAGAAATTTTAGCAGTATTATTAATAGTATTTATTTTATTAGTTGTACTTTAGAATTTTGATGGAGGCTTAGGCCTCTTTTTTTTGCTTTTTTTGTCTATTTTTTGTGGACGTAATTTATTGATTTTAAACTCATACTAGAAATAAAATTAGGGTAAGGAGATGATAAGAGTTGTTTTCTAAATTTTCAGAAGATGCACAAAAAATATTATTAATGGCAAAAAAAGAGATGTTGGAGTTAAAACATCCATATGTTGGAAGTGAACATTTACTTCTTGCTATTTTACATAATAAAGATTTAGTTATTACGCAGTTATTGGAAGAGTATGGAATAACATATAAAAAGTATAAGGATGAAATAATTAAGGTTATTGGGATAGGTAAAACTTCTAATAATTGGTTTTTATATACACCTCTTTTAAAAAGAATAATCGAAAATGCGATATTGGAGTGTAGAGACGAAGAATCCACAGTTACTGTGGAAAGATTATTTATTTCTCTTTTAGAAGAGGGTGATGGAGTTGCGAATAGAATATTGATGGGTATGAATATAGATGTAGATGTATTGTATGAGAAGTTTTCAGATAAAATAATTGTTCATTCTAGTAAGAGAAGTAAGAATTTATATATAGAAGAGTTTGCTGTTGACTTGAATAAGAAATATATAGAAGATGGTTTTGATCCAGTAGTTGGTAGAGATGATAAAGTTGATAGATTGATAGAAGTTTTATTAAGAAGAACTAAGAATAATCCATTACTTATAGGAGAAGCTGGAGTAGGAAAAACAGCAATAGTAGAAGAATTAGTGCGTAGAATAGTTAATGGTAGAGTACCAAAGAAACTTGAAAATAATAGAGTTTTTAGTATATCTATGTCTTGTTTAATATCTGGTACTAAGTATAGAGGGGAATTTGAAGAGAGAATTAACAAGATTATTAGTGAAGTAGAAAGAGAACCTAATGTAATACTATTTATAGATGAAATACATACTTTAGTTGGTGCTGGTGGAGCAGAAGGAGCAATTGATGCTTCTAATATACTAAAACCTTATTTGGCTAGAGGTAAAATTAGGGTTATTGGAGCAACTACTAGTGATGAGTATAAAAAGTATTTAGAGAAGGATAAGGCATTAGATAGAAGATTTCAAAAGATATATATTGAAGAAGCTAGTGCTAGTGAAACAGAAAATATTTTATTTGGACTTAGAGAATTGTATGAGAATTATCATGGAGTTAAGATTAGTGATGAGATAATTAAACTTATAGTTAATTTGACTGAGAGGTATGTTAGTATTGGTAAGTTTCCAGATAAAGCTATTGATGTTTTGGATGAGGCTTGTTGTAAGACGTCTATTATTGATAGTAATTTAGAAAAGAAGAGTAAACATTTATTAATGGAAATTAATGATGTTAAAACTAATAAAAATAAAGCTATTATTGATCATGATTATAAGTTAGCAACAGAACTAAAAAATAGGCAATTAGAGTTAGAGAGTACTTTTAATAAGAAGTTTTTGAAATGTAGTTGTGATAATCTAGTTAAGAGTATTAGTGAGGATACTGTTTATGATGTTATTTTTGCTAAGACGAAGATTCCAGTTAAGAAGATATTAAAGCTAGATGGAGAAGCAATTTATAATAGTTTACGAAAGAAGGTTATTGGACAAGATAAGGCAATTAAAGAAATTGTAGATTTAACAATTATGTCTAAAGTTCCTAAAAAAGTGCCATATTCACTACTTTTGGTTGGTAAAACTGGAGTAGGAAAAACATTTTTAGTAAAAGAGTATGCTAAGATGCTCTATAGTAGGGAAGCATTTATTAGAATAGATATGAGTGAATATAGAGAAAGACATACAATTAGTAAAATAATTGGTTCTCCTCCAGGTTATGTTGGATATAGTGAAAATAATTATCTTTTGAATAAAATAAAGAATAATCCATACTCAGTGATTTTAATTGATGAGATAGAAAAAGCTCATCCTGATGTTTTGAAATTATTTTTACAAGTATTTGATGATGGTTTTATGACTGATTCTTTAGGAGAAGTTATTGACTTTAGTAATACTGTTATTTTTATGACATCTAATCTAGGTACAGATATTAATAGTATTGGTTTTTCTAATACTAATGATGTTATAGTAGATAAATTTAAGGATTTTTTAGGAGTAGAATTTGTTAATAGAGTGGATAAATTTATATATTTTGAAGAGATAGATGATAAAACTATTAATAAAATAATAAAAGAGCAGGCTCTTGGTGTTGGTTTTCTAAAAAGTGAACTTAGTTTGGAATTTTTGAATAGAATTAAAGAAAGGAGTAATTATAAAGAATTTGGAGCAAGACATGTTTCAAAAGTTTTAAGAGAAGAGTTGGGTAATAAAATAAATAATCGTTAGTTTATTTTTTATAATTATTATGATATACTTACGTCACGAGGTGAAAAAATGAAATTATATAACACATTGTCAAAAAAAGTTCAGAAATTTATTCCTAATGAAGAGGGTAAGGTTAAGATGTATACTTGTGGTCCTACAGTGTACAATTATGCACATATAGGTAATTTACGTACTTATATTTCTGAGGATATTTTAGAGAAAGGTTTAAAATTTATTGGCTATAAAGTAGAGAGAGTAATGAACATTACTGATGTTGGTCATTTAGTTGGTGATGGTGATGATGGGGAAGATAAGATGATGGTTGCTGCTAAAAGAGAACATAAGTCTTCTTTGGAAATAGCTAAATTTTATACTGATTGCTTTTTTGATGATTGTTGTAAATTAAATATTAGAAAGCCTGATGTAGTATCTAATGCTACTGATAATATTGATATGTATATTAAAATGATTACAAAACTATTAGAAGATGGATATGCTTATATTTCTGATGGTAATGTATATTATGATACTTCTAAATTTCCTAATTATTATGAACTATCTGGTCGCAATAGCGAAGATTTAATGGTTGCAGTTAGAAATGATATAGAAGTAGATGATGCTAAAAAGAATCCGTTTGATTTTGGATTGTGGTTTACCAATTCTAAGTTTGATAATCAAGAATTACAATGGGATTCACCATGGGGTAGAGGATATCCTGGTTGGCATATTGAATGTTCTGGTATTTCAATTCGTAATTTAGGAGAAAGACTAGATATTCACTGTGGAGCAGAAGATGCGATATTCCCACATCATACTAATGAGATTGCTCAAAGTGAAGCTTATTTAGGACATAAGTGGTGTAATTATTGGGTTCATATGGGATTTTTAAATGATAAAAGTGGTAAAATGAGTAAATCTAAAGGAGAATTCTTAACTGTTTCTCTACTAGAAAGTAAAGGCTATAATCCTTTGAGTTACCGTTATTTATGCTTAAACTCTTATTATCATAATCAATTAGTATTTAGTTATGATATATTAGATGGTGCGGAGAATGCTTATTTAAAACTAAAGAGTCGTGTATCTAAGTTAGGTACTGGAGAAGTAAATAGTGAAAAATACGATATGTATGTTAAGAAGTTTGGGAGTTGTATTGAGAATGATTTAAATACTTCTAATATGGTTACTTTAGTTTATGATGTTTTAAAAGATGAGTCATTAAATGATGGTACTAAGAGAGAGATTATTTCTAAGTTTGATGAAGTATTATCACTTGACTTATTTAAAGAAGAAAAAAAAGAAATTAGTCAGGATGAAGAAATGATTAATGAACAGATTAAGTTGCGTAATGAAGCTA
Organism: Mycoplasma sp. CAG:877; assembly: GCA_000433455.1. Classification (GTDB taxonomy): domain Bacteria; phylum Bacillota_I; class Bacilli_A; order RF39; family UBA660; genus CAG-877. Next base: position 58,791 of record HF992497.1, on the reverse strand, counting down.
AGAAAAATAAAGATTTTGCTGCAGCTGATAAGATTAGAGATGAGTTGTTAGAGAAGGGTATTCGTTTAATTGATACTAGAGAGGGAACAACTTACGAAGTAATTTAATTATATTTAGTTATTTATATCTACACATTGTTTTGTGTAGATATTTATTTTATAATTGTTGTAGGAAGTGATTTTATGTCTACTAAAGAGATTAATGTATTGGTACTTGCTTATTTAGGGGATACAATTTATGAGAATTATGTAAGAAAATATTTAATAAAGTCTGGAATTGGTAATGTTAATGATTTACAGAAAGAAGCTGTTTCTTTTGTTAGTGCTAGTAGTCAGGCTAAGCTTGTGACTAGGATGATTGATAATGACTTTTTAACTGATGAAGAGATTGATGTTTTTAAGAGAGCCAGAAATTATAAAACTACTTCTCATCCTAAGAGTTGTGATATTATTACATATAAATTTGCTACTGGATTGGAAGCTGTTATTGGGTATTTAGAGTTAGAAAATAAGAAGGAAAGAATAGACGAGATTATGAAGTTTATATTGGGTGATTAAGAGATGTTAGTATATGGTAGAAATGTTGCGAAGGAATTATTAGAAAATAATAAAAAAGTTCAAAAAATTATTTTACAAGATGGTTTTAGTGATAAAGAGATAAAAGCTCTTATTGATTTAAAGAAAATACCGGTTCAATATAAGTCAAAAAGAGAAATTGATGATTTGGCTAATGGTGTACATCAAGGTATAATCTTATTTATTCCGGATTACAAGTATAAAGATTTAGATGATGTTTTAACAGAATATGCTTCATTTTTTGTATTATTAGATCATATTGAGGATCCACATAATTTGGGAGCTATTGTTAGGACTTGTGAAGCTGCTGGAGTAGATGCAATTATTATGCCTAGAGATAGACAAGTACAAGTTAACGCTACTGTTATGAAGACTAGTGTTGGTACTTTAGAAAATGTTAATATTGTTACTGTTTCTAATTTGAACAATACTATTTCTGAATTAAAGAAGAATGGTTTTTGGGTAGTTGGAACGGCACTTGAGGATAGTGTTGACTATAGGAGTATTGATTATTCTTCTAAGATTGCATTAGTCATAGGTAATGAAAATTTTGGGATGTCTAATTTGGTAAAAAAATCATGTGATTTTATTGCTAAAATACCAATGTATGGTACTACTAATAGTTTAAATGCATCTGTAGCAGCTGGAATTATGATATATGAGGTAATCCGTAATAGAAAGTAGGTATTTATGGATTATAAAGATTTAAATGATTATGAAGTTGTTTATATGGTTAAGGAAAATGATGATGATGCTAGGGAGATTATATTTAATAAATATATTCCAATAGTTAAAAAGATAGCTTCTAATTATTTAGCGTATGCTAAGCTTGCTAGAATTGAATATGATGATTTGGTACAAGAGGGATTAATTGCTTTGAACGTGGCGATTAATAGGTATAATGAAAAAAATGGACCATTATTTTATACTTTTGCAAGTGTTTGTGTAGAGAGAAGAATAGTATCTTATTGTAGACTGATGAATTCTTCTAAACATTATGTTTTAAATAGTGCCTTGTTAGATGATTCTTTGTATGGTGTTTGTGATGAGAAGACGCCAGAGTTTTACTTTGATGAGAGATGTTTAGAGGATGAATTCATTTATTTTAAAAACTTATTTAAACTTAATGAAAGTTGTATTTTTGAACTTAGGTATAATGGTTTTAGTTATAAAGAGATTAGTAGTCTTTTAGATATTCCTATTACTATTATTGATGGAAGATTATATAAAATTAGAAAAACTTTACAGAATAAAATAAAAAATGCTTTTTAGTATTTGTGTTTTCTATTCTTTTGTTTTACAATTATAGTAGGGTGAGTATGATGATTGAAAATAAGTTTAATTCATTTTCTGATAATAATATTACTCTTGCTGAATGGCTTTCTAGTGGATATAGTTCAGAGGAGATTCATACTCTTTTTGTCAATATGGATAAGGCTATGAAATATTTACATGAAAAGGGATTTTGTATTGATTCTTTTAATCCTAACAATATTGAGATTTTAAATGGTTCACTTAATCAAATTAGATTTATGGATTTGGGACATATTCCTGTTGGAAGTGCTGTTGTTAATAAAGAATATGTTAGAGATGATATAGGTCGTTCAGCTTTACTTCAAATTGGAATTTATGCGAATTGTTTAAATAATTTGAATCCATCTTTTTTGAAAGAGAATTTTGAACGTTTTGAAATGTTTTTGCCTGAGGGAGACATTCCTTACTATAAAGGTGTTGTTGAAAGACGAGCTGCTGTTTATTTTAGTGATTATGTTGCTGAAAAGAGTAAGAGAGACTTAGAAGGATTTGAAGCTGAGTTAAATGAAGTAGGTGGAGCTGGTAAGGGAGTTTCTTTAGTTAAATCAAATGGACATAGTTTGGTTGGTAATGATACTACTAATAAGAAAATTAATGATTCAATATATAGAGATTTAAATGGTATTAATAATTCTGCTTATATTAGTTTGGTTGCAATACCATTCATTATTGCTGTTTTAGGTTTATTATTTATGTTAATTATGAGTTTTTCGTGATTTTGTTTGACATTTCTAGGTGTTTGTGCTATTTTAATGGTGAGCACTCGGAAGTGTTTTTATTTTGAAAAAATTATCTAAGGAGAATGATAGATATGGCTGTAAAAGAAAAAGATAAGTCTATTAAGAATAATGCAGTTGAAAAAAAGAATAAAAAAGAAGTTAAATCTACAAATAAGAAAGATTCTAAGAAGAAACAAAGTCTTTGGGTAAGATTTAGAATATTTTGTCATGGTGTTAAGAGTGAAACTTCTAGAGTTCACTGGCCAAGTAAAAAAGAAATGGTTAAATATTCTATTGCAACTATTGTATTTATTGTTTTTTGTTCGTTGTTCTTTTATTTAATTGAAGTTATTTTTGCTCTAATTCAATCATTAGTAAAGTAGGAGGTAATTATGGATAAACAATGGTATGTAGTTAATACTTATTCTGGTCATGAGAATAAAGTAAAAGAAAAACTTGAGATGCGTGCTGAATCTATGGATATGCAAGATTATATTTTTAGAGTTGTAATTCCAGAAGAGAAAGTTGTAGAAGTTAAAGATGGTGTAACTAAGGAAAAAGTTAAGAAGATGTTTCCTGGTTATATATTAGTTGAAATGGTTATGACAGATGAAGCTTGGTATGTTGTACGTAATACTCCTGGTGTTACTGGTTTCATTGGATCATCTGGTAAAGGTGCTAAACCTACACCATTACAACCTTATGAAGTTGATAAAATATTAGGTAATATGGGTATTAGTAGACTTGATGTTGATAAAGAACTTACTGAAGGTACTAAGGTTAAGATTATAGCTGGACCTTTCAATGGTATGTTTGGTAAAGTTGATTCGGTTGACCTTCAAACTCAAAAAGTTATGTTACTTGTTGATTTGTTTGGACAAGAAACTTCTGTTGAAGTTGAGTTAGGTCAAATAGAAAAAGCATAAAGTGCTTGAAATATATAAGACTTTGTGTTATTATTTAGGGGCTATATTTAATTTAATATAGATTTAGTGGGAAGCATGGTTTGCATTTATTAAGCGGGAATCAAGCTATTTGGACCACTCGCGAAAACTAAAAATTTATAGGAGGTGTTTTTCGTGGCAAAGGAAGCAATAAGAAAAATAAAATTACAAATTCCAGCAGGAAAAGCTACACCAGCTCCACCAGTAGGAACTGTTTTAGGTCCAGCAGGAATCAATCTTCAAGATTTTTGTACTAAGTATAATGACGCTACAAGAGAAAAAATGGGTGACATTTTACCAGTAGAAATTTCTGTTTATGATGATAGAAGTTTTGATTTTGTAATTAAAACTCCACCAGCTAGTTTCTTATTAAAGAAATATGCAAAGGTTAATAAGGGAGCTGTTAAGGCTTCAAAAGAAGTTGTTGGTACTATTACTGAAGCTCAATTAAGAGAAATAGCAGAAATTAAGTTACCAGACTTAAATGCATATTCAGTTGAAGAAGCTATGAAGATTGTAGCTGGTACAGCTAAAAACATGGGAATTGCTATTGAAGGTCAAGAGTAATTCTAGTAATTAATCATATAGGTTTAACCTATGTGGAAGGAATTAGATAATAAATAAATCCGCTTTTACCACATAAGGAGGAAAGAAAATGAAAAGAAGAAGTAAGAAATATACTGAAGCTCTTTCAAAAATAGAAAAGAATAAAGTATACACTAAAGAAGAAGCTATTAAGTTAGTTAAAGAAACATCTACTAGTTCATTTGATGGATCTGTTGAAGTTGCTATGAGATTAAATCTTGATACTAAAAAAGCAGATCAACAATTAAGAGGTGCAATCGTACTTCCTAAAGGAACTGGTAAGACTAAGAAAGTATTAGTAATTGCTAAAGGTGATAAGGCTAATCAAGCAAGAGAAGCAGGAGCTGACTATGTTGGTGATGTAGATATGCTTGAAAAGATCGAAAAAGAAAACTGGTTTGATTTTGATACTATGATTGCTACACCTGATATGATGCCATTACTTGGTAAATTAGGTAAGGTTTTAGGACCTAAAGGTTTAATGCCAAACCCTAAGACTGGTACAGTTACTATGGACGTTACTAAAGCTGTTGAAGAAGTTAAAGCTGGACGTGTTGAATATAGAACTGATAGTTATGGTAATATTCATGGTATTATTGGTAAAGTATCTTTCTCAGATGAAGATTTACTTGCTAACTTAGATGCATTTGTTACACACATAATTAAATTAAGACCTGCAACAGTTAAAGGTGATTATGTTAAGAACATTTCTGTAGCTTCTACAATGGGTCCTGGAATTAAAGTTGAAAATAACTTTGACAAATAGGATTTAATAAGTTATAATAAAGACAATTTGTTGGTGCCATAGACAGTAGGTGTTGATGTAAATCCTACCGAGGACTTTAATTAGTATGAAAAGTTTCTTGGATGTCTATGTTTAAGAAACTTTTTTATGGCATCCTTACATAAATAATGAGGAGGTGTTTTATGGCAAGTGAAGCAATCTTAAAGCAAAAACAAGGTGTAATTGATGAGATTAAAGATCGTGTTCAAGGTGCAACTACTATCGTTTTATTCGATTATCGTGGTATGACTGATAGTGAAGCTAAAGAATTACGTATCAAATTAAGAGAATCTGATTCTGATTACAAAGTTTATAAGAATACTTTAATGGCTCGTGCTTTTAATGAATTAGGCATAGACTTAAATGATTCTTTAAATGGACCTAGTGCTTTTGCATTTGGTACTGATCAAATAGCACCAATTAAGATTTTATCTGATTTTGCTAAAAGTCATCCAGCATTAGTTTTAAAAGTAGGGATTGTAGATGGAGAGAAAGCTGATCAAGCTAAGTTAGCAGAATATGCTACTATACCATCAAGAGAAGGTCTACTTACTATGCTTGCTGGTGGTATGATGGGTATCGCAAGAGACTTATCAATCTGCTTAGACTTATATAGTCAACAAAAAGAAGATTAATTTAAAAATTAAAATATAATTATAGGAGGAATAGGAAAATGGCTAAATTAACAAGAGACGAATTTATCAGTAGTTTAAAAGAAATGAATTTATTAGAAATTAAGGAATTAGTAGATGCAATGAAAGAAGAATTTGGTGTAGATCCAAGTGCTGTTGCTGTTGCTGCACCAGCTGCTGGAGCTACTGCTGATGAAGGACCAAGTACAGTTACTGTTTCAATAGCTGATGCTGGTGCTGCTAAAGTTGCAGTTATTAAAGTTGTTAAAGAAATTACTGGTTTAGGATTAAAAGAGTCTAAAGATATCGTTGATTCAAACGGTGTTGTTAAAGAAAACATTGCTAAAGCTGAAGCTGATGAAATTAAAGCTAAGTTAGAAGAAGCTGGAGCTACTGTAGAAGTTAAATAATTAACTTCTCTTTTTTTGTAAAATTTCGTAAAAAAAACAAAAAAATGTTTGACATATATTTTGTTTTGTTGTAATATATGTTTCGAAAGGAAGAAAACTGATATTTTTATAATGGTTTTCTTCTTTCTTTTTTTAAGGAGATTAAAAATGGGACAATATTTTACTAACGAGAAATTACCTAGTAATGTTCGAAAGACTGAATGTTTTGTACTAGGACACAAGTTTACATTTTTAACTGATAATGGTGTTTTTTCAAAAGACGGTTTGGATTTTGGCAGTAGACTTCTTCTTGAGACAATCCCGCTTGAAGAGGTTGGAGGCAAAATTCTTGATATGGGTTGCGGTTATGGAGTTTTTGGTATTGTTATAAGTAAACTTACTGGAGCACATGTTGATATGGTAGATGTTAACTTACGTGCTATGCATCTAGCTGTTAGAAACGCAAAGGAGAATGGCGTTTCTAATGTAGATGTCTTTGAAAGTAATGTTTATGAAAATGTTAAATCAAAGTACTCTACTATAGTTACTAATCCTCCGATAAGGGCTGGTAAAAAAATAGTCTATGATATAGTGATGAATGCAAAGAATCACTTAGAAGAAGATGGAAAACTCTTCTTAGTTATTCGTAAGGAGCAGGGCGCAAAATCGCTAATTATCGACTTAAAGAAAATATACAATGTTGATATATTGGAAAAGAGTAAAGGATTTTTTATAATTAAATGTAGTTTGTAATTGACAAGTTATTATCTTAAGTAGATAATATAGGTTGCTGACTTTGTTTTATTAACAAAAATCTATCAGAAAAAATATTGTGTGGGGTGAAAAAGAGTGTCATATAAAATAGTAAAATCAGGTGACTACCGTGAGAGAAGAAATTTCTCTAAAATTAGAAATACCTACGAATTAAAAGATTTGTTGGAAATTCAAAAAAAATCATACAAATGGTTCCTTGATACAGGAATAAAAGAAGTATTTGAAGATCTATTTCCAGTAGAGAATTTCTCTGGAACTTTATCACTTGAATTTGGAGATTATCATTTTGATGAACCAAGATATTCAATTAAAGAAAGTAAAGATCGTGAGAGTACTTATGCTGCTCCATTAAGAGTTGAAGTTCGTTTATTTAACCGTGAGACAGGTGAAGTAAAAGAACAAGAAATCTTCATGGGTGATATGCCTATGATGACAGATTCTGGTACATTTGTAATTAATGGTGCTGAACGTGTTATCGTTTCACAATTAGTTCGTTCTCCAAGTGTATACTTTAATCGTGAGATTGATAAGTCTGGTCGTGAATTAATTACTTCTCAAATCATACCAACTCGTGGTACTTGGTTAGAGTTTGAGACTGATGCTAGAGATGTATTATATGTACGTATTGATCGTACTAGAAAAGTAACTTTAACTACTTTACTTAGAGCATTTGGATTATCTACTGATGAAGATATCTTTAAGATGTTTGGTGAAGATGAGTATTTAAAGAATACTATTGCTAAAGATTCTACTAAGAATACAGATGAAGCATTAATCGAAATTTATGAAAAATTAAGACCAGGAGAACCAGTTACACTTGATTCTTCTAAGAACCAAATCATTACTAGATTCTTTGATGAATTTAGATATGATTTAGCAAAAGTTGGTCGTTATAAATTTAATCGTAAATTAAATGTAGCAGATCGTTTATTAAATCAAGTTATTGCTGAAGATATTACTAATAATGGTGAAGTTGTTTTAGAGAAGGGAACTCAAATAACTAAGGCTAATATGGATATCTTAAAAGAGGCATTAGCTAATGGGTTTGGTTTAACTGAAGTTAAAGTTAATGAAGAATTAGACCAATATAACAAAGTACAAATCGTTAAGATCTTTAGTCCTAATGATAAGAAAAAGAAACTTGATGTTATTGGAAATGATCAAAGTATTGAAGTTAAACGTTTAACTATTTCTGATGTTTATGCATCTGTATCTTATTACTTAAATTTATTACAAGGGGTAGGAAACTTTGATGAAATTGACCATTTAGGAAATAGACGTATTCGTCAAGTTGGAGAACTTTTACAAAATCAATTTAGAATTGGTGTTTCTAGAATGGAGAGAGTTGTTCGTGAGAGAATGACTACTCAAGAAATGGAAGAAGTTACTCCTAAGACTTTAATTAATATTCGTCCAGTTACTGCTGCTATGAAAGAATTCTTTGGTAGTTCACAATTATCACAATTCATGGATCAAACAAATCCTATTGCTGAACTTACTAATAAACGTCGTCTTTCTGCATTAGGACCTGGTGGACTTTCTCGTGATCGTGCTGGTGTTGAAGTACGTGACGTTAATAGTTCTCACTATGGACGTATTTGTCCAATTGAGTCTCCTGAAGGACCAAACATTGGACTTATTACTTCACTTGCTAGTTATGCAAAGATTGATGAGTATGGTTTCGTTATGTCTCCATATCGTAAAGTAGTAGATTGTCAAATTACTGATGATGTACATTACTTAACTGCAGATGAAGAACTTGATTATATTATTTCACAATCTACAGTTGAAACTGATGAAAACAATAAAATTATAAGTGAACAAGTTAATGCTCGTTTCCGTGGTGAAAATATTTTAGCAAAACCTGAACAAGTTGATTATATTGACGTTAGTCCACAACAAGTTGTTTCAGTTACAACAAGTTGTATTCCATTCCTAGAGCATGATGATGCGACTCGTGCTTCAATGGGTGCTAACATGCAACGTCAGGCTATGCCATTAATTAAGACTGAGGCTCCATTTGTTGGAACTGGTGTTGAATATATAGCTGCTAAGGATTCTGGTGTTGAAGTTGTTGCTAAAAACGATGGTATTGTTGAATATGCAGATGCTAAGAAGGTAGTTGTTAAGACTAAAGAAGGAAAAGAAACTTATAGATTACAGAACTTCGAATTAGCAAACTCTAGTATTTGTTCACATCAAAGACCTATAGTTCATCCTGGTGATGTTGTTAAAGCTGATAAGACTATTCTTGCTGATGGTAACTCTACTGATAAGGGAGAACTTGCTTTAGGTAAGAATATGACAGTTGCTTTCATGACATTTAATGGTTATAACTATGAGGATGCTGTTATCTTAAATGAAAATTTGGTTAAAGATGATAAATTTACTTCATTACATCTTGAAGATTATGAGATGCAATGTCGTGAAACTAAATTAGGACCCGAAGAAATTACAAGAGATATTCCTAATGTTTCTGAAGAGGCTCGTCGTAATTTGGATGAAAATGGTATTATTACTATTGGTACAGAAGTTAGAGAAGGAGATATCTTAGTTGGTAAAGTTACTCCTAAGGGTATGGCTGAACTTACTTCTGAGGAAAAATTACTACATGCAATCTTTGGTGAGAAGACTCGTGAAGTTCGTGATACATCATTACGTGTTCCACATGGTGGTGATGGTATCGTTCATGATATTAAGATTTATTCTCGTAAAGATAATGATGAATTACCTGCTGGTGTTAGTAAAGTAATTCGTGTTTATATAATTCAAAAACGTAAGATTCAAGTTGGAGATAAGATGTCTGGACGTCATGGTAATAAGGGTGTTATTTCACTTATTCTTCCACAAGAAGATATGCCATATTTACCAGATGGTACTCCAGTTGATATTATGTTAAATCCACAAGGTGTTCCTTCTCGTATGAACTTTGGACAGATTCTTGAAATCCATATGGGTATGGCTTGTAAAAAACTTGGTGTACATATTGCTACTCCAGTATTCGATGGTGCTCATATTAGTGATATTAAAGATATGATGAAGGAAGCAGGAATGGATGAAGATGGTAAGACTGTTCTATATGATGGTCGTACAGGTGATCCATTTGATCATAGAATCGCTGTTGGTGTAATGTATATGATTAAATTACATCACATGGTTGATGATAAATTACATGCTCGTTCTACTGGACCTTACTCATTAGTTACACAACAACCACTTGGTGGTAAAGCTCAATTCGGTGGACAGAGATTTGGTGAAATGGAAGTTTGGGCATTATATGCATATGGTGCTGCTCATACATTACAAGAAATTTTAACAGTTAAATCAGATGATGTAATTGGACGTGTTAAAGTTTATGAATCAATTATTAAAGGTCAAGAAATTAATCAAGCTGGTGTTCCAGAATCATTTAGAGTATTAATGAAAGAGTTCCAAGCTTTAGGACTTGATATTTCTATAATTAATGATAATGGTGAAACATTACAGTTAAAAGAAATAGAAGAAGCTGAGGATAGAGAAGATAATAACTCAAGTATAGAAGAGTTTGAATCTACTCCAGTTCCTGATTTAATGCCTGATTCTTCAGACGATTCATTAGAAGATGATTATTCTGATGATGACGAAGAAGATGAAGAGGATGAAGAACCAGATTTTGGTGAAAATTATGATGATTTTATGAGTGATGAATTTGATGAGAATGAAGATTTTGAGGAAGGAGCTGAGTTTTAATGATAGAGGTAAATAAATTTGATGCATTAAAAATTGGTATCGCTTCTCCTGAAAAAATTCGTGAATGGTCTTATGGAGAAGTAAAAAAACCTGAAACTATCAATTATCGTACACTTAGACCTGAAAGAGATGGACTTTTCTGTGAAAAGATATTTGGACCAACTAAGGACTTTGAATGTGCTTGTGGTAAATATAAGAGAGTTCGTTATAAAAATATAGTATGTGATAGATGTGGAGTTGAAGTTACTCGTTCTAAAGTTCGTCGTGAACGTATGGGACATATTGAGTTAGCAACTCCAGTATCTCATATTTGGTTCTTTAAGGGTGTTCCTTCTCGTATGGGACTTGTACTTGATATGAGTCCAAGGGATTTGGAGGAAGTATTATACTTTGTTAGTTATGTAGTTATTGATAAAGGTAATGCACCACTTGAAAATAAGCAAACTTTATCTGAAAAAGAATATCGTGCTTATTATGAAAAATATGGTACTGGTTTTAGAGTTGGTATGGGTGCAGAAGCTATTAAAGAACTATTAAAGAAAGTTGATTTAAAGAAAGAAATCGATGAAATTACTAAAGAACTTGAGACTGCTCAAGGTCAAAAGAGAACTAGATTACTTAAGAGACTTGATGTTTTAGATGCTTTCTATACATCTGGTAATAAACCTGAATGGATGATTATGGATTGTATTCCAGTTATTCCACCAGAATTAAGACCAATGATTCAACTTGATGGTGGTAGATTTGCTACTAGTGATTTGAATGATTTATATCGTCGTGTTATTAACCGTAATAATCGTTTAAAGAAACTTATTGATTTAGGAGCTCCAACTATCATTATTCAAAATGAAAAACGTATGTTACAAGAAGCTGTTGACTCATTATTTGATAATGGACGTCGTGGTAGAAGTGTAACAGGAGCAGGGAATAGACCTTTAAAATCATTATCTAGTATGTTAAAAGGTAAACAAGGTCGTTTCCGTCAAAACTTATTAGGAAAACGTGTTGATTATTCTGGCCGTTCAGTTATCGTTGTTGGACCAAGTTTAAAAATGTATCAATGTGGTATTCCTAAAGAAATGGCTTTGGAATTATTTAAACCACATGTTATTCATGGTTTAGTTTCTAAAGATATCGCTCATAATATTAAAGCTGCTAAGAGATTAATTGAAAATCAAGATCCTGTTGTTTGGGATGTTGTTGAAGAAGTAATTAAAGAGCATCCAGTTATGCTTAACCGTGCTCCTACATTACATAGATTAGGTATTCAAGCATTTGAACCAATCTTAGTTGGTGGAAAGGCAATTCGTCTACACCCATTGGTTTGTCCAGCATTCAATGCAGACTTCGATGGTGACCAGATGGCTGTACACGTTCCATTATCAGAAGAAGCACAAGCTGAAGCAAGATTATTAATGCTTGGTTCTAACAATATTCTTCATCCAAAATCAGGAGATCCAATCGTTACTCCATCACAAGACATGGTTTTAGGTAACTACTATATAACTATGGAAAAGGCTGGAGAAGTTGGAGAAGGAAGAGTATTTAAGAATACAAATGAAGCTTTAATGGCTTATGAACGTAGAGAATTAACTTTACATGCAAGAATTGCAGTACCAGTTGATTCATTCAAATATAAATTATTTACTGAGAGTCAAAAAGGTAAATACTTAGTTACTACTGTTGGTAAAATTAAATTTAATGAAATCTTACCTGATTCATTTGCTTTTATAAATGAACCAACAGATGATAATATTTCTAATATTACTCCTAATAAGTATTTCTTAGAGAAGGGTACTAATATACCTGAGGCTATTAAAGAAATGCCATTAGTAAAGCCTTTTGCAAAGGGTACATTAGAAAAGATAATTGCTCAAGTATTTAAACGTTATAAAACTACTGAGACTTCTACAATGCTTGATAACTTAAAAGACTTAGGTTTCAAATATTCAACTTTAGCAGGTATTACTGTTAGTATGGCTGATGTTGTTACTAGTAAGCATAAGAATGAAGTTGTTGCTGAAAGTCAAAAATTAGTTGATAAGATCAATAAACAGTATAAACGTGGTTTAATTACTGAAGAGGAACGTTACAATAAAGTAATTGAAACTTGGAATGCTGCTAAGGATCAAGTTCAAGCAGAACTTGAAGAAATAGCTAAGAGTGATGTTGATAATCCAATCTTCATGATGATGCATTCTAAGGCTCGTGGTAACATTTCTAACTTTACTCAAGTTGCTGGTATGCGTGGTATCATGGCAAAACCAGATGGTTCTTCAGTAGAAATTCCAGTTCTTTCAAACTTCATTGAAGGATTATCTGTTGCTGAATTCTTCTTATCTACACATGGTACTCGTAAAGGTTTAGCAGATACAGCTTTAAAGACTGCAGACTCTGGATACTTAACTCGTCGTTTAGTTGATGTTAGTCAAGATATGATCGTTCGTGAAGAAGATTGTGGTACTGACCAGGGTGTTGTAGTACATGACTTTATCAACGAAAAGACTGGTTCAGTTATTGAAAGTTTAAGAGATCGTATTATTGGTAGATTTGCTAATAAGAAGATTATTAATCCTGAAACTAAAGAAGTTATTGTTGATAAATTACAAATGATTACTGAGTCCCTAGCTGATAAAGTAATTGCTGCAGGTGTTAAAGAAGTAGAAATTCGTACAATTTTAACTTGTGGTACAGTAAATGGTGTATGTCAAAAATGTTATGGACGTAACTTAGCAACAGGTAACTTAGTTGAAATAGGAGAAGCTGTAGGTGTTATGGCTGCTCAATCAATTGGTGAACCTGGTACTCAGCTTACAATGCGTACATTCCATACTGGTGGTGTTGCAGGTGTTGAAGATATCACTCAAGGTCTTCCTCGTGTACAAGAGTTATTTGAAGCTCGTAATCCAAAAGGAAAAGCAACTATTGCTGAGATTGATGGTACAGTTTCTAAGATTAAAGAAGACCATGGTAAATACAAGATTAGTATTACTAATAAATTAGAGACAAAAGAACATGTAACTAATTATGGTGCTAAATTATGTGTTGATAAAGGAACTGAGGTACACTGTGGAGATAGACTTACTGAAGGTGCTATTAGCCCTAAAGAATTACTTGCAGTTACAGATCCATTAACAACACAAGAATATATCTTAAAAGAAGTTCAAAATACATACCGTTCTCAAGGTGTTGATATTTCAGATAAACATATCGAAGTTATTGCTAGACGTATGATTTCTAAGATTAGAATTGTTGAATCTGGTGATACAAGATTCTTACCAGGTAGTTTAGTTAACTTCCGTGAATTTACAGATGGTAATAAAGATGCAGTTATTAAAGGTAAAAAACCAGCACGTGGGGTTCCACTATTACTTGGTATTACTAAGGCTGCGCTTGAGACTGATTCATTCTTATCAGCTGCATCATTCCAAGAGACAACTAGAATTTTAACAGATGCCGCTATTAAGGGAAAAGTTGATCCGTTATCTGGATTAAAAGAAAATGTTATTATTGGTAAATTAATTCCAGCAGGTACTGGAGCTAAGAATTATCGTGATGTTGACTATGAATTAAAAACAGAATTTATGGATGATGAACCATTAGAAAAACTAGAAGATCAATTTATGGAATAATAGTTTACAGAACACAGTGATGTGTTCTGTTTTTTTTTCTTGTAAATATATTTGTTTATAGTTATAATGTAGATATAGTAGTATAGGAGTTGGTAGTGTGGGAAGATTTTTATTTAGTTTTAATCCGTCAGCTATAGTTGTATGGATTTTTATTCTTTTGTATTTAGTGTATTATTTTTTAGGAAAATATTATTTCTTTAAAAAAATTGGGGAGGATGGTTGGAAAGGATTAATACCTATTTATTCAGAAGCAATTTATTTTAAAAGAGCTAAGCAAAAGGAAATCTTTCCAGTTTCTTTTTTAGTTACATTTTTAGTGTTTTTTGTATTATCATTAATTTTTTCTAAGGCTAGAGAGTTTGTTGGAGTTTGTACTTTTATAGAAACAGCAAGCTTGATATTTTATATTCTTTTATCTTGGAAAGCTAATTATTTATATAGTAAAAAGTTTAAAACTGGTTATTTTACAGTATTTTCTTTAACTTTTGTTCCATTTATTTCTATACCTTTTATTGGATTAAGTGATGATTATAAATGGCACAGATTTGTTAAGATAGATAAGACTGTATTTGATGAGGAGTTTTATAGTAGAAAAATTACTGTAGGTGAAAGATGTATTACTAATGTATTTATGATTTTTTGTGTTATGATTGAATTTTATATATTTGCTTATATATTTTTAATGGATATGCCAAAGTCGTTTATATTTGAACTTATTTGGGAACCTGAATTTGTTTTATATTTTTCATTAGTTTTTGCTGGTGTTGCGATAGGTGGAACATTACTTGATTACTATGGTAATAAGTTGTTAAAGAAACGTAATAATAAATAGTTTTATAAAATAGATAGGCATTTTCTATCTATTTTTTTTATGTATATTTTTTTCTTATTTACATATAAATATTTTATAAATATTTGTTGACTTTAATTGTGGATAGTGTTATATTATTCTTGCTGTTAAATATCTTTGCTTGTGCAAAGTTTTATTTAAAGGGTAAAATGATACACCTGGATATGTGTAAAGAAAGGAGATATATTTTATGCCTACAATTAACCAATTAGTTCATAAAAATCGTAAAGATAAGGTAAGAAAGAGTAAAGCACCTGTTCTTGGAGTTGGAATTAATACTATTCAAAATAAAGCAACTGATGTTAATTCTCCTCAAAAACGTGGAGTTTGTACTCGTGTTGGTACTAAGACACCTAAAAAGCCAAACTCAGCATTACGTAAGTATGCTCGTGTTCGTTTATCTAACGGTAAAGAAGTAGATACTTATATACCTGGTATTGGACATAACTTACAAGAGCATAGTGTTGTTTTAATTCGTGGTGGACGTGTTAAGGACTTAATCGGTGTACGTTATCATATTATTCGTGGTACATTAGATACTGCTGGTGTTAAAGATCGTAAGCAAGGTCGTAGTAAATACGGTGCTAAAAGACCTAAGTAAAAATAAGTAAGTGAAGGGAGGAAATTAAAATGCGTAAGAGACGTGCAGTTAAAAGAGACATTTTACCAGATCCAATATATAAGTCAAAAGTAGTTGCTAAACTAATTAATACTATTATGTTAGATGGTAAAAAAGGTACAGCTCAAACAATAGTTTATGAAGCATTTGACAAAATTAAGAACAAGACTGGTAAAGATCCACTAGAAGTATTTAATGCTGCTATGGAAAATATCAAACCACAACTTGAAGTTAAGAGTCGTCGTGTTGGTGGTTCTAACTATCAAGTACCTATAGAAGTTACACCTGCTAGAAGCCAAGCTTTAGCTTTAAGATGGTTAACTAAATATTCTCGTGACCGTGGTGGTAGAGGAATGGCTGATAATTTAGCTAATGAAATAATTGATGCATCTAATGGTACAGGTGCAGCTGTTAAAAAACGTGAAGATACTCATAGAATGGCTGAAGCTAATAAGGCTTTCGCACATTATAGATGGTAGGAAAGGGTAGAATATGGCAAGAGATACGTCTTTAGATAAGACAAGAAATTTTGGTATTATGGCTCACATCGATGCTGGTAAGACTACAACTACTGAACGTATTCTATATCTTGCTGGTAAAATCCATAAAATTGGTGAAACTCATGATGGAGCAAGCCAAATGGACTGGATGGAGCAAGAAAAAGAACGTGGTATTACTATTACTTCTGCCGCTACAACTGCTTATTGGAATGGATATCGTTGTAATATAATCGATACTCCAGGACACGTAGATTTTACTATTGAAGTTAGTCGTAGTTTAAGAGTTTTAGATGGTTCTGTAGCTTTACTTGATGCTCAAGCTGGTGTTGAACCACAAATGGAAACTGTATGGCGTCAAGCTGATGAATTCAGTGTTCCAAGAATTATTTTTGCTAATAAAATGGGTAAAATGGGTGCAGATTTTGCATACAGTTTACAAAGTATTAAAAACAGATTAGGTGTTAATGCTTGTCCAATTGAATGGCCAATTGGAGCTGAGGATAATTTCCGTGGTGTTGTTGATATCCTTACTCAAAAAGCTTATGAGTTTGATGGTACTCAAGAAGAAAATACTACTGAAATAGAAATACCTAGTGATATCAAAGATATAGTAGCTGCTAAACATGCTGAATTATTAGAGGCAGTTGCTGAATTTGATGATGAAATGATGGAAAAATATCTAGAAGGAGAAGAAATTCCTGTAGATATGATTAAGAGAGCAATTCGTAAGGGATGCTTAAAGGCAGAGTTCTTTCCAGTTATGTGTGGAGATGCCTTAGGTAACAAAGGTATTAGACCTTTACTTGATGCTGTTATTGATTATTTACCAAGCCCAGTTGATACTGAGGCTATTAAGGGTCATAATTTAAGAGGTGAAGAAGAAGTTCGTCATCCTAATGATAATGAACCATTTAGTTCATTAGCTTTCAAAGTTATGACTGATCCATTTGTTGGACGTTTAACTTTCTTCAGAGTTTATTCTGGACATTTAAGTAGTGGTAGTTATGTACTTAACTCTACAAAAGATGTTAAAGAAAGAATTGGACGTATACTACAAATGCATGCTAATACTCGTAAAGAAATTAGTGATGTTTACACTGGTGATATCGCTGCTGCAGTAGGATTAAAGAATACTACTACTGGTGATACATTATGTGATGAAAAGAAACCAATTATTTTAGAAAGCTTAGTTGTTCCAGAACCAGTTATTCAATTAGCTGTTGAACCTAAGTCAAAAGCTGATCAAGCTAAGATGTCACTAGCTTTACAAAAATTAGCTGAAGAAGATCCAACATTTAAAGTTCATACTGATCATGAAACTGGTCAAACAGTTATCGCTGGTATGGGTGAATTACACCTTGACGTATTAGTAGATCGTATGAGACGTGAATTTGGTGTTGAGGCTAATGTTGGTGCTCCTCAAGTTGCTTATCGTGAAACAATTAGACAAGCTGCTGATTGTGAAGGTAAGTATATTAAACAATCTGGTGGACGTGGACAATATGGACACGTTTGGGTTAAATTTGAGCCAAATCCAGATAAAGGATACGAATTTGTTGATCAAATCGTTGGTGGTGTTGTTCCTCGTGAATACATACCAGTTGTTGATAAAGGATTACAAGAAGCTTTACAAACAGGTGTACTTGCAGGTTATCCTATGATTGATGTTAAGTGTACATTATTCGATGGTTCATACCATGATGTAGACTCTAACGAAATGGCATTTAAGATTGCTGCTAGCTTTGCATTAAAAGAAGCTAAGAATAAATGTAAACCAGTATTACTAGAACCAATTATGAAGGTTGACGTTACTACTCCAGATGAATATTTTGGTAATGTAATGGGTGATTTAACTTCTCGTCGTGGTAAACCATTAGGACAAGAATCACAAGGTAATGCTGTTAAACTTAGTGCTATGGTTCCACTTTCAGAAATGTTTGGATATGCTACTAACTTACGTTCTAATACACAAGGTAGAGCAACATTCGTAATGTTCCCAGATCATTATGAAGAAGTTCCAAAAAATATTGCTGATGAAATTATTAAGAAAAGTGGAAATTAATTAAATTAGTATCAAAATAGTTGAAAAAACTTCAATTATTAGATAAAATATATTTTGTATATATAAGGAGGAATTATAATATGGCAAAACAAAAATTTGATCGTTCAAAACCACATGTTAATATTGGTACAATTGGACACGTAGATCATGGTAAAACTACATTAACTGCTGCTATTACTAAATGTTTAGCTGGTAAGAATGGAAATGAAGCTGTTGCATTCGACAATATCGATAAAGCACCAGAAGAAAGAGAACGTGGTATTACTATCAACACTGCACATGTTGAATATAGTACAGATAAGAGACATTATGCACATGTTGACTGTCCAGGACATGCTGATTATGTTAAAAACATGATTACAGGTGCTGCTCAAATGGATGGAGCAATCTTAGTTATTGCTGCTACTGATGGACCTATGGCACAAACTCGTGAACATATCTTACTTGCTCGTCAAGTTGGAGTACCTAGAATGGTAGTTTTCATGAATAAATGTGATATGGTTGACGATCCTGAATTATTAGATTTAGTAGAAATGGAAATTCGTGACTTATTAACTGAATATGGTTACGATGGAGATAACACTCCAATTATTCGTGGTTCTGCTCTTAAGGCTCTTGAAGGAGATCCTGAATGGGTAGGAAAAATTGATGAATTAATGGATGCTGTTGATGAATGGATTCCAACTCCAGAAAGAGATAATGATAAACCATTCTTAATGAGTATTGAAGACGTATTCACAATCACTGGTCGTGGTACAGTTGTTACTGGACGTGTTGAACGTGGTATGTTAAAACTTAACGATGAAGTTGAAATCGTTGGTATTAAACCAACTAAGAAAACAGTTGTTACAGGAATCGAAATGTTCCGTAAACAATTAGACTATGCTGAAGCAGGAGACAATGCTGGTGTATTATTACGTGGTATTTCTCGTGAAGAAGTTGAACGTGGACAAGTTCTTGCTAAACCAGGAAGTGTTACACCTCATCATAAATTCAAAGCTACAGTTTATGTACTAAGCAAAGAAGAAGGTGGACGTCATACTCCATTCTTCACAAACTATCGTCCTCAATTCTATTTTAGAACTACAGACGTAACTGGTGTAATTACTTTACCAGAAGGTACAGAAATGGTTATGCCAGGTGATAACGTTAATATCGAGGTTGAATTAATTCACCCAATCGCACTTGAACAAGGTACTAAATTCTCTATCCGTGAAGGTGGACGTACTGTTGGTGCTGGTAACGTTACAGAAATTCTTGGCTAATATAGCAATCAAAAAGTAGTTGTCAAAGACAGCTACTTTTTTCTTTATAAAAAGGAAATACATATTTTGTATTTCCTTTATTTTTTATTGAAACTTTTATATAAATTATAAGTGAAATTATTTAGAACTATATCAAACTCTCCAATGTATTCAGTTACTAAAGTATTGAAACCTAGTTTCATTTCATTTAGACCAGAGTATGGATTTTTCTTTTCAAATTCTCCAACTACGGCATTCATATTTAAATATTTATAGCCTAGGGCATTATAATCCATAATCATTTGCCATTTTATTAAGTAACTAGCATTAAGAGATGAAAATTTTTCATTAAAGCCATCAGTTAGTATATAAGCTGCATTATCAAAGTTGATAACCATGGCACCACCTATAATCATACCATCTGGATATTTCTTTAGTAATTCTGTTGCCATGAGCATGTTATTTTTATATGTACTAACTAGTTTGTCTGACTCCATTTTTCTATTTAAGATGTTTGCTCTTTCTTTGTTGTTTGGTGGATAACTTTGAATTTGTTCAGCTAATTGTTCATTATTTAATAATTCTGATTCATACATCTTACGACTGTTTACAATGAATGTTTCAGTATTTATTTTGGCATAGTAAATATCAATTGTATCATTAAAATTATTTACTAATTCTTGGAAGTAATTAATTGGTTTATTTTCTTTAGCTTTAATAAATGGGTATAAACTTTTTATATTTTTTTCAGGATCTTTATATACTTCGATACCTAAGTTTGCTGCTTTTCTGATTTTGTTTCTGGTACGTTTATCAAAACTATCGAATAAATCATCATTACTTTTATTTAGAAGAACTAGAGCTTCCCATCTAGGTTTTTCATTTTCAAAGTATAGATTTTTACCTTTGTATTCAAACTTTGCAGTTGCAAGATTTTCTAGGATTACACTTTCTTGATTATTCATGTTTATTAAATTACCATCATTACTATGAATACTAATTGGAATATATGGATCCATTCTTAAAAGCATAAATCCTTGTTTCCCAAGTAAACTTTTTAGACATTCGGCAAGTTCTTTTACTTTTTGAGAGTCAGAATAGTCAAATAATATTCCTCTTGGAGCATAAGCAATCTTATTATTCATAAAAACAGCTTTATACATAATCATTGTGGCACCAATTAAAGAATTGTTTTTATCGACAATACCAAAATAGTGTACATTATATCCAAATTTTAACATTGAATTTCCATAGGCAGTAGTTTGATAAAAACTTCTATACCTATGATTTTTGGCGTATCTATCAAATTGTTCTTGATTTAATGTAACTAGTTTCATACTTCTTCCTCTCCATCTTGTTTATATTATAGCATATATTTTTATTTTCATTCAATATTTATGGTAGTTAAAATGTCATTTTAGTAGTATAATTATATTGGTGAATGATATGTTTGAAAATAAAAAGATTTTAATATTAGGGTTTGCAAGATCTGGTTATCAAGCAGCAAAAGTATTAATAAAAAGAAATAATAAAGTAATTTTAAATGATAGTAAAGATGAAAGTAGGGTAGATGCTGAACAAGTACAAGAATTACGTGATTTAGGAGTAGAACTTGTATTTGGTAGTCATCCAGATGATCTATTAGATAGTTCATTTGATTATTTAATTAAGAATCCTGGAGTACCTATTGATCATAAATATGTATTAAAAGCTAGAGAGTTAGGAATAGAAGTTATTAATGAAGTAGAAATGACTTATAGAATGTTACCAGATGATATTACTATTATTGGTATTACTGGTACTAATGGTAAGACTACTACGACAACTTTGACTTATGAAATAATGAAGAAGGCTTTTGGAGATAAAGTTTTTTTAGCAGGAAATATAGGATATCCATTTAGTAGTATCTTAGATGAATTAAAGAGTGGAGATATAGTAGTAATGGAGGTTTCTTGTCAACAATTAGAAAACTTATCAACATTTAATCCACATGTTGCTTTAATGACTAATTTAAGTCCGGCTCATATAGATTTTTTAAAGTCTTATGATAATTATAAGAGAGTAAAGGCTAAACTATTTAAGAATCAAAGTTCTGATGATGTAGCAATACTTAATATAGATAATCAAGATGTACTTGATGTTACTAAAGATATAAAATCAACTGTTAAATATTTTTCTAGTAGTAGGGAGATTAATGGTGCTTATTTAAAAGATGGAGCAATTTATTACTATGGAGAAAAAGTTATGGACACTGATAAAGTATTTATTGCTGGTAAACATAATTTAGAGAACTGTATGGGTGCTATTATGATTACTAAGGAATTTGGTGTTAGTAATGAGATTATAGAAGAAGTTATTTCTAATTTTAGGGGTGTTGAACATAGATTAGAATATGTTGATACTGTAGATGGAAGAAAGTTTTATAATGATACTGAGGCTACTAATATTAAATGTACTCAGATAGCATTATCTTCTTTTAAAAAGCCTATTATAATAATACTTGGTGGATTAGAAAGAGGACAAGATTTTAATGAGTTAAAACCTTATATGAAGAATGTTAAAGGTATTATAGGTATTGGACAATGTAGAGATAGGGTTTTAGATTTTGGTAATAGTTTAGGTATTCCTACTTATAGTTTTGAACATCTGAGTGATGGTTTTGATAAGTGTGTTGAAATATCTGATGAAGGTGATGTTATATTACTTAGTCCGGCTTCTGCTTCTTGGGATCAATATAAAGAGTGTGAAGTAAGAGGTAGGGAATTTAAAGATAAGGTAAAGGAGTTAAAAAATGAAAATTAAAAATGTTAAAGCAAGAGAAATACTTGATTCTAGAGGTAATCCTACAGTTGAGGTTGATGTTATACTTGAAAATGGTATTTTAGGTAGAGCTGCTGTTCCATCTGGGGCATCTACTGGTGAAAGAGAAGCATTAGAGATGAGAGATGGTGGTAGTAGATATAGTGGTAAAGGTGTTTTAAATGCTGTTAATATTGTTAATACTATTATCCGTGATAGAGTTATTGGAATGGATGCAGCTGATCAAGAGTTAATCGATAAGACTATGATTGAACTTGATGGTACTGAGACTAAATCTAGACTTGGAGCTAATGCTATACTTGGTGTATCTATGGCTTGTTTAAAAGCTAGTGCTATTAATGATGGTAAACCTTTATATGCATATGTTGGTGAGGGTAGACGTTTACCTTATCCAATGATGAATATTATTAATGGAGGAGCTCATGCTGATAACAATTTAGACTTTCAAGAGTTTATGATTATTCCACAGCGTGATACTATTCATGAGAGAGTTAGAGTGGGAGCTGAAGTGTTCCATTCTTTGAAGAAAGTTTTAAATGAGAAAGGTTATTTCACAGGAGTTGGTGATGAAGGTGGTTTTGCTCCTAATCTAGGCTCAAATAAGGAAGGATTTGAACTTATACTAGAGGCTATTAAAAAGGCTGGATATGAGCCTTTAAAAGACGTTAAATTGGCAATTGATGTTGCGGCTTCTGAATTTTATAGTGATGGATATTATCATGTTGATGGTAAGGAGTTAACTACTGATCAGTTAATTGATTTTTATGAAGAACTTGTTAATACTTATCCAATTGTATCAATTGAAGATCCAGTTGATGAAAATGATTGGGAAGGATTTAGAAAGATTACTGAACGTTTAGGAGATAAGATTCAATTAGTAGGAGATGACTTATTTGTTACTAATATTAAGTGTCTTCAAAAGGGTATTGATAATCATGCTGGTAATGCTATTTTACTTAAAGTAAATCAAATAGGTACTATTACTGAGACTTTAGAGACTATTAAGTTAGCTAAAGAAAATGGTTATAAGACTATTATTTCTCATCGTTCAGGAGAGACGGAAGATACTACTATTGCTGATTTAGCAGTAGGACTTGATTTAGGTCAAATAAAGACTGGTTCTATGTCTAGAACTGATAGAATTTGTAAGTATAATCAATTGATGAGAATTGAAGAGGAACTTAACTAGTTCTTATTGACAAAAACATTAATTAATAATAGAATATTATCAGTTTTAAATTCATTGGAAAGACCATAATTATACTTGCTCTTGTATATAGTGAGTTAAGGATAGTGTGAACTTAATTGCAATCTAGTATAATTCCTACCTTTCTTGAAGAAGTTTTACTTCCGGTGGAGAAGCATCGTTAAAAAGTTTAGAGTTAAATTAAGGATGGTACCGTGCATTTGCACTCCTTTGGTATCATTCTTTTTATTTTTAGGAGGAGTTTTTATGAAGTTAAGTAAAAGTTATTTTTTCACATTACGTGAAGATGTAAAGGATGAAGATAGTAGATCTGGTAATTTATTAGTACGTAGTGGGATGATTAAGAAGGTTGGTTCTGGTATTTATATGTTTTTACCTTTAGGACTTAGGGTTCTTGATAAGATTCGTTATATAGTAAAAGATGAAATGGATAAAGCAGGAGCTCAAGAGTTATTAATGCCTTCTATAATACCAAGAGAAGTATATGATACATGTGGTAGAACTGAGGCTTTTGGTAAAGATATGTTTAATTTAAACGATCGTTATGAGAAGCCTTATGTACTTGGTCCAACACATGAAGAGTTATTTACTATTGCGGCTAAGAGTATGGTACAAAGTTATAAGGATTTACATTTTACTATTTATCAACAGGCTGATAAGTTTAGAGATGAGGCTAGACCTAGATATGGACTTATTAGAGTTAGAGAGTTTATCATGAAAGATGCTTATTCATTTGATAAGGATGAGGAAGGATTAGATGTAAGTTATAATATCATGAAACAAGCTTATAATAATATTTATGATAGAATTGGTGTTGACTATAGAATAGTTAAGGCTGATACAGGAGCAATGGGCGGTACTTTATCAGAGGAATATCAAGCAGTTACTGATATTGGAGAAGATGCTTTAGTTTTATGTGATAGTTGTGACTATGCAGTTAATATGGAAGTGGCCGAGCATAAATGTATTGAGGAAGAGGAAGAGTTAAAAGAATTAGAAATGGTTGAAACTCCTCATCAAAAGACAGTAGAAGAAGTTTGTACTTATTTAAAACTTGATGTTAAAAAGTCTGTTAAGGCTTTACTTATGAATGTTAATGAGGAATTAGTTGCATTCTTTGTTAGAGGAGATAGAGAATTTAATGATAGTAAGGCTTGTAAGTTATTTGGTGTAAAAGAGATTAATTTTGCTGATGATGAATTAATTAGTACTAGTAATGCTGTTCCTGGATTTACTGGTCCAGTTAATCTAAATTGTAAGGTTGTTATTGATAAGGAAGTTTTAGGTATGAAGAACTTCTGTTGTGGTGCTAATAAGGAAGGATACCATTATATAAACGCTAATGTTAGAGATATTAAATATGATATGGTTGCTGATATTAGTAATGTTTTAGAAGGAGATATTTGCCCTTGTTGTGGTGGCAAATTATACTTAAAAAAGGGTATTGAAGTTGGTAATTTATTTAAACTTGGTACTAAATATGCTGAAAAGTTAGGTTTAACTTATTTGGATGAAAATAATACTGAACAAGTTGTTACTATGGGTAGTTATGGTATAGGTGTTGGACGTATTATGGCGGCCGTAGTTGAACAAAACAATGATGAGCATGGTATTATTTTCCCAGAAGAGATTGCTCCATATAAAGTAGATATAGTTATTGTTAATATGAAGGATGAGATGCAAGTAGAAGTTGCAAATAAATTATATGATGAATTAACTAAAGCTGGAGTTGAGGTTATGCTAGATGATAGAGATTTAAGAGCTGGAGTTAAGTTTAAAGATGCGGATTTAATAGGTATACCATATAGAATTGTTGTGGGTAAAGGAGCAGTTGATGGTATCGTTGAGTTTAAAAAACGTAGAGATAGTGAAAGTAAAGATATGTCTTTTGAAGAAGTTTTAAGCGAATTTATTGACAAATAAAGGTAGTTTGGTTGCAACAATGAAATATTTATGATATTATAAGTATTGTTAAAACGGAGGTGCTTTATGGAAAAACTACTTTTAATTCTTTCCATTTTGTTAATTATTATAGTTCTTCTTCAATCAGGTAAAGCAGAGAGTGCTGCACAGATTTTATCTGGAGGTAATTCTGATTTGTTCTCAAAAAGAAAAGAACGTGGTTCAGAACTAGTTATTAGTCGTATTACATTAATTTTAGGACTAAGTTTCTTTATTATATGTTTAGTTTCTATGTTTATTTAGAAAATTTATTTGACATATAGATAACTATATGTCTTTTTTTTTTGATTGTTTTGAAGTATAATAATGGTATGATAAATAAGAGGGTGAAGCTAATGCGTGACGATATTATAAATATATTAAAAAATAGTGATAGAGCACTTGATATTTATGAGTTACATGATATGTTACATATTAATACTGTTGAAGGGGCTAAAGAACTTAGTGATGAGTTAAGAAAATTAACAGATGAAGTAGTTGTATATCATTCTAATAAAGATAAGTATATGATGCTTGAAAAGAGTCATTTAAGAAAAGGTGTAATGAGAACTAATAAGAAGGGTTTTGGCTTTGTTGAAGTTGATAACTTGGATGATGATATTTATGTTGCTCAAGATAATATGAATGGTGCTATTCATGATGATATAGTATTAGTTGAGATTACTAGTAAAATGAATTTAGATAGACTAGAGGGTCGTATTTTAAAAGTTATTAAAAGACAAGTACAAAGATATATTGGAGAAATTACTTTTGATGCTAAAGGAAAAGGGCATATTAAGTTAGATGATAATAAGATTAAACTTAATATTGAGATTCCTAAAGATAAGACTTTAAATGCGGTAGATGGACATAAAGTTGTAGTTGAACTTGTTAAGAAGTTAAATAACAACTTAAAATACGAAGGAAAAGTAGTGGAAATTATTGGTCATAAAAATGATCCAGGTGTTGATATTTTATCAATTATTTATAAGTATAATATTAATACTGTTTTTCCAGATGATGTAAAAGAAGAAGTTGCTAATATAAATATGGAAGTATTACCTGAGGAGTATCATGGTAGAAGAGATTTGAGAGATCAAATGATATTTACTATTGATGGAGATGATACTAAGGATATAGATGATGCTATTTCGATTGAGAAGTTTGCTAATGGACATTATAAATTAGGAGTACATATTGCTGATGTTAGTTATTATGTAAAAGAGGGTAGTCCTTTAGATAATGAAGCAATGGAGAGAGGTACTAGTGTTTATTTAGTAGATAGAGTTATTCCAATGTTACCTCATGAGTTATCTAATGGTATTTGTTCTTTGAATCCTAATGTTGATCGTTTGGCTATTTCTTGTGTAATGGAATTTGATAGTACTGGTAAACAGTTAGATTATGAGATTTTCCCTAGTGTAATTAAGTCTAGAATTCAAATGACTTATAAGAAAGTTAATAGTATTTTAGAGAAGAATGTTGTACCTGAAGGGTATGAACCTTATGCTGATACTTTAAGAGAAATGTCAGAACTTGCTACAATACTTAGAAAGGCTAAGGTTAAACGTGGATATATCAACTTCGATATAGATGAGGCTAAGATTTTAGTTGATGAAAATTGTAAGCCTACGGAGATTACAGTTAGAGAGCGTGGCGTTGGAGAAAACTTGATTGAAGACTTTATGATTGCTGCTAATGAATGTGTAGCAACTCATATATATTTCATGAATTTACCATTTATTTATCGTGTTCATGAAGTGCCAAAAGAAGAGAAGATTCGTAGTTTCTTAGGGTTTGTTAGTAATTTAGGATATAGTATTCCTGGAGATATTAAAGATACTAAACCTACTACAATGCAAAGGATTCTTAAGGCACTTGAGGATAAGCCTGAGTATAAGATTTTATCTAGTTTGTTATTAAGATGTATGCAAAAGGCTGTGTATAAGCCAGTTAATTTAGGGCATTATGGTCTAGCTAGTACATGTTATACACATTTTACTTCACCTATTAGACGTTATCCTGATACAACGGTACATCGTTTACTTAGAACTTATTTATTTGAGAATAAGATAGATAATGCTACTATTCGTAAATGGGAAGAAAAACTTGTATATGTTGCTGATCATTCTTCAGATAGAGAAAGAGCATCAGTTGATTGTGAAAGAGAAGTTGAAGATATGAAGATGGCTGAATATATGGAAAGTCATATTGGAGAAGAATTTGATGGTATGATTTCTTCGGTTACAAGTTTTGGTATGTTTGTTGAACTTGATAATTTAGTAGAGGGATTGGTTCCATTGCGTGATATGCCTGATTTCTTTGTATATGATGAAGAGAGAATGACTTTAACAGGGGAAAAGAGCCATGTTAAATATACAATTGGTGAGAGAGTTAGAGTTAAGGTTGTTAGGGCTTCTAAAGAAGATAAGACTATTGATTTTGAGATAGTAAAGAAGGTGTAGGTTGTGAAGAAAAGAAGAAAGAAAATTAAAGTGAAAAGAAGTAGTTTAATTTTTGGACTTCTTTTTTTGATTTTGATAGAATGTTTA
Organism: Mycoplasma sp. CAG:877; assembly: GCA_000433455.1. Lineage (GTDB taxonomy): Bacteria > Bacillota_I > Bacilli_A > RF39 > UBA660 > CAG-877. The sequence continues at coordinate 30,919 of HF992497.1, read as the reverse complement.
ATTTTATTTATTAAGTGGAATGATTTTGAAGAAAAGCCTAATAATGATGTACCCAAGGTTAATATTAAGGAAGAAGAGAAGATGCCTAAGGAATATGAAGCTAAGATGATTATGGTAGGCGATGCTTTAATTCATTCTGGTGTTTATATGGATGCAGAAAAAAGTGATGGTACATATGACTTTAAACCGATGTTACAGTATATTAAGCCAATAGTTTCTAAATATGATTTAAAGTATTATAATCAGGAAACTATTTTAGGTGGTAAGGAACTTGGTTATTCTACTTATCCACAGTTTAATTCTCCTGATGAAGTAGGTGATGCATTTTTAGATGCAGGATTTAATTTAGTTTCTTTGGCGACTAATCATACGATGGATAAAGGAGAAGTTGGTGTTTTAAATTCTGTTAATTATTGGAAAAGTAAGAAAAATGTGGTATACTCTGGTCAATGGTCTTCGTGGGATGAGAGAAATGAAGTACATGTTTATAAGGTTAATGGTATTTCTTATGCCTTTTTCTCATATACAACTTGGACTAATGGATTAGAAACTCCTTCTGGAAAAGAGTATTTGAATAATGTTTATTCGGATGAGAAGGCCGCTAATGATATCGCAAAAGTAAGAGATTTAGTTGATGTTGTTATTGTGGCTATGCACTGGGGGACAGAGTATTCGTTAGGTGTTTCATCATCGCAAGAGTATATTGCTAATTATTTGTCATCTTTAGGAGTCGATTTAATAATAGGGTCTCATCCACATGTTGTGGAACCAGTTGAGTACATTAATGATGGGCGGACTTTTGTTATATATTCACTAGGTAATTTTATTTCAGCACAAGTTGGAATGGATAGACTTACAGGATTAATGATGGAGGTTACTATTAAAAAGACAGTTAATGTCGATGATACTGTTACAATTAGTATAGAAAACCCTAAAGCGGAACTTGCTTATACTCATACAGATAATTATACGAATTTTAGAGTTTATCCTTATGCTAAGTTGGATAATACTTTATTGCCTAACTATATGAGTTATTATGAATACTATAAAGGTATTGTTAGTTCTAGGTATCCAGAGCTTGTTTGGGGTTTATCGGGAGAGTGATAAGATGGAAATTTTAAATAGAAAAGTAAATCATGATTATTTTATAGAAGATTCATATGAAGCAGGTATTGTACTTACTGGTACGGAGATTAAATCTATTCGTGCAGGTAATTGTAATATCAAGGATTGTTACGGAATAATTAAGAATAATGAGGTTTATCTTCTTAATATGTATGTTGGGCAATATAAGGAAGGTAATATTTTTAATCATGAGGAGACTAGAAGTAGAAAGTTGTTGCTTCATAAAAAGGAAATAAAGAAGTTGCAGCAAGCAATAGAGTTAAAGGGTTTGACTCTTGTACCTATTAAGTTATATTTTAAGGAAAATAAGTTAAAGGTATTACTTGGAGTATGTCGTGGTAAGAAAGATTATGATAAGAGAGAATCTATAAAGGAAAGAGATATAAAAAGAGAAGCACTAAAGAACTTGAAAAAGTATTAGTGCTTTTGTTTTACTTTTTGTTGTAGTTTTACATAATTTGTAATTTTAGTTGCTTGAAAATATTTCCAATTTGTAATTTTTATGGTATTTTCGGGGTTTTTGTGTTATAATTTTCTCACATGGGGCTGATTTGGTTTCGACGGGAGTATTTGAGCACAGATGGCAAGTCGAATGTCCACGTTACGGGCACAAAAAAATAAATGCAAAAAATTTAAAAAATGCAGTTGCTAACATGTTTGGTACTCGCCAAGCTGTTGCTTTTGCCTAATAATATAGGTCTGCGCTTTCTTTAATCTTTACCTATGGGATTACTTGAAGGTTCATTTTAGTAGGTTATGTCTATCTTTTGTCTAGAGGATAGAAAGAATATTTAGACTGGTATGTTGTCTTGGTCGTCAATTACTTGGACGATATATGAGAATAATTAGTTGACTAAGCTTGTAGAGGTTTGTGTAGCTTTGCTTTCGGACAGGAGTTCGATTCTCCTCAGCTCCACCAATTTGATAAAATTCTATTTTTGGATTTAATTATATGCTAACGTGAGTTAGCTTTTTCTGACGATAGGGGGATTTGTTATTATGACATTAAATAGTATTAAAGGTTATTGGAATTCAGAATGTTTATTTGATTTTAGTGATGACGATATGTATGAAGGAAAATTTTTAGTTGAAGATGATGGTTGGCTTGAAGGAATTGTTACTTTTTCTGATGGTGCTGATAAGTTTATATTTGGTACATATTGTCCGGGAGAGTCTGTAAGATTATTTTATATCTCTTCTGATTATGTTAATTATCCAGTTATGTTTTATGGAACAAATGATGTTGAGGGTTATGATGGAAAATTAGAAATGATCGATGGAAGTGAATTTGTTCATTGTGGTGTTTCACATGTTTTAGTATCTAATCTAGAAAATATAGATAGAGTTGATACTGAAAAGAATCGCTTATTATTTAGAGTTCAAAACTTTAAGAATAGTGTTATGAATATGAGTGATGGATTAGTTTATGCTGGTGTTAAACAAGGTGCTAGAAATAAAGATAATAGTCCTAAACAATATGTTAAAGTTTTTGAATAGTTTACTTTATATGATCTGTACTTTGGTGCAGATTTTTTTTATAAATGAGTGAGTAGGTTATGTTATAATATAATTGGTGGTAGTGTGAAAGACATGTTTAAGAATTTAAGAAGAGTATATAAAAAATATGGTAGAGAGTATAAAGGAGCTTTAATTAAAAATTTTATTTTTAGTTTATTTGGAATATTTACTAATATTTGTATTCCTTTATTTTCAGCTAAATTTATTATTAATTTTACAGATTCGAAGTTTGAACAGGCTATTTATATGGCTTTAATAATACTTGTGATATGTGCTATAGAGACTGTTAAAATACTATTAATAAGAAAGAATAATCAAATAGTTAGAAGAGGAATTGTTAGAAATATTCAAATGTCTTTAGGAAGAGAAATTTTAAAATTGGATCAAACTACTTTGGATTCTAATTCTAGTGGCACATTTATTCAGAGATTAACTAATGATACTGAAAAGATGTCTAGAATATTTACTAATGGTATGGTAATAATAATTAGATTCCTATCTATAATAGGTTCATTTATTGCTATATTGGTAATAGATTGGCATATGTTTGTGTATTATTCAGTAGTTTCTTTACTATTATCAGTACTTAATTATGTAAAAAATGAAAAAGTTGGTGAGAAGGATAGAGAATATAGAAAAGAAAGTGATGTAGTTGCTGGTCTTACTGGTGAGTTGGTAAGAGGAGCAAGAGATATAAAGATGCTTTATGCTAAAGAAAGTTTTATGAAAAACTTAGATGAGAAGATAGCAATACAAAATGATAAACATTTTGAAATGAGAAATATCGATATGAATTATAATTTGGTAATTGGATATATAAAGATATTTTTAGAGTTTGTGGCAATTTTATTACTTATTTTACTTGTAAATAATAATGTATTAACTGTTGCTGTTGCTATTGTACTTTATAATTATAGAACTACAGTGTTAACTAATTTTATGGATATTGTTTCAGAGCTATTAGATGAGTGTAAAAACTTTAATATTTCATCAGAACGTGTTTTTGCTATTGTTAATAATAAGGTATTTAAAAAAGAAAAGTTTGGTGATAAATCATTAAATGGTATTGAGGGAAACTTTGAATTTAGAAATGTATCATTTGGTTATAATGAGAATATGGTATTAAAGAATTTAAGTTTTAAAATTAGTAGTGGTAGTACAGTAGGAATTGTTGGTAAAAGTGGTTCAGGTAAAACTACAATCTTTAATTTGTTGTGTAAATTATATGATGTAAATAGTGGAGAAATAAGAATTGACAATGTAAATATAGAAGAATTAGATGAAGAGGCTATTCGTGGAAATATAACAATAATTAGTCAAAATCCATATATTTTTAATATGTCTATTAAAGATAATTTAAAACTAGTTAAGTCTGATATTACTGATGAAGAAATAGTTGAAGCATGTAAGACTGCATGTTTAGATGATTATATAGAAAGTTTGCCAAAGAAATACGATACAATCGTTGGTGAAGGTGGAATTAATTTGAGTGGTGGCCAACGGCAGAGATTGGCTATTGCTAGGGCTTTAGTTCAAAATACTAAAATAATACTTTTTGATGAAGCTACTTCTGCTTTGGATAATGTTACACAGTTAAAAATTCAAACTGCTATTGATAATTTGAAAGGTAATTATACTCTTATAATAATAGCTCATAGATTATCAACCATAATTAATTGTGATAAGATATTTATTTTAGAAGATGGTAAGATATCTGCTATTGGAACACATAAGGAATTATTAAAAGAAAATAAATATTATAATTCTTTGTGTGAGACAGAATTAGTTCAAAAATAAATTTAAAATGATAAAGTAAATCTTTGAATAAATAGTTATTGATAGTATAATAAAATATGAGGTGATGTGAATGGATAAAATATTAAAGGATGCTTTAAGAAAAGAGACTAAGAGACAAGAGGAGAATATTGAGTTAATTGCTTCTGAGAATTATGTTTCTAAAGATATATTAAAATTGCAAGGTAGTATTCTTACTAATAAATATGCTGAAGGATATCCTGGTAAGAGATATTATGGTGGATGTCAATATATTGATATTTTTGAAAATAAAGCTATAGAGTATGTATGTCAATTATTTGGATGTAAATATGCTAATGTTCAACCACATTCTGGTAGTAGTGCAAATATGGCAGTATATAGAGCTTTAGTTAGTCATGGTGATAAAGTTATGGGTATGAATTTATCACATGGTGGTCATTTAACTCATGGACATCCTATTAATTTTAGTGGACTTGATTATGAAATAGTTTCTTATAATGTTAATGAGAAAACTGGAATGATTGATTATGATGAAGTTGAACAGTTAGCAATCAAAGAAAAACCTAAGATGATTATTGCTGGTTGTAGTGCTTATTCTAGAGTAATTGATTTTAAAAGATTTAGAGAAATTGCTGATAAGTGTGGTGCTTATTTAATGGTTGATATGGCTCATATTGCTGGACTTGTTGCTGCTGGATTACATCCAAGTCCAATTCCATATGCGGATGTTGTTACTTCTACTACGCATAAGACTTTAAGAGGACCACGTGGTGGTATAATTCTTACTAACAATGAAGAAATAATTAAGAAAGTTAATAAAGTTATTTTCCCTGGTATTCAAGGTGGACCTTTAATGCATGTTATTGCTGCTAAAGCACAATGTTTTTACGAGGCTTTACAACCAGAATTTAAAGAATATCAAAAACAAGTTATTAAAAATATGAAAGCAATGTCTGATTACTTAAAGAGTAAAGGTGTAAAAGTAATTTCAGATGGTACTGATAATCATTTAATTTTAGTTGATGTTAAAAGTTCATTTGATTTAAGTGGTAAAAAAGCTGAAAAAATACTTGATGAAATACATATTACATGTAATAAAAATACTATACCTTTTGATACAGAGTCACCATTTATTACTAGTGGTATTAGAATAGGTAGTCCAGCTATGACTACAAGAGGTTTAAAAGAAGAAGAATTTAAGCTAATTGGAGAAATTATTTACAAGAGTTTAAGTAACGTAGATGATAAAGATATTCAAAAAGAATGTAAGAAGGAAGTTCTTGAATTAACTAAGAAATTCCCAATATATAAGAAAAAGTAATTTATTTTGTTTAAATAAATGTGTTATTGTTTCTTAAAAAATAATTTAAAATACTTATTTTTACTTTATAGTTGATGGTTGTTTACATTTAAAACAACCATTTTTAATTTTATGTTGGAAAATTTACTTTGTATATTTACTGTATTTTTAGGAAAATATATAATTATATTAGGAGGTAGAGTAAAATGCTAAAAAAACTAAATAAATTTTTATATTCTTCTATTGCTGTATCAGTATTAATGTTTATAATAGGAATAATATTTATTATGTTTCCAGAAATATCTTTTGAAACTATTACTTATATTCTTTCTATTATATTGATTGTTAATGGAATCTATTTCATGATTGAAAAAGAAGAGAGTTTGTTCTTTTCTGGTTTCTTAATACTTGGTATAGTTGATTTATTATTAGGTGTAGTTATGTTATTAAATCCTGATATTATGAAGACATTATTCCCTATAGTTGCTGGTATAGTGATGGTTACAAAGTCAACTTTTGATTTAAGACTTTCATTATTATTAAAAGATTATAAATATGATAATTGGTTACCAATACTTATACTTGCTGTAATATCTATTATTTGTGGTTTGATAATTATAATTAATCCACATATTGGAACTGTAGCTTTAACGGCATCTTTAGGAATATTAATAACTGTTTATTCATTATCTAATATAGTTGATACTATTATATTTAAAAAGCATATTAAAGAAATAGTTAAGATATTAGAAAAATAAGAACCTGTTGGTTCTTTTTTTATGTTTAAAATATGTTTTTTTGTTCAAAATATTAGGGAAAGGAGATTTATTATGAATGATAAATATATGGAAGTTCCTAATGATATTTTAACAGGGAAAGATTTAGATTATTTATGTGATATGTTTCAATGGAATTATGGAGCTTTAAAAAGTAGTAATGATTCTGTTAGTAGTATTAATGATAAGGAGATTATTGATATTATGCAAAGAGCAGGAGAATTATTTGATGATAATTTGAATGTAGTATTAGATATTTTAGGGGGTGTTTCGTATGAATAATAAGATTTGTAATATGAAAGTTGAAGTTCCTAAAGGTATGGGTTTAAATGATAAGGATTATATTAATTCTTTATTATCTACTTTGAAAGAGATGGAGAAGAATTATGTTATTGCGATGAGTGAGGCTAGTAATGAGAAATTGTTTTCTATTCATAAGAGGGTTTTTCTTAATATTGTAGCTTTACAAAGGGAAGTATATCAATTAATGTTTAGAAAAGGTTGGTATTGTTTAGAGGCTGTTGATGAGAATAAAATTAGTGAGAAACAGCAAATGCTTGATACTGAGTATAGTGACATGATTAGTTAATTTTGACTTTTCATTAAGAAAATGGTATAATATGCAGTACTCAGGGGGAGTATTATGAAAAATAGTGGAGAGTCGTGGAAGTATTTTGCCACTGTTATTGTGGCTTTAATTCTGTTATCTCTTTCTATATATACAATTTGTTATAGGGAGATATATGATAGTATCAGTATTAGTACTGTAAAAACACCTATTGTTGAATATGGTAGTGCTAATTATGATATTGATAAACTTATTAAGAATGTTGATGGTACAATTGTTTCTGTAAAACAAGATATTGTAACAGATTCAGTTGGAGTACAAGAATTAATATTAGTTGTTTCTAAAGGAAATATTTCTAAGGAAATACCTGTTAGTATTGAGGTTAAAGATAGTATTGGACCAGAGATAGTTATAGAAAATGATATTATTGAGATAGAGCAAGGTACTAATTATGATATTTTAAGTAATATTACTAATGTTTACGATAATATTGATGGTGATATAAGTTATATTGATTCTAATAGTGTTAGTGATGATAGTTGTAACTATTATACATATTATAGTGATTTTAATTATAATGTTCCTGGTGAATATGTAGTTAATATTAATGCTGTTGATAAGAATCTTAATAGTACGTCTAAGTCTTTTAAAATTGTTGTTAATAAGAGAAGTGTTGGTGAAACTGTTTCTAGTATTGCTTATTCTTTAGTTGGTAGTCCTTATATTATGGGTGCTAATGGTCCTTATGGATTTGATTGTAGTGGATTTGTACAATATGTTTATAGTAGACTTGGTATTTATATTAGTAGAAGTAGTAGTACACAACTTTATGATGGTGTTGCTGTTAGTTATAGTGATATATTACCAGGTGATATTATAAATTGGGGATATAGTAATGGTGTTTCTACGCATTCTGCACTTTATGTTGGTAATGGTAAAATGATACATGCTGCTAATCCGTCTATGGGTGTTATAGTCAGTGATGTTGGATACTGGTTAAGTGCTTCTGGTACACAAATTATTGGTGTTAGAAGAATAAATTAAAAAAAGTTTGTATATATTTTTCCTTTTTTGGAAATGCTATAAGTAGGAGGGAAAATATGGAAACTGTACAAAAGACTTTATTAGTTCTTACTATTATTGGAGCAATAAATTGGGGACTAGTTGGAGTTTTGAATTTTAATTTAGTTACTACAATTTTTGGAAATGGTAGTTTATTAACTAATATTATTTATGCCTTAGTAGGTGTAGCTGGTTTATTTAATATATGGATATTATTTAGTCATATAGAAATGGTTAAATAAGAAAACAGACATAAAATGATGTGTCTGTTTTCTTTTGGTTTAAATTGATTTTTTTATTGGTCTTTGGTTGATAATTATTTGTTAAAATGTTATTATATATTATAAGGTGGGGTGGCAAATTGAGATACGTATTGGCTTTTTTCAGAGATACTTTAAATGGCACTACATATTTTGTTGTAGCTTTTGTGTGCTTAATTTTAATTTGTTTCTGCATCTATATTTTAAAGAGAATAAGTTTAAGTGAGAAGAAATTATTAAAAAAGGAGATGGAGTCAAAGGTTGTACTTGTTGATTCTTCTGGTAGTAAGGGAAAAATAGAGGTTTCCTTTGCTAATGTTGATGTGGGTGATACTGGTACACAAGCTGTTACTAATGTTACCAGTGTTTTAGCAAATCAAGATATTTATTCTGATAATGTTACTACTGATACTTTAAGTACTATTTCTGAGAGTACTGTGGAAGAAAAAAAAGAAGAACTATCAGAAAAGAAAGCTCCTATTATGATTAATCCTGATGAGGTTGCTTTAGTTTCTTCTGATATGAATCTTATTGGTAGTAGTGAGAAGATTGCTACAATTAATGGTAGTAATAGTGCTACTTTGAATGTTGTTTCAAGTGTTAATACAGAAAATGTTAATAATATTTCTAATGATAATAATAGTGGAACTATTACTGAACAACAATAATGAACTTTACTATTTTAAAAAAATTTTGTATACTAGAGTAGTGTTTTAAAGGAGACGATGAAATGACAATAACTATAACAGATATTATCTCTATATTGAGGAAGGTTGGAGATATTTCCTTAGTATGGTTAGTTTTTTATTTAATTTTAAAAAATCTTAAGAATAACGTTAAGTTATCTCTACTTTTTAAAGGAGTAGCTTTTGTAATAATTTTAAAGTTTGTAAGTGATTGGTTAGGATTTACAACTATTGGGGTATTACTTGAATATATTATTCAGTGGGGACCTATTGCTTTAATAGTTATCTTTCAGCCAGAAATTAGAACTATTTTGGAACAGCTTGGTAGAAATCAATTGTTAGGTAGACATAAGGTTCTAACTGTTGATGAGCGTGAGAGAATGGTATATGAAGTTATTAATGCGGTTGACTATATGAGAAAAGAAAAGATAGGAGCATTAATAGTAATTGAGAGAGATATAAGTTTAGGTAATTATATTGATAAGGCAAAGAAGTTGTATGCTGATTTAACTAGTGACTTATTGATTGCTATATTCTATGAAGGTAATCCATTACATGATGGTGGTGTTATTATTCAGGGAGATAGAATTACTTGTGCGGGAGCAGTTTTCCCAACTAGTAGTAGTCAAAAGATTAATAAGAGATTAGGTACTAGACATAGAGCTGCTTTAGGTTTAGCTGAAGAAACTGATGCTATATGTATCGTAGTTTCTGAGGAAACTGGTAGAGTTTCTGTAGCACTTAAGGGTGAGCTTTTATATAACTTAACTATTGATGATACAAGAATGTTATTAATAGATGAGTTAAGACCTAAACAAGATATAGAATTTTCAGATGATGATGAAGAGATAGATGAGGAAGAGATTTATGAAGAAGATGTTTAGAAAAATAGGAAGAATCTTTCATCATATTGGAACGTTCTTCGATAAAATTTTAATTACACCAATTACAAAGTTTATATTGATGATAACTAATTTCTTTAAAAATAATTCAAAGAATATTGATAGATGGATGGGTAAGAAATCTACATTGTTAGTTATTAGTTTGCTTTTAGCATTTGGAGTATTTGTTATTATTGATAAAGAATCAAATGTAATTATTGATCAATATGCAGAAATTTTATATAATCAACCAGTTACTGCTGTGTATAATGAAGAGTTATATGTAGTTGAAGGTTTACCAAAGACTGTTGATATTACTTTAGTAGGACAAAAAAGACATATCTTTTTAGCAAAACAATCTCCTTCTAAAGGTGTATCTGTTGATTTAACTGGATTAAAACCAGGAAATCATAAAGTTACTTTGAAGTATTCACAAAGATTAAAATCATTAGATTATAAATTAGATCCTTCTCAAGTAACTGTTACTATTTATGATAAAGAGAGTGATACTCGTAGTTTAACTTATGATTTATTACATCAAGATAGTTTAGATAGTAAATTATATATTAGTAATATTGAACTTGATAGATCAGAAGTTATTGTTAAAGGTGCTAAATATAAGTTAGAGAAGGTTGCTACTGTTAAGGCTTTAGTTGATGCTACTAATATTCCTAATCCTAAAGCAGGGGATATTACTTTAAAAGATGTTCCTTTAGTTGCTTATGATACTAATGGTAAGATTGTTGATGTTGAGATAGTTCCTAAGACTGTTGATGCTAAGATTACAATTACATCTCCATCTAAGGAAATACCAATAAAGATAGTTCCAACTGGTAAACTTGCTTTTGGTAAGGCTATTAAATCTATTGAATCTTCAGTTTCTAGTGTTGTAGTTTATGGTGATGAAAATGCAGTTGAAAAACTTGAACAATTAGAAGTGGAAATAGATGTTAATGATTTAAAAGCTGATAAAGAATACAATGTTACATTAAAGAAACCTAGTGGTATTACGGATCTTAGTGTTAAGACTGTTAAAATCAATGTTTCTGTTGATAATTCTATTACTAAAGAATTTGATAATATTTCTGTTAGTGCGGAAAACTTAGGTTCTGGTCTTAAGGCTCAGGCATTGAGTGAAGCTGATAGTAAGATTACTGTTATTGTTGAGGGTAGTGAAGATGTTATTAATAATCTTGATCCTAGTACAATAAAAGCTTACGTTGACTTAAAGAAATATGGCGTTGGTGAACATGAAATTGAGGTTTTAGTTACTGGTAGTGATGTTAAGCTTACTTATAAAGCTAAGACTAAGAAAGTAAAAATTAGAATTACACAAGATTAGTTGAGTTTTCGACTAATCTTTTTTTGTTTATTTGCAGTTTACTTTTTTGCGATGGTAATTGCAATAAAAGTCGAAAAATGTTACAATTATATTGTCATATCATAGAGTAGTATAGGTAGTTTTTATGACTGGTGAATAAAAGCAATATTAATTTTATATTTTTTTGAATGGAGGAGTTAAATGAAAAGTATAAAGTTTATTGTCGTAGTTTTAATCGTAAGTTTTGTTTTAAATTTAACAGGTGTAGTTGCATATGTTTCTGATATTTCACATGTTAGTGGATATAAAATTCCTGCTTGGAAAGGTGTTACTAGCATTTCTAATAAGAATAAAAGAGAATATGGTTCCGAAGTTATACAAATTGTTGGAACAAGTTATGATCGTGATATTCAATTTCAGATTTATGACAGGGATAGGGGAGCAACTGCTAATTATCAGACTCTATCTGTTGGTTCAAGTGAGGTATCTTATGCAATTGGAAGGAATACGGCAGCAGCAGCTGCATTGAGTATTTCTGCAATGGAAACTGGTGTAAAGACATTGAATTTAAAAACTGCTGGTAACTGGCTCTCTGAAACTAGTTTTACTGGTGCTTGGTGGCTTTCCTTAAGTGATTGGGAACAAGTTTATGGAAAGACAAACATTAGTGGTTCTGATTATGCCGCAAGAATAAAATAACTGGATTTATTTTGTAATAATACCGCTTTTAACTTCACTATTATTTATTTAATTTATATGTTTTAAGGAGGGTTATAAAGTGCTAGAAAAAATAAATCAAAAGAAATTAGTTATTTTTATTATTTTGATTCTATGTTTATTCAGTATAATTCAATTATTACTATATATCAATAATTGGAATACTATGTATAATAATGCTTTAGAAATTCAAAAATTACATCCAGAACATAATCTTAATTTAGTTTATTTTAAGTTGGATACTTATAATGTATTTATGGATTTAATGATTAATAGTAGATTAAATATTATTCAATTGATATTACCAATCATATTAATTATTCCAGCTATTTTTGATTTACATTATTTATTAAAATCAGGTGTATTTAAAGATTTAATGATTAGAAGCAGTTATAAAAAAGTAATGGTCAAAGAGATTATTAAATGTTATTTGCCTTGTATTATTATTCCTGTCTTTTTAATATTTACTTTTTTTATTTCTTATCTTTTTTCTGGTAGTTTTGATATTCAACATACTTATAATGATATTTTAGGAAAGTCAATGAATTTTCCTTGGGAATATAAGGATTTTTCTTTAGGATTTATACTTCTATTTATTTTTAATTTGGGCGTTATAGGTTTTTTCTTTATTAATGTTAGTTTATTATTTATAAATAAGAGTAAGAACTTATTGTTAACAGTTTTGTTTTCTTTTTTAACAATTATGGCTTATCAAATAGTATCTGAAGTTTTTGTTGGTAATTTACTATATGATATTACTGGTAATACACTTTTTAAAAATTTATTTTCTTTATACAATTTATGGATATATGATGGTACTAATTTATTATTTGCAACGTTATATGTATTGGTACTAGCAGTGGTATCAACAATTCTTGTGTATTTTAATTTTAGAAATAGAGAAAAGGTTGTGATACTTAATGAAAAATAGTTTTTTAAAGAATAGTTTTATTAGTTTTTTGAATTCTTTGATGTTTAAGTGTATATTATTTTTACTTATTATTATGTCTTATTTAGTAGTTTCTAATTGTAAAGGTACAGATATTTTTAGTTCTCTTTCACTTGTTTTTGGTAATCATATATTTATTGCTTTGTGTATATTGCCAATGTTTTTGTTTATTACAAATTATGTTTGTACAATATTTGATAAAAATATTTATAGTATTGTTAGGTTTGAGACGAAAGAAAAATACTATATGGAATTAATAAAGAATGTTATATTCTTTACATCTGTTATATTTTTGGTTACTTTGATGATGGTTATTATAGTAGAAAATATTATAAATGATTATGGATATCATGTTTTTTATGATGATATTGTACATTGTTACAATTATGTTTATATGATTTTTGTAATAGTGAAATTTTATTTATTTTCAGTACTTATTTCTGTTATTAATACATTATTAATTAAGTCTTTTAATAGTAAAATAATTATAGTTTTGAATTTTATTCTTTATGCCTTTGTATTTTATGTTGGAAGTTTTACTTCGTTAGTTGGAACTATTAATGGAATTCCTATATTTATTGGTAATTATTTGATTAGTGGAACATTTTTTGAAACATTTCTTAATGAAGTGTTTGCTAATGGTATGATGATTTTTATATTATTGTTAGTTTGTTTCATATTATTTCGTTATATTAAGAAAAGGAAAAGGGATATAGATTGATGAAGTTTGTAATTAAAAATGATGCATATTATATTATTGCGAAAAAGAAGATATTTCTTTTTGTTTATTTAAGTTGTTTATTGTTAGTTAGTTTATTTTTGAGGAGTCAGGTTGATGATGGTTCTTTTGCTAGAGCTATACTTGGTATTTGGTTAGAAAAAGATAGTAATGTTATTACGAGAATATTTTTAGTATATAGCTTTTTTGTATATGTATATTTAGGTTATGATTTATTTTTAAAGGATTTAAAGTTTTCTTATGGTAGCATTTTTAGTAGATTAAGTAAAAAAGATTGGGTGATAGGTAAATTTATTAGTATTTGTTTAATTACTTGTGTGGTTAAATTTATTACCTATTTGTTGACACTTATTATTTTTGGAATCAACTGTGGATTGTACTCATATATTTTGAACTTGTTATTTACTTTCTTTTGGCAACTAATATTTCTTATTTGTTATATTATATATTTTAAATCTAGTAAGGCAAGGTTTTTGATAATTTCTGTTGGTTTACTTTTGATATTAGTATTTTCGTTTTTACCACAATTATTAATGTCTGATTTTTATAATATTTTGGTTTTAGTTAGTTTGAACATTTTGATGGTTGGTGCTTATTTTGTGATTTTTAATAAAAATATTAATTTTATTGTAGAAAGGAGTTTAGTATGAGTAATATAGTTATAAAAAATGTAAGTAAGAGTTTTGATGGCGTAGAAGTTTTGCATGATGTTAATCTTGATTTAGAAGAGGGACATATATATGGTTTTATAGGAAGAAATGGCAGTGGAAAAAGTGTTTTGTTTAAAATAATTTGTGGATTGTATTATCCAACTATTGGTAGTGTTATTGTTGATGGAATAGATATTCATAAGAATGATATTTTTCCTAACGATATGCGGGTTTTAATAGAAAAGCCTAACTTTTTACCCAATTTAACTGGTTTAGATAATTTGAAGTTACTGGCATCTATTCAAAATAGGATTACTGAAGAAGATATTATTTTGATTTTAGATAAACTTAATTTAAAAAAAGATATGAATAAGTTATACCATAAATATTCGTTAGGAATGAAACAGAAACTGGCGGTTGCTCAGGTTTTGATGGAGAATCCCAAGATGATGATTTTTGATGAACCATTTAATGGAATTGAAGAAAAGACTGTTGAAGTTATTAAGAAAATTTTATTGGAAGAGAAGAAAGAAGGAAAAATAATTTTAATTGCTTCACATATAAAAGAAGATATTGAAGAGTTAGCTGATGCTGATACTATATATTTTGTTGATAATGGTAGTGTTAATAATTATAAGAAAAAGTAATATTTTGAATTTGAACATTTTAGATAATGTTCTTTTTTCTTGTAATAATAGTTTTTGGATGCCATATAATTTATTAGAATTTGATGATGAGGTGAACTATGAAAAAAATTCTATTTAGTATAATGATGGTATTATTATTAGTTTCTGGTTGTGGAAAAAATTCTGAGACTAGTGTTATTAATGATTTAGAAAAGAAAATCAACAAAGCTAGTGCTTATAAAGTTACAGGTGTGTTAGAAATTGTTAATAATGATGAGGTGTATACTTATGACGTTGAGGTTAGTTATAAGAAGGATAATAATTATAAGGTTTCTTTAACTAATCAAGCTAATAATCATACACAAGTTATTTTAAAGAATTCTGATGGGGTATATGTACTTACTCCAGCACTTAATAAGAGTTTTAAGTTTCAAAGTGATTGGCCATATAGTAATTCACAGGTTTATTTACTTAAATCTTTGATTAATGATATTAAAGATACTAAGGATAGAGGTTTTAAAGATGTTAAAAGTGGTTATTCATTGAGTACTAAGGTTAATTATCCTAATAATAGTAAACTTGTTAAACAGACTATTGAACTTGATAAGAATGGAGATCTTAAGAAAGTTAGTGTATATGATTCTAATAATATTATTTGTATGACTATGACTTTTGATAGTATTGATTATTCTCCAACATTTAAGAAAGACTATTTTAATTTAGATAGTGTTATGAGTACTTATTCAATTAGTGAGGAAGAAGTTAAGGAAACAACGATGATAGATGATACGATTTATCCGCTTGTTATACCTAATGGTACTAAATTGGTTAGTGAAGAGAAGATAAAAAAAGATGTAGGAGATAGAATTATTATGACATTTGATGGTGATAAGCCATTCTTGTTAGTAGAAGAGACTGCTGTTGTGGAAGATGAATTTACTGTTATACCGACATATGGTGAGCCATTCCAATTAATGGATACTTTAGGTGTTATGACTAACAATTCTCTAACTTGGACTAGTAATGGAATAGAGTATTATATAGTTAGTGATGTTTTAAATCAGAATGAATTAGTAGAGGTTGCTCAATCTATTAGTTATTTACCTACTATGAAATAAAGAGTTTACCTCTTTTTTTTCTTGTGATATAATGATTTTGGTGGTGAATTATATGGCAAAGAAAAATAATAAAAAAGTAAAAATTGAAAGTAGTAGTAGTTTTGATGGTGAATATAAAAAGATTGTAATAATTACTTTAAGTGTTTTAGCATTTTTAGCAGCATTTTATTTTATTACTGTTGCGATATTAAATAAAGATGATAATTCTACTAAGAATGATACTAATAAAGATACAGCGGTAGAAATTCAATATAAGGAAATATTAGTTGGTACTAGTTTTTCTATGAAGGATTCTTCATATTTAGTAGTTTACTATGATACTACAGATGATGATAATGCTAGTGATATATCTAGTGCTATTTCTACTTATAGAACTAATAATAAAGATAGTCATATTTATTATGTAGATATGAATAACGCACTAAATAAGACTTTTGTTAGTGATGAGAGTAATTCTTCTGCTAGTAGTGCAGAGGAACTTAAGATTAATGGACCAACGTTGATTAACTTTGCTGATGGTAAAATTGTTGAGTACGTAGAGGGAAAAGATAGAATTATTGATTATTTAAGTTAATATGTAAAAAGACTGTTTAGTCTTTTTATTTTTGTGTACTTTGGTACTATTTTTAGATTTTATATGTTATTATATCAATAGGTGATATTATGAGAAAACGAAAAAATACGGATAAAAAACTTGGTAATAGTATTAAGACGTTTTTTTCTGGTATTAAGAAGAATTTTAGACGTGAGAATTATAATGCTTTTACTATTCCAGAAGTTATACTATTACTTATTATTTCTTGTATTTTTGGTGTAGTTATGGGATGTATTTTAACTTATAGTAAGTCTTTTGATATGGTTAAAGTTACAAAAGAGGAAGCTGAGTTATTAGCTGCATATGAAAAAATTAGAGATAATTATTATGAGGATTTATCTGAAGGTGATTTGGTTGGATCAGCAATTGATGGTATGGTTAATTCTTTAGAGGATCCATATTCTTATTATTTAAATGAGAATGATACTAGTAGTTTCAATCAAAGACTTAATGGTACTTATATAGGTATTGGTGTTACTATTTTACATGATGAAAATAATGAGAATCAGGTTGTGGAAATAATAGATGGTTCTCCTGCTAAGAAAGCTGGTATAGAAGTTGGAGATATATTTTTGAGTATTGATGGTAATGATGTTAGAAACTTATCGTTATCTAAAGTATCAGAATTTATGAGGGGTGAAGTTGGAGATAAACATTCATTTGTTTTACTTAGAGGTGGTAATGAAGTAAAGGTAAATCTTGTACTTGCTGAAGTTGTGTTATCTTCTGTTTCTAGTAAAATTATTGAGGGTAATAATAAGAATGTAGGGTATCTTCATATTAGTACTTTTGCTGCTAATACATATACACAATTTAATAAGAATTTAAAGTCTTTAGAAAAAGAAAAAATTGATTCATTAATTATTGATGTTAGAGGTAATCCGGGTGGTCATTTAAGCCAAGTTCAAGATATATTATCTTTATTCTTTGATAAGAAAACAGTTTTATATCAAATTGAAAATAAGGGTAAAGTAGAGAAGGTATATGCTACTACTAAGGATAAGAGAAAGTATGATGTTGTAGTTTTAATAGATTGTGAGTCTGCCTCTGCTTCTGAAATATTAGCTTCTTGTTTTAAAGAGAACTATAAGAATGCTACAATTATAGGTACAACTTCTTATGGTAAGGGTACGGTTCAAAAAACATATGAATTATCTAATGGCTCAAGTTTAAAATATACAGCTGAGAAGTGGTTAACTTCAAAAGGTAAGTGGATCAATGGAGTTGGTGTTGAGCCAGATATAGAAGTTGAATTACCAGAGGAGTATTATAATAATGTTTGTGATGAGAATGATTTACAATTACAAAAAGCATTAGAAGTATTAACTAAAAAATAGTTCATTATGAACTATTTTTTTTGACATTCGATAGTTAATTGATAATTCTTTTTTTTACTGCAAGTGGTCAGAAATAATTGATTTATATTTTTATTTTTTATACTTATATATCCATTTTGTTTTTCTTCATATATATTGGTTACTATATATTGGTAGTTTATGTTTTTGTACTTTAAGTAAATGATGTCATCTTTCTTTAGTTTATCTAGGTTATCAAAATAAGAATTATAGTTATTTCCTGAGTGAGCTGCTAGAACGATTGTGCCATTTTCATTATTTGAAATAGTTTCTTTTATTATTGTTACATTTTTGTCGACTTTGTTTAAGTCGCTATTTATGTCATATAAATATCTTTTTAGATTTATTTTTGGTATTTCTAATATACCAATTTCTTTTACTTTATTTGGCTTATTATCTTTTTGTTTTAATACTGTTGTTATTGTATTTATTACTTTGCTTTCTTTGTTTAAGTTGTATGGTAGTAGTATGGTTAATGTTACTAATAGGAGTATTAATAGGTGTTTTTTGTTTTTAGACATTAATTATATATAGTAATAAAATACTTAGTATTTTCATTATTAGAGATTGTTTATATGAACTTGTATATGGTACTTTTATTTTGTGATTTAGTAGATTGAATGTCTGTTCTTCGTTATTTTCAATTACTATTTCAAATGTTTCTATTGTGTCATAACCTGTTGTTGTTGTTATTTGTTCTACTTTATATTTTCCATAGTTAAGAGTAACTTCTGCTATACCTAATTCGTTTGTAGTAATTGTTTTTATTAAATGATCGTTTTCATCATATATATTGAAGCTGATATTTTCTTCTGGTTTTTGTGTGTCATCTAATAGATATTTTTTATAAATAATGATGTTTGCTTTTATTATTTGATTATATAAATTTAATTCTATATTTGGATTTTCTTTTGTTAATTCAAATGAGTATATTGTATTATCTAGTTCATAGCCTTCTCCGGCTTTTATTTCTTTTAGGAAGTATTTTCCATATTTTAGATTTTTTATTGTAGATTGGTGTGTTTCATCAATTATTAATTTTGTTATTTCAGTCATATTTGAATCATATAATTGATAAATTGCACCTTCTAATTTGGCTTTACCTAGGTTTTCGTTACTATTTGTATCTTTATCTAATTTATTTATTTTTATTTCTGTTTCTTTAACTATTATTTTTAGTTCAAATGTTTTTGGTTCCATGTCACCAGTCATTAGTAGATTTTGAGTACCAGCTGCTTGATAAAATATTAGTGGTTTATTGTAATAGGTATCTGTTTTTTCGAATGTTATAATATTTTCACCAAGATTTAAGTTTTTAAATTGTATTTTATTTCCTTCTATAATTACTTTGTCACTTGTAGTTTTATAGGTGTTTATAACATTATTATTATCTTCGATAGTTAGTGTTTCATCTTTTACAATGTTATATATATTATTACTGAAACTAGGTAGTGTGTTATATTCTTTTATCAGACTTTCTATTTGATTTTTTTCATCTTCTAAGAGAGTGATTCTGTTACCATTTAATTTGTTTGTGAAGTAGAAGTCAGCATTTGGTTTAACTGTTCTCCAGATCATTATTTGGGATATAGCGTACCATTTCATGTCATAGTGATCTTTATAGTTATAACCGAAGTGTGCTATTTGTGAAACTCTTTCTACTTGTTCTTTTGTTAGATTTTCTGGTGTTATAGTACTGTAATAGTCCTTTGAGTCATTTAATCCTGTGAATGGTTCTATACAATATACATGATTATTGGTTCCTTGTTCTCTATATACTCTTGCTTGTTGATAAAATTTAATGTTATCCTCTGTAACTCTATTCCAGGTGTATTTCATATATTCAGCTTCATAGAATCTTGACGTTGTAGCTTTTACTGCGAATGGAGTTAGTATTGTTAAAGCTCCAATTAGTGCAAATATTAATTTTTTCATATTATTCCTCCTCTTTGCACTAGGAGAATAACATGACTTATTTTTATTTGCAAATGGTGAAAAATAATAATTGGTTTAGATTTATTTTTGAAATTAAGTATTTTGGCTTAGCAATTTTAATAATTTGATTATTTTTACTATATTGTTTAACAAGTTTAAAAAAAACACACAAATTTGTGTGTTTTGATTAGTTTGCTGTTTCAGTTTTTGTATCTTCCTTGTTTTCTTCTTTATTATCTGGCTTTTCTTTGTCTTCTGTACCATTTGATGGTGTTAATACTTTTTGTTGAGGTTCATATACTTCTATTGTTCCAGTATATAAAATGCCATTGTATGTAACAGTATATTTGTAGTTTCCTACTTTTTGAGTATCAACTGCTGTTAGATCTATTAAAATGTTATTTTTTATTTCATCAGTTAATGTTTCTTTTATATATACTTGTTTATCAGTTGATAATGGAGAACCAATTGTTAATCTTAGGTTATTTATAGTTAAGTCAACATTAGGTAATTCTTTTTCTTTGATTATGAATGTTCCATTATACTTTTTCTTTTTATATGAAATTGTATATGTATAAGAACCTGCCTCATTAACTTTTACCATTGATGTATCCAATTTTAATGATTTTAGTACTTCTTGGTCTATATCAGCTAAATTCTCTAAGTAGTCTTTTACATCTACACTTAGTGATTGATTTATTTCTAATTCCATATCTTTTAATTTTATTTCATTTGTTTTTATTTCAGCAACTCTTTTATGAACAACTTCTAAGTCGTTTTTCTTAACTTCAGTTGGTTTTATCATACTTTTCATTGTAAATCCTGAGCCTAACATTATTACGCCCCATGAAGCTAAGGCAAGAGAAATTATACGTGTTTCTTTTTTTGTTAATTTTCCCATACTACGCTACTCCCTATCTTTATACTTAATTATATTATATATGAATTTAATAAACAAGAGAAATTTGTTGAAATTTGTATTTTGATTTCATATAATAATAAGTAAAGAGGTGAGTTTTATGGCTATTTATTGGTTTGCGGCATGCTTATTTTTGATATTTGTTGAAATATCAACAGTTAATTTAGTTTCCATTTGGTTTGCGATAGGAGCATTTTTCTCGATGTTGTTAGCGATATTTGTTGATAATTTCTTGATACAGCTATTGGTATTTATTGTTGTTAGTATTATTTCTTTATTAATAACTAAACCATTAGTTAATAAATTTAAAAAGAATGATGTTGAGCCAACTAATGTTGATCGTGTTATTGGTAAAAAAGCTGAGGTAATTAAAAAAATAACACCTGATGAATATGGAGAAGTCAAAGTATTAGGTTCTATTTGGACTGCTACTAGTGATACGGTTCTAAATGTTTCTGATAAAGCTGTTGTAAAGAAAATAGATGGTGTAAAACTTGTTGTTGAGAAGGAGGAAAAATAAATGGAAGTTTTGATATTAATACTTGTTGTTCTTGGAATTTTGGCTTCTGGAATTAAGATTATTCCACAGTCTAAAGCTATAGTTGTTGAAAGATTAGGTGCATATAATAGAACTATACAAACTGGTCTACATTATGTAATACCTATATTTGAAAGAGTTGCGAATGTTGTTAGTTTAAAAGAGAGAGTTAGTGATTTTGCTCCACAGCCTGTTATTACAAAAGATAATGTTACTATGCAAATTGATACTGTTGTTTATTTACAAATTACTGATTCTAAACTTTATACTTATGGAGTTGAAAATCCTGTTAATGCGATTGAAAACTTAACTGCTACAACTTTACGTAATATTATTGGTGAGTTAGAGTTAGATGAGACTTTAACTTCACGTGATGTTATTAATGCGAAGATGAGAGCTATTTTAGATGAAGCTACTGATCCTTGGGGAATTAAAGTTAATCGTGTAGAGGTAAAGAACATATTACCACCTAAGGATATTCAAGAAGCTATGGAAAAACAAATGAGAGCAGAACGTGAAAGACGTGAAGCTATCTTAAAAGCTGAAGGTGAAAAGAAAGCGGCTATATTGATTGCTGAAGGTGAAAAAGAGAGTGCTATTTTAAGAGCAGATGCTAAACGTGAGACTCATATTAGAGAAGCAGAAGGTGAAGCTACTGCAATTCTTAAAATTCAAGAAGCAACTGCTGAAGGGTTAAAATTATTAAAGAGTGCTGGTATGGATGATGCAGTTTTAAAATATAAGAGCTATGAAGCAATGGTAAAAGTTGCTAATGGTAATGCAACTAAGATTATTGTTCCTAGTGAATTACAAAATCTAGCAACAATTGGTACTACTATTAATGAAATGATTGATAAACCAAAAGATAAGAAAAATGAAAAATAGAAGTGTATGCTTCTATTTTTTTAGATATAAATATATAATTATTTGAATTAAGATGAGAAGAGGAATAAATATTATGAATTTATTCTTTTTCGTTTTATGATGGAAAATTAACATAGATATGAGTTCTCCAATACTGCCACCAATTATTGATATGAAAAGAAGAGTGTTTTCTTTGATACGCCATTTATTTTTACAAGCTTTTATTTTATCAACTAGTATTAAAATAAAACCAATAATATTTATTAATATTAAGTAGTAATTAAATATTTTCATTTAGTTTTTTTCCTTGATAAGTATCTCTTTTTACCATTTCTTTATCGATATCATTTAAAACGCCAAATTTCTTTATTAACCAATTTGGTTCTACTAAGTCATCTATTTTTGGATCTCCTGTTATACGATGAATTACTATTTCTGGTCTTAATAATTCTAATTGGTCTATTACAATATCAATATATTCTTCTTTTGTTAACATTTTAAAGTGTTCTTTTTCGTAGAGTTTTTCTAATGGGGTATCTTTTAGAATACTTAGCATATGTATTTTTATACCTTGAATGTCTAATTTATTTAGATATTTTATGGTGTTTAACATATCTTCTTTTGTTTCATATGGAAGACCATTAATAATATGAACAACAACATCAATATTTCTTTTTCTTAGTTTATTTACCATTTCTTCAAAGCAAGTAAGAGTATGACATCTATTTATTAATTTAGATGTTTTTTCATTTGTTGTTTGAAGACCTAGTTCAATTGTTAAATAAGTCTTTTTATTTAATTCTTCTAGATAATCTAGGCATTCATTTGATATGGCATCTGGACGGGTTGCAATATTTAGACCGATTACGTTTTCTTGACTTAGGATTTTTTCATACAATTCTTTTAATTTTTCTACTTTAGCATAAGTATTAGTATGAGCTTGAAAATAACCAATGTATTTGGCTTTAGGCCATTTCTTTAACATTATTTCTTTTACTTTATTGAACTGTACTTCGATAGGTTCATTTTTATTACCAGCAAATTCTCCAGAGCCAAGTTTTGAACAATATATACAACCATTATAGCCAACTGTTCCATCTATGTTTGGACAACTAAAACCGGCATCAAGACTAACCTTAAACACTTTCTCATTGAATCTATTTTTATAGTAGTAATCTAGAGTATGATATCTTTTGTTAGTATTACTATATTTAAATGGATTTGTCATTTACATCACCATCTCATATTTTATCATAAAAATGTGTGTTTTTGTGATATACTTTATGTATGGTAGGTGATCTTGTTTGGCAAAAAAGCGAAAGTTAAAGTTGAAGAGACCAGTTGTCGGTGTTTTGAAGGTTTTATTTGTTATTTTAATCTTCTTTTTAGGAGTATTTTGTTTTTATATGTATCAGGTTAGGGGTATTACTAAGCTTGGTTATAGTTATGGGGCTGCTACTAAAGTATTGTTTTATGGTAAAAAGGACTATGTAAAAAATATTAATTATAGTAAGACTCTTGATGCTGCTTTTCAAAGTAAGTATTACATGGAGAGTAATTTAGATAGTTATGCTAAGATTGAGTATCAGGATCAAAAGAATCTAATTAAAAATATCAATACTTTAATTAAGAGAGGTTATAGTAATAATAATATTTCTTTGATACTTAGTCATGGCAATGATGATGATGTTAGTGATTTTGCTAAAAGAGAGAAGATTAAATACTTAGAAGAGTTTTATAGTATTAGTTATGCTAAGTTAAAATACTATGATCGATATGTTAAATACTCTAGAGAAACTGGTGAGGATGAAGAGACTACTGTTGTTTGTGTTAATTTAGGTATGGATAATGCTGATTATGTTAATCCTACTAAAGTTAGTAAATTTTCTAAGGAAATGTTAGTTAATAAACATTATGTGTTAAGTGAGGAGTTTGTTCCTGATGATTTAGTCGAGTTTGATGAGGAGTATACTAATGGAGAAGTTCAAAAGGGTAGTAGAGAGGCTGTTGTTGCTTTTGAACAGATGTATGCTGCTGCTAAAAAAGAGGGGTTAGGATTAGTTATTAATTCTAGTTATCGTTCATATAAAGATCAAGAAGAATTATGTGTATATTATAAAGAATTATATGGGGATGGATATGTAAATAGATATGTTGCTTTTCCTGGATATTCTGAACATCAGACTGGTCTTGCTTTTGATATTGGAAGTACTACAAGTAATGTATTTGCTCAATCAGAAGAGTATGGATGGATGCTTGATAATGCTTATAAGTATGGGTTTATTTTGAGATTTACTAATAAGAAAATGTCATATACTGGATTTAGAGCTGAGCCTTGGCATTACCGTTATGTAGGTAAAAAAATAGCTAAATATATTTATGAAAATAATATTTCTTATGAGGAATATTATGTACAATTTTTGAATGACTAGTTCTTGGAATATTTATAAATATATGATATTATGTTACTAGAATATTAAGAGGTGTTGGGTATGTATCCACTTGGGAAACAATTTGAAGTTGATTATACAAAAACTAAGTGTAATAGTAAAAATGTTATTCAAGGTAAGTTTTTCCGTGTTTCTGTTATTACGGAGAGAGTTATACGTTTGGAATATTCACCTAGTGGACAATTTATTGATAGACCAACACAATTGGTTTTAAGAAGAGATATAGGACCAGTTAATTTTTCTGTGCGTCAAGATAGTAACCTTTTAGAGATTACTACTAAGTATTTTTCTTTAGTTTATGTTAAGGAAAAGCCTTTTATTGGTACTAAGATAGATCCTATGAGAAATTTAAAAATAACTTTGGCTAGTCATGAAAAGGATCGAAATAAAGACTGGTTTGTTGGACAAGTTGAAGCAAGAAATTTGAATGGTAATATGATTTCTATTGATGTTGAAAACGATCCAACATATTTAAAGGGATTATATTCATTGGATGGTTTTGCTTCTATTGATGATAGTTATAATAAGATTATTATGGAGGATGGTACTTTAGCGGATTCTCCAAAAGATCATACTGATATATATGTATTTATGTATGATAGAGATTTTAAACATGCTTTATCAGATTATTTTAAAATAACAGGTTCTCCATCTTTGATACCAAGATATGCACTTGGAAATTGGTGGAGTAGAAATATTACTTATGATGATAAGAGTGTACCGGTTTTGATTCGTAACTTTGAAAGAAAGAGAATACCTATATCAATAGTTTTATTTGATAATGATTGGCATTATAGAAATATTGGTGATTATAAGGGACTTAAATCGGGATTTTCTTTTAATAATGAATTGTTTATGGATCCTAAAAAGATGATAGATCAATTTCATGTTAGAGGTATTAGAGTTGGATTATGTATTAATCCTACTGAGGGTATTTTTCCACATGAGATGTTTTATAAACAAGCTATTGAGTATTTGTCTTTACCAGAGAATACAATTATTAAGTTTGATCCGTTAAATCCTAAACTTTTAGATGTTGTTTTTAAGATGTTTTTACATCCATTAGAGTCTTATGGTGTTGATTTCTTTTGGAATGACTATTATGGTGATGTTAAAAACCCAGTTAATTTATGGGCTACAACACATTATTTATATTTAGATTCTAAGAGAAATGTTAGTAAAAGAGGGATGTTATTGTCACGTGGACCTGTTTATGCTCCTCATAGATATGGCATATTATATGGTGGCTCTAGTGAGATTAGTTGGGAAGAGTTAAAGAAACTGCCTTTTAGATATTTAAATGCTGCTAATATAGGTGTTAGTTGGTGGAGTCATGATGTTGGAGGAAACCATGGTGGTATAGAAGAGGGAGATTTATATGTTCGTTATTTACAACTAAGTACATTTGGTCCAATACTAAGATTCCATGGAGCTAGAGGAGATTATTATAAGAAAGAACCTTGGTTATGGGATGCACAGATAGAATCTATAGCAGCTGATTATTTAAGACTTAGACATAGATTAATACCATATTTATATACAGAAGCATATAATTATACAAGATCCGGTGTACCATTAATTCAACCATTTTATTATAATTATATGTGGGTTTATGATGATGAATTGTATAGAAATCAATATTACTTTGGATCACAATTATTAGTTTGTCCAATTCTTGATAAGATGGATACAGTAATGAATCGTACCTTACATAGATTTTTTATACCAGATGGTATTTGGTATGATTTAATTACTGGTAAGAAATTTCCAGGTAATAAGAAGTATATATCTTTCTTTAAAGAAGAAGATTATCCAGTATTTGCTCATGCTGGTTCAATAATACCATTATCAAATAGAAGTGATTATAATAATACTGGTATTCCTACTGATTTAGAGATTCAAATATTCCCAGGAGTAAGTAATACTTATACATTGTATGAAGATGATGGAGTTACAGCTTTATATAAAGAAGGTTATTTCTTAAAAACATCAATTGATTATAACTATTTACGTAATAACTATACAGTAATTATTCGATCTATTGAAGGTAAGAGTGGTATTGTACCAGATAGAAGAAATTATAAAATGGTATTTAGAAATACTAAACAAGCAGATAGTGTTACAGCATACTTTAATAATGAAAAAATAGATATTGTTAGTTATGTTGATGCTAATGACTTCGTTGTTGAAATAAAGAATTGTCCTTCAGTTGGACAGTTAACAATAAATTGTAAAGGTAAAGACATTGAAATAGATGCGATGAGATTAATTAATGATGATGTTAAGAGTATCTTGATGGATTTAAAGATTAATACATATTTAAAAGAAGAAATAGCAGATATTATGTTTGGAGAATTACCTTTAAAGAAGAAGAGAATTGCGATTAGAAAGTTAAAAAATAAGAAACTTTCTAAGGAATATATCACTCTTTTCTTAAGATTAATTGAATATATGAGTGAAGTATAGTAAAAAGTACTTGAAAAAGTTTGGAAAATCTACTATACTAGGTGTATGTTTTTTGAATATTGTTAGTAGTAGTAGCAATTTTTTAAATATTTTAGAGAGCTTATGGGTGGTGGAAATAAGTATATTTGGATTGTGAACTTGACTAATTTTGTAATAGTTGGGTAAGACCATTATATCTATTAAAGCTGCATAGTTTTATACTATGAAGTAAGGTGGTACCGCGAATATTTCGTCCTTATGTTTGATAAGGACGTTTTTTTTGGAGGTTTTTATGAAAGAAGTTATTGTATTTATAGTTTGTTTTTTGATAGTACTATTTTTCTATGAGATGATTTTTGTAGTACCTATGAAGAAGTATAGGGCTAATAAAGGTAAAAAGAAAAAAGAGAAGAAGGAACTGGCAGAGATTAGATATTTAGTTTATAAGTATAAGCTCGATTTAAAAAAAGTTAATTATAATCAACTGTTACAAATTGTTGCATTAACTTCATCATTAGATATAACTATTATTGTTACTATTATTTCGTTTATAGATAGTTATTTATTATCTTTACTACTGTGTTTGGTTTTGGTTATACCAATTATTATGATAAGTTATTGGTTAGTATTTAGATTTTATAAAAAGAGAGGAATGATTAAAGATGTATAATTTTAAAGAAATAGAAAAAAAATGGCAAAAGTATTGGAATGATAATGAGTGTTTTAAGGCGTTAGATGATTATAGTAAGCCTAAGTTTTATGGATTGGTTGAATTTCCTTATCCATCTGGAGTTGGTATGCATTTAGGTCATATTAAGGCTTATTCTGGATTGGAAGTTGTTGCTAGAAAGAGAAGACTAGAGGGGTATAACGTTTTATTTCCTATTGGATATGATGCATTTGGTTTACCTACAGAGAATTCAGCAATAAAACAAAATATTCATCCTAGAGTTTTAACTGATAGAAATATTGAAGTGTTTGCTGGACAATTAAAGAAAGTTGGTTTTTCATTTGATTGGTCTAGAGTTATTGATACTACAGATGAAGGATATTATAAATGGACTCAATGGATATTTTTAAAGATGTTTGAAAAGGGTCTTGCTTTTAGAGCTACAACATTAGTTAATTATTGTCCTAGTTGTAGAGTAGTTTTAGCAAATGAGGATTCACAAGGTGGTAAATGTGATATTTGTCATTCACAAGTTATTCAAAAAGAAAAAGATGTTTGGTATTTGAGAATTACAGAGTATGCTGATAAGTTACTTGAAGGTTTAAAAGAGGTTGATTATTTACCTAATATTAAGTTACAACAAGAGAATTGGATTGGTAAATCTACTGGTGCTTATGTTGATTTTAAAGTAAAAGACTTAGATGAAGTATTAAAAGTTTATACTACTCGTCCTGATACTTTATTTGGGGCTACTTTTATGGTAGTTGCTCCTGAACATCATATTATTGATAATCATAAAGATATGGTTAAAAATATGGATGAGATTATGGCTTATAGAGAAGAGGCTAAGAAGAAGACTGAGTTTGAACGTGTTCAACTTGCGAAAGATAAGACTGGTGTTAGAATTGATGGTTTAGTTGCGATTAATCCAGTTAATGGAGCAGAGATTCCAATTTATATTGCAGATTATGTAATGATGGGTTATGGTACTGGAGCAATTATGGCTGTACCTGCTCATGATACAAGAGACTATGAATTTGCGACTAAGTTTGGTATTGATATTATTCCAGTTATTGAAGGTGGAGATATTGAGAAAGAGGCTTATACAGGTGATGGAGTTCATATTAATTCAGGTTTCTTAGATGGTTTGAATAAGAAAGATGCTATTGAAAAGGTAATTGAATACTTAAAAGAAAAAGGTGTTGGAGAAAAAGCTGTTCAATATAAGATGAAGGACTGGGCATTTAATAGACAAAGATATTGGGGAGAACCAATTCCAATAATTCATTGTGAACATTGTGGAGATGTTGCTGTTCCATATGAAGAGTTACCTTTAAGATTACCTGAAGTTAGTAATTTTGAAGTTGGTACAGATGGAGAAAGTCCACTTGCTAAGATAGATAGTTTCGTTAATTGTAAATGTCCTAAGTGTGGAAGAGATGCAAGGAGAGAGACTGATACTATGCCTCAATGGGCTGGGTCTAGTTGGTATTTCTTGAGATATATTGATCCACATAATGATAAAGAATTTGCATCACGTGAAAAACTTAATTACTGGATGCCAGTTGATTGGTATAATGGTGGTATGGAACATGTTACTAGACACGTAATTTACTCTAGATTCTGGTATCATTTCTTATATGATTTAGGATTAGTTCCTACTAGTGAACCTTATAAGAGAAGAACTGCTCAAGGACTTATTTTAGGACCAGATGGAGAAAAAATGAGTAAATCCCGTGGTAATACAATCGATCCTAATACAATAGTAGATGAGTATGGTGCCGATACCTTAAGAACTTATGTATTATTTATGGGTGATTATGGATTAGAGGCTCCATGGAATGAACAAGGTGTTAAAGGAATTAGTCGTTTCTTAGATAGAGTTTATAGATTAAATGAAAGATTAAATGATAATAAAGGATATACTAGTAGTTTTGAAGGTATTATAAATAAAACTATTAAGAAAGTATCTGATGATATTGAGACTTTAAAATATAATACGGCTATATCTGAATTAATGAAATTAGTTAATGAATATTATGCAGTAGAATCTATTAGTAAAGATGATTATACAGTATTATTAACATTATTATATCCATTTGCTCCACATATTACTGAAGAGTTAAATGAAATGATTGGTAATAGTCCAATTTGTAAGAGTAGTTGGCCTAAGTATGATGAAGCTAAGACTATAGACGAAACTAAGGAAATTGCAGTTCAAGTTAATGGTAAAGTTAGAGGTACAATTACAATTCATGTTGATGATAATGAAGATATTATTAAAGAGAAAGCTTTAAATGAAGAGAATGTTGGGAAACATATTGAAGGAAAAGATATAGTTAAAGTTATTGTTATTAAGGGAAAAATAGTTAATATAGTTGTTAAATAGAGAAGTGATTCTCTATTTTTCTATTGGACTTTTTTTGACATTTTCTTTAGCAAAAACTTGTATAAATTATTTCTTATTTATGATATGATAAGGTTGGTGATATATATGGAATTTAGATTTTTAGATAACTATGAAACAAGTGTAGATGTACGTAAGGCTGAGTTAATAAAGAAGAATAAATATGGTGCGGCAGCAGAGATTACAGATTTTGCGATTTTATTAGGCGGATATGGTGGTAGAACTGAGAGTAATCGCTTATTTAGTAATAGTACAATTCGTTCTGGACACTATTATACTGACGGTAATCGTAATGGTAATGTTTGGGTTATTAATGCTCAAGGAAATGGATATTGGCAGAATCCAACGGCTCGTCAAGGTATTGGTATTAGACCAGCTACATCTTACTCTTCTAATGTGAATGACTTTAGAGTTACAGCTTCAGTAGGTGGATTAAATGAGGCTACTTATGGTGAATTACCACAAACTGTGATTGGAGAAGAAGAGGCTTTAACTTTAGAGACAGCATTTAATAATGGAGAATTAGTAGAGACAGGTAGATCCTATACTGCTGATTCAGCAAGTTTTGCTTCAGATGATGATTTTATACCAAGGCAACTTGTTGAGTATGAGTATAATGGTGAGTCATACGTTAGAGTTGTTGCCGATGATTCTACCGTTTATGGTTAT
>HF992496.1:62731-81914 GCA_000433455.1 Mycoplasma sp. CAG:877 | reverse complement strand
TTATGTTGTATTTTAAATTAGGAAAAATTGTTTCAGAGAACAAACAATATGGAAATAATTTTACGAGGCAAGTGTCAAAAGAACTTAAATTAACTTTTCCTAATATGAAAGGTTTTTCAGAAAGAAATATAAGGTCAATGAGATTATTTTATGAGGTGTATGCTGGTGATGAAAAATGGCAATAGCTTGTTGCCAAATTGTCATGGTGATATAATTTATTACTAATTGAAAAAATTAAAGATAAGGATGTTAGAAAAACATATGCTGAAAATACTATTAAAAATGGTTGGAGTAGAAATGTATTAGCTATTCAAATTGAAACAGATAATTTATTACTAATTGAAAAAATTAAAGATAAGGACATTAGAAAAATATATGCCGAAAATACTATTAAAAATGGATGGAGTAGAAATGTACTTGCTATTCAAATTGAAACAAAATT
This sequence comes from Mycoplasma sp. CAG:877, assembly GCA_000433455.1. Lineage (GTDB taxonomy): Bacteria > Bacillota_I > Bacilli_A > RF39 > UBA660 > CAG-877. Next base: position 81,472 of record HF992496.1, on the reverse strand, counting down.
TCATAAAAGAATAGGAAATAGTAACAATAACTTTAGTGTAATGTTACCGCCAAAAGATAGTGATTTAGTAAATAATACTATAAAAAATCCATATATATTTGACTTTATTACATTAAAAGAAGAATATAAAGAAAAAGAATTTGAAGAAGCTTTAATAATTAAAATAAAAAATGTATTATTGGAATTAGGAAAAGGATTTTGCTTTGTCGGAAATCAATACAAAATTTCTGTAGATAATCAAGATTATTATATTGATTTGCTGTTTTATCATTTGAAACTTAGATGTTATATATAAGAATTATTTTGAAAAATTATTAGAATGGACCGATAAATAGCACTTATATCAAAGTGGTAGAGTAAAACAACTAAAAATTATAAAGTTTAAAAATGTTTATAAGTAAAATAAGATAAAATTTATTAGAAAGGCGATAATGATATTATGATTATTAATTATTCAGATCAAACTATTATGAAAAATAAAAAATCTATATTTTTGGCTGGTCCAACACCAAGAGATGAAAAGACAAAATCATGGAGAACTACTGCTTGTGAAAGATTAAATGAGTTAGGATTTGATGGCATAGTTTATGTTCCCGAATATTCAACTTGGAAACCAAAAGAGAATTATATAGATCAGGCAATGTGGGAAAGAGAGGCATTAATAGAATCAACGGTTATTATGTTTTGGATTCCTAGAAGTTTACCTGATATGTTTGCTTTTACTACAAATGTAGAATTTGGATATTGGTTACATTCGGGGAAAGTAATATATGGCAGACCAGATAATGCTGCAAAGATAAAGTATCTTGATTGGTTATATAAAATGGATTATAATAAAGTTCCGATAAATAACCTAGAAGAATTGTTAAAGGAATCAATAATATTGACAGACAAATTATATGATGAAAAAAGCACTGAAATATTACCGCTAAGTAAAAGAAAAATTTTAGAAAGGAAGTGAAGATAATGAATAACGAGAATAAAACAAATATCAACTGGTATCCAGGTCATATGGCTAAGACTAAACGTGAAATTATTGAAAAACTTAACTTAATAGATGTTGTTTATGAGGTTATTGATGCTAGAATGCCATTGTCATCTAAGATAGTTGATATAGATGAGTTAATTAAAGATAAGCCTAGAATATTAGTTATGACTAAATATGATTTATGTGATAAGACTGAGACTGATAAGATTATTAAATATTATGAAGAATTAGGTTATAAAGTTGTAGCAGTTGACTTGATGAGTGGATTAAATGTTAAGAAGATTCTTGATTATACTAAAGAAATAATGGATATAGAGAATAAAAAACGTGAAAGTAAGGGGATGAAACCTAGAGCAGCTAGAGCCTTGATAGTAGGTGTTCCTAATGCTGGTAAGAGTACTTTAATAAATAGATTAGTTGGTAAGAAGTCAGCTGGTGTTGGAGATACTCCAGGATTTACGAAGAGTCTTAGTTGGATTAGAATTAATAAAGATGTAGAACTTTTAGATTCTCCCGGTATATTATGGCCCAAGATGGAAGATCAGGAGGCAGCACATATACTTGCTTGTTTATCTTCGATAAAAGAAGAAATATTAAATCCAGATGCAATTGCGGTTTTTATATTAAGAAAACTTTATGAATTATATCCAGAAAGATTAGAAGAAAGATATGGAGTAGTAGAGTTGGATGAAGATTTAATAGAAGTATATGATACTATTGCGAAAAGACGTGGGGCTTTATCTAGAGGTGGAGTTGCTGACTATGATAAGGTATCTAATATTATTATTAGAGATTTAAAGAATGGCTATTTTGGTAATATTACTTTTGATAGGTTAGATGTAAAGAAGTAGAATAAACTACTTTTTTTCTTTCTTAATAAAATATTAGTGTGTTAAAATATTTTTTGGTGAAGTATATGAATGATAATTATATGTATGAAAGAGAATTAAGAGAAAAGGGAATTAAATATATAGCAGGAGTAGATGAGGTTGGAAGAGGGCCTTTAGTTGGACCAGTAGTAGCAGCTTGTGTTGTGTTGCCTGAGGAATTTAATTTAGATGGGTTAACTGATTCTAAAAAATTATCTGAAAAAAAACGAGATTTCTTTTTTGAAGAGATAAAAAGACAAGCACTTGGTGTTGGTATTGGAATAATTGATGAGAAAAAAATAGATGAAGTTAATATATATGAGGCTACTAAACTTGCTATGAAGAAGGCAATTGATGAGTGTAATAAGCAAATAGGTATAGAACATATATTGATAGATGCTATGCCATTAGAGTTAGATATTCCAACAACTTCTATTATTAAAGGAGACTTAAAAAGTATTACAATTAGTGCGGCTTCAGTTATTGCGAAAGTTACAAGAGATAGAATGTTATATGAACTTGACTTAAAGTATCCAATGTATGACTTTAAACATAATAAGGGTTATCCGACAAAGAAGCACTTGGAAGCAATTGATAAGTATGGGATAATAGATGAACATAGAAGAAGTTATGGACCGGTTGCCGATTATGTAAGAGAGCATAATTTATAATTTTTTTAGAATATCTTTAAAATTATTCGTATAATAATTATAGAAGAGATTGACAAATAGTTGTTTAATCGTTATAAGTTAATAAGGGAGGGATTTTATGCCTAAAAATTTAGTTATAGTGGAAAGTCCTAGTAAAAGTAAGACAATTGAAAAGTATTTAGGAAAAGATTATAAGGTAGTATCATCTAAAGGTCATATTCGTGATTTAGCAACTACTGGGAAATATGGTTTAGGTGTTGATATAGATAATGGTTTTAAACCTAGTTACGTTCCTATTAAGGGAAAAGGTAGTGTTATTAAAGAGTTAAAGAAAGATGTAAAAGATTCTGATATGGTATATCTAGCAAGCGATCCTGATCGTGAAGGAGAAGCTATTGCTTGGCATTTAAAAGATGCTTTAGGTATTAAAGATAAGAATTATAAGAGAGTATTATTTAATGAGATTACACATGATAAAGTAGTTGATGCAATTAATCATCCGACTGTTATTAATACTGATTTAGTAAAGAGTCAAGAAACTAGAAGAATACTTGATCGTATTATTGGATTTAGACTTTCTAAGTTGTTACAAAGTAAAATTGGAGCTAAGAGTGCTGGTAGAGTACAAAGTGTTGCTTTAAAATTAATTGTAGATAGAGAAAGAGAAATAGAAGCGTTTGTACCGGAAGAGTATTGGACAATTACGGCTAAATTTAAAGATTATGAGGCTAATCTTTTTAAGTATAAAGATGATGATATTGAGTTAAAAACTAAGGAAGATGCAGATAAAGTACTTAGTGAAATTGGTGATACTTATACTGTTATTGATATTGATAAGAAAGAAAAGGCTAAGAAGAGTAAGACTCCTTTTATTACTTCTACATTACAACAAGAGGCTTCTACTAAGTTAGGTTTTCCAGCTAAGAAGACTATGAGTATAGCTCAGAAATTATATGAAGGAATTGATTTAGGCAGTGAGACTGTTGGTCTTATTTCATACATGAGAACTGACTCTATTCGTTTATCTGATGAGTTTGTTGGACCAACTATGAAATATATTGAAGAAAACTATGGAAAGAATTATGTTGGGTATGTAAAGAAATCTACTAAGACAGAAAATGTACAAGATGCACATGAAGCAATTAGACCAACTAGTATTTTAAGAGAGCCTTTAAAAGTTAAAAAGTTTTTGAGTAATGATGAGTTTAAGTTATATAGTTTAATATATAAGAGAACTTTGGCTTCTTTAATGAGTGATGCTAAAGTTAATCAGACTACAATAGTTTTTGATAATAATGATTATAAATTTAAGACTACTGGTCAAATTATGATCTTTGATGGATACTTAAAAGTTTATCAAGATTATGAATCTAGTGAAGATAAGATTTTACCTGAACTTGGTAAAGATGAGAAATGTATTACAACTGATGTTTTATCAGAGCAACATTTTACTAAGCCTCCAGCTAGATATACAGAAGCTAAATTAATTAAAGAAATGGAAGATTTAGGAATTGGTAGACCTTCTACTTATGCTAAGACAATTGATACTATTAAAGAACGTAATTATGTAGAAATGGAAGATAAAAAGTTTAAACCAACGACTATTGGAATTGAGACTACTGATAAGTTACAAGAGTTCTTTAGTGATTTAATTAATGTTGAATATACAAGAGATATGGAAGAAGAACTTGATGATATTGCGGAAGGTAGTTTAGTTTGGAATGATGTTTTAAAGAAATTTTATGAGTTATTTGAGCCTAGAGTAAAAGATGCTTTTTCTGATATGGAAAAAAAGGCTCCAGAAGAGACTGGAGAAGTTTGCCCAGAATGTGGTAGTCCTTTAGTTAAGAGAAAGGGACGTTATGGAGAATTTGTTGCTTGTAGTAATTATCCAGAATGTAAATATGTAAAAAAAGAAGAAAAAGAAGTAGTTGAAGTTATGGATTGTCCATTCTGTAAGGATGGAAAGATTGTAGAGAAAAAGACTCGTAAGGGTAAGATTTTCTATGGATGTAGTAATTATCCAAAATGTAAGACTGCTTGTTGGGATAAGCCTATTGGAGAAATTTGTCCAGAATGTGGTAAATTATTAGTTTCTAAAAATGGAACTATTAAATGTAGTGAATGTAGTTATGAAAAATAAAAATATTTAGTTTTTTGCTAAATATTTTTTTGTTTTATTATTTTTTCTGTTATACTTTAATTGTAGGATTACTATGTTACTAGGAGGGTAAGGTATATGGGATATCGTTTATGGTTTGGAGAATTTGAAAATATAGATTTGTCTTCTTCTTTGATACCGGCACAACTTGATATGTTTGGAGGGGAAGTTAGAGAGAGTGCTAGAGCAATTACAATTGATGGAAGAGATGAGTTTAATATAGAAGATATTGATTCTTTAACAACTCTTTTTAGAGATGAAGATGAATTTAGATTGTGGCTTATTTCTACTGGAGATTTTGAAAATGATTTGGATTCGCATATTATATTGACACATAAATATAAAGGCTTAAAAGAAGATTATGTTGTTTATAATAATCCTTTACTTAGAAAATGTGCTAGGGAAGTTCAAAAAATGCGACTTAGAGGATTTTTAGATAGTGAGATTTGGTTAGAAAGAACCGAGAAAATCGTTTCTTTTGCGAGAGGTATTACAAGATATTTAAGAGATAATGATATGAGAGATGAATTACTTGAACTTGGGCTTGCTCCTAGTCTTTATAATGGATTACTTGAGTATTCTAGTTTACGAGAAGATGAGAGTTTTAATATGATAGTTAATGGATGTTTAAGATATAGAGATTTAAGAAAACTTATAGTTTGGGAAGATAAAAGAAGAGTTTTAAGAGAGATGGAACTTGTTCAAATATTAGGGTCTGATATAGCTGATAGAGAATTAAAAAGTAGTCCAATTAAGAGTCCAATAATAGAGGAGATTTATAATACTAGAGATTTTTTAGGAGAGATAGATTGGGAACAAGTTTTTAATTCTATTAGTGCAGATGATTTATTTAGACGTGAGAATTTTACTGATTTACAAAGAGTTGGATATTTTAAAAGTTATGAGACAAGGAAGAGTACAGGGTATGATGGTAGGTGACATAAGTAATGATAAAGGAATTACAAGAGTATTGTGATTATTTACAGTATCAGAAGAATTATTCAGAATATACTATAGAAAATTATTGTAGTGATATTATACAGTATTTAGATTATTTAGCGAGTGAGGGTATTAACTTTAAAAAGATCGAGTATAGTGATTTAAGATTTTATCTTATGTATTTAAAAGAAGAAAAGAATGAGAATAATTCTTCGATAGATAGGAAACTTAGTGCTCTAAGAGGATTTTATAGGTTTTTAGCAACAGAGAAGATTACAGATAATAATGCTTTTTCTTTAGTTACGGGATTAAAAAAAGAGAAAAAATTACCTAGATATTTTGAATATAATGAGTTAGAAGAATTATTTAAAGTACCAGATTTAAGAACTGCTCTAGGACAAAGGGATCGTTTAATACTTGAAATGTTATATGCTACTGGTTTAAGAGTTGGGGAACTTGTATCAGTAAAGGTTGGTGATATTGATTTAGGTAGTAGAGTTATTTTAGTAGTTGGAAAAGGTAATAAAGAAAGAAGAGTTACTTATGGAGATTATTGTCATGATGCTTTAAAACTATACTTAAGTGATGGATATCTTAAACTTAATAAGAATGTTAGTGATTACTTATTTTTAAATAATAATGGAGAAGTTATTACAGAAAGAGGTATTAGATATGTACTTGATCAAGTAATAAAGAAGACTAGTTTAAATAAATCTATATCTCCACACGTTCTTAGACATAGTTTTGCAACACATTTATTAAACGAGGGGTGTGACTTGTTAACAGTACAGAAATTACTTGGACATGAGAGTATTAGTGCAACACAGATTTATACGCATGTTACGACAGATAGATTAAAAGAAGTATATTACAATAGTTTTCCTAGAGCAATAAAAAAAGATAATAATGATAACTAGAGTTAAATATTCTAGTTTTTATTATGTAAATTATTTGATTTTACTTTATCTTTTTTGACATTTTAGTTATAATAATGTTGTCAATGAAGGATGTGGTGTCTTTTTATGGATTTTGAATTTTCTAGTAAAGAAGAACTTTATCAGAGAGTTAAGCCAGCACTTAGAGCTAAAGCCATGGAGCTTAAAAGACTAGGTTATTCTCATATAAAAGAGAATGACGTATGGAATTATTTAATTGAAACTAAATGGTGTAAGGCTCATGATTTAATGCTTTCTGATATAGTTAATGATATTTTAAGAGCTAATAATGAGAAGATAGATATGTATTTAAAAGAAAAATTAAATGGTGATAGGACACAATATTTTGATAAGAATTTAGAAATTTTATGAGGTGAGGTTACATGAAAAGTAAAAATGGTAAAAAGAATGTTATTATTACAGCTATTTTAATGAGTTTATTAGCAGTAGTAATTTGTTTGTTATTTATTCCTCTTTTTAAGAATTTAAAATTTGGATTAGATTTACAAGGTGGATTTGAAATATTATATAAAGTTGATTCTATTGATGGGTCTAAGATGAATAGTAGTAAGTTAACAGCTACTTATAAAACTTTAAGTAAGAGAATTGATAGTTTAGGTGTTAGTGAACCTGAAATAATATTAGAGGGTAATGATAAGATCAGAGTTAAACTTGCTGGAGTTACTGATCCTGAACAAGCACGTACACAATTATCAACTGTTGCGACATTGTCTTTTAGAGATACTGATGATAATTTATTGATGACTAGTGAAGTTTTAAAAGCAGGAGGAGCTAAAGTTAGTCAAGACTCTTCTGGTAATCCAGCTGTTTTATTAACAGTTAAGGATAAAGATAAATTTTATGAAGTTACTAATAAAGTAAAAGATTATGAGAAGAATATGATCGTTATTTGGTTAGACTATAATGGTATGACTGATAGTTTTGCTAAAGAGGGTAGTCTATGTGGTACTTCTGGATCTAATTGTTTAAGTGCAGCAACTGTATCACAAGGATTTGCTAGTGATGTAATTATTCAAGGAAACTTTACTGAAGATGAAGTTAATAATTTAGTTGATTTAATTAATTCTGGGTCTTTACCTAGTAAATTAAGTGAAATATCTTCTAAGACAGTTGGTGCTTCGTTTGGTGATGATACTTTACAAAAAACATTAATTGCAGGTGTTATTGGTGTTGTGTTAATTGGTGTTATATTAATTGCTATTTATCACTTTGCAGGATTTGTTTCGACTATATCAATGTTGTTATATACATTCTTAGTATTCTTAGTATTCTGGCTTGTAGGTGGAGTTTTAACTCTTCCTGGTATTGCTGCTTTAGTACTTGGAATTGGTATGTCAGTTGATTCTAATGTTATTACATTTGTTCGTATTAAAGAGGAATTATATAAAGGTAAGAGTCTACCTTTAGCATTTAAAGAGGGTGTTAAGTGTAGTTTTAGTGCTATACTTGATTCTAATTTAACTACTTTGATAGTTGCGATTATTATGTTTATATTTGGTGAATCTAGTATTAAGGGATTTGCTACAATGTTAATTATTACAGTTATTGTTACAATGTTTACAATGGTATTCTTAACTAGAATTTTATTAAATTTATTTGTTAAGACTGATTACTTTAATGATAAGACAAAATTATTTATTGGAGTAAAGAAGGAAGATATACCTAACGTAAGTAAAAATGAAAAAGTAAAGAAAGTACCATTTACAAAAGTTGATTTCTTAAAAAATAGAAAATTATTTGCTGGGGTATCAGTAATCATTATTTTAGTTGGTGCAGTTACTATTGGATTTTGTGGATTAAATTTAGGAATTGATTATAGAGCAGGATCGGATATTACAATAGCAACAGATAAGAATTTAACTAAGAAACAAATAAATGGTGATTTAAGTGAATTAAAATTAAAGAGTTCAGATATTACTATTGGGGATGAAGAGACTGTAATTAGAATTGATTCAGCACTTGATGGAGATAAAGTAAAAGAAGTTAATACATATTTTGAAGATAAGTATGATGCTAAAGTTAATATTGGAGTTGTTTCTAATGTTGTACAAAGAGAATTAATTAAGAATGCAATTCTTTCAGTGCTATTAGCACTTGTTGGTATTATTCTTTATGTATCATTCAGATTTAAGTTTAGTTATGCTGTATCAGGAGTTGTTGCATTATTACATGATGTATTAATTATGATAGCTCTATTTGGTATATTTAATATCGAAGTATCATCTATGTTTATTGCAGCACTTTTAGCAATTATTGGTTATTCAATCAATGATACAATAGTTACATTTGACCGTGTAAGAGAAAAATTAAAAGAAAAAGATGAAGAAAATTTAAGTTATGATGAATTTTATGATCTATGTAATACTAGTATTAGAGAAACATTTGGACGTACAGTAAATACTACTATTACAACATTGATACCAGTTATTACATTAATAATATTAGGATCTAGTGAAATACTTTCATTTAACTTAGCAATGTTAATTGGATTAATTGCTGGTACTTATTCAACTATTTTTATAGCAACAGCATTATTCTTAACATTAGAAAAGAAAAATTTAGGTAAACCTAAAAAAGTAAAAAGAGTTTATACAGATGAATTTGAAGAAAAGAAAATAAAGGGAATTAATTGTTAGAGAGGAGTTGGTTCCTACGTCAACAAAACATGATAAAATTACATTTGATGATGTACTAGAATCTGTTAGTACATATATTGAAGATGAGGAACATATTTCAGTTATAAAAAAAGCTTATGACTTTGCAAGTGGTAAACATGCAGGTCAACTTAGGAAGTCTGGAGAGCCATATATTATTCATCCTTTGAATGTGGCTCTAATCTTAAGTAAAATTTATGCAGATTATGAAACTATTTCAGCTGCTTTACTACACGATGTATTAGAAGATTGTGATTGTACAGTTGAAGAGATGGAAGATAAATTTGGAATTAATATTACACGTTTAGTTACTGGTGTTACTAGACTTAGTAGAATTAATTTTTCAACAGAAAATGAATATTTGATTGATTACTATAAAAAAATTATTGTAGGTATGAGTGAGGATGTTAGAGTAATCATCGTAAAATTAGCAGATTGTCTTCATAACATGAGAACTTTATGGGCGCTTCCAGAAGATAGACAAAAGGCTAAAGCACATGAAACATTAGATATTTTTGCTCCTATTGCACATCATTTAGGTATTCATAAAATTAAGAGTGAATTAGAGGATTTATCGCTACGTTATTTAAAACCAGATGTTTTTTATGATATAGCAGAAAAACTTAATAAAACAAAACTAGAACGTGATAAGACTGTTTTTGATATGCAAAAGTCAGTTTCAGAACTTTTAGATGAACATCATATTAATCATGAGATTAAAGGTAGAGCTAAGAGTATATATAGTATCTATAATAAATTAGATAAGGGTAAGAAGTTTAGTGATATATATGATTTATTAGCACTTAGAATTTTAGTTCATACTGAGCAAGAATGTTATTTAGCTCTTGGTATTATTCATTCTAAGTTTAGACCTTTACCTAAACGTTTTAAAGATTATATAGCAATGCCTAAACCAAATATGTATCAATCATTACATACAACAGTATTTGGAATAGATGGATATTTATTTGAAATTCAGATTAGAACTTATGATATGGATGAAGTTGCAGAAAATGGTATTGCTTCACACTGGGCTTATAAAGAAGGATCTGGTCCAGTAAGAGTAGATGTTATGAATCAGACGGAACAAAAACTTCAGTTCTTTAAATCAATTATTGATTTATCTAGAGATAAGATGAGTAGTGAAGATTTTGTTAATAGTGTTAAAGATGATATTTTAAATAATAATATTTATTGTTTTACTCCTAAGGGTGATGTTATTGAACTACCTGTTGGCTCAACTCCTTTGGATTTTGCATATAGAATTCATACAAGAGTTGGAGAAACTACAGTAGGAGCAATTGTTAATAATAATATCGTTCCTTTAAATTATGAGCTTAAAAATAATGATATAGTTAAGATTAATACTAATAAGAGTTCAACGCCTTCTAAAGAGTGGATTAACATGGTTAAGACTACTCAGGCTAGAAATAAGATAAAGAGTTTCTTTACGAAGAGTGAGAGAGAAGTTTATGTTGAACGAGGAAAAGATGCTATTGAAAAGGAACTTCGTAAGAGAAAGATTGCTTTTGCTGATTTCTTTACAGATGAAAATATTAAGACTATTTGTGATGAGATTAATGCAGATGACTTAGATGAAATATACTTAATGGTAGGTAATGGTAGATCACCAGTTAATTCAGTTATTAATATAATTGATAAGACTCATGAGACTTTAGCACCTAAAAATATTAAAGTTACACCTACTAATACTGATGCAGATATTATTGTTACTGGTATTGATAAAGTAAAAGTTAATTTAGCTAATTGTTGTAATCCAGTATATGGTGATGAAATAATTGGTTATATTACTAAGGGTAATGGAATATCAGTGCATAGAATTAATTGTCATAACTTAGAGATGTTAGAGGATAGAACTCTAGAAGTATGTTGGGGTAATAATATTAATAAGAGATATTTAACTTCATTACTTGTTTATACTAATGATAGTAGTAATCATATGTTAGACTTAATGCAAGCAATATCTATGCTTAATGTTAGTGTTGATGAAATTAAAACAATTAACAGAGGAGATAATGCAATGTATGAAGTTGGATGTTATGTTACAGGCCTTGAACAATTAAATAAAGTTATTATGACTCTTACTAAGAGTAGTTATGTTGAGAGAATTGAAAGGGTGATGCGATGAGAGCTTTACTACAAAGAACTGGAAAAGCTAAAGTAGATGTTTCTGGTAAGACAGTTGGTAAGATTGATCAAGGATTAGTTGTGTTTGTTGGTTTTACTGAGGGAGATACTTTAGAAAAAATAGAATATATGGCTAAGAAGATTGTTAATCTTAGAATCTTTCCAGATGAAAATGATGTTATGAATAAGAGTATTTTAGATTATGGGGGCAAGATACTTTCAGTTTCACAATTTACATTGTATGCTAGTTGTGAAAAGGGTAATAGACCAAGTTATATGGCTGCTATGAAAAATGATGAGGCTATTAAATTTTATGAGATGTTTAATAGAGAACTTGAAAAGTACATAGAAGTTGAAACTGGTGAGTTTGGTGCTGATATGGATATTGAAATTAATAATATTGGTCCAACTACTATTTGGCTAGAGAGGTGATTTTCTTGTTTCCTAATAAGTTGAATTATAAAATTATAAATTTAACATTTTTACTAGGACTTTTATATATTGCGGTTACTAATATTGGTGTTTGGTGGGGAGTATTATTAAAGATAATTTCTGTTATGGCACCATTTATAATAGCTTTTGTATTTGCATATGCTATTACACCTTTTATTAGACTTTTAGAAAAGAAAGGTCTTAGTAAAAACTTAGCAATTTTAGTTACTGTACTTGGACTTGTTTTATTAGTTGGAGGATTGATTGCGATAGTATTACCACTATTTTATGATCAGTTATCTTTACTTATTAAGATGTTTAAAGAAGTAATTGAAAATGTTGGTACGAAGTTTAATCTTAATTTAGGAAGTTTTGAAATTAAAGTCACTGATTATTTAAATGATGCTTTGAAAGATGTTGGAGGAATTATTTCTTCGACAACGATAGATGTAGTTTCTAAGTCAATTGGCTTTGCTGGTAAGTTTATTGTAGGATTTGTAGGGTTTATTTATTTCTTAGCTGATATGGATAAGATAAGACATTGGTTTAGAGAAATGCTTTTATCACTTGATAAAAAAGCATATAAGTACTTTAAATGTTTGGATGTTGAAATTAGTAATTATTTAAAAGGACTTGGAATATTTATGTTAATTCAATTAGTTGAATATAGCTTTTTATTCTTTATTATAGGGCATCCAAACTGGTTAATACTTGGACTTCTTGCTTGTTTAACGACAGTTATACCTTATTTTGGTGGACTTATTACAAATATTATTGCTATAATAATGGCAAGTGTTGTATCTACACCTTTGGTTATAGCAACGATAGTTATTTGTTTAATATTCCCACAAATAGATGGATATTTTACATCACCTAGAGTTTATGGTAGAACAAATGATATAAATCCACTTATTACAATTATGATGGTATCAGTTGGTGGTACACTAGCAGGAATGGTTGGTATAGTTGTAGCTTTACCATGTTATTTACTAATTAGAACTACTTATAAGTTCTTTAAGAAGGATTTAGAAAAGGGATTAGATAAAGTTAAAGAAGCTATATAGATGGCTTCTTTTGTTTAAGGGGAAATATTTATGAGGTTGAATGCAGATTATAGTGATATTAAAAGACAACTTATTGAGTTAGAAGAGGGGTTAAAACATAGTCCTGATAAAGATGACTTTTATAGTAAGTATATGACTTTTGGAGCACTTAACTATGTATATGGTTTGAGAAGAAGAAGTAATATATTTTTATCAAATGAGATAGAAGAGTTTGGAATAAAGTGTTATGATGAGAGTTGTCTTAAGGCTAAGGAAAATTTCTTAAGTAATAAGTTATATCACAGAGAAATTTTAGGAAAGAGTTTTGATGAAGCTAGTGAAGCAATGGTAGAGATTGCTCTTAGTAGATATTTTAGAAGAAAACATTTTCCTAGAATTAGAGATGGAGAACGTAGTGAGATATTAGAAGCATTTTTTAAGGATTCTTTTCCTGAGGGAAGAGATATTTTAGAAGAATTACTTGAGGATGGACATTTATATAGATTTGATTCAATTGCTGCGATGGGAGTTCCTGCTTTTACAATATTTAATACTGATGAGAAGTTTGGTAATGTATTTTTATACAAAAAACCAAGGTCAGTAGTAACTTTGGCATCTTTGATTCATGAGATGGGACATGTTCATGATTATTTGGATGTTACTAGTACTTTTTCTAATAATGGGATAGTTGATTATTCAGTAAATAGTATTTTTGTAGAGACTTTGTCTTGTTATTATAATCAACTTTTCTTGGAGTATTTATTAAAAAATGGAATTAGAGAAGAAGAAGTTATATTTTCTTTTAAAGAGTTTTTTACTAGTTTATTTTCTTATTTAGAATCAGGACTATTACTTACATTATTATCAGAAAATGAATATAGAAAAGTATGTGATGGGAATGTTATGAAGGAAGTGGTAGTTAAGAGTCTTTTAGAGAAGAAAATAATAGAAGAGGGAGAATATTCATTTTCTTCACTTTCTTCTATGATGAGTGGAATAGATGAGAATCGTTATAGTTATGGAATTTTAATTTCTAATATGATTATTAATGGAGAAATTTCTTTAGATGACTTTATGAGTATTAGGGGAAAAGACTTTAATAAAGAGAGTTTAGAAAGTATTGGTTTTAGTGCTTCAAAAGCTACGAAGTCTTTAGTTAGGACAATGAATAGAACAATGATTAAAAAAATATAAAAAAAGACTATCTTTTTAGAAAAATATGTTATAATATTCATATCTTCTTGAGAAAGAGTAGACTTTATAAATGTTTTAGAGAGAGTATGGTTGGTGAAAATACTTATTATTTAGAAGTTGAAGACATCTCATAAATGGGAAGCGAGTTACTTCGATATCGGTTTTTAAAGTATAAAATAAGGTGGCACCACAGTAATAATACTGTCCTTTGTAAGTGTCATCTTTTTATTTTAGGAGGTTATTTATGATACAAAGGCAAAAAGGATGTAACGATATTTTTGGAAGAGAAGCTAAGATTTGGAAGTATGTTGATAGTGTAATTGATGCTGTTATGGAAAAGTATAATTATACTTATATTCGTACACCAATCTTTGAGGCTACTGAATTATTCCATCGTGGTGTAGGAGAAACTACAGATATTGTTACTAAGGAAAGTTATGATTTTATAGATAAGGGTGGAAGAAATATTACATTAAGACCTGAAGGTACTGCTGGTGTTGTTAGAGCTTACATTGAAAATAAAATGTATGGTGATGCTAATCAACCAATAAAGGTATACTATAATGGAACAATGTATAGATATGAGAGACCACAATCTGGAAGAGATAGAGAACTTACACAATTTGGAGTTGAGGTTTTGGGTACTGATGATCCAATGAGTGATGCTGAGGTTATTTCTTTAGCTGTTAATGTATATAGAATGCTAGGTTTAAAAGAGATAAAAGTTAATATTAACTCACTTGGTGATGATGAGTCAAGAGGTGCTTATAGAGAAGCTTTAGTTGAGTATTTCAAACCACATATTGATGAGCTATGTGAAGATTGTAAGGCTAGATTAGAGAAGAATCCACTTAGAATATTAGATTGTAAAGTTGATGCTGAAAATGAAATAATGAAGAAGGCTCCTAAGACTTTAGATTATTTAAATGATGAAAGTCGTGATCGTTTTGAAAAGGTTTGCGATTATTTAGAGGTTTTAGGTGTTAAGTATGAAATTAATCCTAGTATAGTAAGAGGACTTGATTATTATAATCATACAGTATTTGAAATAGAAGCTAAGGTTGAAGGATTTGGTTCTAACAATGTAATTGGTGGAGGGGGACGTTATAATGGTTTAGTTAACCAACTTGATGGACCTGAAACTGCATGTGTAGGATTTGCTTCTGGTATTGGTAGAATTGTTAGAGCTTTGGAACTTGAAAAAGTTAAATTACCAATAGTTGAAGATATAGATTTATTCTTAATGTATGTTAATGAAGAAGAGAAGAAATATGCATTATATTTAGCACAAGAGTTAAGAGTAGCTGGATTTATTGTTGATACTGAATATACTGGTAGAGGATTAAAGGGACAATTTAAACAAGCAGATAGATTAAATGCTAAATTTACTTGTGTTTTAAATAGTGAAGATTTAAATAATAATGAAGTTAAGATTAAAAATAATAAGACTAAAGAAGAAGAAATTATTAGCTTAGATGCATTAATTTATTATTTAGATGAAAAGACTAGTGCTATGGAAGATGATGAAGATGGTTGCGGTTGCTGCGGTGGTTGTTCTTCAGAGTGTGATGGAGACTGCGACTGTGATGATGATGGTTGTGGTTGTGGTGGATGCCATAAATAGGAGGTGTAGTAGATGAAAGAGATTAATAATAATACTTTGAGAATTAGTGATGTAGAAAAAGAAGTAACTTTATATGGTTGGGTACAAAAAAAGCGTGACTTAGGTGGAGTTTGCTTTATCGATTTAAGAGATAGATCAGGAATTGTACAATTGGTTGCTAGAGAAGGTAAATGTTATGAGATTGCTAGTCAATTAAAAAGTGAATCAGTAATAAAAGTAGTAGGAGTAGTTAGTGAGAGAGAATCTAAAAATAAAAATATTCCTACAGGAGATATTGAAGTAGAACTTTCTGATATTGAGGTTTTAAATTCATGTAAAGATTTACCATTTGAAATAAGCGATGATACAACGGCTTTAGAAGATACAAGATTAAAGTATCGTTACTTAGATATTAGAAGAAGAACAGTTACAAATAATTTAGTAACAAGACATAAAATTACAATGGCAATTAGAAACTTCTTAGATAAAGAGAATTTCTTAGAGGTTGAAACACCAGTACTTTGTAAGTCAACTCCAGAAGGAGCAAGAGATTACTTAGTACCAAGTAGAGTAAATAAAGGTAAATTTTATGCTTTACCACAATCACCTCAAATATTTAAACAACTTTTAATGGTTGGTGGAATTGAAAGATATTTCCAAATTGCTAAATGTTTTAGAGATGAAGATTTAAGAAGTGATCGTCAACCTGAATTTACACAAGTAGATTTAGAGATGAGTTTTGTAGATCAAGAAGATGTTATGAGTCTTACTGAAAGATTAGTTGCTCATGTATTTAAGGAAATTAGAGGTATTGATATTAAGTTACCATTAATGAGAATGAAATATGATGTTGCGATGGATAAGTATGGTTCTGATAAGCCTGATTTAAGATTTGGTCTTGAAATACAAGATATTACTGAGGTGTTTAAAAATACTGAGTTTTCTATGTTTAAGAATGTTATAGAAAATAAGGGTATTGTTAACTGTTTAGTTGTTAAAGGTAAGGCTAGTGAGTTCTCAAGAAAAAAATTAGATGCTTTAACTGAGTTTGTTAAGACTTATAAAGCATCTGGTCTTGCATATTTAAAAGTTGAAGATGAAGTTACTGGTAGTATTGCTAAAGCTATTAGTACAGATGAGGTTAATTCTTTAAGAGAAGTTTTAGGACTTGAAAAGGGTGACTTAGTATTAATAGTTGCTGATAGTAAATATAATATCGTTAAGGTATCTTTAGGAGCATTACGTTGTAAGTTAGCAAGAGATCTTGACTTAATTAAGAAAGATGACTTTAAGTTATGCTGGATAGTAGAGTTCCCTTCGTTTGAATATAGTGAAGAAGAAGGAAGATATGTAGCATGTCATCATCCATTTACTTCACCACTTGATAGTGATGTAGATAAACTTATTAATGATAAAGCTCATTGTTACTCTAAGGCTTATGATATAGTTATTAATGGATATGAAGCAGGTGGTGGCTCTATTCGTATTCATGATGAGAAAGTACAAGAAAAGATGTTTAGAGCTTTGGAACTTACTGAAGAAGATATTAAAAATAAATTTGGTTTCTTTGTAGAAGCTTTAAAATATGGTACACCTCCACATGGTGGTCTTGCATTAGGACTTGATCGTTTGACAATGCTACTTACAGGAACAGATAATATTCGTGATGTTATAGCATTCCCTAAAACAGCAAGTGCTTCATGTTTAATGAGTGAATGTCCTAATACAGTAGATAAAAAACAATTAGATGATTTAGGAATTATGATAAAATAAGTTACGTAAAATCGTAACTTTTTTCTTTGCTAGTTATGTTGTTTTTATATAAAATATGATATACTCTTAGTAGATGAAAATATGGTGAAAAATATGGAAGAAAAAGAGATTAAAAATAAAAAAATTAGTAGTAGCCAAGATAGTAAATCTTTAAAGAAAAATGATAGTGTTGGTATTAGTGATGAAAAGACTGGTATTAAGACAGATAAAAAGGCTTTAAAGAAGCAAGATGATAAGAAGAAAAAGAAAGATAAGAAAAAAGACAAAAAGAAGCTTACACAAGCTGATATAAAAAAATATTCTTCGACACAGATTGATCATGTTATTTTAAAGATTAAGGCTAATGAACGTAAATATACAATTATTTCAGTATGTATTATCTTATTTGCATTTTTAGTTTGTTCTTATATTATTTTTTCAGCAATACAAGAATCTAACGTAAAGCCAACTTTTAAAGTTGGTAAACTTTATTACGAGTTTAATGAAGCTAAAAATGGTTTAGGTGATGTAATTAGTTTAGTGGATGTTTCACCAATTAGTGATGAAGATGGTATGAAAACTAGGACTTATACTGTTAAGTTATATAATTCTGGTAAAGAAAAACAGAAGTTTAAGATATTTATTTCTGATGATAAAGAAATGATTGCTTTTGATGAGTGTAGTGATAAAGTAGTAGAAAGAGATTTTATAAAATATAGTGTTAATGATAAGAAGGTTTTATTACTTGATAATGATGAGAAAGTTAGTATTATATCTAGTGAATTAGCTCCTAAGGAAAGTAGAGTTTATACAATTAGATGTTGGGTTAGTGATACTTATACTAAGAGTGATGTTGTACATTATCATGGTACTATTTCAGTTAAATTAGATAATAGTGAAAAATAAAGCTAAGTAAAGCTTTATTTTTTTTGTTCTTTTATAAATTCTTGGATTATTTGATTGGTTAAGTATGGGTATTGTAGATAAGAAAAGTGGTTTCCTTTAGGAAAGATTATTAAAGCTGAGTCCTTTATTAAGTTATTCATTTTATAACCATCTTTTAGAGGCGTTGTATCATCTAGTTTACCCCAGAGTAGGAGTACTTCACTTTCAATACTTTTTAAGTAATATACTAGGTTTTCATTAACTATATTTTGAAATGTTTTATGCATATTTGGTGGGAGACTTTGATAGTCAGATGAACCAAATATTCTTAGTAGTTTTTGTTTGTAATACTCTTGTTTTAGTTTTGGAAAGAGTTTGATTAGTTTTTTTAAGAGTTTATAAGTTTTTTCTTTTAGAAACCGTTTAAGAGTTTTTTTAGGTTTTATTGTTGCTGCGTCGATATAGTT
>HF992496.1:39194-62714 GCA_000433455.1 Mycoplasma sp. CAG:877 | reverse complement strand
CGTCGATATAGATAATTTTATCTATTTTTTCTTTATAATAACCGGCTAGGAGAGTAGTTATTCTTCCTCCAAAGGAATGAGCTATAATGATGGGATTTACGATGTTATTTTCTTCTAGAAAGTCACGAATTATATTTGTGTAGTCATAGATTGTTAGTTCATCTTGAGGAATAGGACTATTACCAAAACCAGGATAATCTATTATATAAATTGTATAATCTTCTTTGAAAAAGTTTATTATATTTGTAAATGTTGTTCTTGTGTTTCCCCAACCAGGTAGAATTAAAATTACTTTGTCTTTGGTGCCATATTTTTCATAATAAATCGATGTGTTTTTGGTATTAAAATACATATATATTCACCTATAGTAATGTATGTTAAAGTGTCAATTTAGTGAAAAGGTATTGTATAAAATTTTCTTAATATGGTACAATAATAGTGTCAGATGGATGCGACACCGGCACTTTTAAAACCGACTAAAGTGACGATACGGGAGTTCTGATCTGTTATTGGTGTTGAAGGCCTGTATTTATATAGGAATCCTAAAAATAACGTACGGACACCCACCTGGACGAAAGAACAGGTTTTATCGTTTGTTAGGACGCTCTGGTCTGACTTTTTTTGTTGTTTGTAAACACTTTTTGTGGTATAATAAGCCATGCGAGGTGATTAGAATGTTAGTTTTACCAATTATTAATAGAAATAGGATACTAAATGTTAGTGTTAGCTATAAAGAAGCTACTAAGATTAGAGTAGACGTAGAGTTAGAAAATACTTTACCTAGTGATATTATAGTTAGTGGTAAAAGTTTTAATTCATCTGCCTTTTATGATTCAAAAGATAAAAATAATATAATTGAATTTATTAGAAATAATTCTATTTTGTATAGAAGGAGTGTTTTAGTTACTACTAAGAATAGAAGTGATAGTAGTAATTATGATGTATATGATGTTGGAGTTGCACCTAGGAAAATTAATAAGGCTACAGATATGTTATATATTAGAGCTATTTTAGATTTAGAAAAAGAGTTGCCTGGCGTTGTTAGGGGAAAGTATTTATCTTTTGAAGAGTTAGGTTTTGGAGAAGTTTTTTCAGATGAGAAGATTTCTAGACTTAGGAGTATTGTTACTTCTAATCCGACTAGTAGTTGGGAGAAGCTATTTAGAGAAAATGCTCTTATGGATATGATAGAGACGTTAGAGTTTCTTAAGAGTTTTGATTGTACTGTTGTTAGTGAGGCATCTATACCAGATGAGACTATACAACAAGTTTTAGCTAGTTTTGGGAAGATTTGTTCTAGGGATACTAAGAGTTTAAATAAGTATTATAGTATGGCAGAAGAGAATAGAGATTTATATGCGAAGATGAGTTATGTTAGTAAGTTGGTTTATGGTAAGCCACTTGATTTAATACAGTCAGAGTCACAGAAGAATAGACAGTTAATTAAAAAAGATGAGAATTGGGAGAGTAAAAAGAGTGCATAAGTTTGATAGATTTAAAAAGATAGTTGGAGAGAATAGAGTTAATTATCTTGGAGAAAAATGTGTTTTAGTGCTTGGTGTTGGTGGCGTTGGAGGATATGTTGTTGAAGGACTAGTTAGATCTGGTGTTGGTAAGATAATTGTTGTTGATAAGGATGTTGTTGACGAGACTAATATTAATAGACAGATTATTGCGACGGAGAGTAGTATTGGTAAGAAGAAAGTTGATGTAATAGAGAGTCGTATTAAGGATATAAATAGTCTTGTTGAAGTTATTAAGATCGATAAGTTTATTGATAAAGATAATTTAGATGAATTATTTGGATATCATTTTGATTACTTAGTTGATGCTTGTGATACTGTTAGTACTAAGTTAGCTGTGATAGATAGATGTTTGGAGGATAAGAGAAGATTTATTTCTAGTATGGGTACTGGTAATAAACTTGATCCTAGTATGTTAGAAATTGTTGATATTAGAAAGACTGTTAATGATCCTTTAGCTAGAATTGTTAGAAAACATGTAAAGGATAATAAGATTAATAGTAAGGTTATGGTATTATCTTCTAGAGAGTTACCAATAAAAACAGGAGATAGGACACCGGGATCTAGTGCTTTTGTACCTAGCTCTGCTGGTTTATTGATTGCTAGTTATATAGTTAGACAATTTATTGAAGAAGTTCAAGATTAGAACAACAAAAAAAGTCAGAAATTTTTCTGGCTTTTTGTTTTAAAATCTACGATATAGGCCTACGGCTTTACCTAGTATTGTTACTTCTTTTAGAATAATTGGTTCCATAGTATCATTTTCTGGTTGTAACCTAAAATGGTCTTTTTCTTTATAGAAAGTTTTAACTGTTACTTCGTTGTCACTATTCATTGCTACTACGGTATCACCATTATTAGCTGTATTTTGTCTTTCAACTATTAAGATGTCACCATCGTATATACCAATATTTATCATGGATTCTCCAGATACTTTTAAAGTAAAAGTTTCTTTTTTAGGATTAATTAGGTTAGCTGGTAGAGAAAAATATTCATCTGGTGTTTCAATTGCTTCTATTGGAGTACCAGCAGTTACTTTACCAAGTAGAGGAACTTCGACAACGTTTTCTTCCTTTTCAATATATTCATTTGGTACTAGTATTTCAATAGTTCTATTTTTACTACTACCTTTTTTTATGTAGCCTTTTTCTTCAAGTTTAGTTAAATGAAAATGAATAGTGGCAGGGGAATTAAGATGAGCTTTAGTACCAATTTCCCTGACAGTAGGTGGATAACCATTTTTAGCAACAAGTTGTTTGATTACTTGTAATATATATTCTTGTCGAGCAGTTAATTTTTCCATATAATCACTCCTTATGACAATAGTTTAACATTATAAATGTAAAATGTCAAACAAATGTTTTATTTGGTAATTGACACGAACAAGTGTACGAGATATAATAGATTTGTAATTGAGAGGAGTGATTAGTATGACAATAAAATTTGACTTAAGAAAGGGATTGATTATATTAGCGATATATTGTTTTATAACTTTATGTTTATTTATGGCTGCTGATCATTTGAAAAGATTGGAGAATACTTATAACGAGACAGTTAGTTGTACAAATATTGACAAGTAGAATAGAAAAAGAAGGAGAGTTTGTGATATACTAAGTTATAGGTGATAAAAATGAAAAAGATTATTTTAGTAGATGGGAACAATTTATTATTTAGAAGTTTTTACGCTACAGCTTATCAAGGCGTTATTATGAGAAATTCTAAAGGTTTTCCTACTAATGCATTATATGGTTTTATTAATATGATGAATAAAATTATAAAAGAAGAAGAACCAAGTTATATATTAGTGGCATTTGATAAAGGGAAAACTTTTAGACATGATAAGTATTTAGAGTATAAAGCAGGAAGAGTTGCGGTACCAGATGAATTAAAACAACAGTTTCCAAAAGCTAAAGAAGTATTAGATGCTTTGGGTATTAAACATTTTGAAATAGATAATTATGAGGCAGATGACATTATTGGAACACTTGCTAGAATAGTTGATGAAGAAGATGAATTTATTGCGACTATTGTTAGTAGTGATAAAGATTTATTACAACTTATTAGTGATGAAGTTACTGTTAAATTATTAAAGACTTCTGGACATATAATGATGGATAGAGATGAGTTTATGAAGACTTATCAAGTAGAACCAGCTAGGATGGTAGACTTAAAAGCACTTATGGGAGATGCTAGTGATCATATACCAGGAGTTAAAGGAATTGGAGAAAAGACTGCTATTAGTTTACTTGTTAAGTATGGAACTTTAGACAATTTATATGCAAATATAGATTCAGTTACTGGTAAAACTAAGGAGAAATTAATCAATGATAAAGATAATGCTTATATGAGTTATGATTTAGCAACTATATATAGACAGGTTCCATTAGACTTTACTTTGGAAGATTGTAAATATAACTTTGTAAATAATGAGAAACTTGTAAGTATATTAGAAGAGTTAGAATTTCATTCATTACTTAGAAAATTAAGTTTAGATAGTAATGTTCCTTCTAAAAAAGAAGAGATTAAAGAAGAAGAGAGGCTTGTTATAAAAGATATTAGTGAGTTTAATGAAAAAGACTTTGCCTTTTATTTAGAAACTAGAGGTTCTATATATAGTAAGAGTGAAGTATTAGGTATTGGTATTTATGATGGAGAGAATGGATACTTTATAAGCCGAGAAGAAATTGATAAATATAAATATCTATTTGAGATGGATTGCTGTAAATACACATATGACTATAAGAAGAGTTTAGTTGTTTTAAATAAATATGGGGTTAAGTTTAAGAATGTTTATTTTGATACGATGATTGCTACTTATTTACTTGATTATGTAGTTAAAGATGATATTAGTTTTGTGGCTAAAAGTTTTGATTATCAATTACCTGTTTATGAAGATGTATATGGTACTGATAAGAGACCGATAGATGTTAGTGAAGATACTTTGAAAGATATTTGTATTAGAAAGGCTAAGTTTATTTATGAAACAAGGGAGAAGGTACTTAGTGAATTGAGTGAAGATGGAGAACTTGATTTGTTTACAAATATTGAGATGCCTTTAACTGAAGTTTTAGCTGATATGGAAATTACAGGTGTTAAAGTAGATGTACCATATTTAAGTAAAGTAGAAGAAGAACTTGCTGAACAATTAAAAAATAAGGAACAAGAAATATATGATCTTGCGGGAGTTAAGTTTAATATTATGTCTCCAGCACAACTTGCTAAAGTTTTATTTGAGGATTTAGCAATTCCTTATCCTAAAAAAGTTAAAGATAATAAGTATTCTACAAGTAAAGATATTTTAGATAAGATTGTATTTGTTCATCCTATAGTAGAGAAAATATTAGAATATAGAACGCTTGCTAAACTATATACAAATTATGCAGTAGGATTAAAAGAAGAAGTAAGAGAAGATGGTAGAATTCATACTATCTTTACACAGACTTTAACTAGAACAGGAAGACTTTCTAGTATTAGTCCTAATTTGCAAAATATACCGGCTAGATCTGAATATTCAGCTTTAATTAGAAAAGCTTTTATACCAGATGAAGACTCTAAGATGTTATCAAGTGATTATTCACAAGTTGAACTTAGAATATTTGCTTCTATGTCTAAGGCCACTAATTTGATTAATGCTTTTATACATGAAGAAGATATTCATGCTAGGACAGCTGCTGATATATTTAAAGTTGATATAGATAAAGTTACTAAAGATATGAGAAGAACGGCTAAAGCAGTTAACTTTGGTATTTTATATGGAATTAGTAGTTTTGGATTATCAGAAGACTTAGGAATAGATGTTAAGACCGCTAAGAAGTTTATTGATGATTATTTGGAAACTTATCCAGGTATTAGAGATTTTCAGGCTAAGGAGATAGCAGATGCTTACGCTAACGGATATGTTAGAACTTTAATGAATAGAAAAAGAGTAATAGAAGAGTTAAAAAATAAGAATTATATGATACGATCTTCTGGAGAAAGAATGGCCTTAAATACACCTATTCAAGGTACAGCAGCTGATATACTAAAAAAAGCAATGGTAGAGATTTTTGGAGAATTTAAGAAGCGTGGTTTAAAGAGTAAAATGTTAATTCAAGTACACGATGAACTTGTGTTTAATGTTTTAGATAGTGAACTTGATGAAGTAAAAGAGATAGTTAGAGATATAATGGAAAATACATTTAAAATAGATGTGCCATTAAAAGTAGATATTGAAGTTGGTAGTAATTGGTACGAGGCTAAGTAGGCATGGAGTATACATATAATATTTATGATGATATTTATTCTTTGATGTTGTCTGGTAAGAAAAATGTTGAAGTTAGATTATTAAATGAGAAGTCGGAGAAGATCTTGGTAGGAGACTTTATAACATTTAATAACTTATCTTGTGAAGGTAGATATATTAAAGTTAAAGTAACTAGTAAGAATATTTATAATGATGTTGATGAGATGCTTTTGGATAATGATATTGAAAAGATTTTTCCAGGTAGTTCTAAGGAAGAGTTAACTAAGTTATTAGTTCAAATATTTGGAGAGGCTGCTAAGAAAAGTAAGATTGTTACGTTTTCATTTGTAGTGATTGATACTAACTAAATATATTTTACATAAATTTGTAGATTCTATTATTATTAATAAAAAGATAGATTATTTGTAGTTAGAAGGGAAGATGTTGTTATGCCTGAGAAACCTGAGGTAATTACGGTTAGTAATAGTTTAAGACCAAGATTAGTTGGAAAGAAGATTACAGGATGTAATGTTTATTGGGATAATATTATTGCTTATCCTACAACTGATGAATTTAAAAAAAAAGTTATTGGTCAGAAGATTTTAGATGTTACTACACGTGGTAAATTTATTAAAGTTTTATTAGATAGGGATGTATTACTTATTCATTTAAGAATGGAAGGAAAATTTTTCTTTAGAAAATTGAGTGATCCTATTGTAAAACATGAACATGTTGAATTTATTTTGGATGAAGATACTAGTTTTAGATATCATGATGTTAGAAAATTTGGAAAGATGTATTTGATTTCAAAAGCGATGGTAGATAAAGTTAAACCTTTAAGTGAATTAGGAGTAGAGTTTGATGCTAGAAATTTGACTAAAGAGTATTTGTATGAGAAGATTCATAATAAGAAGTTACCAATAAAGACAGTTTTACTTGATCAAAGTATTATTACGGGTATTGGAAATATTTATGATGATGAGATTTTATTTAGGAGTGGAATAAGTCCATATAGAAAGTCTTGTGATATTTCTTTAGAGGAATGTGATGAGATAATTAAAAATACGAGATTAGTATTAAGTGAGGCTATTAAAAAAGGTGGTACTACAATTAAGAGTTTTACTTCTAGTGAAGGAGTACATGGCTTATTTCAAAATGAGTTATTAGTACATGGTAAGAAAAATGATAAATGTCCTGTTTGTGGTAGTAGAATAGAAGTATGTAGAATAGGTGGAAGAGGTACTTATTATTGTACTAAATGTCAAAAATAATGATTGGGAGATGTTTCTTTATTAATACTTTCTGTAATTATTAGTATGAGTACAGTTATATATTTAAAAAAATAACTAAGAGATAAAATTATACTTTTTAGAGGGTGTTTTCTTTGAAAACATCTTTTTCTTTAGAGAAAAGTTAAAATTTGGGGCTTTATCATTGACAAAAACGATTAATTCTTTTATTATAGTGAGCTAATTCAGGAGTATATTTTTAGTTAACTATATTAAGGGTTCGGTTGATTATTATTATCCTCTTGATAAATAGAAGAATTATGCATAAAAGATACATAATTTTAAAAAAATAATATTGGGAGGAAAATATGAAAAAACTATTACAAAATATTTTATTTGTACTTGTTGTTGCATTAGGATTTATGTTAATTAGTACTAATGTATATGCAGAAGAAGTTAGTAGTGATGTTTCTAGATGGACTGTACCACCAATAGAAAAATTAACTACAAGTGATGGAATTGAAATTGTTCCTGATACATCAAATATAGTTATTGATGTTGGTCCTTACTGGGCAGAAGTTAGTGGGGAAGTTATATTAAATATAACAATTAAAGAAGATTATGAAAAAGATGAAATTGTTATTGCACCTGAGGTGTTTCAAACAATTTCTAGAGAAATCTATGATGTTTTTAAAGAAGCTGGTATGGAACAAGGATTAGATGAAGACTACTTTAAATTTAATAATCCGTTCCAAGCAGGAGATAGCTTTAGAGTTAGATTAGTAATTACTAACTTATCTAAATTCAATTACTATTATGAAGAAACTTCATTTGAGATATTTCCTACAGAACCTTTAGTTTATGGAGAGTCTACTGGAGAGACTACAGGTGATAAGTTCTTTAATGGAATTGAATTACCTGAAGGATTTACTTTTAGACGTGCATATAATACTGCACTAAAAGCTTTAATACCTAACTCAAAAGGTGGAAATATGACTGATGAGAATATAGATGCGGCTTTAAAAGAGGCTGGATATGCTGGTATGGAAGAATATGATAAATATTTATTAGACTTCTATAATGAGAAATATGGTACTAGTTATACAAGACTTGATCAATTTAATAAAGGCATAATTAGAGAAATGTTTAATGATGTTGATCCTTTATATGGACCTTGGGTTGCTAGAAAGTTAGGAGTTTTTGTTACTCCAGCTCTTCAAGGTAATCCTGAAAAATTAAAGGCAGAAATATTAGATAAACTAGCAGAAAAAAATTATGATAATGCCTTAGATTTTGTTTTAGAATATTTTGGCATTTCTAACATTTCAGAATTAACCGATGATATGATTTATGAGTTTTTTGGAGAAGCAGGTGGTGAGTCAGGTAGTTTTGCTACCGAGACTAACAAAACTATGTTAATCCTTGCATATAATTATTTTTATAATGAAGGATTAGGTTTCTATTTTGATACAAAAGATGAAAATGGAAATTATAGTGAAAATCCAGAAATTAGCAATAGTAATTATAATGGTGAAAGTTATTCAATTGGTTCTTATCTACGTGATGAGACAAAAGGCGATGAAGAGATTAAAGAACGTGCTGGTACGTTAGAATCTAATTCAGAAAATACTATTTCAGGAACATTAAAAAATGTTGGTAATTATACGCCTAATGCCTATTTAGATTATTTCTTCATGGTTAATTTACAATTAAGATATAAAGCTAAATATGGTAACTTAATAATTAAATATGTTGATAGAGAAGGTAATGAATTACTAAGTGATGTTACTAGTAGAGAAATGGTTGGTAGATATTATCAAACAAATGCTGAAGATATTAAGAACTATGAATTAGTTGAAATTCAAGGTGATGAAACTGGTAAATATATAGATGGAACAATCGTTGTAGTATATGTTTACGATAAAGTTGGTGGAGAAGAAACTGGTGAAATTACTCCTCCAAATACTGGTGTTTCTGTAGGAAATGATAATTTACTATTATTACTTTCATTAGTAACTGTTGGAACAGTTGGATTTGCTTTAGCAAAGAAAAACTAATTGTAAGTATAGAATAAAAGAGGGATGTTTGTGAAAAAGAAAGTTTTCAAAATTAGTTTCTTTATAGTAGTTGTATTTATTGTTGGTTTGGTGGTTTATAACAATAGTCAATTTGTAAAGAATAAAAAAGAACAATCTAATTTAGAAAAAGTAGTGATAAAGTATGAAAAGATTAGTAAAGAAGAAGATAATTCTAATGTTGTTTTAGAATATCAAAAGGAATTTGATAATACAGATATTCTAGGGGAGTTATCTATTTCTAATACTAATTTAGTAGTACCTGTTGCTCAAGCAAGTGATAATGATTATTATTTGAATCATTTACTTGATAAAAGTTATAATACGTTAGGTAGTGTATTTTTAGATTATAGAAATAAAGTTGATGATCGAAAGATATTAATATATGGACATAATTCTAAGTTAGCTGATACAGAGTTTAAGTTACTTGAAAATTATGCGGATAAAAATTATTATACAGAGCATAGTGATATTTATTTTAAAACTATAGATAGTAATTATCACTATAAAATATTTTCAGTTTATATAGCAACTACTGATTATCGTCATGTTAATTTAAGATTTGATGATAATGGCTATATTGAACATTTACGTTGGTTAAAGAGTCAGTCTTTATATGAAACCTCAGTAGATGTTTATAATGAAGATATTTTAGTTCTTCAAACTTGTTACTATAATCCAGAAGGGTCATTTCTAATAGTAGCAGCTAAGAAAGTTGCTTAAAATAAAAAGAATTATCAAATTAATGATAATTCTTATTTTTTTGTTTTTTCTAGTAATGACCAGTACTGTTTATATAGTTTTTGAACACTATTTTCTAAGAAATAATAATAGAATATATATGGTATAAATAGTACCATTGTAGCAAGAAATGGAATGTATAGTATTATATTATAAACGTTTGCAAATAAGAAAAATAATATAGCCATACTACCAACAAAGACTGTTACAATTAAGTGGACTAGTCTTTCATGTTGCCAAAACTTTATTTGTGTTAGATGATTTGTAGGTAGGTCTTTTTCGATTTTTTCATCTTTTAAGACTTTGTCGATATATTCTAAATATTCTTTTAAATTTTCTTTCATATGAACTCCTTAATATCTTTTAAATCTTTTCTGTTATAGTTGAATTGTCATAATCTTCTTCCATTAATAATTCGTGGATTTCTTCTTCTTTAGTATCTAGGTAAACTTCTTCAATACGATCAACACGACATTTTTCAGCTTTAATGATAGCTTCAACTTTATCTATTGTATCTTCTAAGATGTCATTTACAACTACGTAGTTATATTTAGTTACTTCATTTATTTCTTTATAAGTTTTATGGAAACGTTCTAGTAATTTATCATTACTATCAGTATTACGTTTTTTTAATCTTTTTACAAGAGTTTTTATAGATGGTGGCATGATAAAGATAAAAATTGATTCTGGAAGAAGTTTTTTAATGTTACTGGCTCCTTCTATTTCTATTTCTAAAATTACATCAATACCTTGGTCTAATTTTTCTTTAATTGGACCTTTTGGAGTACCATAGTAGTTTCCTACATAGTTAGTGTATTCTAGGAAGTAGCCTTCTTCTATTTCTTTTTCAAACTCTTCTTTAGAAACAAAGTTATAAGTAGTACCTGGAATATCATTAGCTCTTATTGGTCTTGAGGTAGTTGATACAGATAACCATAAATTTTTATTTCTTTTTAGAAGTTCTGAAATAACTGTTCCTTTTCCTCCTCCTGATGGGGAAGATATTACGATGACTTGACCTGTTTTTTTACTTTTTATCATATTATTCTCCTTTTATTATATGTTGATATTCTTGTTTAATTAGTTCTACTTGTTTTTCATTAGGTAGACTTAGGGCGTATATTTTAGTGGTTTCTATTTCAAAAGCTAACATAGGATCTTTTTCTTTAGTTATTTTACTAATCAGTGGAATTGTTAGATCTTTTTTGATAGAGTTTAAGTACTTTCTTCCTGTTTCATTTAATCCTAAGATTCTAATATAGGTTATGTTACTAAATTGTTCTTTTTCTTCTTTAGTAAAATTACATAAAATATGAAGTAACATTCTAGATAGTTTGTTGTAAGTATATCTTTTACTTTTAAGACGAGTTATTAAATCGTTATAAGATGTTGCGTTTAAGATTTCTTTTTTTAATAATTTATCAATTCCTTCATCGACTGTATTATAAATAGATAAATCTTTTTCAGTAATTATTTTATATTTTAAGAGTGGATAATAATCTTCTATAAAATGAAAATCTGTTAAGTACTTTTTGGTGTATTCTGGTACTTGATTATCAATATTTTTATTTTCTTTTATGGCTAGTCTTATAGAAGTTGCACTTGATATTTCTTCTTCAATATTTTTATCATGATAATCATTTGTTCTTTTAATAGTTTCAGGTATTATTTTATAGTTATTTTTTAGAATTGTTTTGATGTAACTTACTCCTAAAAGATCGTTTGGAGTAGTTATTATTTCATTAGTTAAATCTTTGATTGCTAAGGAGATAGCTGTTGGATAATTTTTACCAAACTTAGAGTAGATTTTTACTAATTTATCAAAATCAGGATTATTATTTTGAGTCTTAGCAATTAATTTTAAAGTTTCTATATCGTTTGATTCACTACCGAAAATAACTTTTGTAACATGAAGTTGTTCAAGAAGAGTTATGGCACCATAACTAAAGTAGTCAGCACTTTGAGTAGCAAATGGAAAGGGTAGTTCTATTACTAAGTCAGCACCTGAGAACAGAGCAATTTCAGTTCTTTTCCATTTATCAATAATTGCGACATCTCCACGTTCTGTAAAGTTCCCTGTCATTACTAAAATAATAGGAGAATCTTTATATTTTTCCTTAATCTTTTTTAAATGATAAAGATGTCCATTATGAAATGGATTATACTCTGCAATAACACCAATACTTTCCATATTTTTACCTCGTTTCTTGGTATTTAGTTTAACACAGATTTTAGTAAAATACAATTTTTGAAGAAGTTCTTTTATTTACATATTTGTTAGTATGAGTTATAATTTATTTGAATATGATTAAGTAGAAATTTATCTTTAGAATGGGTGATATGATGAGAGCAGTTGTTGTTGCTGGTGGTACTGGGGGACATATATATCCGGCTATTGCGATTATAAATAAAATTAAAATGATGGAACCAGATAGTTCATTTTTATATATTGGAACAACAGATAGGATGGAAAAAGATATTATTCCTAAACTTGGTATAGAGTATGTTGGTATTGAGATGGCTGGTTTAAATAGAAAGAATATATTTGATAATTTTAGGGTTTTAGGTTTATATAAAAGGGGCGTTAATAGAGCAAGTGAAGTTATAAAGAAGTTTAATCCAGATGTAGTTATTGGAGTTGGTGGTTATATAACAGCACCGGTATTATATGCAGCTCATAAATTAAAATATAAAATAGTTATTCATGAGCAAAATTCAATACCTGGTTTATCTAATAAGTTTTTAGCAAGATATGCTGATAAGATATTTGTATCTTTACCAGGCAGTGTTAAATATTTTAATAAAGATAAGACTGTTTATACGGGAAATCCTAGAAGTGAAGAGATTATTGATACTAAGATAGTTAGTAGAGAAAAATATGGTTTTGTTAAAAATAAAAAATTAGTTATAATAGTTATGGGATCTTTAGGATCTGTTACGATGACTAAAAAAATACAAGAGTTAATACCTTGTTTTAATGATAAGAAATATCAAGTATTAATTATTACGGGTAAGAATTATTATGATAATTATAAAGATATAAAAGTTAATTCTAATGTTAAAGTTTTACCTTTTATGGATAATTTGATTGGGTTAATGAAGGATACTGATTTGATTGTTTCTAGAGCTGGAGCTTCAACAATAGCAGAAATTACCGCTATTGGGTTACCAGCTATACTTGTACCTTCTCCTTATGTTGCTCATAATCATCAATATATGAATGCTAAAGAGTTAGAGGATAATTCAGCTTGTTGTATTGTTAGTGAAGAAGATTTTTCTAAGGAAGTTTTGGTTGGTAAAATTGATGAATTATTAGAAAATGATGAGTTATATAAAAAGATGCATGAGGCTAGTAGAAGGTTTGGAATTACTGATTCAGCAACTAGAATATACAAAGAAATTAGAAAGTTAGTAGGGTGAGATACAATGGATATATTAGAGAAAATTACAAAGTCTGAACTGGGTAAAGTAGAAGTAAATCCACTTTTAAGTAAATATACGACTTATAAAGTTGGTGGTAAGGCTTTAGCAATTGTTTATCCAAAAAATACTAGTTGTTTAATTAATTTAATAAAGTTACTTAAAGAAGATAATGTTAAATATAAGATTATAGGAAATGGTTCTAATTTACTTTTTAGTGATTCTTTATTTGATGGGGTAATCATTAAATTATCTTCTTTTGATGAAGTTCAGTTTTTAGGAAATAATAAAGTTAAAGTTGGAGCTGGTTTTTCATTAATTAAGCTTTCTTTACTTGCTGCTAAAAAGGGTCTTGCTGGATTGGAGTTTGCATCTGGAATACCTGGTACAGTAGGTGGAACTGTTTTTATGAATGCTGGGGCTTATAAGAGTGATATGGGATATATTGTTCAAGAAGTTAAAGTACTTACACCAGATTATAAAATTATTACACTTGAGAATAAAGAATTGAACTTTCATTATCGTAGTTCTTTTTTACAAAAACATCCAGAGTATATATGTTTAGAAGCTATTATTAAGTTACAACAAGGAAATAGAGAGTTAATAGAAGATGTTATAAGAGAAAGAAGAGAAAGACGTATTAGTTCACAACCATTAGAATATCCATCAGCTGGTTCTGTATTTCGTAATCCAGAGGATGGTTTTGCTGGGAAGATGATAGAAGATTTAGGATTAAAAGGATATAGAATTGGTGGAGCTATGGTTAGTGAGAAACATGCTAATTTTATTATTAATTATGATAAAGCAACTGGTAGTGATATAAAGAATTTAATTGATTATGTACATGATCAAGTATTAGAAAAATATAATGTTGATTTAAAAGTAGAACAAGAATTTGTAAACTGGGAGTAGATTAGATGAAGAAAAAGGTAGTCAAAAAGAAAAAACTTAAAATTATACCATTTTTTATAGCTCTTTTGATTATAGCTTTAGTTTCTTTTAGTGTTGTCCAAATATTACAAGCTAAAATAAAGAATATAGTTATAACTAATGGAGATTATTTAAAAGATGATTATATTATAGATTTAGCAGGGATTAGAGATTATCCAAGTTTTTATTTGACTAATACTTTAAAAATTAAAAAGAATCTATTAAAATCTCCTTATATTAGAGAAGTTAAGGTAAAAAGAGAGTTTTACCATGTATTAGAAATTGAGATTGTTACTAATAGTCCATTATTTATTAACAGTACTACTAGTGAAGTGGTATTTGAAGATAAAAATACGGTTAAATTAGATGATGAGATTGATTTATTTAGAGTTCCTAGACTTATGAATTATGTTCCTGATGATAAGTATAGTACTTTTATAGATAAGATGGCTAAAGTTGATAAGGGAATTTTAGGAAAGATATCAGATATTGAATATGTACCTAATGATTATGATAAAGATAGATTTCTTTTATATATGGATGATGGTAATATGGTTTATTTAACTTTGACGAAGTTTAAACAGATAGAATATTATAATGATGTTTTAAGCCAGTTGGAGGGTAGAAAGGGTATTTTATATTTAGATAGTGGTAATCATTTTCAAATTAAGGAGTAAGGTATGAAGAAGGAAAAAGTTAAAAGTATAATTAAGTATATTTGTATTTTTAGTTATTCTTTTCTTTGCCTTCTTTTTATTTATACTTTATCTAGAGGAGATTTGTATGTTAACTATGGTTTTAGTTACGCAATTAGTAGAGGAGAAGTTCCTTATGTTGACTTTAACTTAGTAATACTTCCATTTGCTCCTTTTCTTTATGCAATATTTTTATTGTTTTCAAAATCAATTATTTGTTATTATTTAGGACAGTCATTATTATTAACTGTTTTTTCTTACTTTGTTTTTAAATTATTAGATAAAAAAGCCTTTTGTTATTTTGCTGTTTTATTAATGCCTTTTCCAATAGCGATGGCTTCAGTTATATTTCCGGGATATAATTTTTTATTGTTACTACTTACAGTAATTGTTATTTATTTGGAAAAAGAAGAGAAGTCTGATTATTTAATTGGTATTTTACTGGGATTCCTTTTTCTTACTAAACAAACTGTTGGAGGACTTTTATGTCTTGTTTCGATTTATTATTTATTTAGAAATTGGAAGAAGGTTTTAAAAAGAGTTTTAGGTTTTTTTATACCAGTTTTAGTTTGTCTTTTATACTTAGTTTTAAGTGGTGGTTTAACATCGGGCATTGATTTATGTTTCTTAGGACTTTTTGATTTTGGACATAGTAATTTTTATTATGAGAAGTTTTATTTGATATGTTTAGTTATAGCTTTTTTAGTAGTAGTTTATAGAACTTTTAAGAGACCTAAAGATATAGATAATTATTATTTATTATTATTTATGAGTTGTACTTTTCCTTTGATTGATTATTATCATGTTTCATTATTTTTAGCGTTGTTCTTTTTAATAATTTTTTCAGATTTAAAAATAAATGTTAATTTAGAAAAACAGGCAATTATTTTTATATTAGCAATTGGTTTTATTTGGAGTTTTGTAGAAACTAAATGTATGGGAAATTTAAAAATAGTTAATTATCAGAATTTAGAATTATCTATTTTTTCTAGTAAGTATATAGATAATGTAGAGAGACTTGATAATTATCTTGATAATGAAAAAAGAGAAGTTATTTATTTTTTAAGGGGATCAGAGAATTATTTTTATAAGATTAAGAGTAATTCTTCAATTACTTATTTTGATTTACCTAACTATGGTAACTATGGCTATAATGGTACAGAGAAGATAATTAATATGTTGAAAGAATTAGATGACGTTTTAATTGTTATTGATAAGGAATGTTATTTAGAAGAGTCTTTTTCCCAACAATATTTAAAAGAAGCTGTTACTTATATTATTGATAATTGTAAGTTTAAGAAAAGAGTAGGTAATTATGAGATTTATTTAAAGGAGTAGTTAGAGATAATGATAAAAGATAATAAAATATTTAAGTTTATAAGAGAAAATATTAAGTATGTTTTTGTTTTTTTAGTAGCACTTGTTGCGTTAACATTTTTTAGTAATTTAAATTGTTATGATGCAGCTTGGAATTATGGATTTAGTTATGCTTTTTATAAAGGAGAGATTCCGTTTAAGGATTTTAATATGATTACTCCAGGATTATATAACTTTGTTATGTCTTTAGGATTACATATATCACATAATAATTTGATGTTTTTAATTGAACAATCATTATTAATTACTTTAACTTTTTCTATAGTTTATAAAATGTATGGGAAGAAGTCTTTTCTATTTTTATTCTTTATGGCTTTTCCAAGTTTTTTTGCATTTACACCGACTTATAATTTCTTTTTGATGTTTTTAATAATACTTCTTATTTATTTAGAGGAAGAAGAAAAGTCCGATTATTTAATTGGGGTTGTACTAGCTTTATGTATTTTAACTAAACATACTGTAGGAGTATTTTTAATTATTCCAAGTTTTATATTTTATTTTAAAGATAAGAGTAAGTTATTTAAAAGATTTATTGGTTGTTTAATACCTGGTGTTATATATATAGTTTATTTACTTATTATTGGGGCATTTAAATATTTCTTTGATCTATGTGTACTTGGTCTTTTTGACTTTGCTAGTAAGAATGGGGAGTTTGTTTTAGTATATGTAGTTTTATCTTTTATACTTTTAGCTTTAAATATTTTATATATTATTTTTAATAAAAAAGATATAATGGGTTATTATATACTTTGTTTCTTTTCAGTTATGATACCAATATTTACTTTTTATCATTTTAGTGTTTATTTAGCACTTTGTTCATTAATGTTACTTTCTATATTGAAGAATAAAAATATTTCAGATAATTATATTGGATTTTTAGGAATTATTTTAACATTAATTACTTTTAGTTTTAATTTGATTATTGTTAGAGGAGAATATTTCTTTCATGTACATAATTTTGATTATTTATATTCTAATAAGGAAAGTAGAGATAATTTTAAGAGATTAAATAGTCTTTATTTAAAGTATAGGGATGATTCTAGTGTTAATATACTTTCTAGTAAGGGAGTATTAATTAAGATTATTAATGAAGAAAAATTAGATTATTATATGGTTCCACTTAATGGTAATTTTGGTTATAATGGTACTTTGAAGATGATTAATAAAGTTAGGGATAATGATAAAAACTATTATATTATTGATATGAAAGAGTATAGGAGAACTAAAAAATATGGAGGACAGTTTGCTGTTGATTTATGTGACTATATCATGAAAAATAGTAAAGTAATAGAAGAGAATGAGGACTATAATGTTTATTATTATGAGGGTGCGGTATGATAAAAAAGTATTATAAAAAAATAATATTAGGAATATTTTTATTTAGTGTTTTCTTAGTTTGGAATCTTATTTTATATCCAGTTAATTTAGATGAAGTTTGGAATTATGGATTTAGTCATAACATATATTCTTTACTTATTCCATATAAAGATTTTAATATGGTAATTACACCATTTTATCCGTTTTTAATGTCTCTTGGATTTCATTTATTTGGATCTAGTATTTTAGTATTTCATATAGAACAAGCACTTATTTCAGTTGTGTTTTGTTTTATACTTTTTGCATTATTAAAAGAAAAGGCTTGGTTTATTATTCCACTTTTATTTGTACCTATTAATGTATCGTTTCCAAGTTATAATATATTTTTATTTTATTTATTAGTTTTGTTAGTGTATTTAGAAAAAAATGAAAGGTCCGATTATATAATTGGATTTATATTAGGACTTGTAGTTTTAACAAAACAGAGTGTAGGGGTATGTTTATTATTACCAAGTTTATATTATATTAAGAATTTTGGTAAAATAAAGAAGAGAATTATAGGATTTATAATACCGATAAGTATATTTGTTTTATACTTAGTTTTTACAGGTAGTTTATATTCATTTTTAGACTTATGTTTATTTGGACTTTTTGACTTTGCTTCTGGTAATGGAGGAAAGTTTAGTATTTATTTAATTTTATTTATACTGATGATTGGAATTACTATTTATTTTATTTATAATGATAAGAAAAATATTGTTAATTACTATGTACTTTTCTTTTATAGTATTATGATACCTTTATTTGATACTTATCATTTTGCGGTAGCATTTTTAGCATTTTTACTAATGATATTACTTAAGATAAGAAAAAATATTATGAAACCAGAATTATTTGGAATTAGTATTATTATTTTTGCAGTTATTCTTACTTGTAGTTTTAGACTTAGGGGGAGAATAGTTTATCCTAATAATATTAGACATTTTGAGTATAGGTTTATTGATTATGAGTCGTTAGTCTTTACTAATAAAGTTAATGAGTTTATAAATAAAAATAAAGATAGGGAGTTTGTTTTTCTTAATTCGAATGGGTATTATTTTAGAATTATTAATGATATGAAGATATCTTATATAGATTTAATTAATACTGGTAATTTTGGTTATGATGGGAGTAATAAATTACTTAGGGAAATTAAGAAAAAGAGGAATGCAATATTTTTAGTTGATAGAAGTGAACTTTCTTTAGTTAAACAGACTGATAAACAAGCTTTAAATTATGTTTTAGATAATGGAAAAAGAATTGGAAAGATAGATTTTTATGAAATTTATGTTTTAAATAGTTAAGAATTTCAGAATTTGTATTTTACAAATCTTTTTTTTATAGTATAATTGAATTTAAGAATAGGAGATGCTAGGATGAGTGATATTTATACTTCAATTGATTTAGGTACTAATAGTATTAAAGTTGTTGTATGTGAAAAACATAATGATGATTTTCATGTATTAGCTGCTGTTAGTAGTAAGTCTCAAGGTATTAAGAATGGACAAATTGAAGATACTAAGTTAGCTGTTACTAGTGTTAGAAATGCTATTAAGAAAGTTAATGCAATGCTTGGTATTAAGATTACTAAAGTACTTGCATGTGTTCCTCCAACTGGTTGCAGAATGGATATTGTTGTTGGTTCTGTTGATGTTATCGATTATGAGAAGATAACTGGGGAAGATGTTAGAAGTGTTTTAAAAGATGCTTTAGTTGGACATATAGATGAGGAATATGAGATTGTTACAGCTTCTCCTATTAGTTTTACAGTAGATGATAAAGAAAATATTAAAGATCCTAAGGGAATGTCTGGAAAGTCACTTGAAGCTAAAGTGGTTGTTAGTACATTACCTAAGGAACCATTATATAGAATATTACAAGTTTTAAAATTAGCAGGATTAGAAACTATTGATATGGCTTATAGTTCTACAGGGGATTATTATACTATTGCTAGTGAGAGAACTAGTGATGTAGTTGGTGCTATTATTGATATTGGTGAGAGAAGTACTAATGTTTCAGTGTTTAATAAAGGAATACAAATTAAAAATGATGTTATTCCTATTGGTAGTTTTAATGTGGATCAAGATATTTCGTATATTTTTAAATTAAGATTACCAGATAGTCGTAAGTTAAAAGAAACTTTTGCAGTTGCTTCAGCTAATTATGCGTCTGGTAGTGATGTTATGGAATGTTTAACTATGGCAGATGAAAATAAGGAAATCTCTCAAGTAGGAGCTTCTAAAGTAGTACAAGCTAGAATAGAAGAAATATTAAAACTTGCTAAAATATCAATAAAAAACTTAACAAATAGAGAAATACGTTATATAATTGTAACAGGTGGATTGAGCGAGTTAGCCGGTTTTCAGTATTTACTTGAAGATACTTTTGGAACTAGAGCTAAAGTTTGCAATATACCGGTTATGGGATTAAGACATAATAAATATAGTAGTGTTTTTGGAGTTATAAAGTATTTTGATGATAAACTTTTACTTAGAGGTAAAAGATGTAATATGATTGGAGAAAATGATAGAGAAATTTTAATATCTACTGGACAAAAGGCTACTATTAACGATAATATAGTAAGTAGAGTGTTTGGACATTTTTTTGATAATTAAGGAGGTCTAGGATGATAGGCGGATTAGAAATGGATATGGTAACAACTATAAAGGTTATTGGAATAGGTGGCGGTGGTGGAAACGCTATTAACAGAATGGTTGAAACAGGTGTTAAGGGTGTTGAGTTTATTGCTGCTAATACAGATAAACAAGCTTTGAATCAGTCTAAAGCAGATGTTAAAATTCAATTAGGGACTGCCTTAACTGATGGAAAAGGTGCTGGTGCTAATCCAGCTATAGGTAAAGAGGCTGCTATTGAATCAAAGAAAGAAATTGAAGAAGCTTTAACTGGTGCTGATATGATATTCGTTACTTGCGGTATGGGTGGAGGAACTGGTACTGGTGCTGCTCCTGTTGTTGCTGAGATTGCACAAAGTCTTGGAGCATTAACTGTTGCTATTGTAACTAAACCTTTCTCATTTGAGGGACCAAGAAGAATGAAACAAGCAGTAGCAGGTATTGAAGATTTAAAGAAACATGTGGATACTTTGATTATTATTCCTAATGATCGTTTAAGAGAAATTATTGATAGATCAACTCCTATGTGTGAAGCATTTAAAGAAGTAGATAATGTTTTACGTAGAGGTGTTCAATCAATTTCAGATTTGATTGCGGTAGTTGGACTTATTAACTTGGATTTTGCTGATGTTAAAGCAGTTATGGAAAAATCTGGTCAAGCAATTATTGGTATAGGTATTGGAATGGGTGAAGATAGAGCAATAGATGCGGCTAAGCAAGCTGTTTCATCACCATTACTTGAAACGTCAATAGAAGGTGCTACAGATGCAATTATTAATATTACTGGTGGAGTTAATTTAACATTATTTGAAGCTGAACAAGCAGCTGAAGTAGTAAGAGCTGCTGCTAATACTGATATTAATACAATATTTGGTTCAGTAATTAATGAAAACTTATCAGATGAAGTTATTGTTACAGTTATTGCTACTGGTTTTGATAGAAATAAAAAGGCAGCTGTTAATACTGCTCAAACTCAAAATGAACAACCAGTATTTAGTAATGCACAACCTACTAGAAGAAGTAAAGAACCAGAAATTTTACAAACTGGTGATGATGATTCTGATGGTGGAGATTTTGATATACCAGCTTTTTTAAGAGATAGAAATTATTAGAGACTTAGGTCTCTTTTTTGTTTGATAAAAAAAGAAGTAAACTATTTTAGTTTTACTTCAAATTCATTTTCATTTTTCTTATTAACAGCATTTATTATTTGAGCTAGGATATTTAGAGCAATTTGTTCTGTTTTTCTATTTTCATCTCGAAGAGGATTGAATTCGACTAAGTCATAAGAAGTTATATCTTTCATGTGAGCAATTATTAATTTATTAATATTCATAACTTCTTCTTCACTCACACCATCAAATTCAGGTATAGATACACCAGGAGCAATACTTGGATCTAGTAGACCTAAATCAAAACTAATATGAACTCCTTTTGTACGTTCATTGGCAATGGAGAAAGCTTCATTGATTACTGTTTCAAGTCCTTTTTGTTTAATATCTTCACTAGTGAAAACATTTAAACCAGAGTATTTTACATTATCTTTTTCCCAGTCATCAATACTTCTTGCTCCAACGACAACAGTTTTAGTAGGTTGAATAACATTCCCATCATGATAGTAACGTAGTTCACTATTTTTATAACCGTTTATAGCAGCTAGAGCCATGCCATTAATGTTACCTGATACAGTAGTATCAAAAGTATTATAGTTAGTATAGGGAGAAAATAAAATCATACCAATATTTTCACGAACTTTAGAACTAGCTAGAGCTGTTGGTATAGTAATAGAACTATCACCACCAATTACAATGGGGAAATAATTATCTTTTTCCTTTTCAAGTATAGTATTGTATATTTTAGTATTTATTTCATCGACTTCATATTCGTTTTTTCTACGATCAGATAAATTTCTGCTCTTTAGGATATCTTCCTCTTGCATAATAGTTGTTGTTTCACCATTATAAAAACTTTTTATATCATTTATTAATTGTACTGGGCCAAGAGATGAACCATCGATGTGAACACCTAGGTCACTTCCAGCTCCAATAATTATTGATTTCATATAACCACCTTATATAAATTTTAACGTAAAATATAATGTATATCAAGAAAAAAACTTTGAATTAGAATATATTTACTGTATAATTTGTATAGGTGAATAGTATGAAGAGGCTAAATGATTTGTATCCAGGAATTGGGACTGATTTTGTTATTAGAAATATAAGATGTAATTCTAGTGAAGTAGAAAAAGATGATTTATTTGTTTGTACGATTGATAGTAAATTAGATAGACATAATTGTATAGAAGAAGCTATTAGAAATGGAGCTAGTACAATAATAGTTAGTAGGGATATTGTTGATCCTAGAGTTGCGATTATAAAAGTTCCTGATACAAATAGAGAGTTTCCATATTTATGTCAGAAGTTTTATGATTTTCCAGATAAAAAATTAAAGATGATTGGTGTTGTTGGTACTGATGGTAAGACTAGTACTGGTAGTATTATTCAGAGTTTATTAGGTATTAGTAAGACGGGTTTTATTGGGACAATGGGTAGAAGTTGTGCTGCTTTTAATGATAATAAAGCTACTAGAAATATAGATGCTGCTAGACTATATGATGGATTAGAGGAGTTTGTGAAGTTTGGATGTGGATATGCAGTTGTTGAGTCTTCTAATAGTGATATAGCATCATTAAATTTAGCAGCTCTTAATTATGATGTTTTAGTATTTACTAATCTTGCAAATGAATACTTAGATGATAATGAGGAATTTGTTGAATATTTTAATATTATGAGTAATCTTTTTAGACAAGTAAAAGAAGATGGATGGTGTGTTCTTAATGGTGATGATCCATACTTTGAAAGTGTTAAGAGCGTATGTAGAGGAAATATAGTTAAATATGGTAGAGGGGAAGATGCTACATTACAGATAGTTGATTATAGTATTAATAATTCAAAGACACTTATAAAGTTTAAATATAATAATGAAGAGTTTGATGTACTTAGTCCTTTACTTGGAGAATTTAATATATATAATTTAGCAGCAGCAATATTATGTGTTTTAACAATAGGATATAGGAAAGAAGAGTTTTTAAATAAGATAAGTGATTTAGTAATACTAGGTAGAATGGAAATGTTAAAGACTGATGCTAATTACTATGTTATGGTTGATTATGCACATACGATTAATAGTATTGTTAAACTTGTTAATTTTGTACATACGTTAGGGGTTAATAATATAATAATTGTACTTGGTGCTGTTATGGATAAAGACTCTAGTATGTTAGCAAGTATTGGTAGTTGTGTTTGTGAGATGGCTA
>HF992496.1:15660-39164 GCA_000433455.1 Mycoplasma sp. CAG:877 | reverse complement strand
AATATTTACTTATGATGATCCTAATGATATGGCTATGGTTAATAGTGTTAATATAATGTATGATGCTATTAAAGATAAATATAATAATATGATGATTGTTCCAGATAGAAAATTAGCAATTAGAAGTGCAATAGAGATGGCAAAAGATAGAGATATAGTTTTATTACTAGGAAAGGGAAGAGAAGTATATCAAAAGTTAGAGTTTAATGATATAGATGTAGCTTATCAAGAGATTGTTAATAGAAAGATAAAGGAAGAAAATAGTTAATGGTACGTAAGATAATAAAAATAATATTAATAGTATTGTGGTGTAGTTTAATATTTATGTTTTCTAATGATACAGGGGGTACTTCTACTAAGAAGAGTGATGGATTAATAGTTAGAACCGTTGAAAAAGTAATAAAGAGAAATTTGAGTAGTGAAGAGAAAGATAAAGTATTAAAATATTTTGTGGTACCGGTTAGAAAGAGTGCACATTTATTTATATATTTTATATTGGGATTTTTAATTATTAGCTTACTTAGAGAGTATAGAGATATTAATATGAAAGTAGTTCTTTTAGCAGTCTTTTTTGCATTCTTATATGCTTGTAGTGATGAGGTGCATCAGTTATTTGTTGTAGGAAGATCTGGACAAGTAAAAGATGTTTTTATAGATACGTTTGGGTCGTTTTTAGGAGTTTTACTATATAGTTTTATTTATAGATTTAGAAGACGTAATAATAATTAAGTTACAAATTTAGACATATAATTTAGTAGGAGGATTATATGTTTTTTAATTTGTTAGATATTTTAAAGAATTTATTTTGTTTTACTGGATCTTACTCTAATGATGTTTTTCCAGAACCTTTAAGTGTAGAGGAAGAAGAGAAGTGTATTAAGGGTAAGATGGAAGGTAATATAGAAGATAGGAATAAACTTATAGAACATAATTTAAGATTAGTTGCTCATATTATAAAAAAGTTTGATAATAAATATGTAGATAGTGATGATTTAATTAGTATTGGTACTATTGGATTAATTAAAGGAGTAGACACTTTTTCTAGTGATAAAGGAGTAAAGATTACTACTTATTGTGCTAGATGCATAGAGAATGAAATACTTATGTATTTTAGAAGCAATAATCGTTATAATAATGATATTTCAATAAATGATGCGGTTGGGTTTGATAAGGATGGGAATGAGATAGCAATAATGGATGTTTTAAAGACTCCTAATCCAGATTTTGTATCAGATATAGATTTAAAAGATAATATAGAGTTATTAAAAAAATATATTAGTGTATTAACGCCTAGAGAAAAGGAAATACTAATTAGAAGATATGGATTAAATAATCAAGATGAAGAGACACAGAAAACTATTAGTAAGAAGTTGGGTATTTCTAGAAGTTATGTTTCAAGAATTGAGAAGAGAGCACTTACTAAAATACTTAGAGAGTTTATTAAGAATAATAAATATGATAAATAGGTTTTATAGACAATAGATAATATTTTTAGTATAATTGTAGTAGAGATGGAGAAGTTTTATGAAAGAAAAACATATTAATAAATATAATAGACACTGTATTAGACATTTTAAGAAGAGCAACTCTTCTCTTATTGTTTGTGGAGTTGTTGTTCTGCTTTGTGCTTTAGCTTTTGCAATATATGACTTTTTGTTGATGCCAACTATTAATTTGAAGGGATCTAGATATGTAGAAGTTGGATATAAAAGTACTTATGTTGAAAAAGGATATAAGGCTAAGTTTT
Organism: Mycoplasma sp. CAG:877; assembly: GCA_000433455.1. Classification (GTDB taxonomy): domain Bacteria; phylum Bacillota_I; class Bacilli_A; order RF39; family UBA660; genus CAG-877. Next base: position 37,417 of record HF992496.1, on the reverse strand, counting down.
TAGGAAAAGATGTTAGTCGTAATGTAGTTGTTAATGGTAAGGTTGATACTTCTAAGCTTGGAGTATATGAAATTACTTATAAAGTTAAGGAGGGGTATTTTTCTAAGAGTGTTACTAGAAAAGTAAAGGTAGTAGATAAAGTTGCTCCTGTAATTAAGTTAGTAAGTAAAGATGACATATATGTATGTCCTAATAGTACTTATAAAGAAGAAGAATATAGTGCTATTGATGACTATGATGGAGATATTACTTCTTTAGTTAAAGTAATACAAGATAAAGATAAAATCACTTATAGTGTTAAAGATAAACAGGGTAATAAAAGTAGTATTACTAGAAGGATTATTTATAAAGATAAGACTAATCCTTCTATTGAATTAGTAGGTAGCGATGTTTCTTATTTATATGTAGGAGATAATTATAATGAACTTGGCTATAAAGCAAGAGATAATTGTGATGGAGATATTACAAGCAAAGTTAAGGTAAGTAATAATATTAATACAAAAAAAGTGGGAGATTATAGTGTTACTTATACTGTTAGTGATAAAGCTAATAATACTTACAAGGTAGTGCGTAAGGTAATTGTATCTAAGAGAGATTCTAAAGGAACAATTTATTTAACTTTTGATGATGGGCCTAAGTATGGGACAACTGATGCTATTTTAGATATATTAAAAGAAGAAGGTATAAAGGCTACTTTCTTTGTTACAGGTTATGGACCAGATGAATTAATAAAAAGGGAATATGATGAGGGACATAGTATTGCTCTTCATACGGATAGTCATGATTATAGTGCAGTGTATCAGTCAGTTGATGCATACTTTAATGATTTAGGTAGAGTATCAGATAGAGTAAAGAGAATTACTGGAGAAGAGAGTAAGATAATCAGATTCCCAGGAGGAGCAAGTAATACAATTAGTAGGCGTTATTCTCCAGGAATTATGAGTATTTTAACTAAGGAAGTATTAAATAGAGGATATCGTTATTATGATTGGAATGTATCTAGTGGAGATGCAACTAGTGACCCACGAGTTACTTCAGATGTTATATATAATAATGTAGTTTCAAGATTATCAAAAGATAGAGTTAATATGGTATTAATGCATGATGTAAAACCATATACAAGAGATGCATTAAGAAGAATAATTAGATATGGGAAGGAAAATGGCTATACATTTGATAAGGTAACGATGAGTACAGAAATGATTAGACAGAGAGTTAATAATTAATTGTAGGTGAGAAGATGAATTTATTTAGACCTAATATGTATAAAAAAAATATATTTGAGATAGACTATAATAAATTAAAGAAACAAGGAATTACATGTTTAATATTTGATTTAGATAATACATTAGGATTAATAGAACATGAGAAGTGTCCTTTAAAGACAAAAAAGTTATTAAAAGAATTACAGAAAGATTTCTTAATATTAATAAGTTCTAATAATACAAAGAAAAGAATTGCTCCATACTTAAAAGATTTAGGAATTGGAGGAGTGGCTTTTAGTTTAAAGCCTTCTACTAAAGGATTAAGAAAGATAAAAAAACATTATAACTTAAATAAAAAAGAAATGGTTATGATAGGAGATCAAATAGTTACGGATATCTTATCTGGTAATAGGTATAAGATAATGACAATACTAGTTGATCCATTAGGAGAAAAAGATTTAAGAATAACAGGGTTAAATAGAAAAATAGAGGCTAGAATAATAAAGCACTATAAAAAACGAGGAATGTTTGAGAGAGGTAAATATTATGGATAATGAAGAAATTAAGACCTGTTCGGGATGTGGAGTTAAGTTACAAGATGAAAATGTATTACAAGAAGGGTATACGACAAGTTTAGATAATGATATATGTCAAAGATGTTTTAGAATGAAAAACTATGGAGAATATCAAATGGTTACGAAGTCAAATGACGAGTACTTAGAGATATTAAAAGGAGTAGGACAGACAAAGGACTTAGTTTTATATATTACAGATTTACTTAATTTAGAGAAGAATATAGAACAGATTAGAACAATTATTCCTAATAAGATGATTTTAGTTTTAAATAAGAGAGATGTATTACCTAAGTCTGTAAAAGAGACTAAACTTATTAAGTATTTAGAAGAAAAAGAAATACATTTTGAAGAAGTAATTGTTGTTAGTGTAAATAAGAATTATAATATAGATTATTTACTTAAGAGAATTAAATTTTATCAAACATCTAAGAATGTATATGTAGTAGGACATACTAATGCCGGAAAGTCTAGTTTAATAAATAAACTTATTCAAAATTATTCAGATAATTGTCAAGAACTTACAATGTCTCCATTACCTTCGACTACTTTAAATACTGTGTCTATTGAAATTAATGATTATTTAACTTTGATAGATACACCGGGACTTGTTGATTCAGGATCAGTTTTAAATCATGTGGATGCTTCTTTAGTAAAGAAGATATCAGCAAAAAAAGAGATAAAACCTAAGACATTTCAACTTAGACCAAATCAATCTATTATTATTGAAGATATAATAAGAATTGATTATGTAGAAGGAGAAAAAAATAGTTTTACATTATTTGTTTCTAATGATTTAAAGGTAAGAAGATTACTTAATTTACTTAATAATAATGAGCTTAGAGATAAGAATAAAATTACTTATCAAGTTAAGTATGATGAAGATCTTGTTGTTGATGGGTTAGGATTTATTAAGATAGTTAATAAAGGTGTAATAGATGTTTACATTGATAAAGATATTGAAACATTTATGAGAAAGTCATTGATATAGATGTGACTTTCTTTTTTATTTCGATGAAAAAACTATAGTGATTTTTATTTTATGTGGTCTTTATTGAAAAAGATGCCAAAATATGATACAATATGTGTTGTTTAGAAGGAGTGGTGTCAGTTGAATAATGACTTAGCGAATGAAATTCGTAGTAAGACAGATATTGTTGACATCATAGGAGAAAGAATTCCTTTAGTAGCAAGAGGTAAAAACTTCTTTGGAGTTTGTCCATTTCATGATGATTCCAATCCTTCGATGTGCGTTTCAAGAGAAAAACAAATCTATACTTGTTTTTCTTGTCATGCTACTGGGAATGTTTATACCTTTTTAATGAATTATGAGCATATCGATTTTAGAGAGGCATTAAGATATTTAGGAGAAAAAGTAGGGGTAAATGTTTCTTCAATAAATATTAAAAAAAAGACTACTAAGTTTGAACATTTATATGAGGCATATAACTTTGCAGTTAAATATTTTCAAAATAACTTGTCGGCAGCTGTTGGTAAAGAGGCAAGAGCATATTTAAGTAAACGTGGTATTAATGAAGAAGCAATTAAAGAATTTGAAATTGGTTTATCATTAGAGAGTCGAGATGATTTAACTAAGTTATTAGTTAGTAAAAAATATGAACTCAGTACTTTGAATAAAATTGGATTATCTAGTGATGATCATGATATATATGATGATAGAATTATGTTTCCACTATATGATGTTTCTGGGCAAGTAGTTGGATTTAGTGGAAGAATATATAAAGATGTAGCTCAGAATAAATACTTAAATACGAAAGAGACAGATATCTTTAAAAAGGGCGAAATGTTATACCATTACCATGTTGCGAGAGAAGAGTGCAGACTTAAAAAGTCTGTTATCGTAATGGAAGGGTTTATGGATGTTATTAGAGCAAGCATTGTAGGAGTTAAAAATACAGTTGCTTTAATGGGAACAGCTTTAACTAATAATCAATTTAATTTAATTAAGAGACTTTCTAATAACATTATTTTATGTTTAGACGGGGATGATCCTGGAGTTAAGGCAATGCTTAGTATAGGGGAGCATTTACTTGATGAGGGAGTTGAAGTAAAAGTAGTAGTTTTACCTGATAATGATGATCCAGATTCATTTATATTAAAACATGGAAAAGAAAGATTTATTGGGCTTGTTGAGAATGCTTTAAACTTTAGTGATTTTAAAATGCAACAGTTACGAAAAAATGTTAATTTTAGAAGTGATGAAGAAAAAGCAAATTATATAAATGAGGTTTTAAAAGAAACAGTAAAAATAAATGATACGATTAGAGTAGAAATAGTACTTAAAAGACTTGAAAAAGAATTTGATATAAGTTATAATACACTGGAAAAACGTTTTAAAGACTTGGTTGAGTTTAAAACGACAACTAAAAGAGTGGTTCCAGAGGTAGTAAATAAAGTAGTTAAGAAAACAAAGTATGATAAAGCAGTTGAACAAATACTTTACTTTATGCTTAATAATGATTGGGTAATTAGTCAAGTAGAGAGGGAAAATATAGTATTTCCAAGTGAAGAGAGTAGAATACTTTCTAGTGAGATTATTTATTATTATAAGTTGTATGGTAATATAAATGTTGCTGATTTTTATACTTATGTTCAAGATAAAGAAGATATTCTAGTTTTACTTAATTCTATATTAGCAGATAGTTATAGTGAGGAGACTACAAAAGAAGAGTTATTTCAGTATTTTAAGGTTATAAGAGATTATCGATGTAATCAAGAAATTAAAAGATTAACTAATTTAATGAAAAAAGAAGTAGATCCATTAGAACAGGCTAAGATAGCGGATAAAATTAGAAAGTTAAGAATGGGAGAATAGAGCATGGTTGGAGAAATAAAAACACTTGAAGAAAGAAAGAATAAATTACTAGCAAAAGGTAAGAAACAAGGTTTTATTACTTATGAACAATTAGCAGAAGAATTAAAAGGATTAGATGTAGATAGTGATTCATTAGATGATTTATATAATACTTTAGTTGAGGCAGACATTGATATAGTTACAGAAGATGGTAGTGATGATGCTTCTGGTGAAGAAATTACGTCAGATGTAGTAGTTGAAGATATTACATTATCTAAAGATGTTAAAATTAATGATCCTGTACGTATGTACTTAAAAGAAATTGGACGTATTAACTTACTTACTTCAGATGAAGAGTTTGAATATGCTAAGAGAGCTGAAGAGGGTGATGAGGAAGCAAAGAGAATGCTTGCTGAATCAAATTTACGTTTAGTTGTTAGTATTGCGAAAAGATATGTAGGACGTGGAATGTTATTCTTAGACTTAATTCAAGAAGGTAATATTGGATTAATGAAAGCAGTAGATAAGTTTGATCCTACTAAAGGATATAAGTTCTCTACATATGCTACTTGGTGGATTAGACAAGCAATTACAAGAGCAATAGCAGATCAAGCAAGAACAATACGTGTACCAGTACATATGGTTGAAACAATTAATAAATTAGCACGTGTACAAAGACAATTAACCCAAGAGTTAAATCGTGAACCAACAGATGAAGAAATTGCTAAAAAGTTAGGAATTTCTATTGATAAAGTTCGTGAAGTTTATAAGATTTCACAAGATCCAGTTTCATTGGAAACACCAATAGGTGAAGAAGATGATTCACATTTAGGAGACTTTATTAAAGATGAGAGAACTATGGGTCCAGAAGAGTATGCAACAGTTGAAATGTTAAAAGAAGAGTTATCTGGAGTTTTATCAACTTTAACAGATCGTGAAGAAAAAGTACTTAGACTTAGATTTGGACTTAATGATGGACAATGTAGAACATTAGAAGAAGTTGGACAAATATTTGGAGTTACTCGTGAGAGAATTAGACAAATAGAGGCTAAAGCACTTCGTAAATTAAGACATCCTTCTCGTAGTAGAAAATTAAAGGATTTCTTGACTGATTAATGAAAATTAATGATAGATTAAAACATATAGGGGATTTAGTAGAGGCTAATTCCTTTTGTTTAGATGTTGGTTGCGATCATGCTTTTTTAGATATTTACTTAGTTAAACAAAACAAAAATATTAAAGCGATTGCTTCTGATATAGCAGAAGGTCCAGTTAAACAAGCAAGAGAGAATATAAAAAGAGAAGGGTTAGAGAAGAAAATTGAAGTTAGACTGGGAAATGGTTTAGATACTTATTCGGATGAGGTTAATACTGTGATTATTTCTGGTATGGGTGGAAGAAATATGATAGGTATATTTAAAAATAATATGAAAGTATTAAAAAAAATAGATACTATTATAGTTAGTCCTAATAATTATCAGATAGATGTTAAGAAGTTTTTAACTAAGAATGGGTTTTATATTGATGATGAAGAATTAGTTAAAGATAAGAAATTTATTTATCAGATAATTAAATTTAAAAAGGGAAAGAGACATTATACTAGAAGAGAATATTTCTTTGGACCTGTACTTCTTAAGAAAAAGGGTAGTTTATTTGAAGAGTATTATAAAAGGGAAAAGTTATCTAGAGAGATACTTATTTCGATATTGCCTAAGAATTATAGATATAAGAAATTTATTACTAAAAGGGAAATTAAAATGATAGAGAAGGAACTGTAGAGTTCTTTTCTTTTACAAAAGTGTGATAGAACTAGTTTCCTTTCTGATAAATTTTTGGAAACTATATATTTAAATAGTTTCTTTTTTTGACTTTCTATGATTATGTAAACTTGACATTGTTATTCTTCTATGCTACTCTTTTTTTATAATATGGAGGGTTAAGTAGTATGAGGAATGTTAATGTTAATAGAGAAGAAATTGAAGAGTCTTTAAAGAGAAGTAAGAACGGAAAGTTTTCTGTTAAGAGAGTTGCTTCTGCTCTTTTAGCTGGTCTTATTATTAGTGGTAGTGCGATTGGACTTTCTGGTTGTAATACTAAAGATAATCAATCTAAATATCCTGATTATGTACCAGGTTATTCTAGTGTTTCTGCTGTAAAAGATAATACTGATGATAGTTTTGTTATTTTGGATGTTGGTAATCATAGTAGGCAAAGAAAAATATCAGAAATAAAAAAGGGTAATGAAAAAGATATTTCACTTGGCCTTGTTATTTCTACGGATGCTGATAGTGAAGTTGCGATTTATGATGATGTTGAGTATGTTAGAAGTTTAATAAATAATTATGATGTTAATTTTCCAGTATATTTAAATATAGAGGGTATTATTAATAATAAGTCTTTAAATAATGAGATGAAGGGTAAATTAATATCAGACTTTTTAGGTAAGTGTTCAGCTAATCATATATTTGTTGGTGTATATGGTAGTGATAGTACTCTATGTACAGCTTCTAAATATTTTGATTTTAAAGACTATGATGCTTTTGTTGTGATGGACAGTGATAGTATTAAATATACTGGGGCTTGTACAGTATTTCAAACAACGGATGGAGAGATTTTTTCTAAAGAGGATCTTAGTAAAACTATTCAGGAAAATGGTTTAAATGAAGCAGATGCTTTAGTTAATGATAAGAGGTCTTTTGTTAAAGGTAGTGATGAGTTACTTCAATTATCTTTAGAATGTGGACTTAGTTATGATGAGTTACTTGAATATAATGGTCTTAAAGAAAAAGACTTGGAAGAGGGTTGTGAAGTTAAGATACCTTCTAGAGTTGGAGCAAGTGTTAAGACATTAACTGATGATAGTTTAGATGATGAGATGATTATGGGATGTGATATTTCATATTGTCAAGGTAATGTTGATTGGAATAAAGCTAAGGAAAACTTTGACTTTGTTATTGTAAGAGTAAGCCAAGGTATTTCACTTGATGAGAGTTTTACTTCACATATTGAGAATGCTAATAAGAATGGTGTAGCAGCAGGAGTTTATTGCTTTAATAATTATAATGCTAAGTCATGTGAGAATTTAGAAAGATTTGTTGAATTAGAAAAGAATCAAGCTGACTTTGTTGTTAGTTCTTTACAAAATCATAAGATTGATTATCCAGTATATTTAGATATTGAACGTTGGCGTGAAAATGAATTTGGTGTTTCTTGGAATGAATTATTACCTAAAGATTATACTGTTTCAATGATTAATACTTGGTGTAGTAAGATTGATAATGCTGGTTATATTCCTGGACTTTATTTTAGTGAGGATTGTTACAATTATTTAACAAGTGTATGTGATAGTATTAAGAGTAGTGATAGTAAATCAGAAGAAGAGGCAAAGTTTGTTGACAATTTTGAAAAAACTCGTAAGTGGTTAGCTGGTGGAGAACAGTATGGTAATACATCATATGATATATCTGAGGTTAAAGAGCCATCTGAAGATCGAAAAAGAGAGTTTAATGATGTTGATGTTTTCCAAGTTACTTCTACAGCGACTAATTCAGGAGCTGGTAATTGGCATGGACATGTAGATGTTAATTTTTCTAGTACGGATTATAGTAAGAATACTACTTCGGAAAATGTTGAACCTGTAGATATAAAAGACTTTGATAAAGGAAAAGAAATACAAGGTAAGCTTGTTGGAATGTTACCTACTGCCGGAGTATTCTTAAGTGGTGCTGCTTTAGGTACATATTTGGATAGAAGACATTTGAAAAAAGAAAGACAAAGAAGAGAAGAAAGAAGAGCTAGGAGAGAAGCAAGAGATAACGATCAAAGACGAGGAAGCTATTAGAAAGATCAATAATTTTATTGGTCTTTTTTTCTTTTCTTTACATATTCTTTATATTGTGGTATACTTATAGAACTTTTGTGTACAGAGGGGAGAAATATAAATATGTTAGATTACGAAAGAGAAGATTCAATAGACAGAATAATTTTTGATTATATAAATCAAGCTTTTCCTGTTACTTTTGGACCTAATTATAGGGGACCTAGAAATGTTACGTTTGGTAAAAATAAAGAGATGAAGGATTTAGCTTATAAATTAAGAAGAAATGGAATACAGTCAGAAGAAGTATTAAAACTTTTGCTTAGTGATAGGCCATTTGGAGAGATAAGTGACGATACTTATGTTGATTTTATTTACCGATATATTAATTTAGTAGTACCTGGTAGGGATGAAGAAGTTTATAGTGAACAAATAGATTTTCGTGATATGTACTTTGAAAAGGTAAATGAGATTGTTTCTAAAGGATATGGAATGGATGTTGCTTTTAAATATGTCGTTAGAGGAGAGATTCCAATAAAATCAATAGTAATAGTTAATCCAAAACAATATGTAAAGACAAATAAAAAGAGCTAAGACTCTTTTTTTCTATTTATACCAATCATACTACCTAAAATGGATGTTATAAAAATAATAATATAATAAATTAGGACTTTTATTTTTATTGGAGAAGAAGTAATTAGAGAGATAATGATAAATATAGGAATAATTATTAAAGCAAATTTAATACCTTCTAGATAACCTTTGCTAGTTGTTGATTTACCTAAAATAAAGCTACTTATAAATATGCTTGCTAAGATAATTATAATTTTTAAGATCTTATTTATATTTGGACTAATTAAATTAAAATAATAAAGAAGAGATATTATGAATAAAGAAATAATTATAGAGAACATTGTAAATAGAAGTCTTTTACCATATCTTTTTATATAAGTCATATTACACCTCAATTAATATTATGTTTAAGTATAAAAAATATGATTTTAGACATTATATTAATGGTGATAATTATGAAATATTTATTAGTCTTTGGAAAGAGTTTATTCTTTTACTTATTGATAACTATAGTATATAGACTTATGGGTAAAAGAGAAATTGGAGAACTATCGATAATGGATTTTATAGTATCAATATTTATAGCGGAACTTGCGGCGATATCGATAGAAAATTATAATGATAGTATGTTTTTATCTATTATACCTATTGGTGTATTGGTTGCTTTACAAATTATTACTTCAAAAATATCTTTTAAGAGTGAGAAAGTTAGAAGTGTCATAGATGGAAATCCTTCAGTTATTATTAATAGAGGGAAGATTAATTTTGAGGAGATGTTAAAACAAAGATATAATTTAGATGATTTATTAACACAACTTAGAGCTAAGTCTATTAAGTCAATAGAAGAAGTTGATTATGCAATATTAGAGACTTCTGGGAAGTTATCAATATTTAAAAGAGAAGATGATAAGAGTAGGACTTATCCTTTACCAGTAATTATAGATGGAAAAGTACAAGAAGATGTATTAATACAAATTAATAAGAGTAAGAGTTGGTTAGAAGAAAATTTAAAAAGAGAGGGGTATTTGTTAGAAGATATATTTTATGGTTTTTATAGGAATAAAAGATTATTTTTAATTAGAAATGAAAATATAAAATGACAAATTATTTGGATTATTTTTTATATAGTATTATTGGTGATACTTATGAAGAGAATAGTCTTAATAATTTTTTTATTTGGGTTAGTATGTATTGGTATTTTTAATAATAAGGGAGTTAAAGATGAGAGGGGTGTTAAGGATATGGAGAAGAGAGGGGTATTTGTTAGTTATATTGATATTAGTAAATATATTAAGAATAGTGATGTTTCTGTTAGTAAGATGAATATTGTTAAGATGCTTGATAATATTTGTAATTTAGGTTTTAATATGGTTATTTTACAGGTGGTTAGTTTTAGTGATGCTATATATAAGTCTAATATATATCCTTGGAGTAGTATTATTTCTTCTTCTGAGGGTGTTTATCCCGGGTATGATGTATTAGACTATTTTTTGAATAAAGCTCATGAGAGGGGTATTTCTGTATATGTATGGGTTAATCCTTATAGAGTTAGAAATACTAATAATATAGATAGTATTAGTAGTAGTAATCCTGCTTATAAATATATAGGTAGTGATACTTTATACGTAAGTAGGGGAATTTATTATAATCCTGCTAGGAGTGAAGTAGAAGATTTAATAGTAGATGGAGTAGAAGAATTAATTAGCAATTATAAAGTAGATGGAGTACTATTTGATGATTATTTTTATCCTGATGGGGATATTTCAATAAAGGAGTATGAGGAGTATTTAGAGAAAAATAAGAATATTAGTTTTTCTGAGTATAAGTTAATGATTATTAATAAGATGGTAGAGAGAGTTCATAAGGTATGTAGGGAACACAATATTTTATTTGGTATTTCACCTGATGGAAATATTGATAATAATTATAATAGTGTATTTGCTGATGTTATTACTTGGATGCAGAGTGATAAGTATGTTGATTTTATAATACCTCAGATATATTATGGTTTTTATAATGAGAGTAAACCTTTTTTAAGAGTTATTAATGAATGGAATGATTTAATTAAAAATGATGATATTGATATGTATGTAGCACTAGCTTTTTATAAGGTTGGTTTGGTTGATACGTTCGCTAAAGGAGGAAAGTTTGAGTGGGAAGTTAATGATAATATTATTATGAAAGAGATACTTGTGAGTAGGAATTTAAAACATTATAAGGGCTTTGTTTTATTTAGATATGGTTATTTATTTGATGAGAAGTTATATTCTATTACTACTTTGATGGAAATTGAAAATATGAAAAAGTTTATAAAATAATATTAAATTATTTATATTTTCTGTTATAATTGTTTTAAGGTAGGTGAAGATGAAAGTGTTAAGAGATAAAAAAGGTTTTACTTTGGTTGAATTACTAGCGACAGTAGTTATTTTGGGTATTATTATGATTGTTGCTGTTCCTAATGTTATGGGTATTTTAACTAGAAATAGGTCTAATACGTATTTGGAAGATGCTAAAAAGTTATCTACTTTAGCTGAGTATCAAGTTAGATCTGGTAGTAATGTTATTCAAAAACCAGCAACTGGGCAATGTATTGTAATGACTTTATCATATTTGGATAATGCTGAGTTTGAAGATGCTCCTAATGGTGGAGAGTATTTAAAGAATGTCTCTTTTGTTGTCGTTAAAAAAGAAGGAAATGAACTTAAATATTATGTACAATTACTTGAAAAGTATAAAAATACGTATAGAGGTGTAAAGTTGATTGGGACTCCTAAATTAGCTGAAAATGGAGCAGTAAATAATTATGTTTCTAATGCTAAAAAAGCTGATGTAGAGAGTGTTACAGGCTTAGATAAGGATAATTTTTTAACTTTTGCTCAGAAATTTAATAGTAGTTTTTCTTGTACTTCTGTTAATTCTGTTTATACAAGATAGGTTTTTGTAAAGTTTAGTAAAAAGTAAAAAAAAGCAGTTGAATTTTGAAAATCGATATGCTATTATAAAATTGTAAACAAAATAGAAAGAGAGAGTGAATTGTAATGAAAAAGATTAATGATAAAGGTTTTACATTGATCGAACTATTAGCTGTTATCGTAATCATGGGTATCTTAATGATGGTTGCTATTCCAGCTGTTTCAAGAACTATTGAAAATTCAAGAAAGGATACATTTATTGATATTGCTAAAAACTATGCAAATGCAGTTACTACTTTATGGTCTGCTGATGGGTTAACTTGTGCTGGTACAGTTTCTTCAGCAACTGCTGATGGTGATTACTATGTAAAGATTAATTCTAATGGTAATACAGTAGATACTAACGGTACTTCATTTACTACTACTGCTGATGCTGATGTTCCAACATTACTAGAATCAGGTGGTAAATCTTCTTGGGGTAGTCGTGATGTATATGGTTATGTAAGAGTTAATGTTGCTACTACTCCTGATACTTGTGTAACTTCTGCTGGTGCTACTACTCCTTGTACTACTCCAGGAGCAATCATTAAAACTCGTGGTAAAAGAACAACTAAGTATTATGTAACTTTATCTGATGGTATTCGTGGTTTAGGTAGTACAGTTGCTACTGGAGCTAATGCTATTGAATCTTCTAAAATAGTTCGTGGTAATTTAACAATGTCTGGTTTAAAATATAGTGATGTTGCTATTCCTACAACTACACCAGCTGCTATTACTTGTGTAGAAAACTAATTAGATAGATAGAGATTATTAAAGACTTAAGAAAGATACCTTAAGTCTTTTTTTTGATCTTTTTTTTTGATATACTTTGATAGAGGTGATTAGAATGTTGATACTTGGTTGTCACGTTAGTTATAAAAAAGATAGTCAATTACTTGGGAGCTTAAATGAGGCATTAGGGTATGGTGCTAATACTTTTATGTTTTATACTGGTGCTCCTCAGAATACTAGTCGTTATCCAATTGATGATAATTTAACTTTAGAAGCTTTTAAAAAGATGAAGGAGATTGGTTTTGACTATTCAAAAGTAGTGGTTCATGCTCCATACATTGTTAATTTAGCTAATGATGATGAAGTTAAATTTAATTTTGCAGTACAATTTTTAAAAGATGAATTAAAAAGATGTAGTCAGTTAGGAATAAAGAATGTAGTATTACATCCAGGTAGTCATGTAGGTATTGGAATTGATGCTGGTATTTGTAATATTGCTAGAGGACTTAATATGATACTTGGAGAAGTTGATGTTAGAATTCTTTTAGAGACAATGGCTGGAAAAGGTAGTGAAGTTGGTTCTAAGTTAGAAGAGATAAAAAGAATAATTGACTTAGTTGAAGATAAGAGACATATTGGAGTTTGTATAGATACTTGTCATTTAAGTGATGCAGGATATGATCTTAGAGATTTTGATAGTTTCTTAGATAAGTTTGATGAAGTTATTGGAATAGAGAATATTGGTTGTGTACATGTAAATGATAGTAAAAATGATCTAGGTAGTCATAAAGATAGACATGAAAATATAGGATTTGGTAAGATTGGTTTTGATATTTTGATGGGAGTTATTTATAATAAGAGATTAGAAAATATTCCTAAGATATTAGAAACACCATATGTAGATAGAGAATATCCACCATATAAGTTTGAAATAGAAATGATTAAGAATAAAAAGTTTGATGAAGAATTGATTAGTAAAATTAGAGGTGAGTGAGAATTGAGTACTTTGACATCTTATTATTATGATGGTAGTAAGTTTAGTAAGTTACTAGATGAGAAGTTTCCTAAATCTATGGGTATTGATTTTTCTGTTGACTTTAGTTTATGTAGTAGGCAAAGTATTGATGAAATTATGGATTCTTTAAAAGAAACTCTTGCAAATCCATTTATGAGGCAAGTTGAGGTTTTAGATAGTGTTAGAGAAAATATTACATGTTTACCGGACAAAGTTAAAGATAAAATAGTTAGTTTGTTTGATGATGATAATTTACTTTTATATGGTCATGGTGGCAATGCTGATGAAATATTAAGGGAAGGTAAGATGAGGTGCAAATATGCAAATATTTCATCACACTTTTTACCACTTTCACAAACTAATAGTTCATTAGATAATCTTAATCATTGGCCACATAGAGATGCTAAAAAAATACTTATTATGGGAATTGACAGAAGAGAATTTAATCCAATATATAGAAGAGAGGATAATGGTTATAGTATTCCTAGTGAATATTTTTTAGGATATTATGATAAAGATTTAGAAGAGTTTATAGTTAATCCTCTTTTTAAGAGAAGACATGAGTATAGAGAGGAAGATCCTTCGATTGAACTTCATACAGGAGAATATCATGCTAGAAGTCTTTATTCAGATCAAGAAAACTTTCAACATATTCTTGATAATTTGACTAATATAAATATGATTCTTAATTTATCTTCATATTTACCATTAGATCAAAAGGGTATTACAGGAGTTGCTGGACAAGTTTTGCATTTGGTAAAAGATACTTATGAGGAAGTGGAAAAAATTACTCCTGAAGCAGTTAGTGCATATAATAGCACAAAGACTACTAATAATAATGACAGAGTCAGTGATAATAGTATTTTTACTGATGAAGATTGGACGTTTGATTTTGATGATGGAGAGTTAAATATGATGCTTTCTGATAGCAATAGGTTAAATCCAAGTACTAAGGATAAAGAAAATAAATCTATATAAAAGGAAAAATAAGGCTATAAGTATTTAGCCTTATTTTCGTTGTAGAGAGAAATAATTTTATCAAAGAGAATGGGACGAAGTTCTAATTTTAAAAGATTAAATACAGAAGTATCATTATTTAAAAGTTCGTTGTAATGACTTTTAATAAAATTATAAATAATTAATAATTCACGATCTGTTACTTCTATATTTTGTTTTAATGCATATTTTTTAATGTCATCTACTGTTAAATAATTAATATATTTTTTTATTAGATCTTTATAGATAGTATCACCTCATAAAAAATATATGAAATAAGATTTTAAATATGAGACAAACTAATAATGGTGATTAGAATGGGAAGAAAGAAAAATAATTATGAAGTAATTATTAATAAAAGAATATTTTTTGTATATATTTTAACTATTGGGCTTTTTTTAATATTATTTGGAAAGTTATTTTCAGTTATTATTGTACATGGATCTTTTTATAGTAGGAAGTTAGATTCTTTAACTAATAAAAGTATTAGTTTTGGGAGTTCTCCTCGAGGAAGAATTTATGATAGGAATTATAATGTTATAGTGGATAATAAAGCTATTAATACAATTGTATATAAGAAAGAGAAGGGTACTACTACTGAAGAGATGGTTAGTCTTGCATATTTAGTTTCTAAGCATTTAGATTTAGATATTAGTAAGCTTAATTTAAGAGCTAGAAAAGAGTTTTATTTGGCAAAGTATCCAGATGTTTGTAATTTAAAAATTACAGATAGTGAAAGAGAGTTAGTTAAACAGAGAAAATTATCTAATAAAGATATACTTGAGTTAAAGATAGAAAGAATTAGTTTAGATGATATTTCGGTATTTAATGAGGATGATTTAAGAGCAGCTTATTTATATTATTTAATGTCTAAGGGTTATGCATATGAGGAGAAGGTTATTAAGAGTGGTGTTAGTGATAGGGAGTTTGCTTATATTTCAGAAAATGTTAGTGAGTTAGATGGGTTTAATACGAGAGTTGATTGGGAGAGAGTTTATCCGTATGGAGATAGTTTAAGAAGTATAATAGGTAGTGTTTCTTCTAGTAGTCAAGGTATACCAGAGGAAGAGAAAGATTATTATTTGAAACTTGGTTATTCTTTAAATGATCGAGTTGGACTTAATTATTTAGAAAAGCAATATGAAGAGTATCTTAAGGGAGAAAAAAGTATTTATGAGGCAGTTAATTCACATGAAGTTAGATTAGTTAAAGAAGGAAATAGAGGTAATGATATAGTCTTATCTATTGATATGAATTTGCAGCTAGAGGTAGAAAAGATTATAGATGAACAATTGATTAGGACTAAGAATGAGGCAAATACAGAGTATTATGATCATTCATCAGTTATTATTTCTAATCCTAATACTGGGGAGATTTTAGCGATGGCATCTAGAAAACTAGTGGGCGATAAAATAATAGATAATGTTAATAGTATTTTAATATCACCAATTACACCAGGCTCTGTTGTGAAGGGGGCTTCAATGTTAGTTGGATATGAAACGGGAGCAATACATTTTGGAGAGAAAATGCTAGATGAGTGTGTGAAGATAGCAGGAGCTCCAGCTAAGTGTTCATCTGTTTTAGACTTAGGAGTAATTGATGATATTACAGCTATGGCTAAGAGTAGTAATGTTTATCAGTTTAAAACGGCTATTAGAGTTAATGGACAAGAGTATTTTAGAGGAATGAAGCTTAACTTTAATCAGAAGGCTTTTGATACTTATAGAGATATGTATCATAAGTTTGGACTGGGAGTTTATACTGGTATTGATTTACCGATTGAAAGTAGAGGATATTCTTCTACTGATAAGGCAAGTGGTAATTTACTTGATTTTGTAATGGGACAGTATGAGACTTATACTCCGATACAGTTGTTACAGTATGTGTCTACTATAGCGGAAGATGGTAAGAGGATTAGACCACATCTATTAAAAGAAGTTAGAACTAGTACTGATGGAGATAATTTAGGAGAAGTTTTGTATTCTTATAAGACTGATGTTTTAAATACAGTTGATGTTAAGGCGGAAAACTTAAAAAGAGTACAGCAAGGTTTTTATGCAGTTATGCATATGAGAGGTGGTTATGGTAATTACTATACTGATGATAGGTTGGATGCTGCTGGTAAGACTGGTACTTCACAGAGCTTTATTGATACTGATAATGATGGAGTTATTGATACTGAAACTATTACAACATCGTTTATAGGATATGCACCTTTTAATAATCCAAAGGTTTCATTTATGGTTACTTCTCCTAATTGTTCACACTTAAATTCAGGGTATGATTTTATGAGTTTAGTTAATTATAGAATTACTAGAGCAGTTACAGATAAGTATTATGAGATGTTTGGAGCATAGAAATTAGTAAAAAGTACAAAAATCTTTTGCAATTTGGGAAAATTTTGGTATAATACCTATAGACGTAAGGAGGGATAGACATGGCTAAAGCAGGAAATAGACAATTCAAAACTCTATTTTGTACTGAATGTAAGGAAGAAAATTATAGAGTTGAAAGAAATGTTAAGAAAACAGACCGTCTTGAATTAAATAGATACTGTCCTAGATGTAAGAAACATACTGTACATAAGGAAAAGAAATAATTTGATTGGTGGAACTAAAATGGATAAAAATTTAAGAACACCGGAAAATATTGATAAGTTGATTGAACGTCAAGCTGGTACTCCTAGCTATGTTGACGGACTTTATCCTCCTGTTAGTAATAATGGTGGAGTAACAAAAGACGCCTCAAAAGGCAAAATTTATGTAAAGAAGTATAATAAATCAAAAAGAGGAAAATAGGAGGTTCTTATGATTAGTACTAACGATTTAAAAAATGGTATTACTATCGAAGTTGATGGTGCTATTTTTGTAGTAATGGATACACAACATGTTAAACCTGGTAAGGGAGCTGCTATTGTTAAGGCTAAATTAAAGAATTTAAGAACTGGAGCTATCTTCGAAAAGACATTTAATGCAGGAGTAAAAGTTGCTACTGCTAGAATAGAGAAGACTTTAATGCAATATTTATATTGTATGGGTGAGACATATTATTTTATGAATATGGATACTTATGAACAATTAGAACTTGATAAGTCTTCTATCGGAGATGGGGCTAAATTCTTAAAAGAAAATTTAGAAGTATATATTACTACTTATGAAGGTGAAGTATTAGGTATTGATTTACCAGATAAAGTTGAGTTAAAGATTACTCATACTGAAGCTGCTGTTAAAGGAAATACTACTAATAATGCTTTAAAAGATGCTGAATGTGAAACTGGATTAATGGTTCGTGTACCTTTATTTATAGAAGAGGGAGAGACTATTATTGTTTCAACAGCAGATGGTAAATATGTGTCAAGAGCATAATGATTGGTGCTCTTTTTTTGTACAATTTTTTGGTTTGAACTAGAGAAATTTAGCTATTTATGATATCATCTTTATAAGATGGATGATAGTGAGGTGCTCTTGTGAAAAATAATAATAAGGGATTTACTTTGATTGAAATTTTAGCTGCTATTACGATATTAGCAATTATTTCTACTATTGCGACAGTTGCTGTTTTTAGATATCTTGATAGAACTAGAAAAAGTTCTTATGAGACAATGGAGAAGAGTATTTGCGATGCGGCTAATAACTATGTTATAAATGAAGGATTAGAGTCTGATGTAGTTGAGGCAGGAGAAGATGGTGTTACATATGATGCTAAGGAACTTATGTCTTCTAAATATTTAGAAAATTTGATGGATCCTAAGAATAATAAAAAAGTATGTAGTGCTAATGTTAATGTAAGAGTAACAGACGCTACGTTAGATGATGATGCTATACCTGAGTATTATTATTTTGTTAAATTAAGATGTAAAGATTATAGCTCTAATGTTGGTTTTTCTAGTGGATGTGCACTTAATAAGAATGTTAGTGATCCTGGAACAGATGAGCCTGTAGTTGAACCAGATGATGATGGTACTGGTGGTAATACTCCTGATACTAGTGATAAGACTTTGTATGGTGTTGTTGCTAAGAGTTCTAATGGTACTGATGCTCATATTAGTTCTTTACCTACACTTAGTAAAGGTGTTTATACAATGGATGAAACTCTTAATGATAATTTTCCTATTCATTATTATAGGGGAAATGTTGATAATAACAATGTTATTCTTAATGGCTTTTGCTGGAAGATAGTTAGAACTACTTCTACGGGGGGAGTTAAATTACTTTATAATGGTGTTGTTAATGCTGATGGTGGATGTAATAATACTGGTACTGCAAGTGAGATAGGCAAAGCAAAGTTTAATGAGAGTTCTGGTTCTCTATCTGATTTTGGCTATATGTTTGGTGATAGATATAATATTAGTTCTATTAGAGATGAGGTAGTCCATGTTTTAACTGGAGTTAGTTCGTCTAGTGCTCTTTACAGTAAAAATATCACGTATTCCAATGGTAATTATAAACTTCTAAATCCTGTAACTAGAACGGATAAGGATGATAATTCGGGTTATTATTCTTGTAAGAGTCTTTACTCTACTACATGTAGTGAGGTTTATTATGTTATTTCTGGTTATACTACTATACTTTTAAAAGATGGTGTAACCGATCCTAGTACTTATACAATTATTTTAAGTAAGACTATTACTGATAATGGTAATGGTACTTATACTTTATCCAATCCAGAAGTATTAAAGAGAATTGATTGGCCTAATGATTATTCAAAGTATAAAGGTTATTATTTTTGCCGTGATTTAACTAGTACAACGTGTGAAAATAAGAATCTTATAACTTGGGTTGATTATATAGAATTTGAATATGATAATAAGTACAACTATGTTTATGGTAGTGATGTATCGTGGGATGGTACTAAATATACATTAGTTGATACATTTGTCTCTAAAAATCTTTGGTATGGTGATAGGAATACTATTGGTGAGAAATATCATTATACTTGTTTAAACACTACAGGTGTTTGTACTGAGGTTAACTTTATTTCAACAACTTCTAATGTTAGTGGTTTATATGTTTTTACCTTAAAAAATGGTGAGACTATGACCTATGCTATGGAAAGAGCTTTTGCTAATGTAAATTCTTCAACTGTTAAAGAAAAGATTGATAGTTGGTTTGCTGGTCATATGATTGATGGTTTTCTTGAGGATACTATTTGGTGTAATGATAAAAACTATTTGTATTATAATTTTTTTGGAAGACAATCTCCATACTATGTTCCATATGATTATAGTGGCAGACAGTCTTTGATTTCTTGTCCAAACATGTCAAGAGATGGGTATTCTGTAACTACTGAATCTGGTGGAAATGGTACTTTAACTTATCCAGTTGCTTTATTAACTTATTCAGAATATGCACTTGCTGGGGATATTAGCTACTTAACTACTGGTGAGGAATGGTTGACCATGTCACCAAGTCATATAGGTTTCTTTGGTAATGTTTTTTCAATTTCAGCTTCTGGATATCAGTCAACAGTTGGGACCTGGGAGGAGGCTGGCGTTAGACCTGTTGTTTCTTTGAAACATGATATTAAGGTTAAGTCTGGTGATGGAACAGTTAGTTCTCCATATGAGTTAGAATTATAGTCTTAGCATTTTTTACATTTAAAAGTAGGAAGGATTTTCTACTTTTTTAATTTTTTTATAATGATATTGTGAAATGTAAATGTTTGTGATAGACTTTTTTATAGTATATAAGATAGGTGAGTTTTTATATGAAGAATAATGAAGGTTTTACTTTGATTGAGATTTTAGCTGCTATTACGATATTAGCTATTATTTCAACTATTTCGGTTGTAGCTGTTACTAGATATGTTGAAAAGACTAAGGTTAAGTCTTATGAGACTATGGTACAAAGTGTTTGTGATGCTGCCAATAACTATATTATTAATGAAGGGTTAGAGTCTGAAGTTGCTGATGCTGGTACTAGTGGAGTTACATATGATGCTACTGATTTAATGAGTGATAAATATTTGGAAAACTTGATGGATCCAAATGATAAAGAAAGAAGATGTGGTGCTAATGTCAATGTTAAGCTTGCTAATGGAGCTACTGATGATGATAGTGTTTCAGAGTTTTCTTATTTTGTTAAATTAAGATGTAAAAGATATAATTCTGATGTCGGATTCTCACATGGTTGTATTGTAAATAGTCGAGTTACAGATCCTGGTTCACCTGAACCAATCATTCCAGATCCTATTGTTAATCCAAATCCTGGTGGTGGAGGAACTGATCCTGACAACCCTAATCCAGATCCTGGTGTTGTTGATCCAGATGATTCTGATATTGTTACACCAGGTGTTGATATTGGGAGTACGGAACTATCTTGTAGTATTTTAAAGGAAAATACATCTTGGACTAATCAAGCTCCAGTAGAAGTACAAGTTAAATGTATTCCAAATGGTAATAATACTTGTCAGCATGAGGTTTATACTAAAACATTTTATTCTGATAAGATGAATGATATTGTTGGTATTTATGATAATGCTGGTAATGCTAAATTTTGTAATGTTAAGGTTTATATTGATACTTCAGCACCGTCTGCTCCTGTTGTTAATAATATTTATGAAGATAAATGGGCTAATACATCTTATTCTATTTCTTTGAAGTCGAATGACACAACTTCTGGTATTGCTTATTTTGCTTATAGGTATCCACATTCTAATGTTGCTAGTGAAAGAGAATGGCATAAATATGCTAATTCTTCAAGAATTGCTGGTGATGATACAGCTTTTATAACTACAAACTTTTCAAAGGAAAGAAATGAAATCGTTGAGTTTATTGCTTGTGATAAAGCAGGTAACTGTTCTGATGTTAGTAGTAGTATGATAAAAATAGATAAAACAGCTCCTACTTGTACGATTTATGCGGATACTAGCACATTTGGAAAAACTATTGTTACTGGTAGTTGTAGTGATACAGGTGGTTCTGGTTGTATTAAGTATAATATTCAAAAGACTTTTAACTTTAATCAAATATATGATAGTTATTCACCAGGTACTGTTTATGATAATGCCGGTAATGCTACAACTTGCCCTGAATACAGTGAAAAGCAATTTTCTGGTGGTTGGTTGTCGTCTTATATGT
>HF992496.1:0-15631 GCA_000433455.1 Mycoplasma sp. CAG:877 | reverse complement strand
CATACTACTGTTAGTATTAAAACGTTGATTGCAGCTAGTAAACTTGATGGTTATGGAATTGGTAGAACTACTACCCCAGTTTTTGGTACCAATGGTGGTAAAAAGTATATTGATATTAATGGCTATGGTATGTATTATGGTTATGTTAGATCTACTGATGGAAATATTTATTCTTGTTCTGTTGAGGTGATTGATCTTAGCAAGACTAGATATAATAGAAAAAATAATTATTGCAATAGGACTGTGACAGGTATTAATTGTGCTAAGAATGCTAGTGTTAGTTATACGTGTGATAGCGGTTATACATATCAAAATGGTGAGTGTATGAAAGTTGTTCCATCTACAGAAACAAAATATTATAATAAATCAACATATGCTTGTTATACTTTTGCAACTAATGGTACTTTCCATACTTGTAGTAAAATTACAAATCAAAATAAATGTACAAGTACTTCAGGTTGTTCTTGGAATGGAACTAGTTGTAGTGGAACTGGTGGTTATTGTGATCCTGGTTTTACAAAGTTTGATGCTTCTTGTAAGAAAGTTTCATATAATTTTGCTTCGAATAGTAAAAAAAGTTTAACATCTAAATGTGTACCAGATGATGGGGTTTGTTCAAGTAGTGAGTCTAGAGATAAAGTTACTTGTTCATATTCAAATTCAATTTATAGCTGTAGTTTAGGAAAACTTTCTAATAATCAATGTGAAATTACTGTCGCACCTAAACCAAGTTATAGTTGTGCTTCAGGTTATACTTTAGTAGGTGATAAATGTTATCAGTATAATGTTAAATATTGTAGTACTGGTTTTTCTAAAGTTAGTTCTAATTATGATTATAGTTTTCAAGAGTCGACTGATGAAAATGTTACAACTTGTGCAGTAGAGGGAGCATTTACTTGTAATGAAAGTAATTATGAGAAATCTTATACTACAGGATGTGAAGAGATTTATCCACCACAGTGTCCTGATGGCTATAGAGATGAGGGCGATGGACATTGCTTGTACAATTCTTAATTAAAAATGATATAGCTTTAGAAAGTGTTGCTATATCATTTTTCTTTTGTAAAGTTTTTGATTTTGTATTTTAAAAGTATATTATTTTTAGTATAATATCTATGTAATGATAGGAGTGATAAGATGGCTAAAAAGAAAAAGAAAAAAGCAGTTAAGAAGAGTTTTAATTATAGTGTTGAACTATATGGAATTATATTAATCTTAATAGCAATTTTAGGTATTGGGAAATATGGTCCAGTTGGAAGACTTTTTGCATCGTTTGGTTTATTTTTAGTTGGATCTTTATATAATGTATTTTTAGTTGTTATATTTCTTGTAGGAGGATATTTATTATTAAAAAGAGAATGGCCTGACTTTTTTTCGACTAAACTTATTGGTGTTTATGTATTTTCTTTAGGTCTTTTAATTATGATGCATAGAGAGTTTATATTACAAAATGATGGTAATATGACTTTAATATTTAAAGAGACTATTGATCAATTAGTTTTATCTTTTAATAGTATTATGTCTACTGGGGCATTAGATAATTGGTTAGCTGTAGGTGGAGGTTTGATTGGAGGAGTACTTGCATCTGTCTTTGTTAAATTGTTTTCATTTATGGGAATGCAGATTGTATCTTGGGTTTTGATGATAGCAGGTTTCTGTTTATTTACTAGTTTTTCTATAATAGATTTTATTAAGAATTCTATAGAGAAGAGTAAGGAGATTAAGATTCATAAAAGGGAAGAAAAAGAGGCAAAGGAGAAGAAGTCTTCAGTTATTATTAGTGATGGAGAAGATGAAGAGGATAGTGATAAGAAACTTCCAGGAAATAATCATATTAAAATTACTAGTATTGATGAGTTGACAAAGGTTCCTGAGAAAAATGAGAAGCCTGAGGTAGTTAGTAGTCCAGTTGTTACTAATGAGGTCAAAGAGACTCCAGCTTGTAATTTGAAATATCAATTACCACCTTTAAGTTTACTTGATCAGCCTAAGAAGAGAGAAAAAGGACCTGATAATGCAGCAATAGAGAAAAATATTGAAATACTTGAACAAGTACTTAAAGATTTTAAGATTGTTGGTAAAGTAGTTGAAGTACATATTGGACCTAGTGTTGCTCAATATGAATTAGAAATTGCTTCTGGCACAAGAGTTAATAAAATTACTTCTATTAATAGAGAGATAGCTTTAGCTCTTGCTAAGAAGGATGTTAGAATTGAAGCTCCTATTCCTGGTAAAAATACTGTTGGTATAGAGTTTGCTAATGATAAATCTACTCCTGTTAGTTTCTATGAGATTATTAGTAGTAAGAAAATGCAAGATGCTATGAATAAGAAATTAATGGTACCTCTAGGTAAGAGTATTATGGGGGATGTTGAAGTTTGTGAAGTTAATAAGATGCCACATTTACTTATTGCTGGTACTACTGGTTCTGGTAAATCAGTTTGTGTTAATGGTATTATTTGTTCTATTTTAATGAGAGCTAGACCAGATGAAGTTAAACTTGTTATGGTTGATCCTAAAGTAGTTGAATTATCAGTTTATAATGGTATTCCACATTTAATGTGTCCGGTTGTTACTGATCCTAAGAAGGCAGCTGTTGCTTTAGCAAAGATGGTTGCTGAAATGGAAAGACGTTATGAGACATTTAGTGAGACTGGTACTAAGAATATTGAATCATATAATGATTATATAGATAAATGGAATAAGGAAAATGCTCATGATGATTATAAAAAGACTAAGATGCCTTATATTGTTGTTATTATCGATGAGTTATCTGACTTGATGATGGTAGCAGCTAAAGAAGTTGAAGATTCAATTTTACGTATTACGCAAAAGGCTCGTGCTGCTGGAATTCATTTAATTGTTGCGACTCAGAGACCTTCAACTGAAGTTATTACTGGTTTAATTAAAGCTAATATTCCATCTCGTATATCATTTGCAGTTGGATCTGGAATTGATTCTAGAACAATACTTGATCAGACTGGTGCTGAAAAATTACTTGGTAAAGGTGATATGTTATTCTTACCAATTGGAGTTAATTCACCAACTCGTATTCAGGGTTCATTTATTACAGATGATGAAATTAAACGTTTGATTGACTTTACAGTTGAACAACAAAAGGTTCAGTATGATGAGTCATTATTAAATCTTGAAGCAATTGATCATAATGCAGTTGATAATGCAGTTATAGATGAGGTGGCTGGAGATGCTGATAGTGAGGAAGAATTGTATCAACAAGTATTAGAGTTTGTTGTTAGAACTCAGAAAGCTAGTGCTTCACTTTTACAAAGAAAGTTTAAGATAGGCTATAATAAAGCAGCTAGAATGATTGATACTTTAGAGGAGAGAGGAGTTATTGGTCCAGCTACTGGTAACTCTAAGCCTAGAGAGGTACTAGTACAATTTGATGAGAGTTCTACAGGAGAAGTAACAGAGTAATCTAGTTACTTTCTTTTTTTAAGATGTATGTTATAATGAAATAGGAGGGATAGAGATGACAGCACATATAGAAAGTAGTAAAGATGATATAGCAAAGGTAGTATTAATGCCAGGTGATCCGTTAAGAGCAAAATATATAGCAGAGCATTTTTTGACAGATTATAAATTAGTTAATAGTGTTAGAAATATGTTTGCTTATACCGGTTATTATAAAGGTAATAAAGTTACAGTCTTTTCATCAGGTATGGGAATTCCAAGTATAGGAATTTATGCTTATGAATTGTTTAAGTTTTATGATGTAGAGAAGATTATTAGAATTGGAACATCTGGTACTATTCATAAAGACGTTAAGTTACTTGATGTTATTTTAGCGACTAGTGCTTATTCTGTTAGTACTTTTCCATTATTATTTGATGGAGATACTGATAAGGAATATGAGTCTAGTAGTGAGTTAAATAATTTAATTATAGAAAAGGGAAAAGAACTTGGAGTTAACATAAAAGCAGGTAAGATTATTACAAGTGATGTTTTTGATCCATATGTAGATGGAGAAAAATTTATGAGTAATTTTCCAAATGAAGAGTTTTTAGCTAGTGAAATGGAAGCATTTTGTCTTTTCTATTTAGCTAAAAAATTAAATAGGCAAGCAACTTCATTACTTACAGTAGTTGATTCAAAATATGATAAGAGAAGTTTAACTAGTGAAGAGAGAGAACAATCATTAAATGATATGATTAGTTTAGCTTTAGAGAGTGTTTCTAATAAAAATTGAAATACTGAATATACTAATTGATAGAGGTGAGGTATGGAATATATAAAGAAAGATTTAGGTTCTTATAAATTGCATTTAATTAAAACTGATAAATTTAAATCTATTACTGTTAAAGTTTCATTCCATAGAGTAATAAAGAAGAATGAGATTACTATTAGAAATATTTTAAGTGATATGTTTATGCAATCTAGTAAGAAATATAATAGTAAAAGAGAACTTACTATAAAAGCACAGGATTTGTATGCTGCTGGTCTTAGAACTACTAATTCTAGACTTGGTAATTATATTAATACGGATTTTTATTTGACTGTATTAAATGATAAATATACTGAAGATGGTAACTTTGCTAGTTCTTTAGAATTTTTAAGTGAGATTATATTTAATCCTGATGTAGAGGATGGAAAGTTTAATGAGGAGAAACTTGATATAGTAAAGAGTACTTGTCGTAGTGCTTTAAATTCTATTAAGGAAGATGCTAGTAATTATAGTTTAATACGTATGGCTGAGGCATTTGGTGAAGGAGAGCCTATTTCTTATAGAATGATGGGTTATTTAGATGATTTAGATGATATTACCGGAGCTAGTCTTTATGAGTTTTATCTAGATATGATTAAGAATGATTTTGTTGATATTTTCGTTATTGGGGATATTGATATTAAGGAGGTAACTGACTTAATCAAGAAGTATTTTAAGTTTGATATTTTAAAGAAGTTAAAGATGCCTTTTATGGTTGATGAGAAGAAGCCTAGAAGAAGTAAATTGGTTTTTAATGAGAAAATTGATAATACACAGTCTAAGCTTGCAATTGGTTGTAGAATAAATGGACTTAGTGAATATGAGAGAAATTATCCTTTGACATTATTTAATGTTATTTTTGGAGGATGTTCTGATTCTAAATTATTTAAAGAAGTAAGAGAGGAAAACTCTTTATGTTATACAATTTATTCTATTACTAATAAGTTAGATAATGTTTTATTAATTAGAGCTGGTATTGATAAGGAAAATTATAAGAAGACTGTCAGCTTGATTGAGAAAAACTTAAAGGATATGTGTAATGGTAAGTTTGATGAGAATGATATTTTAATGGCAAAAGAGTATTATAATACAGCGTTAGAAGAGATTGAGGATAGTCAAAGTAAAATTATTAATAATTATTTAATGATGGAATTAATTAATACTGATGATATAGATGTAAAACGTGAGAAGATGAGTAAAGTTACAAAGAGTGAAATAGTTAAGGTTGCTAAAAAGGTAACTATTGATACGATATTCTGTTTAGAAGGAGTTAGGAATGAAGAAGATTTATTTTAAGGGATTAGATGTTAGTTGTTATAAAGAAGTTCTTGATAATGGATTAGAAGTATTTTTGATACCTTTTACAAATAAGAAGAATTATTTTATGGCTTATGCTACTAGATTTGGATCTGAGATTACTAATTTCATTCCAGCTGGAGAAGATAAGGAAATTAAAGTACCTGATGGTATTGCTCATTTTTTGGAACATAAGATGTTTGAGCAAGAAGATGGAATAGATCCGTTTACATACTTTTCTAAATCTGGTACTGGTGCTAATGCTTTTACGTCTTTTGATAGAACACAGTATATTTGTTATGGTACAAAGAATTTTAATGATAACTTGGCCTTTTTATTAAGTTTTGTTGATTCTCCTTACTATACAGATGAAAATGTAGAGAAGGAAAAGGGTATTATTGCGGAAGAGTTAAATATGTATGCTGATATGCCTGATTGGCAAATTGAGACTAAGTTGCGTGAAGCTATTTACGTAAATCATCCTAGACGTATTGATATAGGTGGAACAGTTTCAGAGATTAATAAAATTACTAAGGAAGATTTATATACTTGTTATAATAATTTTTATAGTCCTAATAATATGTTTTTGCTACTAGTTGGTAATTTTAATATAGATGAGGCTCGTGATATTATTAATGAAGAAATGAAGAGTCGTAAAAATATGGGTAAACCTGTAGTTACTGAAGTTCTTGAAGAGAAAAAGGTTAATGTTCATGAAGAAACTTTCTATACTAATGTTAAGGTACCAAAAGTAGCGATTGGTTTAAAAGTTCCTACTGATGATCTTAGTAGTTATGATGATTTGACTTTAGATTTATATTTACAAATGTTTAGTACACTTGCTTTTGGTAGTTCTTCTTTATTTAGAGAGAGAGTTAGAAATAAAAAACTACTTAATAGTTTTAGTGCTGACTGGGAGTCAATTCCGGGATTTAAAAATTATTTAGTGATTGTATCTACAGATAATCCAGATGAGTTTATTGATGAGTTTAAGAATGAGATTAATAATATTAGTATTTCAGAAGAAGCTTTTAATAGAATGAAGAAAGTATGGATTTCTAGTGAAGTTAAATTATTTGATTATGTAGATAGTGTTGCTAGTAATGTTTCTGATGACTTGATTAGGTATGGTGATGTTATTCCTGATAAGATTGAGAGATTTAGAAAGTTAAATATAGAAGAAATGAATGACATTATTTCAAAGATTGATTTTGATAATATTTCTTATATTAAATGTTTAGGCAAGGAAGAATAGTTATTGTAATAGCTTGTAATTTATGATATGATGAATACAGATGAAGGAAACTTCATAAAATAAAAATGGAACACTTAATTTTCGTGTGTTGAGTGTTAACTTGTTTTTTTGGTAATCACCTAACAACTAGTTAGGTGATTTTTTTTATACTAGAACTATTAATAGTAGAAATAGTAAAAGGTAGATGATTATTACTAAAGAAGTAATTAAAGAATCTTTCTTGTTCATAATATCAAAGGTATCACCCAACAATTAAATATTCCAACGTTATAGTAACAGATAAAAATAGAGTATGCAAACTGGGTAAAAGTAGCTTTTTTTAAAATTTAAATAGATGATTTAGTACTTTTGTAGATGAATATTAAATTTTGGATTATAAATGATTTTGAATATTAAATTTTTACTTTTATTTTTAAGTTTTATATTTTCTTTGATTTACTAATTACTGTATGACATGTTATAATAAGTAAGCGAGGAAGATGTATATGAAACAGGAAAATATTAGAAATTTTTGTATTATAGCACATATTGATCATGGTAAAAGTACTTTAGCGGATCGTATACTTGAGATTACGGGTGCTATACAAAAACGTGAATTAAAAGAACAGATGCTTGATTCTATGGATATAGAAAGAGAAAGAGGCATTACGATTAAATTAAATGCTGTACAACTTACTTATAAATATAATAATGAAGAGTATTACCTACATTTAATAGATACTCCAGGTCATGTTGATTTTTCTTATGAAGTAAGTCGTAGTTTAGCTGCATGTGAGGGAGCAATACTTGTAGTTGATGCGGCACAAGGAATTGAGGCACAAACATTAGCTAACTTATATTTAGCACTTGATAATAATTTAACAATTATTCCTGTGATTAATAAGATAGATTTACCATCAGCTGATGTAGATAAAGTTATTGAAGAGTTAGAGATGATTGGTTTTTCTAAGGATGAGATAATTTTAACTAGTGCGAAGAATGGTATAGGTATTAAAGAATTAGTAGAAGCAGTTATTGAAAAAGTTCCTGCTCCTAAGGGAGATATAAATAATAAATTACAAGGATTGATATTTGATAGTTTATTTGATGCTTATAAGGGAGTAGTTGTTTCTGTTAGAATAGTTAATGGTAAATTAAAAGTAGGAGATACTATTAAGATGATGGAAACTGGTGCTACATATGAAGTTACATCAATTCATATTAATACTCCAAAAGAAGTAAAAAAGAATGAATTGGTTGCTGGAGAAGTTGGGTTTATTTGTGCTAGTATTAAGACAATTAGTGATATTAGAGTAGGAGATACTATTACTTTAGCTAAAGATCCAGCTGAAGAAAAATTACCGGGATATAAACCAATGAAATCAATGGTGTTCTGTGGAGTTTATCCTATTGATACTTCTAAATTTGAAGATTTAAGAGAAGCTTTGGAAAAGTTAAAATTAAATGATGCATCTCTTGTATTTGAACCTGAGACTTCATCTGCTTTAGGATTTGGTTTTAGATGTGGTTTTTTAGGATTACTACATTTAGAAATAGTAAAAGAGAGAGTTACTAGAGAGTTTAATATAGATTTAATTACGACTGCTCCTTCTGTTGTATATGAAGCTGTTTTAAATAACGGGGAGAAAATACTAGTGGATGCTCCTAATAAATTACCAGATAAAGGTAAAATTAAAGAAGTACTTGAACCATTCATTAAGACTAGTATATTTACACCAAAAGAATATATTGGGGCTATTATGAAATTATGTCAGGAAAAACGTGGAGTTTATTTAAGTATGGAGTATATTGATACGAGTAGAGTTAATATACATTATGAATTGCCTTTATCAGAGATTGTGTATGACTTTTTTGATAAGTTAAAATCTTATACTAAGGGTTATGCTTCATTTGATTATGAAATGGTTGGATATAAGCCAAGTGATTTGGTAAAGATGGATATTTTATTAAACGGCGAAGCAGTTGATGCTTTAAGTGTAATTGTTCATAAAGATTTCGCTTATCAACGTGGTAGATGTGTAGTTGAGAAATTGAAAGAGTCTATTCCTAGACAATTATTTGAAGTACCAATTCAGGCGGCAATAGGTAATCATGTTATTGCGAGAAGTACTGTTAAAGCACTTAGAAAAGATGTTTTAGCTAAATGTTATGGTGGAGATGTTACACGTAAGAAGAAACTTCTAGAAAAACAAAAAGAAGGTAAAAAGAGAATGAAACAAATAGGTAGTGTTGAATTACCACAAGAAGCATTTATGAGTGTTTTAAGTATGGATGAGGAGTGATAATATGTTAGGTGATGAAAAGACTAGAAATAAACTATTATTAGCAGTAGAAGTATGTAGATTGTATTGTATGACTGGAGCTTCTACAACAAATATTTCTGAGGTTACAGATATATCAAAAGCATCAGTAAAAAGATATTTGACATGTATTAGAGATAGAAAAGAAGAAATATTGAAATTATGTCCTGAATATAAGGAAGAAGAACTTGATGCTTTAGAAGAAAAAGTTGAGTTTTTAAGAGAAGAGAATATTAGAAGTAATAAATGGGCTAAATCAGAAGTTTCTTTTATAAATTTTCCAGGACAACTTGAAACTATTGCGAAATTAAAAAAACAAGCAGATTCTTTTGTTTCAGATGCAGAAAAGGTAAAAATTAAAGATTTGAGAATTAATGCAGAGGCATCATATAGAGTAATTAGTAATGAAACTGGAGTTTCACTTTCACAAGTATATAGAATTGCTGAAGGTAAAGATCAGAAAAAAGGTAGTTCTCCTAAAGGAAGAAAATAGTGAAATCTGTATATATACATATACCATTTTGTGAGAAGATTTGTTCTTATTGTGACTTTTGTAAAGTTTTATATAATAGGCAATTAGTAGATAAATATTTAGATAGTTTAGAAGAAGAAATTAAAAGTAATTATTTGGGAGAAGTAATTAATACAATATATATAGGAGGAGGTACTCCTAGTAGTTTAAGTGTTTTACAATTAGAAAGACTATTTAAAATAGTTAGTATTTTTAAGAAACGTGAAGATATAGAATTTACAATAGAAGCTAATTTTGAAAGTATTAGTAAAGAAAAGATTGATTTATTTAAAAGATATGGAGTAAATAGAATTAGTTTTGGACTTGAAAGTACTAATAAAAAACATTTAGAGTTTTTAAATAGAGATTTTGATAGATGTCATGTTATTGATATTGTTAAGTATAGTAAAAGTGTGGGACTTGATAATATAAATATAGATTTGATTTATGCACTAGAGAATCAGACTATCGAAGAGTTAAAAGAAGACTTGGACTTTATTATTAGTTTAGATATTAAACATATTTCTACTTATTCATTAATAATAGAGAAGAATACTTTACTTAGTGTGTTAGGTACTAAGAATATTTCAGAAGATATGGATTTTAAAATGTATAAATTTATTTGTGAGTATTTGAGTAATAATAATTTTAAACATTATGAGATTAGTAATTTTTGTAAAGATGGGTATTATTCTAGACATAATACAGTTTATTGGAAGAATTTAGAGTATTATGGATTTGGACTTGGAGCTAGTTCTTATATTCAAAATAAGAGAAGTACTAATACAAGATCATTTAATAAGTATTTTTCTAAAGATTATGTTTCTAGTGTTGAAGAAGTTAGTACTGAAGATTTAATGGAATATGAAGTTATGTTAGGATTAAGACTAAGTGAGGGAATAGATAAGAATAAGTTTAGAAATAGATTTGGTAAAAGAATTGATGAGTGTTATAATTATAATGAACTTATAGATAATGGCTTTATTATTGATGATGGTGATAATTTATTTATTCCTGAGGATAAGTTTTATGTAAGTAATGAGATTATTGTTAAGTTTATTGAAGGAGAGAAGTATGAGTAAGAGAGAACATTTTAAAAAAGAGTTAGAATATATTAAGAGTGAAAAAGTAAAAAATGCTTGTGTAGAAATGATCGAATTATTACCAGATTATTTCTTTGAAATACCAGCCTCTTCTACTGGTAAATATCATCCAGAGTATGCTTTAGGTAAAGGTGGACTTTTACGTCATACTAAAGCTGCTGTTAGAATCGCCTATGAATTATTAGGAGATGAGTGTATTGGTAATAAATATAGTTCTGATGAGAAAGATTTAATGATTATGGCATTAATTTTACATGATGGATTAAAGTCTGGATATGATCATGAAAAATATACAAGATTTGATCATCCAATATTAATGGCTGATTGTATTATGGATAATGAAGAAAAGTTAGGATTGGAAGTAGAAGAAATAGAATTTTTATGTGATGTAATAAAGACACATATGGGTCCTTGGACAAAGGATTATAATGGAGTTGAAGTATTAGAAAGACCAAAGACAAAGTATCAGAACTTTGTTCATATGTGTGACTTTTTAGCAAGTAGAAAGTGTATATTAGTACCGTTTGATGATAATGATGAAATTAGTGTATAATTTCGTCATTTTCTTTTATAAGTATTGTTAAAAAAATAAAATTTTGATAGACTAAAGGAGAAGGTGAAATTAAAATGGGTGAGAAAGAGAATTATACAAAAGAAATAATTACTTCAATTTTAGGGGCTTTAATATTATTAGTTTTAATATTTGGAACTAGCTATGCCGTGAGTGTAAAAGAAAGTGATGTTAAAATAAATACACTTACGATGGGGTATTTATCTTTTAATTTCACTGAAGGTAATGGTAATACAATAGATGTAGTTAATGCTTTAGGTATTAGTGATAATGAAGGAATTAATTCTAGTAATTATTATGAATTTAGTGTATCTAATGATTATGATAAAAGTATTAATTATGAAATATTATTAGAACCAATTATAAATGAGTTGGATGGTAAATATATAAAATTTTATTTGACAGATGATGAGAATAAAGTAATTAAGAATTTTGAAAATAGACCATTAACTTTAAATGAACTTAATGATTCAGAAATAGATAGTAATAAAGTATTATATAAAGATGAGTTAAAAGCTAAAACTAGTAAAAAGTTTAGACTTAGAGTTTGGCTAAGTAATGAATATAAGACAAATAGTAATGTATCATTTTCATTTAAAGCTGATGTAAAAGGAACAGTTTAAAGTATTGAGGTGAAGTTAATGAGAGGTAAAATTATTGTTATAGAGGGAACAGATTGTTCTGGAAAAGAGACACAATCTAAGTTATTGGTAAAAAGATTAACAGAGATGGGAAAGAAGTGTGCATGTTTTAGTTTTCCAATGTATGATACACCAACTGGTAGAATAGTAGGTGGTGCATATTTAGGTAAACCAGAAATATGTGCAGGATATTTTGAAGAAGGAGCACCTAATGTAGATCCGAAAGTATCATGTTTATATTATGCTGCTGATAGAAAGTATAATATAGATAAAGCATTAAAATTATTAGATGAAGGATATTATGTTTTCTTAGATAGGTATACAACATCTAATTTAGCTCATCAGGGTAGTAAAATTAAAGATAAAGATGAAAGATTTAATATGTATCAATGGATTGATAAGTTAGAATATTGGTTATTACAATTACCTAAACCAGATAAGACAATATTTTTACATGTTCCATATGAAGTATCTTGTGAGTTGAAGAAAAATAGAGAGAATTTAGATGAAAATGAAAAGTCTCCAGAACATTTACAAGGAGCAGAAAGAGCATATTTAGAGTTAGTTGAACTTTATAATTGGGATAAGATAGAGTGTGTAAAAGATGGAGTACTTAGAAGTATTGAAGATATAAATGATGAATTATTAAATATAATAGAAGAAATGTAACTACTAGTAATAGTAGTTTTTTCTTTTCTTATTTTTAATAAAAATAATTTTATCTACTTTTATTATATTAATTGTTGTGTTATAATTTTTTTAGCATAGATAAGGTGTAGTAATATGTTTTTTATTTGTAAAGGAATAGCTAGTATTTTATTGGAGGGAGATTTATGGTAAAAAATAAAAAGATAGTTTTACTTGTTGTACTAGTTTTAGGGGTGTTACTTGTTGGAGTTGGTGTATTCTTAGGATTTGGAAGAAAGAGTAGTAATAATACTTCAAAAGAATTTGAACTTTCTGGAAAGTATTTAGTTAGAATTAAAAATAATTTAATTTTAGGTGATGGTAAGAAATATGCTTATTATGATTTAAACGGTGAAAAGGTACTTGATTTGGAAAGTGAAAATGAATTTTATGATTCTAGGGTTTTAGAGTTGATGGATGCTAAAGATGGGTTATTTGTTTCAACTAAAGATGGACTAACTTATGGAGTTGTTGATTCTTCAAAAAATGAAGTATTGGCAAATAAGTATTATTCAGTTGTTATTGTTTCAAAGAATTGTTTTATCGTTCAAAATGAAGATAATAGTTATAGTGTAGTTAATGCTAATGGTGAGAATTTACTTGGTGTTAATTATGATTATTATTTTAGTTATGATGGAGCAGGTGTTGCTCTTATGCTTGGAGATAAATGGAATTTAATTGATCAGAATGGTAATTTAATATCTAAGGGTGATTATGCATATATTGCTGATTATAGTTCTGAAAATAGTAAATCAACAGTTTTAGTTGGACAAGGTGGAAATGATACTAATGATATATTTATATTTAAGAATGGAGCATTAAATGTTATTGAAAAAGTAGGTAGTTCAGTATTTGTAAATGAAAACTATGTTTATTATGCTGTTAGTGATGGTTCTTTTTCTTCATATAGTTTAGTAGATGGAAAAGTTGCTAAAAATGCAGAAGTTGATTTTTCAGAGAATGGTATGATAACTACTATTTCTGAGAGTGGATTATTAGGGTTTAAAAGTACTGATGAAAAGACAGTTATTAAAGAACAATATCAAGTAGAAGGAACATCTAACTTTACTAAGTATGGTCTTGCGGTAGTTAGTCTTAATAATTTAAAAGGTGTTATTGATAAGACTGGTAAAGAGATAATTCCATGTAAATATAAATCTATTTATATATTTAGTGATAAAGTTTTTGCTATTAGTGAAGATAATAATCAAACATATTATTTAATCGATAATAATGATAAGAAAATATATGATAGTGTTTCATATGATGGTGTTTCTGATTTTGTAGTTGCTTATAGTGATGATAAGTGTGGTATTGTTGATAGAAATGGAAAGACTGTTACACAGTTAAATAATAGTAATTGTCAAGTATACTATGATATGTACTATGTAAAGAGTAGCGATAATAATTGGATAGTTGGACGTAAATAAGAAATGAAGATGACTTTAAATATTAGTCATCTTTTTTTGTTGAATTTTATTTTTAGAGGGTGTTATACTTTTGCTATAAAGTAGTGTAGTAGTTTAATAGTGTGTTTAGTAGAGAAAATAGTAAGGGGTTTTTGTTGGTTGAATTGTTGGCCACTATTGTTATTATGGGGATACTTACGGGAGTTGGAATTGTAAGTATTACGTATTTAGTTAATAAGACAGAAAAAGAATATTATAAGGCACAAGAGTCTGAAATAATTATGGTAGCTAAGAGTTATACACAAGATAATAGAAGTTTCTTACCTAAAAGAGTTGGACAAAAGAATCAGATTTATTTAAAGACTTTACAGAGTAAGAAATATATAGGTGATATAGTCGATAGGAATAAGAAAAAGTGTGATCCAGATTTAAGTTATGTTCAAGTATATAGATATAGTAAAAATAATTATAGTTATGTAGTTAACTTAGTTTGTGATGGATATACTTCAGAAGATAGTAGTCCTACTAATTTGGTTGGACCTGATATTAAATTTGTTTTTGAAGGAATAGGGTCTAATGATAGTTATGATTTGGCTAAAGTTACCGTTACTATTGAGGATGAAGATAAGATATCAGGTTATAGATATATAATTACTAAAAATGGTAATGAAGTAAAAAATTCAGGAGATATTGATGGTAAATTAGAGAAGAAAATTGAGTTTACTTTACCATTAAAAGAGTTTGTTCCTGGTGTTATAGAGATAAAAGTAGTGGCAACGGACTTTTATGGAAATGAAAGTACGAAGAGTGAGAAGAAGACTATATTAAACTCTAAGGCTCCTACTTGTACGGTTCTTCAAGAAAATGATACATGGACTAATAATATACCGGTTCAAACTCAAGCTAAATGTAATGATTTTGCTGGTTTAGGATGTAAAAAATATAATTGTACAGATTAAAGATATGTTAGAGGAAGCGTGATTTTACGTTTCTTTTATTTTCTTGTAAAAAGATTTTTTTGTTAGGTGTACAATGGTTCTTTTGTTTGATTTTTTGTATTTTCTATTGTAGAATTTTTTTAGGCTGTGGTATAATTTATACATGATAATAAGGAGTTTATGGTTATGTTTAGAAGTAATAATAAAGGATTCTCTTTAGTTGAGTTATTGGCTGCTATTGTTATTATGGGGATACTTACAGGAATTGGTGTTGTAAGTGTTACATATTTAATCAATAAGACAGAAAAAGAATATTATAAAGCACAAGAATCCGAGATAATTATGGCTGCTAAGAGTTATACACAGGACAATAGAAGTTTCTTGCCAAAGAGAGTTGGACAAAAAAATCAAGTCTATTTAAAAACTTTACAAGATAAAAAGTATATTGGTGAGGTTATAGATAGAAATAAGAAGATTTGTGATCCTAATCAGAGTTATGTACAAGTGTATAGATATAGTAAAAACGACTATAGTTATGTAGTTAATTTAGTTTGTGATGGCTATACTTCAGAAGATAGTAGTCCTACTAATTTGGTTGGACCTGATATTAAATTTGTTTTTGAAGGAATAGGTGCTAATGATAATTACGATTTAGCTAAAGTAACTATTACTATTGAAGATGAAGATAAGATATC
>HF992495.1:41490-86300 GCA_000433455.1 Mycoplasma sp. CAG:877 | reverse complement strand
TCTGCGTTTGCTCTATTATATATTAATTCAGCAGCAGTATGTCCACTTATAGCATAATGTAATTTATTTTGAACAATTTTAAAAAAAGTATAAGCCTCATCTGACTTTGGATTATAATCAGTTGCTGTTGCAATAAATAAATCAGTAATTTTTTGACATGCCATTCTTTCGCTAACTCTAATTGTTTTGATACGTTCTAATAATTCATCAAAGTATTTTGTATCATATTTATTTCCATTTATAAAACGTTCATCATTTAATGCAAAACCTTTAGTCATATATTCTTTTAATATTTTTGTAGCCCATATTCTAAATTCTGTTGCCTTTTTAGAATTAATTCTATAACCCACAGCAATTATAGCATCAAGACTATAAACTTCAGTATTATAGTTTTTTCCATCAAGTGCAGTTATTTCCATTTTGGAAACAACTGAATTTTTATCTAATTCGTTTTCTTCAAATATATTCTTTAAATGTTTTGATATTGCTGGTACACCAACCTCGAAAACTTTTGACATTCCTTTTTGTGATAGCCATAAAGTTTCATCTTTATAAATAGCGTCTACTATAATATTACCTTCACTATTTTTATATATAATTAATTTATTATCTTCCATAAATGCTCTCCTTTCCTTTAGTTTTTCATAAATCTCATTCTTCTCTTTTTTCTCAATTTTTACTAAAAACATACTAGAAATGTAAAAAGAAATTTTATTTTTCTCTTTGTTTTCAAGGTTTTAATAATGTATTTTCATAACTTCCAACTTACAATTTATATTTGTCTTATTTTCATTATTAATATTTTATCACATTCTTACTACTTTTCTTTTTCTACTTGCGCAGTTAATTGTAAAAATTTATTATTCCATTTTTTAGTTTTTTCAAGTGTTAATGATTTTGAAAATACTATTGTTTCCTTATTTATTTCATCTGATTCTAATTCATTACTATAATTTTCTCTTATCATTCCCTTTTTAATATATAAATTGATAGCAGAATCAAATTTGTCATCAGTATATACTCTTATTGCATTATATCCTTTTTCCCTTGAAATATTTTCGAAAAAATCAAATATTGCACTTCCATATCCTTTGTTTCTAAATTGTTCTAATACGCCAAACCAACTAAGCCATGCATCTTCTGGATATTCATTATATGAATATAACCCAACAACACCAATTGACTCATTATTATTAAAAACAATATAATTAACCATTTCTTTTCTATATGGATCGTTTGTTATTCCTTCAATATAATTTACCCTTCCATCTTCTAACGGAAATATAGTATTTTGAATTTCTACCGCTAATTCCAAATTATCGTTAGTTACTTCTATAAAATTTAACTTCATTGTTTCACTCCTTCAAGTTTCTTTTGTTCTTTTGTTTCTAATTGTTTCTTTTCTCTTTCTAGTTCTTTTAAACTCCTTATCTATTACTTTTTGAAAATTTCTACAATCCTTGTGTTCCAATACTTTTTTTAATTCACGTGCATACCAATATTCATTACCATATTCATCTATATGTTTTTTTCATTACTCTTATTTTCGTATTCTATTCTTTATTTTATATAGTTAATCCTAAAAACTTATTATCCAACTTCTTTTTTATCTTCTATCAATTTTTCATCTATATATTCATAGTTTAATGTATTTTTATTACTTATAACAGTCCTACCTAATTCTTTTTCTAAATTATCTCTAGTTATTTTTGCTATACTGCCACCTCTTCTTGCAATATTTTTATTTTGTTCTAATCCATAAGGTTTATGTTCTTTAGCAAGTTCACGTGTTGCTATTTCACCTAAATCAGTTAGTGCAACTTCTATATCTGTCATATTATCTCTTAATGATTCTTTTCTAAGTCCTTTAAATGCCCTATATTCACTTGCTTTCATTCCAGACCATGATTTAAATTAAAATTCCATACTCGTAGTCTTTTGTGATTCCAGACTCTTTCAAAATATCAGTTAGTTTAAATCTATCAACTATTCCCGTTAATCTTGATTTAATCCATTTATCATCATAGCCTCTCTTACGATAATACTCTACTGCTCTATTGATTGCTATTTCAGGATCAAATACTTCATCTATTCTTTCCTTACCAAGTGATGCCAACCAAAGTTTAAAAGGCTCTGCTTTAGGACTTGGAACCGATTCAATCAATCTAAAAATTCCTCGTGTATCTAAAACATCTGTTAAATACTTTTTACCATCTTTTTGAGATTTCATTTTCAGTTGCACGATATTCTCGTGCAACTCACTTACCTCTTGTTTTAACTTTCTTTTCAAATCACTCCAATAGTTTCTAGGAATATTAGCATTAGTTAGTGCAGCTATAACATCTACAACGCTAAAATAATATTCTTCTTTTTCACTATCCCATATACTTCTAATTTCTTTGCCTTCAAATAAATTTGAAATTGTTTCTAACTTATTATTCATAACTCACTATCCTTTCTATAAATTTTTATGTTAAAACTTAGATATCGTAATGACTTCCACAATTTTTATATATAATCAAGTCATTATCTTTCTATATTAGCAAATAAAAGACTTTATATTTGCTCCTCTACTTATATTATACCATTTAAAAATAAGTTTCCCATAAATATTTATACACCAATTAGTATTAACTACTAATTTATACCAACACCTTTACAATTATAATTGTTCCATAGAAAAACAGGACTAAATCCTGTTTATATTTTTTATATATTAATACTAACTATTACTTACTTTTTTACCATAACTTTTTCACTTTTCTTTTCTAAAGTAGTATCCTTCTTAAATGTACTTTGAAAAGAATCAAGATCATCAAGTCTACGCTTTCCACTACCAAAAGGAAACATCTTTTCCTGTGCATCATCATAGGCTCTTAAAACTAAAGAATAAATATACTTACATCTTTCTTCTCTAGCCTTAGCAACAGGAATTAAATCTTCATAAGTCTTAAAATCTTTAAACTTTCCAATCTTTTTAGCTTGACCAGCATCAATATTAACTCCACGATATTCATAAGGTCTTTTTACCATCTCTTTAAAATCAGTAATATCACGACATAAAACCTTATCATCACCATCAACAACATCATAGTAATCACGATTATATCTTTTAAATCTTTCAAGAATAAGATCAAGATCAACTAACACATCTTGAGAATCAATACCACAAACTTCATTTATTTCTTCACCATTTGTAACAGTAACAGTTTGTGAAAGTTTAACAGGAATATCCATAAGACATCCTTGATTATACCTTTTTGTCAAGTGAGCATCCAAGTTTAATTTGATAACATCAACCTCAGAATACATATCTTCTCCATCTATTGTTACTCTATAATTGTTACCAAAAAAAGAAACACATTTATGATTTTTACTATTTAGAACTATTTTTAAACCCTTCATTTCTATAACAACAGGTTCATTACTTTCTAAACATTTCCTAATAACATCACCCATATCACTTACATTTTTTGACTCAAATCCTAAATTTAAACTCTCATTAAATATAATATCAGCACCTAAAACATACCAATTTCTACGAGTTCTCTCTTCCCCAGTTACTTCACTAAATTCTTCTTCACTATCTCTACTACTTTTAAAATAATTACTTTGCGTCGAAAACATTAACTTCTGTACATAACTTAACATAAAAACACTCCCCCTAAATCAGTAATGCCTATTATACTAGCATATAAACAAAATAACAACAAAAATCGTTAATATTAGTTAGTGAATTTCTACACAAAACCAACTAATTACTAATACCAACAACAATCCTTGCAGCTTTTAAAACATTATCCTTTAGCTCTACAATATGTGAATAGCCTATATACTGCTTCATAAAATAAATCATTTCATAAATAGCTAATCTTTTCTCTAAATTATCAATATGAACTAATTCAGGATAGTATTTTTCAATATACTTCATAATGTTTTTATAATCATCAAGTTCTACATACCCCTCAGTCTCTTCACTAGTAAATTTCCAAGGCATTCTAACCATTCTATATAAAATATCAAGTTCAAAATCTAAAGGTGCATAAATTGCTCTTTCAAAGTCAATCAACTTAATCTTACCATTACTATAAAAAACATTATCAAAATGTAAATCATTATGCACTAGAACCATCTCTTTTGACTCTAAATACTGATCAAACTTTTTATAGGCCTCATCAATAAGATTTGTCTCTTCCTCACTAAATAAATTTAAACCTCTAGCCTTCTCATATAGTGGTACAAATATATTCTTAGTCCTTAAAGTCCAATCATACCAATCAGAAGTATTACTATGAAACATCTTCATTGCCATACATAACTGTTTTATAATGTCTTCCCTTTGTACCTCATTCAAAGTATGCCATACGTTATATAAAGAAACTCCATCTATCCTCTCAATAACCTCATAATAATATGGAACCACGCTTTTATCCATACTCGCATAATATAATTTTGGAATTAAATCATTATCCTTATTCTTCCTATAAAACTCAATCTCTCTTGCAAACTTTTCCTCATTACTACTATTAGTACAAATCTTTACTACATACTTATCATTAATAATAAATATTGTATTAGTAAAACCAACATTAATTTTTTTAACTTCTGGCCTACTACCAAATAATTCTACATTTTCCCTAACAATAGAACCTATAACATCTTTCATATAACAAATCCCCTCCCAACTAAAAATCATACTTTTCAACTACTTTAAACACTTCAAAAACAACTTTTGACTCATCGCAAAAATTAGTATCAATACTCTTAAAAATCCTTATATGTTCATCTCTATAATAAGCAAGTGACTTATCGCCTTCACCCTCTATAAAAGCAAGATCTTCAGTTATATTTTTAAACTCCGTAACAATTACTTCAACATTCTCAATTAAGCAAGCATCTCTTCCATCATCAAATAAAATTATACTTCTGTCTCCTACTTTAGGTACTTTTTCATTATTAGTTACATACTCATCATATAAAGATGTAGTAGCTCTCTTATCTCCATTTAAAACAAGTTTTACTAACTTATCGTTATCAGTACCAAATCTCCATCTTTCATACACACCACTCATAAAACACCATCCTCTAAAATTATAACACAACAAAAGAGAATCCATTTCTAAATTCTCAATTATATTAAAAAAAATTAACCAAAAAAACTAATACTCATAATCTACATCTTATAACTCTTAAGAATAATATTAATCATTGAAAAAGTAACACTACCTGTATCATCACCAATAATTTCTGTTCTAACCTCTAAATTTCCACCAG
Source organism: Mycoplasma sp. CAG:877 (assembly GCA_000433455.1). Classification (GTDB taxonomy): domain Bacteria; phylum Bacillota_I; class Bacilli_A; order RF39; family UBA660; genus CAG-877. The sequence continues at coordinate 81,026 of HF992495.1, read as the reverse complement.
CATAAACACCAGCAAAATTAACTTCAGAAAAATCCATATCATTAGTATTTCCTTTATCAAGAACAAATTCCATATCACTAATTTTCTCACCAGTAGTAGTATTATATAAATAAAACTTACCCCTGTATCATTAGTAACTCCTGATATTCTGCCACACAACGTAATTTCAAATACACTAGTTCTTGAAACTTTAATTTGATTACCAGAAATAGATAAAATATCAGAATTATCTGGAATAATTCTAGTTGTCGTAATAGTTGAAGTACCAACAGTAGTAGAATCCTTAAAACTAGCAAAGCAAACTGCATCATATGATGTTAGCACCAATGACCCTATTGGTCCAGTATCACCTTTATCTCCTTTTGGGCCAGTCGGTCCACTCTCTCCCTTATCACCTCTTGGTATAACAAAATCAAAAACATGATGATTGCCAACCGCATTATCTAAAGCCAAAGCCTCGCTACTATCATCTCCAGTTCTAGTACTACCAACCTCTATAGTAGCAGTTTATCCAGAAGGCCCTGCCGAAATAGATATTCCTCTCCACATATTAGTTGTACTATCCCATATCATAAGATTAGGACCAACAATATAGCAATCACCATCTTTTACATATTCACCCATACGTAACTTTTCTGTTGGATTTAAATAAACATGTGGATTATTCTCATATAAAATCTTAGATAAATCATAAACACCAGTAATATAAGGATTAGCCATTATTGAAACTCTACTATTACTTTCACTAATGCACTTTCTAGCAAACTTTCTTAACCCACTGGCATTAATTTGCATCTTATCAATACTAAAAACATCATAAGCCATAACTAATCACCCCAAAAAATTAGTTTTTATAATAGCACTCCCCTAAATAAAAAGCAGGAATACAACAATTCTTGCTAATTAACTTTCTAATATTTCAAGTGACCTCTTATATTTTTCTTTTCTAATTAAATCTTCATCAGTTATAATATCAAGTCTACTAGTATCCATATTATGTTTAAGATCACCTATCTTCACCTTAGTAGCAATCTCATTACTTTTAATGTTTTCAATATACTCCATATAATTAACACCATCACCATGAGTTAATAATTTTAAAGCTTCAATAACCTCTTTTGGAAACTCTTTTTCTAAATCAGTAAAAGTAACACTCGTATCTTCAACTACATCATGAAGTAAAGCTACAATACAACTAACCTCATCATCCATTTCTTCTGCAATATGAATAGGATGATATATATAAGGAACAGAAGCTTTATCAAATTGCCCCATATGAGCGTTATATGCTATAACCATTGCCTTTCTTGTTAACTTCGTATTAATCATTACTACCACTATCCTTCCTTTGATAAACCTTCTTACAAAGAGCTTCACTTCTAGTACCAACACCAGATATTTTTATCTTATCTAAATCATCATAAATACTATAAACTTGTATACCATACTTCTTATACTCATCAGCACTAAGTTCTTTAAATGCCGGACAAGGTAACACAGTTCCATCATATTTAATATCAAGCTTTTCAAGTCCTGCATTACACTTATGTGTCTCTTCTCCTTGTAAAGGTATTCCAATTCTTACCTTTCCTGTATATAATCCTTCATCTAAAGCAGAACCTAAAATCTCAAAAAACTCATCTTTCTCAGTTTCATTTAGTTCTAAAGACTCTCTATTTTCTAATCCTCTTCCTTGAGGTACAAAATTAAGTAAACTAATATTTTTAACTGATGCTAATTCTAATAACTCCAATATTTCTCTTATTTCTTTATAATTAACCTTCATCGGAATAAAATGTACATCTACATCCAAGCCTACCAAAGAAGCATTAAGTAATGATCTAAATAAAGCTTGTTGACTATAACTTCTTCTTCCCATTAAATAAGTATCTGTCTCTTGTACATAACCTTGCATATCAAAGACAATTTTAGAAAGGCCCATTCTTTTATATCGTTCAAGCCTCTCCCTCTCTATACAAGAAAATATCGGTGGATTTAATAATTTTTCATAAAACTTCCCAATAGCCAAAATAGTTCTTATATCATCACTATCAACACTAGCTAAACGCCTCTTCTCTTCAACAATTATTTTTCTTCTCTCATCCATACTTAAAGGCTCTCTAAGCTTTACTCCAGAAGTAAAAATAACTGTTTTAATACCTAATCCTGTCGCATAAGCAACCATTCTTTCTAACTCCGGATGTAAAAATGGCTCTCCACCTGATAAAGATAATTCACCTATTCCACCAGTTTTCATAAAGTGATCTATTACTCTTTTAAAATCATTAAAACTAATAACTGTATCTTTAGACATATCTGAGTTAGAAGAACAAAATCTACAATTATTAGAACATTTATCAAGAATTTCGAAACATAAGTCCTTAACCATAACCCCACCTCTCAAAAAATTATAACAAAAAAAGCAAACCAACACAACGATTTGCCTTTCTAATAAACAATTTATAACTACTAATAACTAACTTTATCAGTTGCCTCAAAGAATGCTTTATATCCATTATAAGCTGAATAAATATCATATTTACTAGTAACTTCATATGGAGAATGCATTGATATTACTGGAACACCACAATCAATAACATCAATTCCCTTATTTGCTAAAATATAAGCGATTGTTCCTCCTCCACCAATATCTACTTTACCAAGTTCAGAAACTTGATATTTTACATTATTACTTTCAAATACACGTCTTACATAAGCAACAAACTCAGCATTAGCATCACTTGCTCCAGACTTACCTCTAGCTCCAGTATATTTATTTAATTCAACTCCATAACCAATATATGAAGAATTATTAGATTCAGATACCTCTTGATAATTAGGATCAACTCCAGCACCAACATCAGCAGATAACATTCTAGAATTACAATAAGTCTTATTTAAACTTCCAACACTATTATCACCAGTTTTTTCTAATAGTTGAAGAATAAAATTATCAAACATCTCAGAATACATTCCAGTATTACCTACACTACCAATCTCTTCCTTATCAGCAAATATAGAAACACTAGTAACACTAGTTACAGAAGCATCAATAATAGCTCTTAAAGTAGCATAAGCACATACTTTATCATCTTGACCATATCCAGCTACCATACTACTATCAAATCCTAAACTTCTAGCTTTAAAAGCTGGAACAACCTCTAGTTCAGAACTATAAAAATCAATTTCATTAATTCCATACTTCTCATTTAATATTCTTAAAATATTATTCTTAACAGGATTTTCCTTTTCTTCCCCAGGAATACTACCAATCAATATATTTAAACTTTCTCCCTTAATAGCCTCTTCTAATTTTTTATCAACTTGATCCTTTGCTAAATGTGGTAATAAATCAGTAATAGTAAAGATTGGATCATTATCATCCTCACCAATATTAATACTTATCTTCTCTCCACTAGGTTTAACAACAACACCATGTATTGCTAAAGGAATAGTAGTCCATTGATACTTCTTAATTCCTCCATAGTAATGAGTCTTAAATAAAGCAAGTTTTCCATCTTCATACACAGGATTAGGTTTTAAATCAAGTCTAGGTGAATCAATATGAGCACCAACTATATTAATTCCCTCATCTATTTTACCACTACCAATAACAGCAGCAAAAACACTCTTACATCTATTACTAAAATAAACCTTATCTCCAGCACTCAATCTGTCCATATCATTTACATTTCTAAATCCATGTTTCTCAAGCTCTAAAATAATACTCTTATTAGCTTCTCTTTCAGTCTTAGATCTATTTAAAAACTTAATATAATTATCAGAAAAAGTCATAATACTATCCATTTCCCCAGAGCTTAAACTTTTCCAACCAGATTCTTTTTTATTTAAAATATTCTCCATAACATCCTCCTATAATATCTATCAATAGTATACTACAAATTAAACATCATATACTAATTAATTATTTTGATATTTTCTTATATCATCAACTCTTAATGCTAAATAAGGTACATCTCTTTTCTCTTCTTTTAAAAACAAAGCAAATGTATCATTAACATTAAAATATCTTGTTTTCTCTTCTCCAGCCACACTAGTAGTCTTCCAACTGTCAACCCCAGCTTCACTCTTTACTTTTCCACCGGTCTCATCTAAAGAAAACTTAATAGACTGAATTGCTTTTTCTATCATTGCTATATTACCATCTGCTGTACCAAACTCTTTATTTTCTAATTCTTTGTATTCTCTTTTTACATTAAATGAAAGTATAGGTGCCATAAAAAAGTCATTTTCTGAAAAACTAATGCTCCCTTCATACTCATTAGTCTTTTTCATCATATTATCATATATTTCTCTAAATGTTTCTCCCTCCGGATTTTTATAAAATATAACTTCATCATTATTCTTAGTCTTTATCTTAACTGCAAAATCATTCTTAGAATTATAAAATAATACTTCAATCTGTTCTCTAACTTTTTCTTTTGAATTTTTATTTACTCCAAAATATTTAACATCTTCATATTCTCCAAAATTAGCATTATCTAAAATACTAAACTTACTCTTATATTCAAACTCTCTATATAGCATTGTATAAAAGAAATATCTTCTTATGTCTGAACTATTAGGATTATCTAATGCTTCATTACTCCAATCAAAATCATCTAAAATATCACTAGTTTGATTAAACTTTTCCTTAATACCTTTTTCTATTTTTTCTTTTAGTTCCAAATTCTTAAATCCATAAATCTTAAAGTAATACTCATCAGATAACATATCTTCTGTAAAACTTTCTTTATTAAGATTTTCTACCATCTTTATCTGAGGACTAAAAACAACGTCTTGCTCAACTATTTCTCTTTTCATATCATTCCAAACTAATTGAAATGTACTACACCAACTAGTATCTCTACTTATCTTATCATCCATAGTAGGAACAACATCAACACCTTCGGTAACTGGTAAATCTTTCACTTTATTATTCCCCATAAAATAAATAACTCCTCCTAAAACAATCAGTAAAACACAAGAAGTAATAATGATTTTCTTTTTCTTCATATTATTTTCCTCCATACGAACTACTATTTACATTTGAAACTCTTTTTACATAATTATTTTTACTTAAAACAAACAAACTATTAAATCTATTTTCTAATACATTGGCATTTATCATTGTAAACTCTCCAGTAGTGATAGATCATTTTCAATTTTTTCTACATAATTAAGGCCCAATTTATATATCAATTTATTTAATTTATCTTTAAAAGTATCATGATCATATAAAAATAATAATATCTCTCTTTCGAATATATCCTCTACATCATTAAATTCTAACATATACATGTAATTAACATTTTTAATTACTTCATCCATATTTTCTTGCATTTCTCTAAGTACTTCTTCTCCATATATTTCACTAATCTTATCAAAATCAATACTAAATTCCATACTATTTTCCCCCATATGAACTATTATTCTTACTCAAAGCAGCAACTCTTCTTGCATAAGCATTCTTACTCATTCCAAATACCACATTAAATCTACCATTTTCTAATACCATAGCTTCTCCAATAGAATCAATAAACTTCTTACGTTCCTTTATCTCCTCAACTGTAAGAGTAAGAATAGAAGCACTTTTCCTAACGGTTTCAAGTACACCTAACTCATCTAAATAAGGAAGTGTTCTGCTTAAACCTTTAGCACTCTTTATAACAATTAAATTAGTTAAATAATCATCTCCATAATTATCTCTAACAAAATCAACACTCTCCTGTAACTGTTTAGCAGTCTTAGAGAAAACTCCACCACTCATTTTTATATGATTAACTCTACACACTTCAACTATTCTTTCTACTTCTTCTGCTTTTTTATAAAATACTGAACTAGTTATTTCAATATTATTAGCTCTACAGATACCAATTATTCTCTCTATTTCATCTGCTTTTCTTAAAAATACTGTACCAGATACTTTAATATTATTATCTCTACATAAAGCAATAATCTTTTCTACTTCATCAGCTTTTTTCAAAAATACCGATCCAGTTATTTCTACTCCATTAGCACGACATACTTCGATAATCTTTTCAACTTCAAAATTATCACGATAAAATACATTTCCAACTGGTCTTACATTATATTTCCTACATATTTCAACAATTTGTTCAACCTCATCAGCACTTCTTAAAAATATCATTCCTGTCATTTCTATATCATTTTTCTTACATACTGAAATAATTCTTTTCAATTCTAAAGGATTCTTATGAAATACAGTAGAAGTTATCTCTATATTATTTTCTCTACATATTCTAATTATTTCTTTAATTTCATCAACATTACTTCTAAATATAGAACCAGTTACCTCCATACCATTAGCGCGACATAATGAAATAATTTCTTCTACTTCTAACACATTGCCCTGAAACATATTTCCAACTGGCTCTACATTATTATCTCTACATATTTTAATTATTTGTTCTAAATCTTTAGCTGTCTTATTAAAAACTGAACTAGTTATTCCAACATTATACCTTTTACATATTGAAATTATATCTTCAATTTCTTCAGCACTTCTCATAAATACTGTACCAGTTATCTCTATATTATTTTGTCTACATGTAGAAATTATTTTTTCAATATCAACTGAACTCTTACGAAATACTGAACCTATTATTTCTACATTATTTTTCCTACATATTTCAACAATCTTTTTTATTTCAGATACTGGTAAAAAAGTAAGTGCCGCTGACAATACTAAACGCTTATCTAACCCTAACTTTTCTATTTCTTTTATTCTCTCGATATCAACACTTAATATAGAAACATTTCTATTAATAAATTGATCTCCATAATTATCTCTAACATAATTATAAGTTTCTTCTAACCTCCAAGGAATAGTACTTAAAACATGTAAACATTTCTCAACATTAGAAAAAATAATTCCTTGTCTTTTTAAAAACTCCACATTCTTTCTTATTGCTGACACATTAAAATAAAGTATACTAGGAGCTTTTTCTATATATCTAGATGCAAATCCCAAATCATTAACCAAATAATTAATTGTAGCTTCTATATCACTATAATTACCACGAATCAAAACCTTACTATTATTTTTAATAACACTATCAGCATCCATTCCATATTTATCTAATAATCCTTTAAATGAATTAGTATCAATCATCTTAACCACCACCAGTAATTATTCTTAATACCTAGAAAATCTCTTTCAAAATAGACTCTCCGTATTTTATAATTTCATCTTCATTATACATTATTTTTCTAAACTTCTCAAACCCTAACTTATCATATATTTCTTTAACCGCAATTAAACTAAGTAAATATCCATTATACTTATCATTTTTAAAAGATGTTCCATGAGAAATCTCATTCAAATTAGGAACTTCCATCGTAGTTTTTCTAACTTCATTTAAAAACTTATCATATGAATCCTTAGTAAAATTATACTCACCAGAAAATAACTCAGCCATTCCCTCATCAAACCAAATTATTCTCTTCATACCTAACTTTTCCCATACTAACTCTTGATACATAATATGAAATAACTCATGTGAAGCACAATGTTTATAATGGTTAAGATTAGGGTTATCATTTTTTATATTAGGACTTAAACACATATTAATCATTCCCTGATCAAAAGTACCAGTTGCATATTCCGGTAAAGACTCATTCTCTCCTCTTAAATCATAAATAAACTCTCTAAACTTACCCAAATCATCAAAAAAATTAATCTGTATTTTTCTAAAACTATCAACTCCAAATAACTTCTTATAAAATTCAAAAGAACTATTCAAAATATCCTCTAATCCTTCTGTAATAATACTCAAACTATCTGGTGCATATAAAATAAAATTATCATTATCAAACTGAACTTTTTCCATTAAATTTCTCCTCTAAATATTGAAATGCCATCTTCATCTGTATATCTCTTCCAGCGACAATATCATCAATAGTCTCTTTTACCTCCAAATCTGGACTTATAAAAACTGGTTCTAATAACGCTTTTCTATCTTTAAAGTACTCAAAAAAATTATTCTTCGAAAAACTCTCACAATTATATTCACTATCATAAAGAAAATAATTAGAACTTCTTTTAACAATTAACTCAGTACCATCTATTTTATATTCTGATGGATTATTACCAAATGCATTAAGTGAAGTACTAATATTAGTTCCAATAACATAGGCACCTATTTTCTTTAACTCAACCAATGCCATTCTCCCAGAAGAAAATACATATTCATTTATTAAAACAACAACCATCTTTCCTTTCAAAAACTCTATCAAAGGCCTAATAATACTAGAATCTCCTCCACCATTATATCTTAAATCTATAATATACTTATCACTATGAATTGTACTAATCTTCTTAATTAACTCCTCCATTTTATCTTTATCCCGACAAGCATTATAATGAATAACTACACAATCATTAACCAACTCATAAGAATAATTTTCTGGAAGAAAACTTGCCTCTACTTCATCAACTAAATTATTAATATCAAAACTAATCACTTCGCTATTTTCTCCATCACTAACTAAAAAATCGAACTCGAAAGTTGTACTATCTATACTAGGTAAAGTTCTTAACATATCAATATCTTCAAGTATACTTACTTGTCTTGCTCTTAAATATTCTTCTGTTGAGTAACAACAAATCTCCTCTATTTCATTTAATAACTTGCTGACTATAACACCATTAATTTCTAATACTTTCCAAGTCTTAAATTTATTAAACTTTGAAGAAACATTAATTATATATACTTCATTATCTACAATCTTTAACTCAATAGGTAAATATCTTCCCTCACTAAAAAGTACTTTAGTATGTGAATCATACTTAGAAAGCATAAATTTAATTAGACTATTCATTGTATAACAAATATCATATTGATCATATCTATCTTTAACTAGCTGATTTTCTATCTTTTGATCTAATTCATTTTTTGTATGAAAAAAGTAAAATCCTGGATGTCCTAAAAACGCCATATCCTTCCACACTACTTTTCCATTATCAATAAAATTAAATGCATCTTGTATAATCTTTCTAACATCTTCCTTACTAAAGTACTTCATCATTATCACCTACTCTAAATCTTCTCTAACAATAGAATACATATACGTATCATGATATCCATCTTTTAAAATAACATAACTTCTAAGAAGGCCTTCTAGACCCATCCCACACTTTTCCATAACCTTTCTAGAAGCTTCATTAGAAACAACGCAACAAGTCTGAAATCTATTAACAAGTAACTCTTCAAAAGCATATTTTATAACTCTTTTTAAAGTCTCACTCATATAACCCTTATTACAATATCTCTCATCTATGGCATAAGTTGCTTCAACACATTCATTTACTTCTTCTACTTTTAATACAATCATTCCAATTATCTTACCAGTATCTTTTAAAGTTATAACCCAGTTATAGTAATCTTCATTTTTATTCTTTTCATCAATCATTTCTAAAGAAGAAATCTCTTCTTCTAGTGTTCTCTTCTCTTTATTTAGATAATATAAAAATCTCTCTTGATTAATAAAACCATTATATATTTCTATAGCATCTTCTTTATAAATTCTTCTTAGTAATAGTCGATCAGTCTCCAATTTCTTAGTTCCGTTATGTCTCATCCTAAACCTCACTCTTTATAAATTCAATTAATAAAACACAGCTCTTATATACAACTGAATCTTCTCCATATCTACTCTTTATATCTTTAAGTCTTTCCTCAAAACCAACAACATTTCCATATTTATCAACCTGCATATCTGCCGTATTCAGTATTTTTAAATATAAAGAACTATACTCCTCTTGAACAACTCCATGATAATATACTTCTCTCCAATATTTATAATTACTTCTTTTTAAAATATTTCCACCAACTACATTGTGATCCCTACCATCACAAAACTCATATCCAATATCATGATTAAGTCCTAAGACAAATAATTCTTCTAACTCTTCATTACTTAAATCATAACTCCTACCAATCTCCATCATCCGTCTCGCAACACTAATAGAATGTTTTACTCGATCATTATCCATACTATCACCTCGTAAATAGTCTACATACTATTTCTGGTATTACTTCTTCTTTTACATAATATCTATACTTATTTTCCTCATCACTTCTACCAGAAAATAAAGATTTATTCATAAGAACATTATCAGATACTACAAAAATAGCTCCAGCATTAACACCTATCAAAGAACTTGCTTTAAATAATGTAGCCGTCTCCATTTCAATAGTTAAAGCACCCCTTTCTAAAAATTCATCAATATGTACAAATTGTCCAAATATAGAGTCAACACTACAATTCAAAACATGGTGGTATTTAACATCAAACTCCTGAACCAATCCAACAAGTTTTTTAGTAAACTCTACCGTCGGATACTCTATCTTAAAAAACTCATCAGTAAAATTATTATTCAAATATCTAGAAGCCCCATCGCAACAAATAGATCCTTTTGGAATAACAATATCTCCAATCTTTATTTCACTACTTAAAGATCCAACCGAACCTATAAATAAAATATTCTTACAATTAGTAACACCTAAAGCAAGTACAGTATCTAAAATAACTGGAGCCCCTACTTGACCAACCTCAATATACGAAAACGAAAAACCATCTCCATAAATATTAAAGACTTTATCACTTACTTTTTCAATTTTTAAAACTTTATCATTAAATATTTCATGACTCCACCAAGGAGCAATCACTACATTATCAAGTATCTCTTCATATCAATATCTTTTAATTATATCTTCTCTAGTAGCCCCATATTTAAAATGTGCTTCTAAAATATCACTATACTTCATAAATATCCTCTACTTCTCCTCATACGCCAACTTAAGTATCTTGTTAATAAACTCATTTTTAGAAGCCGTATATTTTTTTCTATCATCAGCATATTTTATAGCTAAATCTTTTTTTAAATCTTCATACTCTTTTAAAGCCCAAACATTTTTTCTTAAATAATCTCTAAAAAGAAGAGATTCAATATACCTTTTTCCTTCAATCTCCATAACATGAATAAAATGTGTTCGGTTATCTTCATTTCCCTTTCGAACTAAAATCTCTCCCTCTGTAGAATCTTCTTTTACCGAATAAGGATCCACCATAAACTTTTTAGCTACTTTATCAAAATCACTTAAGTTCTTAACGCCTATCGCAATATCAATAATAGGTTTAGCTGACAAACCTTCTACAGAAGTTGAACCAATATGTTCAATAGCTAACGCTACATCTCCAAACATTTCTTTTAAATTCTTCTCTTCCTCTAAGTACATGTCCTTCCACTTTGGATTATACTCCTCCAACTTAACAGTACCAACCTTTAATCCCATATATATAAACACCTCCTAATATATCGTTACATCATATCATAAATATAATCTAGATGTCTATACTTTTTTCATCTTATAATAGAATAAACTTTTCCTACTAAAATTAAACTTTAAAAACCCCTATACATTATCATTTTCTAATATTTCAAGTATTATTTTCTCAACTGATTTCCAAGTGTTTTTTAAACTGTCATAACTTAAAACTTCTAAGACTTTATCAACTGGAGTCCAAACAACATCATGCGTATCTTCACTTTGATTATTACTTTTTCCTTTATCAACTGCAAAAAACATGTAACAAACACATTCTTCACCCTTTGGTGTTGTATATTTTTCTACAAAAGGTTCATACTCATCAATTATAAAAGCTATTCTCTTTGTCTCTTCAGCAACCTCTCTTACTGCTGTTTGCTTTAACGTTTCCCCTTCTTCTACATGTCCTTTTGGAAACGAATAATCATTTTGTTTCTTTCTATAAATAACCGCAACCTCTCTTGACTCTTTTCTTATCAAAAAACATCCTGCCTTTTTAGTAACCATACAATTAACTCCTCCACATCTAAACTACATATAATGCAATATAATTATTTAAAAATTCTACTTCCTTATCACTAACATTAATATAACTTGATATATCTAAATCTTTTAAACAAGAAAACATCGAATTATGTAAAACTTTATCTAAAGTACTATCGCTATAATCACTAGACTTTATCAAATCAACCAAATTAATTAATGACTTAAATACTCTAAATATATAAGCATTTTTAATTCTTAAATCATCCTCTACCAACATTCTCTTATAAACTTCTTCAATAAACATCATATGATCATTAATAACTTTATCACTAACTTTTCTTCTACTAATAGAATAATCATTTATATAATAGTTGTACCAAACACTAGAACTTAAGCCTATACGTCCTACTCTATCCATAAAATCAATCATGAATAAAGTATCTTCACTCATTCCAAGACTACTATTAAATCTTAAATCTCCAAGTACACTTCTTTTATAAAGTCTAGTATATATCCTACCAGTTGGAAGACTACCAATATTTTTATTATCTTCCCTTAACTTACCAGACAGTAACTTATCCATAACTAAATCTAAATTACTCTTATCATAAATATAAAATCCATCATCACATTTGCGTACCTTTACAACTTCACCATTTTTTACTTCATTATATCCGCCAATAACTAAATCTAGATCATTATCTTTAATCAAACTAAATGCTTCTTCTAAAAAGTTTTCTTCTAAAGTATCATCACTATCTACAAAAGTTAAATACTCCGCACTAGAACTATCTATTCCAATATTTCTAGCTCTACTTACTCCTCCATTAACTACATGTTTAACAATACAGTTCTCTTTATCTTTAGCATACTCATCTAAAAAAATTCTAACTTCATCAAAACTACCATCATCAATTATATAAACTTTATAATCTTTAAAAGTTTGTCTTTCTATACAACTTAAACATCTTTTTAAATCATCAATAGGTGTATTATAAACAGGCATAATTATATCTATCATTTTAAACCTCTATTCCTAACTTCTTAATCATCATTTCTGGTTTACCCATATTTAACTCACTTGAAACTTTAATACCAAGATCATCAATAAACTTTTGAATCTCTTCTTTAATTAAACTAACCTCAACATCTTCATTAGTACAATATTCAACCTCTAAAAAATATCCCAAATCTTTAACAGTTTCTAGTACAATTTCATACTTATCTGTAGCATAAGTCCTCTTACTATTATGAATAGTAAGTAATTCCTTAAGACCTAACTTTTTTAATATCTCCGTAATCATATAAATATTTCCAACTTCAGTTTCATACTCATCAGAATATAACCATTTACCATTATCAAAATTATCTACTTTATAAGTAATATAATTCTTATTATCTTTAGTTCTAACTCTACAAACTTCATCTATCTCACCCTTACTATTAGGCTTTAAATTACCTCGCACAGGATCATAATAGTAAACATCTATTGTCTCCTTAACTCCCTCATAAGTAAACTTATCAAGTACTTTAATAACCTCTTCTATCGGTGAGTAAACTTCAACTAATATTTCTATCTCTTTCATAAAGCATACCTCCAAAACTATTATAGCAAAAAAGTAGTTCTAAAATCTACTTAACTAATAAACAATAATTAACTCCCTTAGGTGCATATATTCTATTATTTGGATTAATTGTATTATAATCATAAAAATAATCTCTATCTATATCATCACTATCTAAGTCTTCATAAACATGAAGAGAACAACTATCACATAACGCTAAAATATCTTCTCTAGAATATTTACCCTTCATAGCCTCACCTGCACCTCTAGCCAACTCTTCTTTTTCCATATTATAGAAATCATCTCTAACTGGATAATCAAATATAATAGAACTTCCCTTTTCCATATTATCTGCAAGTAATTTTATCATCTTAAAAAAAGTCTCTTTTTCTAAATAATAACTAACTCCAAGTATTGAAAATAAAGTCTTCTTACTTCTATCAAAACCACTTTCTAAAAGTAAATTAATCCAGTCCTTACTAAAATCACATCCAATATAAGAAACTCTTCTAGTATCAATATTAGCTTTTTCTACTCTTCTTTTTTTATCAATAATCATCTCCATCCTATCAAGTTCAAATACATCTACTTTATCATTAACTTTATAACTAGATGTATCATACCCTGCCCCTAATAAAACATATTGGCAAAGCCCTAGTTTAATCTCATTATTTAAATGTCTTTCATTAAAACTACTTCTTGCTAAAACTGCAGGAGCTAAGTGATTATTAACAATCCATCCTAAAGAATCATTACCTCTATAATCTGCATTAAAAAACTCAATTCCCCCTGTCATACTATAAGAAATATTTTTATACTCCTTATCACTTAACATTTCCCTTGCAAACTTATCATCATAAATCTTAATATTACTAGTCTCAGTATGATAACTTCTCGCAAAACAACTAATCAAAGCCGTCATATTATTTAACATATTAATCACCTCCAATATTAACTACCACACTTTCACTCTTATTACTAGTCTTGAAAAAATACCAAAAATATGGTAATATAAAGACACAAAATAAAAGAAATGGACAAAATTTTTCTAAATAATCCATTTCTTTTTTTATACTTATTTTTCTAACTTAAAATATATATCATCAATACTAACGCCATCTTCTACCTTTACATCTTTAGTAATACCACATCTTTTAAATCCAAATTTTTCTACATTATGTAAAGATCTAACATTATTAGAAAATACAACAGCTGTTAAAGTATTTAAACCTACATCTTTAAAAGCATACTCAATTATTCTTTTTAATGCCTCTGTTCCATAATGTTTATTTTGCATACCCATAGTAATACAAAGTCCAACTTCAGCACTACCATTTTCTACATCCATTAATTCAACATTTCCAATATAACTTCCATCTTCTTTAGAAATCATTGAAAAAACATAAGCTTTGTCTTCTAATTTAGACTTTATCCAATTAAGCTCATCTTCTCTAGAATATACACGTTCATTTTTAGAAATAAGTCTTTGTATCTCCTTATCATTAACCATAACTAAATAATCATCTACCAAGTCGAAAGAAACCGGTATATAATCAATTCTTTCTGAATCAAAAACACTTATCATTACTTAACTCTCCTCTCACTATCTAAAGCAACATTAACTCTACTTTGAACTTCTTCTCTAAACTCCGGATAACATTCAAGTAAACTATCAATCGCATGACTATTACCATTATTATAAAACATAATATATTTATCAATCAAGTCACTATTATCAAATGGTATACTACTAGGTCTACTAGGATAATGATAAATTTTTAAATGTCCCTCTCTCTCCTCATTTTCTAAAGCTTCTAAAACATTATCATAATATGTTTTTCTAATCGGTCTTATACTCTTCTCAAACGAAATCATTTCTGGTTTCCATAAATAATCATAATGTCTAAAAGTATCTCCTGGTAACTCATAAACATATCCTTCGTGATTATAGTTATCTTCTAAAACTCCAGCTCTTCGCTCTACAAGTATTAACTTATCATCATCAACTGCTAAAACAGTATCCAAGTCTCCCTTACCTTCACCCATAAATAACATCGCAACCGTCTTATTTTCTGTTGCGTAAATACATTCCTTGCCATGGGTAGATACATGTGCCTTCAAAAAATCAATATTACCATTACGGCTCCCATGATAAACTATATTATCTTTTACCTCACTCATTTTTCTTCCTCCAAAAAATAATCTCTTATATCAAACAAATATTTATTCTTCCCTAACTCAATCTTATAAGTTGCCTTAGTATCTAAAAGATCCTTCTCATAAAACTTTTTCCATATATCTTCATCAGTCATATTCTTAATAAAGTCTAAAGAGTTTCCTCTCTTTTTCATTCTTCTTATATATTCTTCTCTACTATCAAGTGAAGCATATACTAAACAGTATGGAATATTCTTCTTCCAAACATAATCTAAAATATCTTCATGGTATGACAAAAGTCCAATTCTTTTATCCCTAATAACCTCATCAATCATCCTAGTTATATATTGTAAAGAATCTCTATTTACAACCTCTCCTCTTTCTCCCTTACTTCTTTCTACTTCTAACTCAGAAATACTAGAAAAACCATATTTATAAGCTGCCCTTTCTCCATCCAAATCAACAAATCTCTTATCATTTAAAGCTAAATAAGTCTTTCCTGTTGCAGGACCAGCAACAATTAAATTACAATTAATCTTGCTCATTCATATCACCCTTATACATAAAACAATTCTCTTCATGTGAATAAATCACTCCAATTGCTTGTAAATAAGAATAAATTATCGTTGTACCAACAAACTTCATACCACGCCTTTTCAAATCATTAGAAATCTCATCAGACAATTTTGAACTAGTAAGACCAGTCTCATAAAATGTCTTTCCCTCAGTAAACATCTTCAAATAATTATAAAAATTCCCCATTTCTAAAACAATACTTTTAAAAATCCTTGCATTATTAATACTTGCCTTTATCTTTAACTTATTTCTAATAATTTCTTTATTCTCTAACAACTCCTCAACTTTATTCTCATCATACTTACACACCTTATCTAAAGAAAAGTTATCATAAGCCTTTCTAAAAGCCTCTCTCTTATTAAGAACACACTCCCAAGAAAGTCCAGCTTGAAAAGACTCTAAAATTAGCATTTCAAACAAATACTCATCTGAAAAATTTTCTACTCCCCATTCTTTATCATGATATAAAACATAAATATCATTATCTAAATTACACCAAGAACATCTTTCCATATGTCCACCTCATCTAAAAAAATTATAACAAAAAAAAGTAACTATTAAAAGCTACTTAATTCTTATTACCAAATCTTTTAAATGGAAATACTGTTAACTTAGTTGTACCCCTAATATCTTTTATTGAAACAGGTCCAATAATTCTACTATCAGTTGAATTAACTCTATTATCACCCATTACATAATAACAATTCTTTGGTATTTTAATAGGATCTACATCTGCAGTTACTTCATGTGAGAAATCCTCTTCAACTACTTTTCCATTTATATATAGTTTATTATCTCTATATTCAACAGTCTCTCCTGGAAGACCAATAACTCTCTTAATTATCTTTTCATTTTTATAATTAACTACTACAATATCAAATCTCTTAAGTCCATTAAATTTAAAACTAATCTCATCTAATATCATAATATCTTTATCTTCCAAAGTATCTAACATTGAAGGACCATTTACTCTAATTGGTGTAACTATAAACATTTTAATTAATAATACCACTATAATTATAATTATATATGGTAAGTATTCCCTCATAAAAACTTCCTTTTTACTCATAATTATCTCCTATAAAGAAAAAATAAGGTATACCCTTATTTTTGTCCTTTTTCTTTAATACGGTATCCACCAACTCTATCCTTAAGGAATGTAAGTTTAGCACGTCTAACTTTACCACGACGAATTACTGTAATACCAGCAATTTTTGGTGAATGAATTGGGAAGATTCTTTCTACTCCAACACCTGAAGATATTTTACGTACTGTAAATGTTTCTGAAACAGAACCACCTTTACGTGAAACAACTACACCTTCAAATGCTTGAATACGTTCTCTCTTACCTTCGATAATCTTAACGTCTACTCTAACAGTATCACCAACACGGAATTCTGGAACGTTAGGATTAATTTGTTGTTCATTAATTTTGTCAATAATATTAGCCATATAAGTTCTCCTCTCTAAAAATATCTACCAATGATCATATCTAACTAAAAATAGTAAAACAGTAAATCTGCTTAACCGTAAAACAGCGGATCATCTCAAACTGACAAACAAGATTATAGCACAACCATATCTAAAAATCAATCCATTTTCTTGTTATTTAAAGGTTTTATAAAGATTTTCTGCTTAATAATTAACAAAATCTTCATAATCTAAATCACTAAATTCAATATTCTCTATACTTAAAACATTATTATCATCATCAAATACTAATTTAAATACATCCGGAGAATTAATTCTCTTATTAAATACTTCTCTTCCCTTAAAACTAAATACTAATTTTCTATCTAGTGAAACACTATCTAAATGACACCATTTTAATAGTAAAAAAGTAATAGCTAAACCATGTGAAAATATTGCAATTCTCTTTCCTCTATTAGCACTAACTACTTCTTCTAATGCCTCATACATCCTATTTCTAACCTCTTCTTGGCACTCTCCACCTAATGGTCTAAAACTAGAATCAGTATACTGTAAAACAAACCAATCTGAAACATTTAAAGAAAAATCAGTTCCAACTCTTCTCTCATCAAACCTAGAATCAATATTAGCTTTTAAATTCTGACTATACATCATATATTTAGCTGTCTGTAAAGTTCTAACACAATTACTAGTATATAAAACATCAATATTTTGTAATTCCTCTTCATGACTTAAAATCTCTGCTCGTCTTTCTCCAGATACACTTAAAACTATTTTTTCATTTCTTAATAAATCACTCTGTGAACTATTATAAGTATCAATCATTTCCCCCTTCATTCTAACAGAATGTCTTATCAAATATACAACAGTCTCCATATTACCTCCTAAATTACCTCTAGTTTTTCTCTACTCTTGCCCTTCTTTTTTCTAATAACAAAATAAATAGTATAAACTCCCATACCAGCTATAACAAAACATAACCCATTAATAAAATTAATCTTACTCAAAACACTAACTGTCCCAGTACCATCAAAATTACTTTTATCAATTATAATACTATCTTTCATTAAAGGTATTCTAACACTAGCAAGTTCTACTTCATTCTCTTTATATGAACATAAAACTATCTCCAACAACATGTTCGAATCATCTGAAAAGTTTCTCTTAATCTCTCTAGCATAACCTAAATAATCTTGATACTTAATCTCAGCATACTTATTAAAACTAATTTTCCTATCAAAAACATTATACTTAGTCTTATCCGTAATTACCTGTTCAATCTCTTTAACTTTATTTTTAAACTCCCTATCATATACAATCATCTTAGCTTTTAAATAGTACTCTTCATCATATTTAATATTATAATTAAAGTCCTTCTCTAAATCAAAACTAGTCTTAATAGTATCAATAACTCTCCCATTAAAACTTGCTTTTTTATCACTACTAAATTCTTCTCCATTACTTAAACTAACTATATAACTACTAATAACTTTCTCACTATACAAAATTCTCTTTTCCTTAGTATAAGTAAATCCTATAAATACTAATAAAAGAGAAAGCAATCCTACACCATAAATAAATATATATCTATAAATACTTCTATTTATTTTAATCTTTTTCATAACTATTCACCTATAATAAAAGAATACCTAAATTATTAACTACTTACAATACTTTAAAGAAAAAGAAGTCCCATAATTTACAACTTCTTTGACATTATCTACCTTTACCAATCTCATTAGTAACCATTAAACTATTTTGTAATTCTGCAAATTCTAACTTAGCTTGTTTTTGTAGGGCACTTAATTGTTTAGCCATTATCTCTAATTCTTTTTTCTCTAAATAAATTCTATATTTATTCTTAACTTCTTGTCTAAACTTTTCTATTCTATTTAAGGCTATTCTAAATGACTCTCCTGTATCTTCATCACTAATTAATAATTCTGTTAACTCTGCTATTAACTTTCTATATTTTTTATCTACATAGTCTCTAACTAATCCTTTCGCAAGCATAACATCAACTACTAAAATATCTTTAACAACCATTCCCTGTATCTTAAATTTATTACCTCGAGAAGGCATTAAAAATCCCTCTAAATTTTTTATCTGATCAAAATCTTGATACTTCCATTTCTTCTTTATAACTTTCTTCCTACTAATAGAATACATAAAAACCACCTACTTCTCTAATAAATCTGGTCTACGTTCTCTTGTCCTCTTTAAACTCTCCATTTGTCTATACTCAGCTATCCTCTTATGATCCCCTGATAATAATACTTCTGGTACTTCCATACCCTTATAAATTCTAGGTTTTGTATAAGTTGGATAATCTAATAAATTATTATTAAATGAATCATTCATATGTGATCCTTCTTCTATAACTCCTGGTAAAAGTCTACCAATCGAATCAACTAACACCATACTAGCTAATTCTCCCCCAGTTAAAACATAATCACCTATACTTATCTCCATATCACAAATACTTCTAATTCTCTCATCAAATCCTTCATAATGACCACAAATTAAAATTAAATGTTTTTCTTTTGCTAAATCATAAGCCATTGCTTGCTTATATAAAGTACCATCTGGTGTTAATAAAATGACTTTCGTATCTTTTCCTCTTAAATCATTAACACAATCAAATATTGGCTGACAAGTAAGAACCATTCCATTACCACCACCATATGGAGTATCATCTACTTTATGATGTAAATCTAATGAATAATCCCTAAAATTATGAATTTCAACTTTTATTTTTCCAAGATCAATTGCTCTTTTAATTATTGATTCACTAAATATTCCCTTATACATTTCTGGAAACAAAGTTAAAATATCAATCTTCATCATACCACCTACATTCCTTCCAATAACTCAACTAGTACTTCTTTTTTATCCTTAGAAATACTCTTAACCATTGGTGAATTAATTGGAATTAATAGTTCTTTATCAAACATAACTCTAAGTATTTTATTATTAGGACTAGCTAAAAATATTTCTTTTATTATTCCACTTTTTCCATCACTAGTCAACACAGTAAAATTAATTAACTCTTCATCTAATACTTGATTATCATCTAATCCTAAACTACTCTTTGATACATATACTTTTCTTTTTACTAAGAATAAAACCTCATTTATATTATTATAATAGTCTAAAGTAACCATATCAAAATTCTTATGTTTCCTATAACTTCTAATAACATACTCCCTATCATCTATAATAAGTTTTTTTCCTACTACAAACACTTTATCTTTAAATTGAAAATCACTAAGTATTCTAATTTCTCCTTTAATACCATGAGTCCCAACTACTTTACCTATATACACTTCATCCATTACTAATTCCCCAATTCATATAATAAAATACTAGTCGCAACCGCAACATTAAGACTCTCAACATCTGCATTCATCTTTATATAAAGATTCTCATGACATAAATCTAATATTCTTCTTTTAACTCCATTACCTTCATTACCAACTATCAATACAAACTTTTCTTTATCTTCAGGAGTAAGACTTTTAACATCAACCCCTCCATCGACACAAGTTCCATATACTCTAAAATCACTTGCTTTAATCATTCTAACCCAATCATAAACATTTCTAACAATAATATTAGTATGAAAGATCATTCCTTGTGTTGCTCTTAAAACTTTTGGATTATATAAATCAACGGTTCCTTCAGAAAGTACAATAGTCGTTACTCCAAATGCTAAAGCACTTCTAATAATAGTCCCTAAATTACCTGGATCTTGAACATCATCAAGTACTAAAATTCTATTTCCTTCTACTTCTTCCCCATCTCTATCTCTTTTCCTACATAATGCCATAACACTACTAGGATTATCCATAGCCGAAATCTTACTTAAAACTTCTCTAGAATAATATCCATAAGGAGAAGGAAATGGTAAATCAGTACCCTCTTCTAAAATAAGTTCTTCTAAAACACCAGCTCTAAAAGCCTCTATCGCTAAATGTTCTCCTTCAACTATAAATAAATTATATTCATCACGATACTTCTTCTTTTGCAACTTCTTAAACATCTTAACCTTTTCATTATCTAAACTAGTAATTACGTTCAAAATTCCTTCATCTCCTTACGATACTTCTTATAATCAGGCATATTATCTTCTACTAATGCCCAAAATCTATCTGAATGATCCCCATGTATTAAATGTGATAATTCATGTACAATAACATAATCTAAATACTTAGTATCTCTCTTTATTAATTCCAAATTTAAAGTAATAACCTTCGTCTTAATATTACAAACTCCCCATCTACTAGTCATTTTCCTAATCTTTAACTCTGGATACGGAATTCTCTTTGTAAATTTATTATACTGAGTATTTAAATGTTCTAAAAATAACTCCTTAGCTTGATTCTTATACCACTTATTAATATCAGAATTTCTATTTATAAAAACCTTATTAGTTCCAAACTCTATATTAGGACTATCTACATAAACAATATCATATCTATGTCCTAAATAGAAAAATCCATCATTATTTTCTTTTTTCTTCTCTTGTACTTCTATCATCTTAATTAACTTTTCATAATTTTCTTCTATTAAATTTGTAATTGTCTTAGTAGTTGTAAATTTATTAGTAGTAACTAAAATAGTTAAATCGGGTTTTACTCTAATATAAGTATTTCTAGTTGTACTTTTTCTCTCTATCACAATATCATAAGTTTTCCCATCTACATTTAACTTCATTTATATCACCAACTATATTTTACTATATAATAAGTAAAAAATAAAGTTTCGTATAAAAATATAACTTTTGTCTCATTATATATATGAGGAGGAATATATGGAAATGAGTATCAGAGAACACATAATAAATAATTTTAAAGGTGATGATTACAACACTCTTCGTCAAGCAATCGACGAATCAGTCTCATCTAATGATGAAGTAACATTACCAGGTCTAGGTGTTTTCTTATGTCTAATCTGGGAAAATGCTGATCAAGAATTAAAAAATGAACTTATCGAAATAATTAAAAAACGTGTTGAAAAAGGATTAACTGAAGAAAGTTAATTCTTTTTATTTTATATGAAAAGAATTACTAAACTGTTAGTAATTCTTGTTCTTTTTCTTTTAATATACTATCTACTTTTTTATTATATTCATTAACTATATCTTGAATATCTTTTTCTAAACCTTTCTCTTCATCTTCTGAAACTTCTAGTTTAGAAACAGCTTCTATTCCTTCACGTCTAATATTTCTAATCGCAACCTTAGCCTCTTCTGAAATAGCTTTAACTTGTTTAACTAATTCTCTTCTTCTCTCCTCTGTAAGTTCTGGAATAATTATTCTAATAGTTTCTCCATCATTACCAGGATTATATCCTAAATTAGAAGCTAAAATAGCTTTTTCAATATCTTTTAAACAACCTCTATCAAAAGGTTTAATTAATAATTGACGTGCTTCTGGTACAGAAATAGTTGCTAATTGCTTTAAAGGTTTCATACTACCATAATATTCAACTACAATACCATCTAAACTAGAAGGATTAGCTCTTCCAGCTCTAACAGTAGCAAAACGTTTCTCTAAATTAGCAATAGCCTTATCCATTTTTTCATTCAATTCTAAGATAATCATGTCACTATCCATTAAATTCATCTCTCCTTAATAAATATATTATATTATAAATATAAGATAAAAGAAAGAAAAAAAGTAGATAATTCTACTTAATTTTCACAAGTATTTATAACTATTTATTAGTAGGTTCAGTATATCTGTATACATAGTTACCATCTTCTAATTCAAACACCATATCATAAATAGTACCTTTTCTAGCATTATCTTCTGTATCAGCAACCATATATAAATCATTAGAATAAGTAAGACCTGTAACTAAAGTAGTATGATTATAATCTTTATAGTATGCTACATCTCCATTATTATATTGAGCAAATAATACTCCAACTTCAATTGTAAGTTTATTACCTTCCCTATATGCTCCTACTATTCTCTTATAATCAGTAACAGTACAAGTACCACCACAAGCCATCTCACTTTGATAATCATAACTCTTAGTATTCCAGTTATAAATAAACCTAGCACACTTACCAGTATATTGAACATGATTATAATTATAACTCTTACCAAATATATTACTAACTACTTTAGAAAATTGTTCTTCAGTTAAATTCATCTTACCAAACATATCTTCAGCACTTACAACAGCAACCTCATAAACAAACTCATTCTTTAAAGAGTTAACAGAAACTCTTGTATCTTTAAAGTATTCCCATACTCCACATTCTCTAACAGATCTAGTAACCCTATTATAAGTACTTGTAACAATATCATCATTAACATCTAATTTAATAATTGAATCATTATCATTAGTATTATCCTTATCATCATTATTATTACTATCTTTGTTATCATTCTTAGTATCAACTACATCATTATTACCAGTAGGTTTTGGAATAAACCCTTTATCATAAGCAATATAAATTAAAGCTAGAATTAAAGCCATAACTAAAATAAAAATAAGTGCTTTAGAAATATTATTCTTCTTATTTTCTTTTAACTTTTCTTCAACTAATTTATCTACTTTTAAACTCAAAGTCTCATCAACTAACTTATCTACTTTATCATCTAAGTTCTCATCAAGTATTTTATCTACTTTTTCATCTAAGTTCCGATCAACTATTTTATCTATTTTCTTATTAAGTGCTACTTCACTTTTCTTAGCATCATTCTTATTTTCTACTATACTTTTATCTTCTTTCATACTATTATTTTCTTCTTTTTTAGCCACCTTAATCACTCCTATTATAAATATAATAGATAATGAATTTATACGCAAGAAAAGAAAAAATAAATAAATTTAACTTTACAAAAAAAGACACTATTCACTAATGTCCTTTTCAAAATACTCATTAAGTAATTTTATATACTTATCTTTTATTTTACTATCATCTTCATCACCTAATATATCATCAGTTGAATTGGTTGCCATATCATTATTATGAGAAACTATCTTACCATCCTTTACAAAGTAAATATCTGGTAAATATAAGTATTCTTCATCATTATCATTAACATCTAAATAACCTGATAATAAACTAATTAATTCTATATATTTAGAAGTATTATTATCTCTAATAACAACAGGGTTATAATAATAAACTGTAACTTCATCAAAGCCACTATCTTTAATAGCTTCTGAAAATACTTTTACTGTTTTAGTAGAAACCTCATTATCAGAATTACCAAAGAAAATAATTCCTGTTCCATCTCTTAATATTTCAAGTACTTCATCAATACTTACATATTTAAAAGCATTTTCTTTAGGAACAGAATATTCTTTAGAAAACTTCTCTGAAGGAGACATCTCTTCCACTTTTTTTACAGAACACCCTGATACAAATACCATAATAATTAATAGTAACAATAGTAACTTCTTCTTCATATACTTCTTACCTAATAAAACTTATGCGTTTTTAATTTGACTCATTACTTCATCAGCAAAGTTTTCTTCTCTCTTTTGAATTCCTTCACCAACAGCAAATCTTACCATTGAAATAATTTCACCATTATTATTTTTAACATAGTTAATTACTGATAAAGAAGAATCTTTAATGAATTTTTGTTCTTCTAAGCAAACTTCTTCATAGAATTTTCCAAGTTTACCAGTTGCAATCTTAGCAGCTATTTCTTCAGGTTTTCCTTCAGCCATAACTTGTTCTTTAATTACATTAGCTTCCCTATCTACCATTTCTTGTGGAATATCAGCTCTTCTTAATCCTACTGGATTCATAGCAGCAGCTTGCATAGCAACATCTTTAGCAACAGCTTCATTTGCACCCTTTAAAACTACTACAACACCGATTTTTCCACCCATATGTTTATAAGTACCAAAGCACTCATCATCATTCTTAGTAACAACTTCAAAACGTCTAAAACTAATCTTTTCACCAATCTTAGCAACTAAAGCTACTAACTTATCATTAATAGTTTCATCACCATCTTTAAGATTTAAAACATCTTCAACAGTTTTAACATCATTCTTTAAAATTTCATCTGCTAAATAATCTACAAAATTAGTAAACTCTTCATTCTTAGCAACGAAATCAGTCTCAGAATTAACCTCTAACATAACTGCTTTATTACCATCAACTTTAATTTGACATAATCCTTCAGCAGCAATTCTACTTTCTTTCTTAGCAGCTTTAGCAATACCTTTTTCTCTTAACCAATCAACTGCTTTTTCCATATCTCCTTCAGTAGCCTCTAATGCTTTTTTACAATCAAGCATACCAGCTCCTGTTTTTTCTCTTAATTCTTTAACATCACTTGCTTTAATCATAATATTTCCTCCTATACATATCTAAATTATAACTTATTTTTTCTATTATGGAAATAAAAAAGAGTGAAAATTCCCTTCCACCCTTCCTTAGTTCTTATTTCGTAAATTATTTAGTTAAAGCTTCTACTAATTCAGCTTTCTTCATTGTAGAATAACCCTTAACATCTTTTTCTTTAGCCATGTTCTTTAATTCAGCTAATGTCAAGCCATCTAACTTTACTTCTTCCTTAGCTTCTTCAACTACTTTTTTTTCTTTTACTTCTTCTTTGATTTCTTCTTTAGCTTCTTTCTTTTGAGCTTTCTTTTCAGCTTTAGCTTTATCTTCTTCACTAACGAAATCAATTACTTCATTACCATTAACTTCAGCAATAGCATTAGTTAAAACTCCAATTAATAATTTAACTGCTCTAACAGCATCATCATTACCAGGAATTACATAATCTACCATATCTGGATCACAGTTAGTATCTACGATACCAAATACTGGAATACCTAAAATACGAGCTTCTTTAATAGCAATTTCTTCTTTACGAGGATCAACGATTACTAATGCTTGAGGCATTTTCTTCATTTCTCTAATTCCTCTTAAGTTTTTATTTAATTTATCGTATTCTTTCTTAATTTGAATAACTTCTTTTTTAGGAAGCATTTCGAAAACGCCTTCTTGTTCCATCTTTTCGATTTCTTCCATTCTCTTAATTCTTGAACGAATAGTCTTGAAGTTAGTTAAAGTACCACCTAACCATCTTTCATTAACAAAATACATGTTAGTTCTAGTAGCACATTCTTCAGCAGCTTCTTGAGCTTGTTTTTTAGTTCCTACGAATAAAACTGATCCACCATTTTGAGCTATTTCTTTCATAGCTTCATAAGCTTCTTCTAATTTCTTAACTGTCTTTTGTAAATCGATAATATAAATATCATCTCTTGTAGTATAGATGAATTCCTTCATCTTAGGATTCCATCTTCTCTTTTGATGTCCAAAATGAACACCAGCTTCTAATAAATAATTCATTGATACTATTGTCATATTTTTTCTCCTTCGTTTTTGATCTTCTATTAGTTTCTAAAACTTTATCACCATAAAGGCACTAGATAAGTAAATTCACTAATATGTTTATTTTGTTAAAGCTTCAATAATTTCAGCTTTTTTAAGTCCAGCAACACTAATATTCTTGCTTGCTGCTACTTCTTTTAATTCAGCAACTGTCATTTTTGAATAATCTACAGTTTCTTCCTTTACTTCTTTCTTAGCAACTTTTTTCTCTTCAGTCTTCTTAGTAGCTTTAGCTCCATTAATAGTTACTTCTCTACCAATAACTTCAGTTGATTTAGTTATTTTTCCAGCTTTGCCATCTTTAGCAACTTTAACGAATTCACTAAACATCTTAGGATCATTAATCGCTATTTCTGATAACATTTTACGGTTAACTTCAACACCAGCTTTATTTAAACCTTCAATAAATCTTGAGTAGCTAATGTCATTTTGACGACAAGCTGCATTGATTCTTGTAATCCATAACTTTCTGAAATCTCTCTTCTTTTGTTTTCTATCTCTGAAAGCATATTGTCCAGAGTGCATTAATTGTTCTTTTGCTGACTTATAAAGTCTATGTTTACTACCAAAGTAACCTTTAGCAGCTTTTAATACTTTTTTATGACGAGCCTTTGTAACTGCTCCATTCTTTACTCTTGCCATTTCCTATTTCCTCCTTCTAGATTATATTACGTTCTTGATTCTTTTTAAATCAGACTTGTGAATAGTAGAACCCTTTCTACAAGCTCTGTTATAACTTGCTGATTTGTAACCAGTATTATGAATACTACCAGGTTTTCCAATTTTATAATCATTTTTACGTTTGTTTAAAACTTTCTTTAATCCACTATGTGTTTTAATTTTTGGCATATTATTTCCTCCTATTATTTATCTTTTTTTGGTACTAATAACATAGTCATAGTTTTTCCGTCTAACTTAGGTTTTTGCTCTATATCCGCATAATCACTAACTCGAGATGCAAAACGTTCAAGTACTTCTTTTCCTAACTCAGTATGAGCAAGTTGTCTTCCTTTGAAACGAATCGTAAGTTTGATTCTGTCACCTTTTTCTAAATACTTAGAAGCATTACGAAGTTTAGTTTCAAAATCACCTACATCGATAACTGGTGATAAACGATATTCTTTTAACTCAGACATATTGGCTTTTTGTTTCTTTAATGCTTCCTTTTCCTTTTTTTGTTTTTCATAACGGAACTTATTATAATCCATTACTTTACAAACAGGTGGGTTAGCATTAGGACTAATTAGTACTAAGTCTAGTGCAGCATATGAAGCAAGTGTTAAAGCATCTTGAATTGACTTAATTCCAACTTGTTCCCCATTAGGACCAATAACTAATACTTCCTTAACTTTAATTTGATCGTTAATCAACATGTTATTCTTATTGTTTGCGATAAAAAACACCTCCAATATAATAAGAAAAGTGGATATAGAATCTATACCCACTCCAAAAACCAAAATAATAATATTTTAATTTATCATTGGCATTTGACCTATTCGCATATTTAGCAAATCAGGTGGATATAAATCTCTTTCCTTTTTTCTCGACTAGTACAATTATATGCATAATTGCCTTATATGTCAACGTTTTTTTACGTTTTTGTAATGTTTTTTCAATATTTTTGCTTATTTTTCCTTAAATTTAACTTTTTCCTTCTCTTTTGGCTTGAAAAATACTCCTGCAAAGTTTCTTCCAGCTTTAGTAGAATCATTACCACCATTAGGACTAGCCATACTATTAGAGTAATATCCAGGATTTGTTCTTGTATCATCCATATTAAATTCCATAATATGAATATTTCTCTCTAAAAGTTCATTTTCTATTACTTGACGCATATTAATTTTAAATACACCATTTTCTTCTGTAATAGCTCCATCCCATAACTTTCTATCAGTTGCCCATCTAGGATATGTATCATATGACCAATCACTACCAGCACAAGCACTAATATAAGTAACAATATCATCATCCTTACTATCATATGCTCTTTGTAAAGCATCAACTACCATCATAGGCATCTTCTTATCAATAAGTTCAGCACTACAATGAGCAATCGCAACAGCTCCCTTTCTTAAATCGGCTGCCATAACAACAGGACAATCTGCTATTGGATGTCCAATAACAACACCAGGTACTTTATCAGTAGTAATTAAAATATCCTCTGGAATCGAAGCCATCCAGCCATCAGGATTAGCCTCAACAAACTCACGTGTAATCTCAAAACTACTACCATCCTTATTTTTTTGATCAGCAATAAAAATCTTACAAGCATCAAAATCATAATGCGAAGCCATAGCCATTCTATGTCTATCAAAAATAATTTTTCTAACTTCTGCACTTAGTTTTTCATCACAATCAACAAGTACACCATATGCAGCATATAAATAAAATCTATCTAACTTACTTAAATTTTCAGAACTAATAGAAGACATATTCATAGTTCCAAATTGATTTCCTACATCTATAATTTTTAAACTCATTATTATTAATCCTCTCTCTTACTTTTTTCTAGGTGGTAATGGTGGTACTCTTCTAGGTGGTAATGGTGGTATTCTTCTAGCTGGTAACGGTGGTACATCTTTAGAAATAACTTCCTCATCACGAATACGTCTAGGTAAAGAAGAAACATCAGAAGTATTATGATGATTTCTTATATAATCAAAATGATTAATATCAGAATAACTACCACTTAATTTTTCACTACCATTCAAAGACAAATTAAGATCATAATATAACCTAGTACCATCTTTAAAATAAACCTCAGCCCATTGATGCCCAGTAGAACCATGATTACCAGATACTAAATAGCACTGCATTCCTAAATATCTATTACTTAATAAAACTTTAAAAAGATTAGACCTTCCCGTACATACACCTTTTCCACTTTGATATGTTTTAATCGGATCACTATGTTCCGGACACTTAGGTCTCTCTTCCCCAGCAATCATTACACTACCAGCAAATGACGTAGTTTTTCGAAGATGTTTAAATACAAAATCACATTTTTCTCTATCAGACATAGTTTCTAAAGCATCACCATATTTCGTATAAAACTCTAATACAATTCCTTGTAAATCTAAAGCTCTTATTTTAGATCTATTATCTAACTTATCTATAACTTTATTAAAATATTCTTCTCCTCTTCTAAGTAACCACCAATCAAAAGAATTCTCTCCATAATAACGAACACCCATTGCTGCTGTATTAGATACTTTAACATTCATTGGTAAATTTTCCAATGGAATAAATTCATTCATACCAAATTGCATATATGTAACATCTATAACTACTGGTTTATTACATTCTTTTCTAGCAAAATATTCCAATAATAAATTTAACCCAGTCACATTAAATTCACGAGTCAAATTAAAAACAACTCTAATGCCATCAGGTAACGCATTAATATGCTCAATTATCGTATCTGGAATTAATTGATTATTTTCCGGACTAGTAATAACTAAAGTACTACCATTCTCACAACTCAATCGATAGTTAATTCCATATATATCCATCCAAGAATTACCAGCATATCTTTTAGTAAATCCATGAATATCTTCTACAAATGGACATTTAACTTTTTCTAGTATAATATCATTCATACTAACACCCCTCTACAAGTCAGTTACATATTATACCAGAATTTAAATAAAATTTCAAGAAAAAAAGGATTCTAAAAACGAACCCTTTCTTCTATATAATCAACTAATTCATCTAGTTTTAATGTAACTTGTTCCATAGTATCTCTATCTCTTACAGTAACTGTATTATTATTTATTGTTTCTTCATCTATAGTAACACAGAAAGGTGTACCACAAGCATCTGCTCTTCTATATCTCTTACCAATAGAACCAGACTCATCATAACTAGTCATAAAGTTCTTAGCAAGCATATTATAAACTTCATTAGCTTTTTCACTATGATACTTTTTAGCAAGTGGTAATACTGAAACTTTATATGGAGCTAAAGCTGGATTAATTTTTAAAACCTCACGAGTATCATTTTCTAATTCTTCTTCATGATAAGCATCAACAAGTATTGCAAGTAATAATCTATCAACTCCAACAGATGGCTCGATAACATATGGTAAATACTTTTCATTTGTTTCTGGATCAAGATATTTTAAATCTGTCTTAGAATGTTTTTCATGAACAGATAAATCATAATCAGTTCTATCAGCAATACCCCATAATTCTCCCCATCCCATTGGGTAGTTGTATTCAACATCAGTAGTAGCTTTACTATAGAAAGATAACTCTTCCTTTTCATGATCTCTATATCTTAAATTCTCTGCTTTAAGACCTAAATCCTCTAAGAAATTTAAACAATATTGTTTCCAATAACTAAACCATTCTAAATCAGTACCTGGTTTACAGAAAAATTCTAATTCCATTTGCTCAAATTCACGAGTTCTAAAAATAAAGTTACCTGGAGTTATTTCATTTCTAAATGACTTACCAGTTTGTCCTATACCAAATGGAACTTTAGCACGCATAGAACGGCAAACATTATTAAAGTTAACAAATATACCTTGAGCAGTCTCACCGCGTAAATAAACCTTACTTTTAGCATCATCTGTAACACCCATATGAGTCTCAAATAATAAGTTAAATTGTCTAATAGGAGTAAAATCACTCTTACCACAATTTGGACAAACTATATTATTATCTCTAATATATGCTTCCAACTTCTCATTGCTCCAACCATCACCAGTTTCTGCTCCGTGAGTAAATTCTTCTATAAGTTTATCTGCTCTATGTCTTGTCTTACACTTCTTGCAATCAATTAATGGATCTGCAAAACTTGCAACATGACCTGACGCAACCCAAACTTCAGGATTCATTAATATAGCGGCATCAAGTCCATAGTTATATCTATTTTCTTGAATAAATCTTTTCCACCAACATCTCTTAATATTTTCTTTTAATTCCTTACCTAATGGACCATAATCCCAAGTATTTGCAAGACCTCCATATATTTCACTTCCTTGAAATATAAATCCATACTGTTTACAGTAAGCAACCAATTTTTCCATAGTTAATTTTTCCATTTTAATTCCTCCATTCTTAACTGTTTTGGTCTACCTTTATCATTTTCTCTATTTTTAGCATCTTCATTATGAGAAACTACTAAAGTTTCAAGTACTGGTAACACTTCTGGTGTAACTCTAACTCTAGGAGCTCCATAATCAACATACTCACATATCTCTTCACTTTTTCTTAAGAAAGTTACATTAATAAGATTAGATTCTTCTTCTTCTCTTCCAACTGCAACTTCTCCTTCACTAAGCATAGGACTAAATATATCAATTAAAAATTCTTTTTCCCTATCTGTAATCTTTCCATTAACAGTTTCTAAGTAAAATCTACAACTTCTATCATCTTCTATATATCCAGATTCCATATATCCAGTTGAACCAGCTGTCGTAAGAAATACAGGCCCATATTCATAGAAATTTCTACTAAATACAAAATCCCATCTATCTTTCTCATACTTTGCATATATCTTATCTACTTGATTATCACTAATAGGTCTATTAATACAAAGACTAGTACCATCAGAACTATCAACTACATATGAAACACCATGTAATGTATTTTTTCCAACAATATTAACTTTATGATAATCTAAAAAGTAATCAATAATTGAATTAATCTTCCCCTCATCTTCTAATGTTTTTAATCCTCCTATAAAACTATTACTCAAATTCATAGTCTTATATTTGCCTTTATTCTTTCTAACAATAATCTCATTAGCGTTAATAGCTATATTACTGTAATCATTTTTCTCTAAATACTTAGAACCTATAATCTTCATGTAATTATCACCCTCCAAATAAAAAACTTCCAGAATATCATAAGGACGAATATAAATCCGCGGTTCCACCTTACTTATTCCAGAAGAATCATCTCTAATACTATACTGCTCCGAGTTTTCCACGCTCATCATCACACATATAAACATAATATACTCATATCACTAAAAAAAGTCAATAACTAACAATTAAGTTGATTAATTTTTTTTATAAAATCCTTACTTTTCAAATATAATCCCGTATACTTTTCATAGTACCCATCTAAAAACTGATTAATTTCCTTAGTAACTAAAGCTGATACTTCTAACTTACTAATATTTTTAATATCTACATAATAATACAATCTAATCATCTTAATAGTCTTATCACTAACAAGTCCCTCATTACTATAACAATTTCTACAAATATATCCAAAAGAATCTACATTTAAAGTAACAATACCTTTATCACTACCACACTTACTACAACAATCTATATAAGGTTTAACTCCTAAAAAATCTAGTAACTTTAACTCTAAAATATTTGTAAGTACAATCGGACTAAATCCCTCTTCTAATTTATTTAAAGAGTCTCTAAGTAAAGGAAAAATCTCCACATCATCATTTTGTTTAACTACTTGTAAAACTAAATCTATCATAAAAGATGCATAACTAACTCTCTCTAAATCCATAAGTATCTTCGAATAAGAATTAATCAAATCAACAGTAATCAAAGTTGATAAGCCATTTTCTTTATAGTAAACATGAAAAGTACCATAAACTAACTTTCTACTAACTCCTCTAAGTTTACTCTTAATATTTCTACATCCTTTAGACATAATCCCAATAAGTCCATACTTATCTGTTAAAACATTAAGTATCTTACTAGACTCACTATAATTAGTCTCACTTAAAACAATTCCTTCAAAACTCTCTATCTTCAAAATTAATCACTTCTTCTTTACTTGTTGTAACAAATTATAATACTTTATATCTCCAGTTTTTCTAAATAAATCCCAAAGTATCTTATCCATAAAAATCACCTCTATTAATATAGTGATGATTTTTAATATTTCTTATACAAATTTTAAATATCTTCTTCTTTTAATCCTAATTCTAAAAAGTATTTTTCTTGATCTCGCCAATTCTTTAAAGTTTTAACATAAGTCTCTAAAAATACTTTCTTACCTAAAAACTTCTCCATATCAAGTCTTGCTCTAGTACCAATTTCTTTTAGCATTTGTCCATTCTTTCCAATAATAATCTTCTTTATATTATCTCTATCAACAACTACTAACACTTGTATATGAACAGTCTTTTCATCTTCTTCATAGTTCTCAACGTAACAAGTAACTGTATGTGGAATCTCATCATGAGTAAGTTCTAATATCTTCTCTCTTACAAATTCCCCCATAATAAACTTTGTTGTTACATTAGTAAGATCATCCTCTGAATATATTGCACCCATCTCTGGTAAATATTTCTTTATACACTCAATTAGTACTGAAACATTATCATTCTTCATTGCAGATATTGGAATAATCTCTTTAAAGTCATATAACTCTTTTAATTCATTGATTCTTTCTAACAATACTTTCTTATCTTTAACTAAATCAATTTTATTTAGTAATAAGAACACATTAGCATCTTTTTCTTTTATTCTATCTAAGATAAATTGATCTCCCTTACCAAATCCTTTAGAAATATCTATCAAAAATAAAATAACGTCTACTCCTTCAGTATAAGTATAAGCCTTTTTATTCATCAAAGTACCTAACTTATTACTAGGTTTATGAATACCTGGAGTATCTACAAATATTATTTGCGACTCATCATCATTATAAATTCCCTCTATTATATTTCTAGTAGTACCAGACACATTAGAAGTAATAGCTAATTTCATTCCTAAAATACTATTAAGTAATGTACTTTTACCAACATTTGGTCTTCCTACTAAACTAACAAATCCACATTTCATTTTAAATCATCACTTCCAAATGGATAAGGACAAATCTCTTCTACAGTATATTCCTTATATTCTCCAGTAGTTGCAAAACATCTAACAGTGGCATCTTTATCAAAAAACTCTGAAATTACTTGTCTACATATAAAACAAGGCATACCAACTTCACCTGATGATACCATTACATTTAACTCTTTAAAGTCACCCTTTTTATACCCAGCACTAATAGCAGATACTATCGCACTTCTCTCTGCACAAATAGCCGCTCCATAACTAGCATTTTCTACATTTACTCCTCTAAATTCTACTCCATCATTCATTACAACAATTGCTGAAACATGAAAGTTTGAGTAAGGTGCATAACTATTCTTTTGCAATTCTAATAGTTTATCTTTCATAATAACCCTCCAATAAAACTAATTAATTTAGGTACAAATATAATAAGTCCTATAATAGCTGAAATAATTGCCATCATTAATACCCCAGCACTTGCTGTATCTTTTGTAGCTTTTGCTAAAGGATGAATCTCTGGTGATACTAAATCTACTAAATACTCAATTGAAGTATTAAAAAACTCAGCCATAAGTACCAATCCAATAAGTACTAAACAAACTAACCATTCTGTATAACTAATCTTTAAAATAAATCCAAATATTATAACTAAAACAGCAATAACCGTATGTATCTTTAAATTTTGTTCTCCAACGTATGCCTGTAAAATACCTTCAAAAGCATATTTAAAACTATTAGTTAATCTCTTCTTATCAAGTTTTAATTTCTTAATTTTAATCTTATCTCGTGATACCATAACTACTCAATACCTCCTCTTGTTTAGCAAACATAACTTCTTCATCTTCCTTAGTCATATGATCATAACCAAGTAAATGATAAAAACCATGTACTGCTAAAAAAGAAAGTTCTCTTAGAAGTGAATGACCATACTCCTCTGCCTGTGCAATAGCTTTATCTATAGAAATATATATATCTCCTAAAACTCTCTCCTCAGTTGGCATAACAATACTATCTTCATCTTCCAAAGCAAACGTAATAACATCAGTTTCTCTATCAATATGTCTATAATTCTTATTTAACTCATGAATATAATTATTATCAACTATAATCAAATTAAAAGAAGTATCAACTAACTTTTCCTTTTCAATTGCACTAAGCAATACCTTTTCTACTGTTTCTAATTCCTCTATTTCTCTATCAGTCTGGTTAAAAATACAAACATTACTCATAACAACCTCCTAAAACAATACTATAAATACTACACCACCTAAAAGTAATATAGAAAGTATATTTAAAAACCATTCATTCTTTAAAACTTTCGGAAACCTATCTCCAAATAAATCTACTATATGATAAATATAAAATCCAATAGTACCACCTAACATATTTAATATAATATCATCAACATCAAATACTCTTCCAATAACTAATTGCACTGTTTCAATAGAAATAGAAGTAATAGCAGTCAATATAAATGGTACCAATAATTTTTTATTATCTAAATAGTAACTAACAAAAAATCCATAAGGTAAAAACATAACCATATTTCCAACTACGTTCTTAAAAAATAAACGACTGCCCATATTATAACGCAATATTTCTTTAAAAGGAATAAAATTATTACTAGACCAACTAACATCATCTTGAAAAGTAACTACTTGGAATAAACACATGATATATATTAAGAATGCTAGGCTTAATAATTCTTTATATATTACAAACTTTTTCTTATTCTTAATTAAATAACTAATTCTTAAACTCGCTATAACAACACACGAAATCAAAACCATTGGCCAAGTAATAGCTATAACTCCATGTAATGTATTTGAAATTGGTTCTAACACTAGTATCACTCTCCTGGTATAACTTCACTATATTCTAAGTAATCAGTAATATCTTCTTTTACTTTAAAAAACACTTCTACTATTATTTTACTATTTTTTTGATACTTTTTCAAAACTTTTTTCCCTACTATCTCACTATCACTACCTATTTTATTATTTAACTTTGTAGTTGCAATAGCCAAAGCATCATCTACTACATTATCAAGTGTATAATTCTTCTCTATAACATTAGTTTCTAAATAACTAGAAAAGTTTATTCTAATTGGTAATATCATCAAATCAACTAAAGAAAAAGACTCTCTCTTATAAGTTTTAAATTTCGAAAAAAGTGTATATTTATTACCAAGAAACTCTAACTCTAACTGTCTTTTTACTTTACCAGTTACATTTTCTTCTCTATATTTAATAGGCATTTCTAAAAACACTTTATACCAGACTTCGCCATATACCTTCCCAGTTGCACATTTCTGTTTAACAATATCTTCTTTATTATGAATAATTCCAGATATTAAAACATCACCTTTTTTAACATAATCTAACTTTTTCTTAACTATTTCTCCTTCTTCAGCCTCAATCGATAGTATCATAGCATCCTTTTTAGCAACAACATTTCTTCTTATACATTCACTACTATCCTTATTCTTCTTTCTCTGTTCAACTCTAACTACATACTTAGTTCCAACTTCTTCTATCTCTAACCATTCAATGTCATTATCTTCTTCCTCCAATATCTTACTAACTATTTTTTCTTTCTCTAAAAAACTAACTTTAAAATTATATTTCCTAATCCCATACTTCTCTAAATCATTATAAACAATCTCTCTAATGTAAGGATTACTATGTATAACTTCTACATCAAATATAACCCTACTAAGTATTATATTAACAATTACTCCAATACCTAAACAAATAAAAAATACTAAGTACTTCTTAAATAAATATTCAATCTTAGCCAATCCATATCTATTAACAATATCTATTTTGTAACTAGTCTTAATCTTACCTACTTTTTCTAATCCTTCTTCATCAACTACTACATAAATATATTTACGTTTCTCTACTAAGTCATATATATTAATCCTATTTCTAATTAATTTCTTAACAAAATAACTAGGATTCTTCCCTCTAACAATAAGCCTATATCTTTTAATCATATAACTCCTCAATAGTTAAAATCTTCCCCGTAATTAATATTTCTTTATCTAATAATTTATTAAGTACTAAATCTTCTCCCTTAATAACTATTAAGTTATTCCCATTATTAATAGATATTCTCTTATTATTTAATGTTAGTATTTCCAAATAATTAGTAATATAAACTCTATCACTAAAAAGAACTAATCTAAATTCATCATCTTTTATATATTCCTTTACTCTTTCAAACATAATACTCTTCACCTATAAAAGTATATGTTTTTAGACAAAATAAAAGAAATGCAAAAGCACTTCTATCCTAATTTTCCTTTAATTATTTCACTAACTGTTTTCATATCAGTTTTACCTTTAAGTTTAGCATTTGCTTCTTTCATTACTTTACCCATATCTTTGATTCCTTCTGGTTTAACTTCTGCAAATATCTCATCAATTGCTTTATTTACTTCTTCTAAACTTAATTGTTCTGGTAAATACTCTTCTAATATTTTAATTTCTTTTTGTGTTTTTTCTATTAAATCATTACGTCCTCCCTTTTCAAATTCTGTAATTGATTCTTTTCTCATTTTAATTTGTCTTTGAACTACTTCAGTTAATAATTCATCATTAATCTCTCTCTTACGATCGATATGTTCTTGATCCATTCCAGCTTTAACCATTCTAATAACAGTTAATCTTTCTTTTTCTTTATTTTTCATGGCATCAATCATATCATTTTTTAATTTTTCTACCATAAAATCATCTCCTTGTCTAATTATACCATATTATATTTAAAAAAAATAGAGATTAATAATCTCTATTGTTAGCACGGTTTCTCTTTTGAGAATTTTTAATTCCTTCTTTTTTAGCAGCTCTTCTTCTAACACCTGGTTTATCATAAGCTTCTCTTTTTCTACATTCTGAAGGGACACCATCTCTTGCCACTTTTTGCTTGAACTTTCTTAGAGCTTGGTCCAAATTACCTCTAACAGTTACTTTAGTTGCCATCATTATCCCTCCCTTCGTTTTTAACTACCATGAATTATAACAAAACTTCTTTTGTTTTTCAACAAGTTTTTAGGAATTTTTAACAAAAATGTCCAAATTTCAACAAATATCGCAAATTTGACCCAATATCAACTCCCAAATCATATATAAATCTAATACAAAGATATACTAAAGGTAGTGAAAAAATACCTAATATTATTAGAATTATATTTTTATATTTATGAAAAACTACTCTAAAGGACATAACTTTCCTTCTCCAATTCTTCTAATTG
The DNA here is from genome assembly GCA_000433455.1 of Mycoplasma sp. CAG:877. Taxonomy (GTDB): domain Bacteria; phylum Bacillota_I; class Bacilli_A; order RF39; family UBA660; genus CAG-877. The sequence goes on along the minus strand of HF992495.1, from coordinate 42,052 downwards.
AAGATCCTACTCCCTTACCAGCTTCATACAATAATTCTATAATTTTAACAAATGCATTCGCAACTGTCCCAGAAAGAGTCCCTCCCCCTGTTACATTTTTTAAATCACTATCACTACTTACTAACATCTATTATCACACCCCCCTGGATTAGTAATTCCTTCTATCACTCCTGAAATGAATATTATTAAAGCCGCTATTCCAATCATTCCAAGAGCAGATATTCCTCCTGTTATTTTTTTTAAATCATTATTATTAACACACTCTATATCAATCACCTTCCCATATAATTTTAAATATTTCACTCAAACTAATTTTCTTATCATTAAAAACTAAACGTAAATAATCATTATCATAACCTTCATACTTAACCTCAATCAAAACTAAACTATATTTAGTTTTTTTATTTGTAAGTACATCCTTAGTAATATCAGAAATACTAAATTTATATTTTTTATCATCTATATAAACTGATCTATTTTTATATAAAATATCAAGCTTCCTACTATCAATCATCAACTCAATATAATGACTCTTCCTAACTCTTCCTTCTAATATTACATA